>CAZJYX010000003.1:0-219412 GCA_964550375.1 uncultured Planctomycetales bacterium | reverse complement strand
GATGCCATCATCTTTCCCGTCCAAGACACCGTGCATCGACAGTGTGTCAAAGTTGTCGCTCGCTTTGGGTTAGTCACGCCGCGAGGGACAACGACTGCTCTTTGACCCAGAGACACTTGGCCGCCAGTATCGACCTGGTCGGCCAAACAGTTGCCCATGGCCTCCTTGTCAGCGTAGGCGTAGTCAACCCACGTCTTCACGCAGGCATACTCATGCAGCATCTCCAGTAGAAGCGTGCCCAGGCGCGCGTCGCAGTCGTGGCAGCCCGCGCGGCCAGGCGACCGCAGCGCGGAACGCCGGGCTGCCAGGGCCGCAGGACGCTTGCCGGCGCCCACAGACCACACGCCGGCGCGAATGCATGGCCGACGCGCGTCCGCGCTAACGCGAGAATTGCCGTCGGCGACGCCGCGCTATCCAGCGTCAGCGGGGCATCAACACCGCCAATAAGATTGTGCTTTTCAGCATGCTCAGAGATATGGTTGTCCTCCCGGCTTACACGGGCGGCGACGCGCTGGCTCCGCGTGCCCGTTAAGTACATACTCAGCGCCGGCGAAGAAGAGCCAGCCGGAACCAGGGTGGCAAACACGTCCGCATGGTCGCCATCGCTGCGCAGACAGCCTCTCGGATCGTACGTGTCGCCAATTCCCCGAACGATCACATTGGTGATACAGCCGTTCAGCAGGCGACCGTTGCAATTGCTACATGTTGTGTAGCAAATGTCGCCATGCCTGTGCATCGCGCGCGGTCTGGCCGAAGGCCGCCGCAACGTTCCCGCCGCTCGCGAGTCCGGTACGGTCGACACATTCGTTGTCCCGGCGCTGCCAGTCTTAGGAACGCAGTCCCCGACCATTGCTGGACCTTCCACCTCTCCTACGAAATGAACCACGCCCGCCCACGTCAGAGATACGTCCGCCAGCGAGCGCGAAATGTCGGATGGTTCGGCGGCCTAGCACGGCCACGCCGGACAAAGCCCAGACGCCGAGCCAAGCCCATCCGATAAAGGATTATACCCTAAGAATTGCGCCAATGGCAACACCAATTATCCGTCGCCGCTCAAGTTCAGCCCACACACCCGCTTCTGGCTGTATGCTTGTGTCCATAGCGAGTGGTGACCAGGCACTTGTGCCGGGGGGCCCATACGCGTACGGTGAAACGGCGAGTTTGCCAGTCGGAATTGTCGTGTAATACCTGTTGAGTTGTGGCGTACAGCCCTTGTGTACAGCGGCGCGCAGGTTAGCCGGCGACTCCACTAACAATACTGTTAGTGTGCTGGAAGCTCGTGATTCTCCACCCACTGTTGGGTATTCGCGAAGGCGTTAGACCGCACGCCAAGAGCACGCTGTTCCCGTCCTTGCTCTACTTCCAGAGCCGCTTCCTGCTAGGCTCTGGCCCTCATGCCTGAAGGTTGTGGCCCGGCCTTGGTCGTGGCCGTTGTGCGAGGATGAGCATGCGCGATGTCCGGTACCGACGCCGGTCGGCAAGGGCCGTCGCGGGGGAGGGCGCTGGAACTAACCTGGAGCCGAGTGCGCGGTGGTGGCCGACTTCGCCGGCGTTCGCAGCAGGCGGCAATTCCACACGAGCAGCAGGGAGGCAAGGGCCAGGAGGGCGGCCCCGGTGAGCTGGTGGGCCGTAGTGATCGCAACGTGGATCGCGCCGGGGCCTTGATCTTTGGCATCCCCACTGGTGACGATTAGGGCTGCGACGCCGAGCGCGGTCTGGAGCCCAGCGAGAATCAGCAGCTTAGAACCGAGCCGCCGCAGGACGGCCGGCGTCTGCTGAGACCCCCACGACCGCACGCCGACGGCCAGGGCGGCCAGCACGACGAACACGGCCAGCATGATATGCAGGTGCAGAGCCGACGTGCCATAGGTCTTGAGTTGGGCCGGCGTAAGGTCAAGGCCGTAGCTCACCATCGGCAGCGCCAGCGCCCACGTGAAGTGGCGGACCAGCGCGCCCAGTACTAATTGGATGACCAGCAGCGCGATGAGCACGCTGGTCAGCACGCGGTCGGTGCCGGCGGCGGGGGCGTCGGCCGGTGGCCCGGAGGCGCGCCAGGCGCGCGTCCGGGCGGCGGCGAGCGCCACGAGCGTGACGAACACGATTTGCCCCAAGACACCGTGCACGATCGCCAGGACGACCTTCGGGTCGGTGTCGTCGGGATGGGTGCTGAGGGTGAAACGGCCGGTGACGCGGAGGCCGCCGAGGATGCCCTGCGTGATGACCAGGAGCAGTGCCAGCCAGCCGAGACTGCGGACCCAGCGGCGCGGCTCAGTGCGGTGGGTGTGGACGGCCAGCACGAGCACGGTCAGGCCGGCCAGGGAGCCAAGCAGGCGGTGGGCATGTTCCAGGTAGACGCCGCCGGTCATGCGGGCGAGCGGGTACAGGAACATGTTGTACCCCTCGGTATTGGGCCAATCGACGACGGCCAGGCCCTCCCCGAAACCCGTGACCAGGCCGCCGGCAGCCAGCAGCACCACGGTGGCGGCGACGGCGCAGAGCGCGAACAGGCCGGACCAGTCGGGCTGCACGTGGTGTGCCCGGCGGCGCGCGCCCAGTGCGGCACCAATTGAGGTGACCAGAGCCGAGACTGCGAGCGTTCCGGGCACCCAGAAGATCGCGCCGCGCTTGATTTCGGTGGGGGTCTCGCCGCCGATCAGGCTGCCGACGATCAGGAGGTTGATCAGGCCGGCGAGCAGGCCGACATACAGCCCGCGGCGGACGCCGTCGTCCGTGTAGCGTCCGGCCAGCACGCCGCCGGCCAGCAGGCAGGCGAGCATAAGCGCGAACAGCAGGGGCGCCGGCACGGCCGGGCCGAAGAGGCGGCAGAAATAGCCTACCGTCCACACGGCGACGGTCGTGGCAAAGCCGAGGGTGAGAACGGCGGCGGAGTGTGGGTCGTCGCTGATGGTGTTCGGTTTCATGGTGAATTGAAGAAGTTGGTTTTGTCGTGCGGAGTATAGCCACGGGAGGAGAGGCAGTCACGGCGCCCGGAGGACTCGCGGCGCCGCGCGGGACGACTACAATTGGCGTATGGGAGTGTGGCATGTCTGACGGGCTGATGGACTCCGTGGCCTCAACGGCACGACCGGGCGCGGCGGCTCAGCTCCGTGCGAACATCGCGATCTGCCTGGAGCTGGGCAAGTGGCGACTGAGCGTGCTAGTGGTGACGACGACGACGGTGGGCTACGCGCTCGCGGTGCCGCCGGGCATGGCGTGGACGCGGCTGCTCTATACGGTGGTGGGGACGGCGCTGGCGGCGCTGGGGGCGAACGCGCTGAACGAATGGTGGGAGGTCGCGCGGGACGAACGCATGGTGCGGACGCGGCGGCGGCCGCTGCCCGCGCGCCGGCTGAGCGCGCCGGCGGCGCTGGCGTTTGGGCTGACGAGCGGGCTGGCCGGGCCGTCGCTGCTGATTGGCGGCGTGGGGCTGGCGCCGGGGCTGCTGGCGCTGGCGACACTGCTGATTTACGTGCTTGTCTATACGCCGCTCAAGATCCGCAGCCCCCTGAATACGCTGATCGGCGCGGTGGTGGGGGCGATCCCCCCGGTGATCGGCTGGGTCGCGGCAACCGGGCAGATTGGCATCGGAGCGTGGATTCTCGGCGGCATTCTGTTCGTCTGGCAGGTTCCGCACTTCCTGGCGCTGGCCTGGCTGCACCGGGCGGACTACGCGCGGGGCGGTTTCCTGATGGTGCCCGTGATCGACGTGAGCGGACACTTCACAACATACCTGGTACTGTTGTACTCGCTGACACTGCTGCCGCTCACGCTGATGTTGACGGGGGTGCGGGTGACGGGGTGGGTGTACGCGGGCGGGGCGATCGTTCTGTGGGCGGGGCTGCTCGCGGCGGGGGTGGCGCTGGAGCGGCAGCGGAGCACGGGGGCGGCGCGGCGTCTGTTCGTGGCGAGTGTGATCTATCTGCCGGTCCTGCTGGCGCTTATGCTGCTCGACCGGGCTGGAGGTGAGGTGTGAGCGACATCGCGCACGTGCCACGGTCGGCAACCGGACGGCTACTGGATCTCCGCAGCGGCTGGCCGCTGGTGGGGGCGGCGGTGCTCTGCACGCTGGTTGTGGTGCACTGGGGCGAGCGGATGACCAGGCGCGTACGGCTGGTGGGGGACGGCCGGAACGTGGCGAGCTATGGGTTCGATTTGACGACGTGCTTCGTGCCGCGCGACCTGCTCGTGCCGGCGCGGATGGCCAAGGATTCGCTGCCGGCCCTGGTTGAGCCCGAGACCTGGACAGTCGCGCGGACGCTTGAATACGACCGCGACCTGCGGCGGGGGCACCAGGGCAAGTACCTGGTGGGGACGGACCTGGTGCTGGCGGTTGAGGTGAACGGGGCGGCGCGGGCCTACCCAGTGCGGCTGATGAACTGGCACCAGGTGGTCAATGACACGCTGGGCGGGCGGGCGATCGCTATAACGTTTGACCCGCTCTGCGACAGCGCGGTCGTGTTCGATCGGCGTGTGGCGGGCGCGCCGCTCGAGCTGGGAATCAGCGGCCTGGTGTTCAACTCGAACCTCGTGCTCTATGACCGGCAGGCCGACGGCGGCGGTGAAAGCCTGTGGGGGCAGCTCCAATTCCGGGCGATTGCCGGGCCGGCGGCGGCACGCGGCGCGACGTTGGATGTGTTGCCGGTATCGGTCGTGACGTGGTCGCAGTGGCGCACGCGATACCCGGATGGGACGGTGCTCGCGCCGCGGCCGGGCATGCACAAGCTGTACAAGACGTCGTACCAGCCCTATCTCGATTCGGAAGACCTGCTGTTTGCCGTGCGGCCGCTGCCGGACGGGCCGGATCTGAAGTCGCCGGTGATCGGCTTCCACGTGGAGGGGCGCTGGCAGGCGCTGTCGCTGGTGGAGATTGTCGGGCAGGCGGAGGCGGGGCGCTGGGCGCGCGACTTCGCGGGTGTGCGGGTCGGCGGACTGGTGCACGACCATCCGGACACGCTGTGGTTGACGGCGGACGTGCCGACGGTGCGGGCGGCCGCCTTCGCGTGGCAGGCACAGGACTACTACAGAGGTCCGGAAACCCAGCGCGGGGAGAAGTAGCGGCTCAGCGGTCTGGTTGGTTGCGGCACGAACGCCTGCCCATTGGGGCTGCGCTCCTCGCCTCGGTGGTCGGTGCGCCGTCAAGGCGGGGAACGCGTGGTTTCGGCGGTGCGGTGGGCGCTGATGTCGTCCTGGTAGGCCCGGGTGTCCATCAGCGTGAAGCAGACGAACAGCAGCACGAAGAACAGGGCGGCCGCCAGGACGACGGCGTTGAATGGCCGGTCATAGGCCAGGTGCATGAAGAACAGCGCCACGAGAATCGCCTTGATCGTCGCGATGATCAGCGCGATCCACAGGTTGGCCACCGCGCCGAAGTCCACCCACGTTGCCCCCACCGTGATGACCGTGAGCAACAGCAGGGCCGCCAGCGTGCCGGCGAGCACCTTCATCGGCACGGGATGGCCGATTTCGGCGTGGGCGTGGGGCTTGGCAGGTGTGGTCATGGGCGGACTCGCTAATGAATCAGGTAGAATAGCGGGAACAGGTAAATCCAGATCAGATCGACCACGTGCCAGTAGAGGCCGACCATCGGCACGGGCGTGAAATACGCCGGGCTGAACCGACCCTGGAGCGCGCCGACCAGCACCCAGGCAATTGCGATCATGCCGGCGATCACGTGCAGCCCGTGCAGGCCCGTCATACCGAAGTAGACGGAGAAGAACATGCGCACGTTCTGGGCTTCCTGGACGTGTTCTTCCGGCGTGGTCGGGCCCGGCGGCACCAGGCCGGTCGGCCCGGGGCTGGGGGCGCGGAAGGTCTCATGCGGACCGTCGTCCGTCGGGGCCGGTGCGGCGGCCGGGACCTCCGCCGCGGGCTCGGCGCTGGCCGGCACTTCCTCGGCCGGGGTCGTGGCGGGGCTGTCATGCTGCTGGGGCTGGTAGTACTTGCCCCAGAGCAGGCCGTGCTGCCATTTGTGCTGGTACTCAACGGCCTTGATGCCGATGAAGCCGCCGGCGCAGACCAGCGTGGCGACCAGCATACCGACGAGCATGCGCTGCCGGCCGTGCTGGACGGCCCACACCGCGGCCGCCATCGTGAAGCTGCTGATGAGCAGGATGATGGTGTTGATGGCGCCGAGGTTTCTGTCGAGGTAATGGTGGGCGTGGACGAAGACCTCCGGGTGGTTGCCGCGATAGACCGCGTAGGCGCAGAACAGCCCGCCGAACAGCAGGATCTCGGTGGCCAGAAACAGCCACATTCCGAAGACCGCGGACTGGAACTGCTGGCCCGGCGTGTGGAAGTGGTGGGCCAGGTGCGGCGGGTGGCCGTGGTTGGGCTGACCGGTCTGGGCGTTCATCAGCGGCGCTTCGCTCCCGGAAGGCTCACGATCCGGCGGCGGGCACGTAGCCCGCGCGCGCCGGGTCATAGCGCAGGTCGCGGAAATCGTACGGATCGCCGACGGTCGGCGGCTCGTCGAAGTTGTGCGGCGGCGGCGGCGAGGCACAGCGCCATTCCAGGGTGGCGGCGCCCCACGGGTTGGCCGGCGCCCGGCGGCCGGCGACAATCGAATGGACCAGGTAAATCGCGGTGATGACGAAGCCGACGGCCATGACGTACGACCCGATCGTCGAGAGCTGGTGCATCCAGGTGTACTCCTCCAGGTTCACGTAGCTCCAGTAGCGGCGCGGCATGCCGCGGCTGCCCATGACAAACTGGGGGAAGAACGTGACGTTGAAGCCGATGAAGACCAGGGCCCAGGCGATGGTGCTCCAGAGCTCGCTGTACAGGCGGCCGAACATCTTGGGCCACCAGTAGTGGATGCCGCCGATCATGGCCACTAGGGTGCTGCCCATCATGACGTAGTGAAAATGGGCCACGACGAAGTACGTGTCGTGCAGGTGCATGTTGGTGGCCATGGCGCCCAGGAACAGGCCCGTCAGGCCGCCGATGGCGAAAATGAAGATGAAGCTCAGCGCGTAGAGCATCGGGGTGCGCAGCGAGATCGAGCCGCCGCGCAGCGTCGCCAGCCAGTTGAAGACCTTGACGGCGGACGGGATCGAGACGCCGTACGTCAGCAGGCTGAAGATGGTCGTCAGCAGTGTGGACTGGCCGCTGACGAACATGTGGTGGCCCCACACGAAGAAGCCGAAAAGCGCGATCGCGATGCTCGAGAAGGCGATGAAGTGGTAGCCGAAGATGTGCTTGCGCGAGAGGGCCGAGATGATCTCGCTGACGATGCCCATGGCGGGCAGGATCATGATGTAGACGGCGGGGTGCGAGTAGAACCAGAAGAAGTGCTGGTAGAGCACGGGGTCGCCGCCGAGGTTGGGATCGAAGATGCCGAAGCCCAGTGAGCGCTCGGCGATGAGCAGCAGCAGCGTGATGCCCAGCACGGGCGTGGCGAGGATCTGGATCACCGAGGTGGCATAGAGCGCCCACAGGAACAGCGGCAGGCGGAACCAGGTCATGCCGGGCGGCCGCATCTTGTGTATCGTCACGATGAAGTTGAGGCCCGTGAAGATCGAGCTGAAGCCGAGCAGGAAGGCCCCGAGCAGGACCGGCACGACGCCGCCCATGCCGGTGGTCGTCGAGTACGGCGCGTAGAGGGTCCAGCCGGTGTCAAGGCTGCCCATGACGATGGCGAGGACGGCCAGCAGTGCGCCCGCGACCCACAGGTAATAGCTGGCGAGATTGAGGCGCGGGAACGCTAGGTCCTTGGCGCCCAGCATGATCGGCAGGACGAAGTTGCCCAGCGCGCCCGGGATGCCGGGGATGATGACCAGGAAGGTCATGATCACGCCGTGCAGCGTGAAGAACTGGTTGTAGGTGTCGGCCTCGATGAAGACCTTGGTGGACTTGAAGAGCTCCGTGCGGATGAGCAGGCCGAAGATGCCGCCGAGCAGAAACGCACCGAGGATCGAAGCGAGGTACATGACGCCGATGCGCTTGTGGTCGAGCGTAAGCAGCCAGCCGCGCAGGCCGGAGCGGTGGTTGAGATAGTCAACAGCGGCGGGCGGCGGGGGGTTGAGCGTGGTCATGGTGCGGGCTCGGGTGCGGGGTCGGGCACGGGTACGGAGGTGGCGGCCCCGCTGAGTTCCTTGATGTATTCGATGATGGCGGTGAGCTCGTTGTCCTTGAGCTGGCCCCTGAAGGTCGGCATGACATTGGGGTAGCCGGCGACGATCTTCACGGCGGGGTTGACGATGGATTCGCGGATGTAGTTCTCATCGGCGACCGCCGCGGTGCCGTCGGTGAACTGCACGGTCTTGCCGAAGAGGTCCTTGAAAGTCGGGCCGACGTGCGGTCGGCCGTCGTCCGAATGGCAGCCGCTGCAACGCTTCTGATGCAGCATGGCGCCGACCTCGGCGAACGAGCGCGTCTGGAACGGGTCGGCGGCGGCGGCCAGCCATTTCTCATAGCCGCCGGGCTCATGGACGACGACCGGAGCGAGCATGGTGGAGTGCTGCTGCCCGCAGTACTCGGTGCACAGCGCCCAGAAGCGGCCGGGGTGCGTGGCGCGGAACCAGATCTTGTTGTACCGGCCGGGGACGGCGTCGCGCTTGATGCGGAACTCCCGGACATAAAGGCTGTGGATGACGTCGTTGGACGTGAGGATCAGGCGGACCGGCGTATCGACCGGGACGTGCAGCTCGGTGTCGGCGTGGCCGTTGGGATACGTGAAGATCCACGTCCATTTCTGGCCGAGGACGTGAATGTCGAGCGCGTTGGCCGGCGGGTTGACGATGTCCATAAACCCGCGGAAGCCCATGTAGAACATGACGACCACGAGCACGAGCGGGATCGCCGACCAGGTGATTTCGAGGGCCGTGTTGTGGTGCGCACCGCCCTGGGCCGGCTCGCCTTCGACGCGGCGCCGATAGCGGATGACGAAGTACACCATGAGCGCCACGACCAGCACGAAGAAGAAGACCGACACCCAGTAGATGAAGTAGAAGGCCGTATCGACGTGCGGGGCGGCGGTGGCGCTCGGCGCGGGCAGCCAGAAGGTGTCGGCCGGCGGGGTGGTGGGTTCGCCGGCCTGGGCCAGCAGCGCGGGGAACCGGGGCGTCATGGGTCCGGCACCGGGGCCGTCTTGCGGCGGCGGGGGTCAAAGCGCCACAGGATCAGCACTAGGCCGCCCACCAGGCCCAGCGAGAGCACGCCGCCCGCGCGGACGAAGTTCATGGCGGCGAGGCTGTAGCCCTGACCGTCATAGTGATAGCAGAACAGCAGGATGCGATCGACGGTCGAGCCGATCTTGCCCTCGGAAGCTTCGACGAGCGATAGACGCACCGTCTTGGGTGGGTAGGGGAAGGCGTACAGGTAGCGCGAGATGCGGCCGTCGGGCGTGCAGAGGATCAGCGCCGCCGCGTGCGAGTACTCGCCGGTCTCCGGGATGTACTTGATGCGGAAGCCGGTGGCCTTGAGCAGGGCGTCGATGCTCTGCTGGTTGCCGGGGCTGGTCAGGAAGTGCCAGCCCTCCGCGGCCGCGGGCTTACCATAGTAGTTGAGGTAGCTCTGGCGCTTGAGCGCCGCGAGGGCGTGGCCCTCCTCGGGGTTGAAGCTCACGGTAACGATCTGGAACTGGTCGCCGGCGACCCAGTCGAGCAGCTTGAGCGTATCGACCAGCTCGTTGAGTTGGAGCGTGCACAGCATCTGGCACTTGAAGTAGTTCAGCGTGAGGATGACGGGGGTCTGGCCGTCGAAGTACTCCCGCAGACGGACCTGTTTGCCGGTGTGGTCGGTGAATTCAAGGTCCAGTGGCAGCGTGGTGTCGAGGCGCTCGTCGATGCCGACCTGTTCGAGGTCCTTGGGCAGAGGCTCGATGCGGTCCTGGGCGCTGGCCGCGGCGCAGCAGGCCAGGGCGAGCAGGACGGATAGGGCGAGTTGGTCAAGGTGCTTGGTCATCCAATCGGCTCCACTACTCCGGCGCGTTCGGGTCGTCCCCGGTCTGCTCTACTGTAGTCGGGGTGGACGCGGATTTCTGTCGCCGAGCGTACAGGACGATCGCGTCGTCGATCGGGATCGCGTAGACGCCGGCGGCGGCATCGATGACGCGCGTCCGGCTGATCTGGTCGCGCTGCGCGGCTTGGAGGTCGGCGAGCTCCTGGTACTTGGGCTCGTAGAGCTTGCGCTGGTCCTCGTAGGCCTGTGTGTGGAGGAACAGGACGACTGCGAACAGCACCAGCGTCAGCAGCAGGATGACACTGATCAGGCCGGCCAGGATGGTCGTCGTCGAGCGTGGGTCGCCGTCGCCGCTCATGCCGCTCCTCAGATGTTCTCGAAGGCCAGCGAATCGGCCAGCCGCGGGTCGCGCTCGGGGATCAACGGATAGCGGGTCAGTAGCCGCAGCAGGGCGGCCAGGAAGAGGCCGCCCAGCCCCACAAACAGCGCCACGTCGCTGACGTGGAGCGGGGCGGCGGCGTGGTCGTGGCCGGCCGGCCGCGGAATGACAATGTAGTATAGGTCGAGCCAGTGCATGGCCAACAGCCATACGCCGGCGACGGCCAGCGTCCCCTTGCGGCGCTTGGGCCAGCGCGACAGCAGGGCCAGGAACGGGGCGACGAAGTGGCCGGCCAGGAGCAGGAGGCTCACGCCGACCCACCAACCGTCGCCCTGGCGCGGCCGGTACCAGACCGTCTCCTCGGGGATGTTGGCGTACCAGATCAACATGTACTGGCTGAACGCGATGTAGGCCCAGAATACGACGAAGGCGAAGGCGAGCTTTCCGAGGTCGTGGTAGTGCTCGACCGTGATCGAGCGGGCCAGCCGGCCGCTGCGCTGCACGCCGCAGACAACGAGGGCCAGGAAGGCGAAGAAGCCGACGAGGCAGCCGGAGAAGAAGTAGACGCCCCAGATGGTGCTGAACCAGTGGGGATTGAGCGACATCAGCGCGTCAATCGCGAAGAACGTGACGGTCAGGCCGTAGAGCAGCAGGCCGGGCGCGCTCCACCATTGCATGGCAAGCGTGTGGCGCGGGTCGCCGGTGGCATCCTGGGCAACCGATTGACGCAGGAAATGGCGGGCCAGCAGCACCCAGACGAGAAAGTAGATCACGCAGCGGGCGATGAAGAACGGCACGTTGAGATAGGGCTGTTTGTGGGCCAGCAGGCCGGTTGTATCGTGCCCGGCGGCGTGCGGGTCGGCCCACTCATAGACGCCGGCCATGCCGCGCACGACCGGAATCAGCAGCGGCAGAAAGAGCACCGCCAGCAGCGGCAGCGTGGCGGCGATGAGCTCGGCCAGGCGGCGGAGTGCCACGCTCCAGCCGGCCTTGGTGATGTGCTGGAGCAGGACGAAGAACAGGGCCCCCAGCGCGAGACTGAGGACGAACGTGTAGTTGAGCAGGTACGAGCGAAAGAAGACGTCCCAGCCGTCGCGCAGGCCGAAGAGCACGCCGACCGCCAGGCCCGCGACGCCGGCAATGGCGGCCGCGGGGCCGAGCGGCCCGGTGCTGGTCAGGCGGCGGGATTCGCTTGTGATGTCGGCGGACGTTGTCATTGGTTCATGTGCCTGCTACGGCTGAAGCTCCGTACGTTTCTCAGGCGGCACGTCCTCCCGCGCGGCGTGCTGACTGAGCTCGAGGGCGCGCATGTAGGCGACGATGGCCCAGCGGTCGGCGGGCGGAATCTGGTCGCCGTGCGGCGGCATGCTGCGGATGCCGGCGGCAATCGTATTGAAAATATGGCCCAGCTCCCGCTCGCGAACCAGGTCGCTCACGAGCACGGTCGGTGCGATCCAGCCGGGCTCGTCGAGCCGGAGGGCCCGTTGATGAATGATGCCGTCACCGGCGCCGCCGATTCCATGACAGGAGGCGCAGAAGATGTTGAACTGGGCCTGGCCGTGGCGGACGAAATCGACAGTGATGTCAAGGCGGGGCGGATAGGCCGTGGCCCACCCGTCCTCCCCGCGGCCCGCGTCGAGATGCGGATCGGGCAAGGTGTCGTCGCGGGCAATCGTATTGGGAATCGTCGGGCGCATGGCGCGTCCGTCGGCGAAGAGCGGGTGCGCCTGCTGCGCTTTGAAGCGCTCCTGGTTGTCCATGTCGTGAATCAGGTGGATTCGTGGCCGGTCGGATTTCGACAGGCGCGCCTTGGCCGCCAGCAGGGGCGGCAGCAGGGCGAGGCTCACCACGATCATGATCGTGATGACGAGCCACTGCGGCAGCCGCGCGGATCCGGGCGCATCATAGACCTCTTCAACTTCCAGCCCGCCGAGCGAATCGAGCAGGGCCCGGGCCCGGTCCGCGTCGAAGCGTGGATCGGCGGCGTCGATGGCGATGAAGAAGCGGTCCGCCGTCACCCGCCGGAAACGCGGGGCATTGAACAGCGGGTGGTGGTGGCGGGGCAGGTTGTTCAGCGCGAGCATGCCGAAGACGGCGGCCAGGGCGGCAAGCAGGACGGTCGTTTCGAAGATGATGGGGATATTAGCGGGCAGGCTGAACTCCGGCTTGCCGCTGACGAGGTAGTTGTAGCCCTGGCCGAAGGTCGGGACGAACGCGAAGGCGGCGCCGGACGTCGCGTTGGTCCACCATTGCAGGAGCAGGCCGCCGATGCATCCCACCAGGCCGAAAACGAAGACGATCCAGGGCAGACGCGTGCGGCGGGTGCCCATCGCGTTATCGATGCCATGGACCGGGTAGGGCGTATGCGTGTCCCAGCGGGTGAAGCCGGCGTCGCGCACGCGCTCGGCGGCGGTGAGCAGTGCGCCGGGGGAGTCGAGTTCCAGCAGCAGCGCATGGAGCCGCGGCTCATCGGCCGGGTTCGTCTTGTCGGGTCCCTGGTTCACGTTTGTCTCTCGTCGCGCACGCGATCGTCAGGTCCGGCGGCCGGACGCTACTGCTTCACATTCGGCGGTCCATCGAACTCGTCCGGGTTGTAATCGAACGCCCGCGTCGGCGGCACGTGGGCGTGCGGGTGCGCGTGGGGGTCGGCTATCGGCATGACCGTCTTGACCTCGGCCATGGCGACCATCGGCAGATACCGGCAGAACAGCAGGAAGAGCGTGAAGAACAGGCCAAAGCTGCCCAGCAGCGTCAGAATGTCGATGAGCGTTGGGCAATAATAGTGCCAGCTCGCGGGCAGGAAGTCCTGCGACAGCGACGTGATGGTGATCACGAAGCGCTCGAACCACATGCCGACGTTGACCGCCATCGCGACCAGGAACGTCAGCCACGGCGTCGTGCGCCACTTCTTGAACCACAGGAGCTGCGGGGCCAGCACGTTGCAGCCGATCATCGTCCAGTACGCCCAGGCGTACGGGCCCAGCGCGCGGGTCTTGAAGATGAAGCCTTCGTATGGGCTGCCGCTGTACCAGGCGATGAAGAACTCCATGCCGTAGGCGTACCCGACGAACAGCGCGGTCAGTAGCAGAATCTTGCAGCAATTCTCGATGTGCCGCAGCGTGATGATGTTCCGCAGTCCGAAGAGCTGCCGCGCCGGAATCACCAGCGTCAGCACCATCGCAAAGCCGCCGAAGATCGCCCCGGCGACAAAGTACGGCGGGAAGATCGTCGTGTGCCACCCCGGCAGCTGGGAGATCGCGAAGTCAAAGCTCACGATCGAATGGACGCTCAGCACGAGCGGCGTGGCCAGGGCCGCGAGGATCAGGTACGACCGCTCGAAGCGGTGCCAATGGCGGGAGGAGCCGGTCCAGCCCAGCGCGAACAGGCCGTACAGGACGCGCTTGATTTTGCTCGTCGCGCGGTCGCGGAAGGTCGCCAGGTCCGGAATCATCCCGACGTACCAGAACAGCAGCGAGACGATCGCGTACGTGCTGACCGCGAAGACGTCCCACAGCAGCGGGCTGCGGAATTGCGGCCACATCGCCATCTGGTTGGGCAGCGGCGCCATCCAATACGTGACCCAGATACGCCCAACGTGAATGCCCGGGAAAATTCCCGCGCACATCACGGCAAAGATCGTCATCGCCTCAGCGAAGCGGTTGATACTGGTACGCCATTTCTGGCGGAACAGAAAGAGAATCGCCGAGATCAAGGTGCCGGCGTGGCCGATGCCGACCCAGAAGACGAAGTTGATGATCGCGAAGCCCCAGCCGGTCGGGTTGTTCACCCCCCACACGCCGACGCCGTTGACGATCAACATGCCGAGGGCGATATGAAACACCACGACCAGCAGGAAGATCGAGCAGCCGAAGGCGATGTACCAGGCCCGCGGTGGCTTGGGGGCCTCCCACGGGGCGCAGGCGACGTCCGTGACCGACGTGAGATCGAGCCCGCCGGTGATCAGCGGTGCCCGCTCGCCGGGGCGTTCCCAGGTGTTATCGATGTCACGTACTACTGACGCCATGCGCTGGTCCGTCCGGTGGTTCGTAAGGGTTCCGCAGCCGTGCGAGGTAGATCGTGCGCGGCTTGATATTGAGTTCCGCCAGCACGGCGTACGCCCGGTCCTGCGTGTGCAGCTTGCGCACCGCGCTATTCGGATCGTTCAGGTCGCCGAAAACGATGGCCCCGGCGGGGCACGCCTGGGCGCAGGCCGGCACGACCTCGCCGTCGCGCACCGGCCGGCGCTCGTTCTTCGCCTTGATCTTGACCTTGTTGATCCGCTGGACGCAGAACGTGCATTTCTCCATGACGCCGCGGCTGCGGACGGTAACCTCCGGGTTGTTGAGCAGCTTCTCGATTTCCGTCAGCGGCTGCTTGCGGTACTCGCCGGGCAGGCGATTGACGCCGTCCTTGCGGACGGTCTCGCCGGCCTTGAGCGAGCGCGGGTGATAGGGGCCGTGATGGTTGTAGAACCAGTTGAACCGCCGAACCTTATACGGGCAGTTGTTGGCACAATACCGCGTGCCGATGCAGCGGTTGTAGACCATCGTGTTGAGACCCTCGGTGTCGTGGACGGTCGCCGCGACGGGACAGACCTGCTCGCACGGGGCCAGTTCGCAGTGCATGCACGTCACCGGCTGATGAACGACACGCAGACCAGGTCCTATAACCCGCGAGCCCGTGGCGCCGGCGGACGCCTGCTCGCCCCCATGATCCCCGGAAGCCTCCGCGAAGTACCGATCGACCCTGATCCAATGCATCTCGCGCCCCATGGCCACTTCGTCCTTGCCGACCACGGGGATGTTGTTTTCGGCCTGGCACGCCAGCACGCACGCGCCGCAGCCGCTGCACGCCGACAGGTCGATCGCCATCCCCCAGCGATGGCCGCTGTCCTGCGCACGCTCCTGCCATAGTGATTCGAGCGGCGGGTGGTGGACCAGGTGGCGGAAATGCTCGGCGAAATGCGGGTCCTGGTACTCGGTGAGCGTGGCCTCCCGCACCAGCACGGGCACGCGGGCCTGCATCTCTCTGTCGCCCACCTTCGACCGAATCGCATGGTGGTCCTGCGTGGTTGCCGGCGCGCGGTGCTGCCCAAGTGCGGCAACCTGCGCACCGGTCGCGATCCACGGTGCATCACTCGTGCGCAATACCTGCGCGTTGCAGCCGACGCCGTCGGCCACGACGCCCGCCGCCGGCCCGCGGCCATAGCCCAGGGGCAGCGTCACCGAACCCTCGGCATGCCCGGGCAGGATGAAGGCGGGGATCTCCAGCGTACGCCCGCCGTGCGAGATACGGATCAGGTCGCCGCTTTGCCTTATACCCAGCCGGTCGGCGTCAGCGGGCGCCATCAGGGCGGCGTTGTCCCACGTGAGCTTGGTGAGCGGGTCGGGCCACTCCTGCAGCCAGGCGTTGTTGGCCCAGCGCCCGTCGTACGTGCTGTAGTCGGGTCCGAAGACCAACTCGTAGCCGGGGCCGCGCTCACCCGTGACTTCCATTCGCAGCGTGCACTCCGGTACCACCTCTTCCGGAAACGCGGAGTCGGGCACCACGCCGGCGCGTAGCGCCTCCTGCCAGAGCTGCTCGCGGCTGCCATCGTCGTCGTGCAGGACGCCGAACGTGCGGCGGGTAATCTCGTAGCCGTTGCGGATCTCGTCTGCGCATAGCACGGCCAGCAACTCGCACGGCGTGCGGCCCTCGTACAGCGGCTCAATGAGCGGCTGCACAAGACTCCGTGTTCCGTCCCAGGCCCGCGCGTCGCCCCACGACTCCAGCGCGTGGGCCCGCGGCAGATGCCACGTGCAGACCCGCGACGTCTCGTCGTCATACAGGCTGAGGTGAATACTGGTGGGCACCTGTTCCAGTAACGCGGCGAAACGCAGATCAGCGGGCGCGTCGTAGACGGGGTTCCCACCAAGGATCACGAGCGTCTGCACCTGCCCTGCGCCGGCGTCGCGCACCAGGTCAGTCAGCGTACCTATGTTTGGGAACTCGGCCACGCCGGTGAACGTGATCGTATGGCCGTGCGCCCCGAGCAGGTGGTTGATCCGGTGCGCGATCGTGTGGACCCAGTGCGGTTGCCGCGGGCCGACGACCACGCACGCGCGCCCGGCATGCCGCACCAGGTCATCTGCGCAAGCGGCGATCGTCGTTTCCGGCAGGGCGGCCCCATTCTCGTCCGCGACCGGCGTCGTGCTCGTGCCCAGTCGCGCCGCCACCGCTTCCAACAGCCGCCCGGCGATCGCGCCTATGTCGCTCGCGCGCGCCGCGTAGCGCTGGTCGGCAACACTGCCCGTGACCGTCAGGCTGCTCTCCAGCACGTACAGCCGGTTCATCTTCCCGTCGCGCGCCCGCCGGCGGTCGGCGAAGTCGCCGGCATACTTGACGGCTGCGGAGTGCAGCATCAGGAAATCGCTGTCCAGGCTGACAACGACATCGGCCTTGTCCAGGTGCAGGTGCGTGCGATACGCCCGCCCGAAGGCCGCTCGCGCTCCGGCGAGCTCGTTCTCACGCGCGATCGGCTCGTACTCGTACCAGCGGGCCTGCGGAAACGCGCCGCGGAAGCGCTCGCGCATGTCCGTCAGGCTGGGCGAATCCGATGGTTCGCACAGCACGGCCAGGCCGGCGCCGCCTGCGGCTTTCAAGCCACTGAAGTGCCCCTGGGCGAAGGCCTCGAATTCGGCCCAGGTCCGGTGGTAGCGGTCGCCGCTGTGTGAGCCCAGCCCGCGCTCGCGCGGCCGCTGGCTGCGGTCCGGGTCATACAGGTCCAGAATGGTCGCCTGCATCCAATGGTTCGACCGGCCGCGGCTCAGCGGGTGCTTGTCATTGCCCTCGATCTTGATGGGCCGGCCGTCGTAGCTCGTCACCAGCACGCCGGTGGCGACGCCGCCGAGCTCCAGCGCCGTCGCGAACTGCACGGTCTCGCCGGGCACCCGGTTCGCCGGCTGCTTCGTCGCCGGAACGATGGTCTCCCTGGGCCAGCGGCAGGCGGTCAGCCCCAGTAGCCCCAGCGACGAGCCCATGAGCTTCAGAAACGTGCGGCGCGTGGGGCCGTCAACGAACTCCGGCGGGATGTGCGGGAACTCCGCGGCGAGCCATTGGCGGAACCGCGGCGTGTCGGCGAGCTCATCGAGGCTGCGCCAATAGGCGTGCGGACGTGGCGACGAGGGACGTTCGGTACGGTCACTCATCGCGCGTCCTCCCGCGCCGGTCGCTTGGCTCGTATGTTCGTCTCCTCGTTCTCACGTTCCCACGCTACCGGTGACAGGTTGAGCAGTTCTGCAAGTAGTCCGCGCTGCGAATATTGAATTGCTTCAGCGGGTCGAAGCCCGGGCCGGCCTGGCCTTCCCAGGTCATGTTGGTGATCTGATCGAGCGGTCGCAGGCGCGGGCCGGGGTTGCGGTGACATTCGAGGCACCAGCCCATGCTCAGCGGCTTGGCTTGGTAGACGACGTCCATCCGATCGACCCGGCCGTGGCACTCGACGCAGCCGACACCCCGGTTCACATGGGCGCTGTGGTCAAAATACGCGTAGTCCGGCAGGTCGTGGACCCGCACCCACGGGGTCGGCCGACCCGCCGAGCCGGCCGCCTCACTGCCGTAAAACGCCGCGCGCAGCGGCAACAGCTTCTCGCTGCCCTTACGAATCCCGTACTCCCGGCTATGGCAGTTGATGCAGGTCTGTGTTGGCGGGATGGCCGCGCAGGCCGCCTGGTTGACCGTCGTGTGGCAATAGCGGCAGTCGATACCGAGCTCGCCCGCGTGCAGGCGGTGGCTGTACGCGACCGGCTGCAACGGCGCGTACCCCACGTCGGTGGCCCACGGCGAGGCACCGTAGGCCACGACGAGAACAAGGTAGACGGGCGCAACCAGCGCGACGATCAGCACCAGCACGCGCACCTTATTCGACCACCTTGGAAAGACCTGCGTCGCGATGTGCGGCTCCCATTCTGGCTCGCCGAACGTCCGAAATGATCGACCCTGCTGGCGCCGTGGTCAAGAGGGCGCGCCGCCGCGCATTTTCAGAAGCCCTGAAAACGTACCGGCGACGGCCGAACCGGTGCCGCGTGCGGCACAATCTAACCTGCGCGCCGGCGACGGCTTCGCCTGCCTGATCGAACTTCCAGGCCGCTAACGGCAGATCTCACACGTCACATCGCGCCTGGGCGAGCCCCCCCGCGGGCCGAACTCGCGGCCAATCTACCCCAGCCGACCGCCGCGCAGATACTGCCGGTTTCGTCCCACCGAGCAGCTTCAACCCCGCCGACTGAACCACCCGATAGTTGCCCGTGTGGTCGGCGTTCGCGCACGGCCCGTGTCACCAGGACGGTGCGCCGCCCCAACCGGTGTTGCAAGACCAGGGCACGAGCCATGCTGTTTCACACGATTACCTTTTGGCTCTTCTTTGCGCTGGTGACCGGCCTCTACTTCCGCTTGCCGCACCGCGGGCAGAATCGCCTGCTACTCGTTGCCAGCTACGTATTCTATGGCTGGTGGGATTGGCGTTTCCTGTCGCTGATTGCCGTCTCCACGCTGGTCGACTTCGTCGTCGGCTTGCGGATCGCGGCGAGCCGGCGGCCGGCTGTAAGGCGAGCCTGGCTGTGCGCGTCCATCAGCACCAACCTGGGTTTGCTCGGCGTCTTCAAGTACTACAACTTCTTTGCGGGCGAGCTGGCCGAGTTGTTGGCATGGATCGGATTGCCGACGTCGCTACACTCGCTGAATATCCTCTTGCCGGTCGGGATCAGCTTCTATACGTTCCAGACGCTCAGTTACACGATCGACGTGTATCGCGGGCAGACGCAGCCCACCCGTCGCCTGCTGGACTTCGGCCTGTTCGTCAGCTTCTTTCCGCAACTCGTGGCCGGACCGATCGAGCGATCTGGCCGACTGCTGCCCCAGATTCTCCAACCGCGCCAAGTCAGGGCCGACGACTTCCGCGCCGGCCTGCATGACGTGCTGGCCGGGCTGTATCGCAAAGTAGTGATTGCGGACAACATGGCGCTCATCGCAGACACCGTCTTCGCCCAGCCCGCACGCGACCTGAGCGGGGCCGAAGCACTGATCGGCGTGTACGCCTTCGCGTTCCAGATTTACGGGGATTTCTCGGGGTACTCGCTGATTGCCAAGGGCGTCGCCCGCTGGCTGGGCTTCCGGCTGATGGACAACTTCAACGCGCCGTACCTGGCGACTTCACCAAGCGACTTCTGGCGCCGCTGGCACATCAGCCTGTCATCCTGGCTGCGCGACTACCTGTACATCCCGCTGGGCGGCAGCCGCGGCTCGCCGGCCGGCACTCACCGCAATCTGCTGGTTACCATGCTGCTGGGCGGCCTCTGGCACGGCGCGAACTGGACCTTTGTCGCGTGGGGCGCCGTACATGGCGTGCTGCTGTGCGCCTACAAGGCCATGGCCGGCCGGCTGCGGCTGCCGCGGGTCCGCTTCGTCACGACGGCCCTGGCCGTGCTGGTGATGTTTCACCTGGTGTGTCTGACTTGGCTGCTCTTCCGGGCCGAGTCACTGGCACAGGCAACCGAGATGGCGGCGCGCATGGCCACCACGCTGCATTGGACGCCCTTCGCGGTGTCTGCCCTCCTGTTAATCGCGTTCTTCGTCCTGCCGCTGCTGGTCGTGGACGGCCATATCGTCAAGCGCGGGCGTCCGGACAGCCTGCTGGCGGTTGCCTGGCCGGCGCGGGCCACGGTGTACTCCTACTGGTTACTGATGCTCGTCTTCTTCCAACCGGCACAGAGTCATGCATTCATCTACTTCCAGTTCTAGCGTCTGGTCGCTACTGCTGCGCTGGGACGTCCCCACGCTGCTCATCCCACTGGCGCTGCTCGCGCTGGCCGAAGTGGCGATTCGTCACCGCGAGGCCACGGTGTCGCAAGAGGTCGCCCATTTGCGGGCCATGCCCGCGGCCGTCGCGCGGACCGTCGCGGCCCCGACGGCGCGGCGCGTCGTCATCGTCGGCAATTCGCTGACGCGCAGCGGCATCGACCAGGGCATGTTGCTCGAGCGCATCATGCTAAGCGGCGCCTCGGCCAGCCTCTGCGTGCTGCACCCGTCCGAAACCACCGCACGCGACTGGTACTACCTTGTCAAGAACCAGGTGCTGGCTTACGCCAAGCCGCCGGATACGCTGGTCATCTGTGGCACCCAGCGCCATTTCGCCGACGGCGGCGATCTCCGCTACGACATCTTCGCCCGCTTCATCGCCAAGCCGGCTGATTGGCCGGAGATCGTGTTCGACGATCTCGGCTCGGCCGGCGGCGCCCTGGAACTGGCCCTGTCGACCTACTCGGCCGTGTGGGCGAATCGCGAGGCCGTGCAGCGCCGCGTATTGAACCGCGCGATTAGCGGGTATGGGCCCTTGGCGCAGCGGATCAACGCCCAGCAGCGAACGCAGAACCAGCCCGCGGACCCGCCCGAGCACACCCACAAGTACCTGGAGGGCATGCTCGCACTGGCACGCGAGCACGACGTCGCCGTGCTGCTCGTGGCGATGCCCGTGGCCGAGCCGTACACCCTCTCCGACGACGTGCGACAGTTGGCCGACGCGCATCACGCCGGGATTCTTGACTACAGCGGCCGGCGCGGCTACGAACCGCCGGACTTCCCCGACGGACTGCACCTCAGTCCCGCCGCGGCCACACGCTTCACCCGCGACTTCGCCGCCGCCCTGTCGCCGCTGCTTGTACATGCAACCCATCAGACCGCGCGCTGACGCAGCCCAACACATCATTCGCACCGCCGCACCGCCAGCGGGTTCGCGACCAGCGCTAGTGCATTCGGCGGATGCTGGCCGAAAGCCGCTCGGGCTGCGTCGCGCCGTTCCCAGCCGAACTGGCAAGCGTGCCGGACCTGCCGGCGGCGCTGGATAAGCTGTGCGGCGGGGCAACGGAGCGAAGCGTGCCTGAGGTGCGCAGCCGTTTCAATCTGCGCCGCTACCAGGCGCATATCCAGGGCTTTGGCCTTTATCCGCAGATCGATTCCCACACAGCGGCTGGCGGTCGTGAGGTTCCCATGTGCCCTGCCCGCTGCACACCAGCCTGCTGGAATGGATCTACAACAAGATCAAGGTCATCAAGCGCATGGCCTACGGCTTCCGTGACGACGAGTACTTCTTCCTCAAGATCCGAGCCGCATTCCCCGGGAATCCCGGATGAACCTCTTCTTACGGGCTGAAGGGCAGACCAACCTTCCATTCGTACTCGCCGCGCGTGGAATGTGTCACGGGCGGTGTCACAACACACTCGTTCGCAATGCGCCCGAATGACCCCATTCCACCGCACGGCCAGGTGGACCGCCTCGGCCAACACCCAACGCACCACGCTGGGGTCTCGCCGGCTGATCCGCCCACGCCGTTGCACCAAACCCGAGGAATGCTCCGTCGGTGTCACGCCGAAGGAGCTGGCGTAGTGCTTCCGAGCCCGGAATCGCCGGGGATCATCGGTGAAGGCCACGATCGCATCGGCCGTGCGCGGCCCGATACCCGGGATCGTCCGCAGCAAACGCACTGGCGGCTGCCGGTCGGCGATCGTATCCAACTCCCGTTCCACGGTTCGCGGACTTTGCCGCGTGTCGTCCAGGCGACGGAGCAGGTCGCACGCCACCACCTGCCGCGCCCGGGCAAACACCAGGCTTTCCAGCCAGGATCGCCGCGAGCGGGTCCAGCAACTACGATGCGGACACCGCAGGGCTTCGCTCCGGAGCAAGGCGTTAATCCGGTTCTTGATCCGGGACTGCTCGTTCACCAGACGCCGCCGATACTGGATCAGGTCCCGCCACAACGAGACGTCCGCCGGCGGCAGATGCACGTTCGGCAGTTGGCCCAGGTGCAGCAGGGCGGCCAACATCTGGGCATCCAGCCGTTCGTTCCTCCGCCCGTTGCGGAACAGCCAGGCGGTTTGGGCTGCATTGGCCACGACCATCTCGTGTGCCAATGGTCGTACGCCCTCGGCCTCCGACTGTGCCTGCGGTCCCGCCTCAAAGGTCACCTGGCAGCGTCGCCACAGGGACCGCAGTACCTCGTCGTACGCCTCCGGCGCGGTGGGACACGTGCGTGGCGATCTCGCTCTTCTTGCCGTTGAGAATGCAGAATGTGGTTGACTGCTGGTGCACGTCCATGCCAACATGAAGCATCGTTGTGTTTACTGTGCCAAACAATTGGCTCGCAGAACCATTGCCCCGGCCAGGGGACGGCGCTCATAGTCTCTCTGTGGGCCACGTTGCCTGCCAACAAGCCCCCGCAGTGCGGGGACGCGCACAGTATCGCCCCCTGCCGGCCGTGGCGGATGAGCGATGGTGAACGCCGAGAACGCGCGCGAATCTGAGTCGGGCACCTGCTACGGTTGGCAGGCTCGGGACAACTGCGTAATTGAATTCCGCGGCGGACTGGTCAGGGCCGGTTTCGCTTAATTGCGGGTCCCATCGCACTATTTATGGGACGAACACCAGTTGACATTGCTACCGTGCTTGGTATATAAAGCACGTGGTAGGCATGGCGAGCACGTGCTTGCGATGGAGATCGAGCGGCGAAGCAGGCGGTAGCCTAAGCGTGGATGAACAGCCCACAGCCGGGACAAACACGCCGGCCGACCGAAGGTCGCCGCCTGCCCCGTTGATTATTGAATCAAGGTGCCTGTTTGCCGGAAGGAAGGAAATTCAGATTCGCCACCAAGGCATGATCTATCGCCTGCTGATTACCAAGAATGGGAAGCTGATACTGAACAGATAGCCGCAGAGCCGGCCCCGAATCTCTGAACCCAGCCAGCCGCGAGCCAGCCAGGGAGTTGCCGAGCCATACCAGGCCCGGTGCTCCCTTCTTCTTTTGAGGATCGGCCGTGCCGCTAACAGCGGGAAGCCGCTGGAGCAGAGATGTAATCGCATTCAACGTGTGCGTGAATGCAGAACCGTTTGAAAGGAGCAGATACGTGAAAAGAAGCATCATGACAGTTGTCCTGGCCGCATTGGCGTTGGCCGGCTCGCCCGCGCCGGCAGAGATCATCGACGGGTTCAACTGGGCCGACGAGGTGATCGATTACAGCGCGAACATCCAGAGCTACGGCGGCGAGTTGATGGGGCCGTCCACCGAATGGTGGCTGACGGGGCCGCCCGACGCCGATGTTGATGGCGACGGCTACGCCTGGGGCACCGGTGACCAGGACACGGTAGCCGGCTGGCGCGCGGGCCTGCCCGACGAGTACATCACGATGTACTGGGAGGCTGGCATTCCCAATCTGCCCGGCGATGATCTGTTCATCCACCTTTACAGCGGCCCCGGCGCCGGTGCGGCCGTATTCGCCAGCGTTGATGGCACTGGATTCGATCTGGTCGGCACGATCGGCGGCGGGACGGCCGGCTATCTGCGCTGCGAGGCCTTCGATTTCGGCGGCCTCTTCGCGGATGACGTGCATTACGTGAAGGTGCTGCGGACGGCGAGCGGGCCGCAAACCGGCATGTTCTTCGACGCGTTCGGCGGCAACGTGCCCGAGCCCGGCAGCATCCTGCTGCTGTCCCTCGCGGCGTTAGGGCTGCGGCGCCGGCACGTTTAAGGTCGGCGTACCGACAGCACGGAGCGGCCGCGAGCGCAGTGCCTCGCCCGCGGCCGGCTCCGTCCGGGGTCGTTCCCGTGGAGGTGCTTGATGGTCAAACGCGCGTTCTCACTGGTCGAGTTGCTGGTCGTCGTCGCGGTCATGGCGCTGTTGATCAGTATGCTGCTGCCGGTGCTCTCCGGGGCCCGCCAGGCCGGACGCCAGGCCGTATGCTCGGCGAATCTGCGCAGCGTGCTGCTGGCTGTACAGTTGTACTTACAGGAGAGCGGCGACTGGCTGCCGGCCGCCGAGCCGCCGCTGCGCGAGTTTCCCGACACCCGCCACTGGTTCATGAATGCGGCCCTGATGCGGCAGATGGCTATTGATATCCCGTTGGATCAGGAAGGCGTGCCGGCCGGACCACCAAAGGCGGGATCGGTACTCGTATGCCCGAGCCACACTCGGCCCGAGCGCTGGCGCGACGGGACTGAGCTGCCTTACGCGCTCTCCTACGGCGTGAATGGCACCTGGGGCCTCGGCGGCCGCCCGGATCACATGGAACTCCGGCGGCTCATCGAGTTCACGCACCCGTCTAATGTGCTCGCCTTCACTGACGCGTGCGGCATCGCCGTCGCGCCGGGCATCGTGCTGTACCAGGGGTGCCCGCGCGACAACTTCGACTTCCGGCATCGCGAGCGGGCGAACGTGGCCTGGCTGGACGGCCACGTGACGCCGGTCGTCGAGGATGACATCCCCTTCGGCATGAAGAACCGCTACGAGGTCTTCTGGAGTAGCAAGGAACCACAGCTCGCCAAGTAAGTGAGAGGCGCACCCATGGACAGCACTACGGATTCGCGAACCAGGTGGAACGGGCGGGCATTCACATCAGTGTTGATGACAGCTGTGTTTCTTCTGCTGGCGGTGTCCGGATGCGTGTGCTACTGCGCGCCGCGCTGTCGTGACGCCAACTGGGGCGGCTGGAATGTCTGGGGTCTGGGCAAGGACGAATGGGTTGCCCTGCACATGGCGTCGGCGGCGACATTCCTGGTCGTTTCCGTCGCGCATGTCGTGCTCAATTGGCGCGTCCTGGCTGGCTATTTGAAGCTCAATCGGAACCGGAACCTGCGTTACGTGCGCGAATGCATCGGCGCGGTCGGCATTGCGGCGGCGGTCTTGATCCTGGCGGCGACGATGCTGCCGCCGGTGGGTTCCCTGGAAGCGTTCGCTGAGCAGCGCAAGGAGCAGTTCGCGGAAGCGCTGCGGCCAGCGGCACCCTGGCGCCACGCGGAGGAGACGCCGCTGGCCGAGTTTGCGGACCGGCTGGATGTTCCGCTGAAAGCGGTTCTTAGGGCGCTGAATACCGGCGGCCCGCCGGCCGCCGGTGACGACAGCCTGCATGCACTGGCACGGCGACGCGGCACGACGCCGCAGGATCTCTACCGGCAACTTCGTCACGGTTTGGGCAAGTGTACCGGGGGCAGCCAGGACTGCCGCAGCGGCCGCGCAGACGGCGCTGTCGTTCCGTAGGGGCAGCCGGTTTCTTCTGCCGAGCTTCGGCGGCCACCTTCAGTCCGCGGCCTCCCGCCTTGCTGACGCGGGGGGTTGGGGATTCGGCCGTTAGAGGGCCTTAGGTTCATATGTAGCGCATTCGGCGTTTGCCAGGGTTGAGCGGAGCATGAAGGCCGCGCGGCGAGAACTGATACGACAAGATGGCTGGTTCGCCGGGACGCATCGCAGTGAGCCATGAACAGCCGGGGCCATGCTGTCTGCTGGGATCGAGCCCGTCTGCGAACAAGTGGAGCTGTCGCCTATCTCAACCACCAACTCATCCACGGCCGTGTTGAATGTGCCGGTCCAAGTCGAGTTGCTGCCGGCCAAGATGCTCCCCGTGCGCCCGACCATTCAACCGGTCATACTCCAGTAGGAGCTGTTCCCGATCGAAATGGTTGTCATATGCGAGAAGTAGCACGCGCATGCGCGGTCGGTCCAAGAGCGGGTCCACAATGCTGGTCGCCCGCCGATTCGCTGGTGGGAGTGTGTTGGAACGGCCGCGAGTCGCCGGTGGCTGGCGCCAGAACACACGGCGATAGATGGCCCGGTTGCGGGGTGCGGCATGATAGCAGGTTGTCGTGCACTGTGAAGGCCGGGGCGGCCAGGAGATGGATCGACTTCAGGCGGCGTCACGATAGTAGTGACGCAGCAAGCCGCCGAGAAAGTACCGGCACCGGATGCGGCCAAAATCGTCATCGGCCGGCGATTCGGAAGACCGGCGACGTTGGTGTTGAATCCGGTTTCAGCAGCCAGATCAAGCAGGTGGCGTTCGCACGAGCGGCCCAACCAAGGGGGTTGCGTTCCAAGGGGCGAGTCAGACGCTAATCGAGTCTCTGTCATGCCGCGCGACATTCGTTCGAGGACGGTTCCGGGCCCGTCAGTAACGCAACATACTCATTATCAGGCAGTTACGTCCCGGTCCTGCGTTTTTGTTCGCGCAGGGGGTGGCTGAAATGGGCCACCACTTGGCGTTCCGCAGGTCCGGGAAAAACACCGGGGGCCTATGGCAGACCATGCAGCGAATCCTCGATGCCGTCACCGGCTCCGACGCGGCAAACTGCTTCTGCCACGCCGGATACACGCTACGATTTCAGCGAAACTGCCCTGGGAGCGTGCGCCTCAGTGAGGCACTGGTTCGGCTGCGGTCGCGGTCCTGAGCCGCCGCGGGTCAATCGGTCGCCGGCAGGGTTACGGTGAACGTCGTGCCTTGGCCGGGCGTGCTGCTTACCGCGAGCGCCCCCCCGTGGGTCTCGACCAGGCGCTTGACGATCGGCAGGCCCATGCCGGTGCCGCTGCGGAAGACCTGCTTGGCGTTCTCCGCCCGGTAGAACTCCTCGAAAATGCGCGGCAGCGCGGAGGCCGGTATGCCGATTCCCGTATCACTCACTGCCAGCAAGACACTATCGTTCGCCGACGTCACGCGCACACGCACGCTGCCGCCGGCCGGCGTGTACTGGATAGCGTTCGAAAGCAGGTTGCCGATCAGCTCGCCCAGCGCGTTCGGATCGCCGCTGACGAAGGCCAGCCGGTCCAAGTCGGCGTGCAGTTGCAGGCCGCGATCCACAGCGAGCGCTTCGTACAGGCCGACGCTTTGCTGCACGAGGTCGGCCAAATCGACGCGCTCGCGGCGGAGCTCGACGGTCGCGTCGCGCAGGACGGCGTAGCGGTGCAGCTCGTCGATCAGGTGCGTGAGGCCCACAGCGCGGGCCTCGGTCCGGGCCAGCATGTCGGTCAGCGTCGGATCGCAGGTGGCGCCGGCATGCAGCGATACGGCCCGCAGCATGCTGACGAGCGCGTCCAGCGGGGCGCGCAGGTCGTGGCTCGTCCGCCGCATCAAGAAGCTCTTGGATTCTTCCAGGTCGCGGAGGCGGGCGTGGGCCGCCTCCAGTTCCGCCTGGCGGCGGCGCAGCAGGCGGGCGATGCTTCCGGCGAGAAAGACCGTCGCGAAGCCCAGCAGCGAGAGGGCGACGGTGAATTTGGCCACTACCACGGGGTTCTTGTACGTCTCTGCACCCAGCGCCTGTCCGACGGCCACGTGCGGGAGCACGGCCGCACACTCGAGCCAGGCAACCAGGTGAATGAGCACCGCACCGAGCAGGGCATGCAGGTAGGCAATGCGGTTCGGCAGCAACTCGCTGGCGATCACCAACGGACAGATGAAGAAGACGATGAAGGCGTTCTCGACGCCGCCGGTGAAATGCATCAGGAAGGCGAGCGCCACCATGTCGCAGATGATTTGGGCGTTGGCGCAGCCGCTGATGAACCTGGCGCTGACCTGGTGCCGCCGGTACGCGTCCGTCACGAGCAGCAGGAACAAGGCATTGTACGAGAAGACGGCGGCGATCGTGAGCACCACCGGCTGCGGCGGCACGCGCACGTCGAAGCCGTACCAGCCGATCGTCACAAGCAGCAGGGCGGCCAAGCCGGCGAACCAGCGAATCGACACGAACCAGCCGAGGCGCTGGAAGAGCTCCTGCAGCGTCAGTTGCGGCAGGGCGTCGGGGCGGTCCGGCGGCGGGCGGACCACCCGGACGGTGCGGCCGCCGGGCTCAGAATCTGGCTGGGCAAACCAGAGCATGGTGTAAGCCGGGGGCAGCGGTGACGGCGCGGCGCCACGCGCGGAGGACGGCACGGCGGGCACGGCGCACGGCATGTTGCAGCGGAATACTGAGGCGCGGCCGCGGCGTCGGGGCAAGTGACTCCGGCTGCGCCAGTAGCAGGGCGCAGTCGGCCCGGCAGGCGCCTTCCCAGTAAGTTGCCAGCAGTTCCAATCCGCCGGTGTGGGTACTGAGGGAGAGTGTCGGCCCGGAGACGGGCCGCGTCAGACGCAGGGTGCCCGCGGGAACGCCCAGGTCGGCCGCATCGAGCAGCAGGATGCGGTCAGGCGCGAGTTCGGCGATTCGCTGGGCGTAGTTCTCCGGGGCGAAGCCAGCGTCGAACAAAGGTGCGTCGATCCGCCCACGCAAGGCGGCGATAACGGCTGGACCAAAGCCGTCATCGCCGCGATATGGGTTGCCGATGCCGACGATGACACTGCGGGCCGTCAGGACGCCGGCGAGGGCCGTCAGCAGATCGCCGGGCGGTGAATAAGAACACGAGGCACCGGCGCGCGCAGCAAACACGAAATCAGGCAGCGGGCTCATTCGTCTCCCCAGAGTTCCTGCAGGACCAGCGTGCGCCGGCAGCGCGGACACAGGACACGCAGGGCATCCTCATGCCGAAGATGGCCTTCCTGGTCGCGGCGGTCGGGCTCGACGCAGCCGAATTGCGCGTCGACCATCAGGAACAACGTCGGGTTGGCGAAACGCTTGGCTCCCAAACGTTCGGCGACGTGAAGCAGGTGTTTGCGGGCCCCGACGATGGCGCCGCAGGCCTCGCAGACGACAAGTTCGTTCTCGATGGATTCGATGCAGTCAGCACGATCGAAGCAGGCCAGGTCGTATTCCTTGGTCAGGTGTATGCCCGTGGTGGTGGTGCAGTTCAACTCGCAGTGGCCGCAGAAGATGCAGCGATCGTAGTGCAGGTCGAGTCGCCGCATGGGGGGCTGGCACGAAAGGTCGTCGGCAACGTCGATCGCGTGGGCCGGGCAGACCTCAGCGCAGGCCTTGCAGCCGACGCAGGTGTCGGGGTCAAAGTGCGGCTTACCGCGGAAGCCCTCCGGCGGATCGTGGGGCTCGAACGGGAAACGGGTGGTGATCGGGCCGCGGACCAGCGCCCGGACGGCTTCGGCGAGTTCGCGGATCTTGGGCTTCCGCATGGTCGGGCTCCCTACAAGCTGGATCGGGACGGAACCCGGTGATGCGTCAGGGCTGCACTGCTGCCATAGTCGTCAACCACGCTGGAGGCGTGCAACGAGACGCCGGAGCGGTAGGCCCCGCGGGCGAGGGCGTGCGCGCCGACCGGGGAGGTCAGGAGTATGAAGACGGCGCAGAGCAGCGACTTGATGACCAGACCGGAGTTGCCCCACCCGGCGACGGCCACGCCGACGAGAATCAGACAGGTTCCGAGCGTGACGCATTTGGTGGCGGCCTGGAGCCGGTTGTACACATCCGGCAGCCGGACGAGTCCGAGGCAGCCGAGGACGTCGAACGTGACGCCCGCGCCGATCAGGATCATGCCGATGAGGTCATTCATCGTAAGCCCGTCCTTCCAGGTACTTGGCCAAGGCGATTGCGCCGATGAAGCTCAGCAAGCCCCAGGCCAGCGCGATGGTGAGATACCACGACTGCCCGGTGTACAACCCCAGCAGGGCGGTGAACGCGACGATCAGCGTTCCGAGGATGTCGATGCCCACCGCCCGGTCCGGGGCGCTGGGGCCGCGGCCGATGCGGTACAGACACAGGAACGCCGCCAGCACGAGGGGAAACAGCAGCACGGCCGGGACGGCGGTCATTCGAAGATCCTCCGCAAGAGGGGCTCGAAGCGTGCCGCGATGGCGCGCGTTTGCGGTCCGTGCACGTCCGGCGGCACGTTGATCCAGTGAACGTAGAGGTCGGGGCCGTCGATGTCGACGACCAGCGTGCCGGGCGTCAGCGTGATGGAGGCCGCCAGGAAGGCTTTCGCCCAGTCCGACTGCAGAGTGGTGGGCACGTGCACTATGCCGGGCCGGATGGGCAGGTCCACGTGTAGCACACGGTAGGCCACGTCCAGATTGGCCTTGAGACAGTAGTATAAGAAGCACGGAACATAGATGGCGGCCCAGAACCAGCGCCGCGGGTCGAACAGGGCGCGCGGCTCTTTCGGATACAGTTCGCTGAGCAGCGTGGCGACCAGTATCGAGAAGAACACGCCGACGCCGAACTCGACCCAGCCGGTCGGCCACGTGACCAGCAGCCAGATCAGTAGACTGAGCAGGATGCAGACCGGTTGTCTCATGGTGCGGCCTCCCGATGCCCGGCGAGCCGCTCCGGTGGCAAGGGCGCGCCCGGAGGCCGGAAGTGCTCGAAGTAGGTGGCGGCACTGGTGAGGGCCTGTTCCGCCGGGGTGATCAGGCGCGACTTGTGCCAGGTGGTGAGCACGCCCAACACCGCGCAGGCCACCGCAAGACAGACCATGGCGGAGCGCATCGTGAGTGGGACCTCGCGTGCCGCCTGGGCCGCGGGGGACCCCGCCCCTTCCAGGGCGTAGCGCTGCACCTTCACGAACGACAGCAGCGTCATGAAGCTGACGAACACTGCCAGGCCGGCGAGGCCCCAGTAGCCCGCCTGGGCGGTCGCGATGACGATGAGCAGTTTGCTCCAGAATCCGTTGAAGGGTGGCACGCCGGCGATGGACAGGGCCGCGATACGGCAGCAGCCGGCCGTAACGGGCATGCTGCGTTTCAGGCCTCCGAGGTGATGCAGATCGCGCGTCCCGGTGGCGTACTCCGCCGATCCGCTGCACAGGAACAGCAGGCTCTTGAAAGCCGCATGGTTCACCAGGTGGAACAACCCGCCGAAGATGGCCAGGGCCGCCACGGCGCGACTGCCACCGTGGGCCAGGACGGCGGCGCCGACGCCGAGCCCGACGAAGACATAGCCCATCTGGCTGATGCTGTGGTAGGCGAGGAGGCGTTTGAAGTCCCACTGGCCGATGGCCAGCAGGACGCCGACGAGCATGGAGAGGGCGCCCAGGGCGAGCAGCACGTTGGCGTACAGGCCGCCCGCGGGGGTCGTGATCGCGAACACGTGGAACAGGATGCGACAGATGGCGTACACGCCGACGGCCTTGATCAGCACGCCGGAGAGCATGGCCGAGATGGGCGCGGGGGCGGACGGGTGGGCATCTGGCAGCCAGGCATGAAACGGGACCATGGCGGCCTTTAGCCCGAAGCCGGCGATGAACAGGCCGGCGGCGAGCCAGACCGCCGGACCGGGTTCGAGCTGCGCAAGCCGGTCGGCGACCAGGGCCATGTTCAGGTGGCCGGTCAGGTTGTACAGCAGCCCGATGGCCAGTAGCACGAATGACGATGAGACGGAGCCCAGCACGACATACTTGAAGGCCGCTTCGAGTTCCTGGCGTTCGACGCCAAAGGCCACCAGCGCGTAGGACGCGATGACGGCCACCTCCATGAAGACGAAGAGATTGAAGAGGTCGCCGGCGAGCACGACGCCGTTCATGCCGGCGAGCATGGTTAGGAAGAGGCAGTAGTACAGCGCCTGGCCGCTGTAGCGGGCAATGTAAGACCAACTGTAGATCAGCGCGAGGAAGGCGACGGCGTTGACCGTGACCAGGAGCATCTGGCTCAGGCCGTCGGATACAAGACTCAGGCCGATGCTCGGACGCGTAACGCCGTCCCAGCCACCGATCCAGTAGGCCGCGGCGGGCCGGCCGAGCAGCAGGACCGAGCCGAGCAGCAGCAAGGTGCCGATGACCAGAGCTACCGTGCGGGCGGCGGGTGCGTCGTTGCCCGCGGTGCGGCGGGCCAGGAGCGGCGCAACAAAGGCGCCCGCCAGCGGAACGGCCACGAACAGCGGCAGGGCGGCAGTCATGGCATCATCCTTTCAGCTCGCGGATGCGCGTCATGTCGAAGGTGCCGAAGCGTTCGTGGAGGCGCACGGCCAGGCTGACCAGCAGAGCCAGACAGCCCAAGCCGATGACGATCGCGGTTAGAATCAGCGCCTGTGGCAGGGGATCCACGGCGCCGCTCGCGAACACCGCCGCGTCGGTTTGCTCCGGCGTGCGGATCGGGGCGGCGGCCCCGGCACGATACCCGAGCAGGACCAGGAAGAGGTTGATCGCGTACTCGACGATGGCCACGCCGAGGATGATCTTGATAATGTTCTTCTTGGCGATGATGACGTACAGCCCGATGAGCAGAAGCACGAGGGCCAGCAGGAACGGCAGTATGGTAACGCTCATGAGCGGTCCTCCGTGCGCGGGTCGGGCCGGAAGATTGCCAGCGCCAGAAACACGCCGAACAGCGCGCCGCCGACCTTGGCCCCGATGGCGAGGTTGCAGAGGGGAATGGTTCCGGCACTGGCGATGGTGTGGGGTGTGCCTGGGTCCAGGAAATTGTAGAAGTAGCCGCCGGCGAGGTAGCCGAGCAGCCCGAGGGCCAGGAAGCCCAGCGCCCCCGCGCAGTCGGCTCCCAGCGCGAGTCGGTGGGTGATCATGCGGTTGGTTTCCTCGCGGCCAAAGGCGAGCAAGACGAGGATGAGGCCGGCCGCCACGATGGCGCCGCCGGCGAAACCGCCGCCGGGTGAGACGTGGCCGAACAGCGTCACGTAGACGCCGAAGAGCGTGATGAAGCTGGCGACGAGTCGCGTGATGGTCTTAACGATGAGGCTCATTCCCGTCGGCATGACGGACCCTGCCTTTATGACGAAGAATCGCGTAGGCACCAATCACACTAATGAAGATGACGGTCGCTTCCCCGAACGTGTCGTAAGCGCGATAGTCGAGCAACACGGCCATGACGGCGTTGGCGGCGCCGGTCTCGGCCAGTCCGCCGGCCAGGTACTGCGCCGCGACGCCGGGCTCCGCACTGTTCAGCAGGGGTTCGCCGAACGGGTGCAGCCCGGTGAAGGCCCAGCCGCCCAAGACGAGCAAGACGCCCAGAGACAGCATTACGCCTCCGACGGCCAGCGTGTCCTTGCGGGTTTCGTGGGTTTCATCGCGGCGGGTGAGGACGACGCGTATGAGGATGGCGATGGTGAGGATTTCGACCACGAGCTGGGTGATGGCCAGATCCGGTGCGCCCAGGAACAAATCGACGAGGGCCAGGACCATGCCGACCGCCCCGACGCAGACCACGGACGACAGCAGATCCTCCGTTTCCGCGGCGATCAGCGAGCCCAGGATCATGAAGGCCAGCAGGACCAGCAGAAACCACATGAACGGATCCATGGGATGTTCCTCAGACGACGGTCAGGAGATAGATCACGACCACCACGACGCCAAGCACACACCAGCTCACGTACAGCGAAAGCACGCCGGTGTGCATGTCCCGCAGCCGCTGCACAAGCGTGCCGCCGTACCGGGCCCCCATGCGGTAGACGTCGAAGGCGCCGTGGCCGCCGTCGCGCAGGGCGGCGTGCAGGCCGGGTAGCGCCTCGATCGTGCCGTAGAAGCCGGTGGCCGGGACTTTCAGGCCAGGCAGGTCCGCCGGCCGTTCGCCCCCGACAAACGTCTCGACGATACGCACACGCCGGGTGCCGGCCAGGCCGTACAGGACCAGCCCGCCCAGGATGCCAAGCAGAATCAGCCCGGCGGCCGGCAGCGGCGCCCACAGGCCCAGCGCGCCGGTGTCCAGGGCGGCGAGTTCCATCCGCAGAGCGGGATCCAGCCCCGTGTCCGCCACGGCCGGCTGGATCAGCCCGGTGAGGGGCCAGGCCGCCAAGACGCCGAACAGTACACAGAGGGCCGCCAGCACGGTCATGGGCACGGCCCGCGCCCAGCGGGCGCCGCGCGGCTCGCGCTGCGGGGGTATCGCTGGGGCGGGCCCCCAGAACACGGTCATCAGCACCTTGAAGAACGACGCCAGCGTCAGGGCGCTGCCAAATACGGCCACCACCAGGCAGGCCAGTGCAAGCGGAGTCGGTGCCGCGAGACAGGCTTGGTAAATCAGCCACTTGCTGACGAAGCCGTTCAGCGGCGGCACACCGCTGATCGCCAACGCGGCAATCAGGCAGCAGGCGAAAGTGACGGGTAACGTGCGGGCCAGCCCGCCGAGGCGGTCGAGGTCGTCGGTGCGGCCGGCCCGTTCCACGGTGCCCGCCGCCAAGAACAGACAGGACTTGTACAGCGCGTTGTTGAGTAGGTGGAACACGCCGCCGAGAATGCCGATGGGCGTGCCGGTGCCGATGCCGAGGACCATGTAGCCGACCTGACTTACGGCGTGGAACGCGAGGAGCTTTTTCAGGCGGTGCTGCGTCATGGCCATCAGCACGGCGGCCAGGATCGTGACCGCCCCGATGATCATCAGCAGCGAACGCATGGCGTTGTCCAGCACAAACACGCGCAGCGAGAACAGGGCGAGCAAATAGACACCCAGCAGCTTGTCGATCGCGGCCGGCAACAGGGCGAAGGTTGCCGCCGAGGCGTCCGGGGCGGCGGCCGGAATCCAACTGTGCAGCGGAATGGCGCCGGCCTTGGCGAGCGCCGCGGCGACGAAGAGCAGGTAACACAGGTAGTGCAAGGGCGTGTCCACCGCGATGGACAGCTCACTGATGCGGAAGGTGCCCTGCGTCGCGCCGAGCAGCGCGATGGCCGCCAGCATGGCCGCGTCGCCGAAGCCGACGATGGCGAAGGTCTTGGCGGCGCCGGCCGGGGCTTCGCCGCCGCGTAGGTTGAGCAGCAGGTAGAGGCACAGTGAAACCAACTCCCAACACATCAGCAGCCAGATAAGGTCGTCGGCGAGCCCCGCGCCGCAGGCCCCCGTCACCGTCCAGCACAAATAGGCATGAAAATGCCCCTCGCCGCGGTCACCGCGTTCAGAGGCGAGCGCGTAGATGGCGACCAGCAGTCCGAAGAACGCCGCCCCCGCGGCGATCAGCACGCCGAAGGTGTGGTTGGTCAGCGCCACGGTGAGCCGGAAGTCCTCGACGGCGAGCCACGTCAGCGTAAGTTCACTGGCGGGGGCGACGAAGAGGCGGACGCCAAGCACCAACGCCGCGGCGCAGGCCACGACTGATACCAGCCGGGCCAGCACGACGGCGCGGCGGGCCGCGATCCATGCTACGGCCCCAGCCAAGGCGGTGATGGCCAGTGGCGCCACCAGCGGGTTGGTGAGGAACTGTTCGGCGTCTTCAAGCCAGGCGTTCATGCCAGCCGCTCCCGGAATTGGCGCGCCCAGCGCTGGTCAAACGGGGCAACGCCGAGCTGCCGTTCGAACCAGCGCGTCCTTTGATGTGAGAGTTCCAGCAGGTGTTTGCCGTCGTAGCGGGTGTCGCCGGACGCCGCGTCGCGCGCCGCGAAGAGCCGTTCCGTGCAACTGTAGCACGGGTCAACCGCGGCCAGGGCGATCGTCACGTCAGCGATATGCTGCCCGATGCAGGCGGCGCGGAAGGAGGGCACGTTGACAAAGCTGGGCGCGCGGATCTTGTGGCGCACCGGGTTGCGACCGCCGTCGCTGCGCACATAGTGGAAGGTTTCGCCGCGCGGCGCTTCCACCTGCCCCACGGCCTCGCCGGGCGGCACCTCGGCGACGTGGGCGTCGATCGGCCCGCCGGGGCACTCGCGCGCGGCCTGCTGAATCATGCGGGTGGACTCGAGCGTTTCAAGCAGCCGCACCTTGGCCTTGGCCAGCACGTCGCCCTCGGGGGCGGTTATCACCTGCCAGTCGAGCTGGTCATAGGCCTCGTAGGGATAATCGCGGCGCACGTCGATGGGCAGGCCCGATCCGCGGGCGGTCGGCCCGGTGACGCACCAGCGCTGCGCGTCCGCCGTGGATAGCACGCAGACGTTCTTCAGCCGCGCGTGCAGCACGGGATCGTCCAGCACGGCCTTGGTGAGCATTTCCGTCGGGCCGCGGACCGCGGCAGCGGCCCGCTCAATCTCCGGCAGCAACTCGTCCGGGACGTCGCGCCGGCAGCCGCCGATCTTGGCGTTGGCATAGGTGCAGCGGTTTCCAGTGATGCGCTCCAGGATGTCCATGACGGGTTCGCGGTAGCGCCAGGCCCACATGAAGACGGTGTTGTAGCCGAGGAAATGGCCGGCCAGCCCGACCCACAACAGGTGGGAATGCAGCCGCTCGAGCTCGCAGACGATGGTGCGAAGATAACGGGCGCGCGGGGGCGGCTCGCAGCCGCAGAGCGTTTCGACCGCGCGGATGTAGGCCAGCGGGTGACTCGCCGAACAGATGCCGCAGACGCGCTCGACCAGGTAGGGCACCTGGTCAAACGTCCGCCGCGAGCTCAGTTCCTCTATGCCGCGATGGTTGTAGCTGATTCGCACGTCGAGATCGACGACGATCTCGCCCTCCACCAAGAGCTGGTAGTGCTCCGGCTCCTCCTGCAAGGGGTGGAACGGCCCGATGGAAAGCAGCGTCCGGCCGTTGTCCTGGGGTGTGGCAACCGCTTCAGGCACGCGGGCGGGCGCCGGGTCCGGGGCACGGGTCGGCGGCTGGGCTTGCCCGTGTTCCTTGCGAAAGCCGCGGCGCAGGGGATACACGCCCGCCGGCCAGTCGTCGGCCAGGATCAGGCGCCGCATGCGCGGGTGCCCCGGGAAGTCCACGCCGAGCAGGTCGTGAATCTCCCGCTCGATGAACTCCGCGCCGGGCAGCCACGGTGTGATCGACTCCATCGCGTCCGTACTGCGCGGGATGAGCGTGCGGAAGTTGGCGGTGAAGCCGCGCGGGTCGAAGCAGACGTGATAGATCAGTTCGGTGCCGTCCCGCGCGTCCACGCCGGTGACCGTCGCGAGCCGGCCGCCTTCGGCCTCGATCACGCGGCGCAGCAGCGGGACCATCTGTTCGGGAGCCACATGATAGAAGCCCTGCTGGCTGCTGACGGACTCGCACTGGACGTCGAACGGCGCCGTCAGAGCGGCGAGTGGATCGTCCGGAGCGGTCGCCGGCGCAGCGGGGATGCGGGTGGTCGTGGTCATGCCGGTCTCACCTCCGCCGGGGTGGGTCTGGGCGCGGCGGCGGGGCCGCGGGCCAGTTCCTCGAGTTTGCTCCACACCTTCACGACGCCGAGGATCATGGCCTCGGGCTTCGGGGGACAGCCGGGGACATAGGCGATGATCGCGTTGGGATCGACGGCGCGGATCGTTTCGTCGACCGGGCGGCCGGCGTGATAGGCGTCGGCGAAGATGCCCTGGCCCAGGGCGCAGGTGCCGACGCACAGGACCACGCAGGGTTGGGCGGCGGCCCGGTAGAGCTCCTGCAAGCGCGGCGCGGCCTGGCGCGTGCAGATGCCGGTGACCAGCAGGGCGTCGGCGTGGCGCGGACTGCCGACGAGCACGATGCCGAAGCGCTCAACGTCGTAGCGCGGCGTGAGCAACTCGACGATTTCGATGTCGCAGTTGTTACACGCGCCCACGTTGGCGTGGTACACGAACAGCGATTTCTTCAGAGCCCAAAGCTTCCAGTTCACAGCCAGTGCACTCCCCATTGCCGCCCCAGCCACGCCAGCACCAGCGCCAGCAGGGCCACGGGCGTCAGGAGGTACCAGAAGAACCACACGGTCTGGTCGATCCGCACGCGTGGATTCGTGTTCCGCAGCAGGGTGATAACCACCAGCAAGATGACGAACTTGAGCGCGGCCAGCGCGACGCCCCAGCCCTCCGCCCGCAAGCCCCCGAGGAAGAGCGTGATCACCAGCAGCGGGAGCGCCGCCAGCAGCAAGGCCCGCGTCAGGAAGATGGCCGCCAGCGGCGCTCCGGAGTACTCCGTGTACACGCCGGCCATCAGTTCCGTCTCGGCCTCCGCCTGGTCGAACGGCACCAGGCCCAGCTTCGCCTGCACACAGAACACCGCGACCACCAGTGCCAGCGCCCCAGAGACGCTCAACGCTACCGCCGAACCCGCCTGCTGCGCCGTCACGATTTGCGATAGGCGAAAACTTCCGCCGGTATGAACCACCGCCACGAGCAGGGCAACGATCAGGGGTAGCTCGTAGCTCAGCAACAGCTTCATCTCACGGCGGGCGCCGACGCCGGCGTGCGGACTGCCGGACGCGGCCGCGCCCAGCATGGTGGCCAGCGACGGCAGGGTGAACAGGTACAGGACGACGATGGCGTCCCCCACGAACCCAACCTGGCTCCGCAGGTTCATGACCCAGAGCAACGTCACCGCCACGGCCGCCCCGGCCAGCGCGATCAGCGGCGCCAGCAGAAACCCACTGCCCCGCGCCGCGGCCGGCACCACCGTCTCTTTCCCCAGCAATTTCAGACAGTCCACGGCCGGTTGATACCACGGCGGCCCCACGCGCCACTGCAACCGCGCCGTGACCTTGCGATCGACCCACTTCGCCGCCAACCCGAGCACCAACGTGCCCGTGGCGGCGAGCAGCAGCGCTAGCATCATCTCCGCGGCGGTCATGCGATACCCTCAGCGTCGGCGGATCGGATGCTGCCCCAAGGTCCGGCTGCCCAGCACCACCAGATGATGCTGGTCGGCATCCTGTTCCCGCAGAAAGTGCAGCGCACCGGCCGGGCAACTGGCGACGCAGCGGGGTTGGAGGCCGGCGGCGGTCCGGTCGACACACAGGTCACATTTGGCAATCGCGCCGGCGAACGTCGCCGACACCAGCACCCCGAAGGGACAGGCCCGCACGCAGCACTCGCAGCCGCGGCAGCGGAACATCGCGCGGTACACCGCCCCGGAAGGATCGCGCAGCATCGCGTCGGCCGGACACGCGACCACGCACGGGGCGTCCTGACACTGGCGGCACAGCGCCGGCAGCATGGCGGCGCCGACGCGCGCAAAATACACGACCGGCATGTCACCGTGCCCGTACAGGCACGCGGCCGCGCAAGTGCGGCATTCGATGCAGGCGTCAACGTCCAGCGCGACGCGCGCCTGGACCTCCGCAACAGCTTCAGCCATGGCCACGACTGGCCTCCTGACGCGTCCCCTGGGCCGCGGCTTCGTCCGTCTCAATCTCCACCGCCAGCACGCCCGTCGCGGCGAGATCGTCTGCCTGGCCGAAACGCAATCCCAGTAGCCGGCGCACGGCCGGCGCGGCGCTGCCGACGGCCAGCCAACCGGGCGGTTGCCGCGCGTCGCCGCGCGTTGTCGGCTCGGCGTAGCAAGCCGTCGCGATTGGCTGCCGTGCCGCCACCGCGATTCGCACGCGGGCGCGCCCCTGCACGTTATGGATGGTGACGAGCTGGCCGTCGCGCACGCCGAGCGTGTGCGCGTCGCGCGGCGCCAGGCGAAGCTCTGGATAGGGCTCGACCTGTTGCGACCAGCAGGCGTGCCGCGTGAGCTGCCCGTCGGCATACTGCGTCGGCTCGGCGATCAGCACTGCGGGCCAGCCGCCCGTCGCCGGCAGGTCGGGTGCGGCCGTCGGCACCGGCACGACCTCCGGCGCCGTGGACATGAGCTGCTCTTCAACGACTGTGGGGTCGGCCGGGCCGGGCTGGCCGGTCAGGCGGGACAGTATGTGAAGCGCTGTCGGCACGCCCGGCGGCGGCGGCAGCACCGGTTCCACCCGCGTCACGCGGCCGTCGGCCAGGACGAAGCTACCGCCGGCTTCGGCCGGCAGAGCGAGCGGCAGGATGGCCTGGTACGCCGTCGCGTCAGCCGGCGGAAAGGCACTCAGCAGCACGGCGTGTTGTGCGGCCGCCAGCATCGGTTCCCATAGCGCGCGGGGCGCCGCGCTGGTCGGGTCCCAACCGACCACCAGCAGCAGGTCGGCAGGCTGGTTGCGTCCATGGAGGGCTGCCGTCCACCAGTCCCCGATGCCCTGGCGGCGCGCGTACCGCGCGTATCCCAGGGCGTTCGCGTGCGTTGTTAGAACGCAGGTCCAGCCGTCTTTCGCGTGGGTCCCGCTCGCCGCCGCCGCGGTGAGCGCCCGCCAGGTATCCCGCCGCCCCGCCTGGGGGGCGATAAGGGCGGCTGGCTGACGGCTATCACGGAGCCGCTCCGCCGCCTGTTGCAGCGCCGCGGGCGCTACCCCCGCACTCTCGCCGACGTTGGCGGGCAGCATATCCTGGCTTGCCGTGAAACCCGCGGCGTGCAACAAGGCGGCCAGCACCGCCCACTCAGCGCCGGGCCGGCAAATCAGTGCCGGTGCGCCATAGGTCGTCAGGGGGCTGGCCGATGAATCGACGACGATGGCCGGGGGACGACGCGGTGGAGCGTCCGGGCGAAACAGCCAGCGCGCCGCCGCCGGATGCGTGGCCAGGGGGTTGCCGACGATCAGGAAGACGTCCGGGCTGCGGCCCTCGTCCGGCGCGGCCTGCGGCACGCCGGCCGCATCAAGCCCCTCCGTTGCCCCCAGTTCGCCAGTCGGAACCTGGATCAGCAGGTGGCGCCGCTCCGGCTGGGCCGCGCAGAAGCGTTGCGCGGCAGCGAGTTCTTCGATGGCAAGACCGGCGTCCATCCAGATCGCCACACGGGCTGTTGCGGGGTCGGCGATCCGCCGGGCGAGGGCGTCGATGGCGGTGTCCAGACGGACCTCGGCGTTGCCGCTGCGCGGCCGGTAGAGGCGGTGCGGGCTCTGGAGCAGATCGCTGAGCATCTGCCCACGGGCGCAGGTGGTAGTGGTACCGTTGAACTGCGGTCGCCAACGATGCGGGGCGAACAGTTCGAGTTGCAGCGGACAGCCGAGATTACAGAACAGGCACCGGCCGGTGGCCGTCCGAGCGCCGGGATCAGAAGACATTCGCCAAGTCCTTAATCTGGGCGTAATGAATGTCGGGCCCATCACGGCAGAGGTAATAGGGGCCGATGTTGCAGCGGCCGCATTTGCCAATGCCGCAGCTCATCCGTCGGTTCATCGACAGCACGATGTGTTCTGGCGCCAAGCCGCGCTCGAGCAGCGTCTGCGTAACGAACTTGAGCATGATCTCGGGACCGCAGGAGACCGCGACGGTCTCATCCGGAAGCGTCTCCAGGCGCTCGAGCAGCGTGGTGACGACGCCGACGCGCCCGTACCAAGCGGGCTCCGGCACGTCAATGGTGACGTCCACACTGACGTTTGGACAGGTGTCCCAGGCATCGTACTGACGCCGGTACAGCAGCTCGCTGCTTTCGCGGGCGCCGTACTTGATTCGCATGGTGGCGGGTGCGCCGCCCGCCCCACCCTGCTCAAGTTGCCGGAGCAGCGTATAGATCAGTGAGCGGAGCGGCGCCAGCCCGCACCCGCCGCCAACGATCAGAACATGCTTGCCGCGCAGCTCGGAGACCGGATACCCGACGCCAAAAGGCCCGCGCAGCCCCACCATGTCGCCGGGCCGCAGCGCGTGCAGCTCCTCGGTGACGCGCCCGGTGCGAATAACGGTGAATTCGAGACGATGCGGGTCGGCCGGATCGCTGGAGGGTGTGAAGGGCGCCTCGCCGATACCGGGGACAGTCAACTGGGCGAACTGCCCGGCCTGGAAGGCAAACGCACGCGGCGGTTCGACGACGAACGTCTTGATCGTCGGGGTTTCCTCCAGCACGTCGGTGAGCCGGGCAAGCAGGGGTTGATACGGATTCAAGGTCATGACGCCACTTCCGTCTGGAGAACGCGCCGTATGTCGATGGCGCCTGGGCAGGCGTCGAAGCAGCGGCCGCAGCCGACGCAGCCCAGCAAGTTCCATTGCTCCAGCGACCACACGAACTTGTGTAGAAACCGATTCGCAAACCGGCTGCGAAAATGGGCCCGCGGATTGGGCTTCATGCCGGTCGCTCCGGCCATGCGGGAATAGCCGGACCACAAGCAACTGTCCCAGGCGCGCACGCGTTCATATGCCCCGCCCTCGCGGCGATGGTCCGCCAGCGAGAAGCAATGGCACGTTGGGCAGATCTGCGTGCATGCGCCACACTCGACACAACTCGCGCCCAGCCGATCCCACTGCTCGTCGTCCGGCTGTGGGGTCGGCATCTCGGCGGGCTGATGAGGCAGGTCGTAATCAGCGTTCTGCTCGCTCAGCAGGCGTACGGCCCCCTGGCGAACATGGTCGCGCTCCGCTTCATGCTCGGCCGTGGCCGGAGTCAGCAGGTCGGCGGTGTGGGCCAGGAATGCTTCCCCCGGCGGCGAGCCGGCTTCGACGACGAAGCCGCCGGAGATAGGCGTCAGGTTCACGTCGAAATCGCCGTCCGCGTAGGGCTTGCCATCCACAAGATTGCAGAAGCAGTTCTGGTGCGGCTGAATACAGTCAACTGTGACCAGCACCAGGGAATCGCGGTAGGCACGGTAGAGTGGATCAGGGTGCGGCGGTGCCCCGAAGACCCGGTCCAGGTAGCGCAACGCCCGCCGTTCACAGGCCCGCGCACCCACAACCAGCCGCGCTGGAACCGGCCGCACACCGCCGTTGTCGTCGATCGCCGCGGAGTAAGTGGCCACAAGCTGGCGGGGCGGGAAACAGAACGACTTGACTGATGTCGGGCCGCGCGGCTCGCGCAAGGCCGACAGACCGACGGCGTCCGCCGGGAGCCGAGACACACCGACCCCCGAGCTGATCGAGCCGATCAACAGGCGCTCAGGGTAGTCTCCGCGATGGAGAGCGTCTGACAGTTGTGCATCAGACAGGACGCATGCAGCCATGGGAAACCCCATGGCTTTGGCCGATTACTGCACTGGTCAAAGCCGAGCAGACGAAGCCGTACGTTATGAAGTGGGAACCCGCCAGATGGTCACTGGCACGGGTTCCACACGGGCCTACGTCATGAACCCAGTGCCGAAGCCGAACAGGCCTCCGGACATGTTTAACAAAAGATTACACTACCTATCGAGAAAGGTCAAGGAATTCGTGCCAGAATCCGGCAACTTCAGTCCGTGGCACACCTTGCCCCCCCCGTCTAAGAGAAGAGAATCCCGGCCCCTGCGCTCGTGCACAGCTCGTTGCGAAGTGCAGCGCCGAGGATGGCGTCTGCGGACACGGCGAAGATGTGCCCCGCGGATCGGCGAGCCCGTGAATGGAGACCCGAGCCCGACTCCGACGAACCGGGAGTCGGACCGCGCACAGCGTAACCCGCGCGACTTGTGCGCGGTACGGTGGACCGGGACAACAGCACTAAATGCCGAAGCAGGTTCGGCCGCTCCAGATTGTGAAGGTCGCGTCAATTACCCAGAACGCATAAGCGCGCAGCTCGACCGAGCCGGAGATACACACCTCGCCCGGCTCCCATTGACAGCCGGCCGGGCTGCAGACCAGGCACTTGCGTGCGTTGATCTGTCCCTGCCCCGTGAGCGTGGCGCCCACACTGATCGGTCCGACCCACGCCTCGGCGCCGCCGGAGACCCTGAGCGTGCCGGTCGCCTGGGCACAAATGCGAATCCGCAATGCCACGTTGTTGCAGTAGTCGGAGAACGCCCGGCCGCTCGCACTGCCGCTGATTGACGCCGTGACGCGAACGCCGGCCCAGAATCCGATCGGGCCGACCTCGCCGCCGAACGAACTGCCGGAGGCCGACGCCGATCCCGAGATGCGGGCCTGCAGCCGGTAGTCGATGACCCAGGAGTACGCGCGCGGCGTGCCTTCCGGGCAGCACTTGACGCACACCTCGCCCCCGACGGTTGCGCTGAATGAAGCGCTCCAGGATACCGGGCCCACGGAGCCGCGGCGGGAGCCGGACGCCAGCGTCCAGGTCTTGCCGAAGCAGCGTTCGAAGCCGGGTTCGATCAGACCCAGGGGATCGACACTGACGGTCGGCTGGCTGGAGACGTACTGGTAGAGGTTCGTCCCGGCGGCAAGCCCCAGCGGATCGCGCTGCAGGAAGCGCCCGCGCTGCGGGTCGAAGAAGCGTGCCCGGAAGTAATAGCACCCGATTTCCGGCTCATAGCGCCGCCCCGTGAACATGTATGGATTGCCGATCGCGCTGCCGTCCAGAACCACACCGTCGGCGTCACGCACCAGCGGCCGGCCGTAGGCGTCATAGGCGTACTGCTCGACGACCAGGCCGGCCTCGTCGGTGACCGCCACAACGGAGCCCACCACGTCGCGGTGGAAGTAATACGTCTGTTCGCCGCGATGCATGAGCACGGCGTCGTCGATCCACTCGGCATAGACATACTCGGCCGTAACGACCTCGTCCGCGTCGCGCTCCTCAAGCACGCGATAGTGATCGTCATAGATGTACTGGGTAACCGCGGACGGCATGTTCTTGCGAACGCGCCGGTGCAGCGCGTCGTAAGCGTAGGACGCGACCAGCTCTCCGCCCAAGTGCACGGCCACCAGCCGATTCTCGGCGTCGTAGGTGTAAGTCCGCGCGCCGGGCAGGTCTCCGCCCAGCCCGAGCTGCGCCCACTGAAGCTGCGCGAAATCGTGCAGATCCACGTCGCCGTCGGCGTCGAAATCGACCAAACCACAGAACGGGTCGTATGTCGGTGGCGTGCAGTCGGGCACATCACAGGGCCCCGCCATGCAGGCGGCCAGCACCTGGAGGTCCAGGTGGTCAATTACGCCGTCGAAGTTGGTGTCGCCCAGCGCGCCGTCGAGCCGCAGGTTGCCGCTGGCGTCATGCAACAGGCCGCGCGGCCCGATGTTCGTGTAGGCATTGACCACGCTTACACCGCGCTCCTCCGTCGTAACCTCGTTATCGGACCGCAGCACCTGCGAACGCCAGTTGCCGACCGGATCCAGATCTTCCCAAATCTGCTCCTGGTGTAAGCCGGACAGCGGGCTGTAGCTGAGCAACTCGTCGCCGGAAGCGTTGAGCCGGCCGCGTCCAAAGCCGGTCAGGCGATCGGCGCCGTCATAGCTGTAGAGCTCGGAACTGTCCGGATCGTGCGCTTTGCGGACATGGGTCGGGTTGCCTTCCAGGTCGCGGCCATAAGCGAGCTGCACGAATGCGCCGCCGGCGTTGTTGTGCGTGATGCCGGTTACCCAGAGGTTGTTGGTGTAATCATACGCCGACGTCGCTCCGGGCACCGGATGACTGCGACCCAGGATGCGGCCGGCCTCGTCGAAGTCGAAGGTCACGACGGGAACGCCGTTGTCGCTGACCTCCGCCAGCCCGCCGCGGAGCTGACGCTGCTCAAGCACGACCCGGCCACCTGGATAGGTCACTTGCCGCTGCAGACCGGTCGCGGTCGAACCGTAGCCCACCGTAGTGGTGTGGCCATTCTGCGTCATTGCGATCACGCGACCGGCGCCATCATAGGAAAACTCCAGATCCGCGTCGGCCGTGTCCGCGGAAAGCATGTTGCCGGCCCGATCGTAGGCAAACGTGGCTGGCGGGGTATCCGCGACCGGCGAGTCGGCTGCGATCGTATAGGCGCGCGCCACGAGGCGGTTCAGATCATCGTAAGCGTACGTTGTGACCGTGGCACTCGCATCGGTGCGAGCAGCGATGTTGCCGCGCCCGTCGTACGCGAACGTCCGGGCCGTACCGTCGGCGTACGCCTCCTCGACCAGGCGACCGGCCCCGTCGTACGTGTAGCCGGTCGTTCGGCCGTTGCCATCGGTGATCGTCAGGACTCGGCCGGCCGCATCGTACGTGTATTGCGTGGTCGGCGGCGGGGCCGTCAACGGCGTGGTTTCCGCCAACTTCTGCCCAAGGGGGTCGTACGTGAAGCTGGTCACCCGGCCCAGACGGTCGGTCCGGGTGATCAGGCGGCTCAGCGGATCGTACGAATACGTCGTGACCTGGCCGTCAGCATCCCACTCGTGCGTGCGGCGGTTGAGGGCATCATACCGGTACGCGAGGCCGTGCCCGTTGGCATCCGTCACGCTGAGCGGATTGCCATTCTCGTCGTACGTGTAGGTCACGACCTGCCCGATGCTGTCGGTCACCGACACGAGTCGGTTGGCCGCGTCCCACGCGTAGGTACCTACATTGCCGCTGGGTTCATGCTCAACGATGACATTGCCGACGTTGTCGTACTCCCAGGTGACGGTGAGCGCCGCGTGGTCAGGATCCAGGATACGGGCCGTCTGCCGACCCGCCGCGTCGAACATGAACGCGGCCACCTGGTCGGGGTGCGGCGCATTCTCCACCGTTATGCGCGTGGCGTTGCCAACGCCGTCGTACACAACCCGCGTGATGGCGTCGTCGGCGTCACCGCCGTTATCATCCGTGTCGCCGAACTTGCGCACGATCGCGGTCGGGCGATCGAGCTCATCGTAGTACGTGTAGGTGACGAAGCCATCGGGGTCGACCACGGCGTGGACCAGAGCACTCCCCGGCGTGCCGCAGCCGCATGAGCCGGAAACGTAATGGAACGTCGTGGTCAGCGCCAGGCCGTGCGGATCGACGGTTTCGGCCATGCGGCGATTCAGTAGGTCGTATTCGTAGATCGTCTCCCGGCCGTCATGGTCGACGACGCGCGTCAGGTTGCCCACGCAGTCGTACTCGTAGGTCGTAATCTGGCCGAGCGCGTCGTGAACCTGGTGCAACCGCCCGTCGGGTTCGTAAACGAAACCCGTGATGTGGCCGAGGTGATCGGCCTGGTAGAGGAGGCGATCGCAACCGTCGTATTCATACAGGGTGGTGAGCGCGAGACCCCCGTCATCCCGTATGACCACGCGCAGACGATCGCGCTCGTCGTACTCGTACGTGGTCGTCACGCCGCGCGGATCGACTTCGCTTACCAGGTTGCCGGACTCGTCATGCACCCGGACGGTGTGCAGGTTCAGGTGCACCGCGGCGCCGGCGTCCACCACTATGTCTGTGACCCGGTTGAACTCATCGACGCCGTATTCGGTCCGCACACCGTTCGCATCGACCAGCGCCGTGAGCCTGCCCATGGCGTCGTACTCGAAGCTTGTCGTGAGATTCAGGCCACCCGGATCGACGGTGATGCTGGTCTGCAGACCCGCCGTGTACCCGTAAATCATCTCGTTACCGTTTTCGTCGATCGACGTGATCAACCGACCTTCCGCGTCATACTCGTAGCGGAGCACCTGGTCGTCCGGCACCTCAATGAGTGGGTCGATGACGGTTTCAAGGTTGCCGTGGGCGTCCCGCAGATAGAGCCACTCGTCCCCGTCCGGCTCGACCAGGCGCGTAATGAGTGCGAACTCCGGGTGGTACTCCATCTCCGTAACGTAGCCCGCGGCATCGGTCACGCGCGTGAGATTGCCGGCCGCGTCGTACTCGTATGTCGTTAGATGCCCGCGGCAATCCAGGATCGACGAGATGTTCCGCGTGGCCGCATCGCGGCCGATCTGGATTTCCTCCAGCAACGGCGACACGACCCGGGTCACCTGCCCGCGTGCGTCGTAGTCGTACTGCCAGACCGCACCCTCACCGTCGAGCACCGGGACCTGGCCCGACATTAACGTCAGCTCGCCGGAGCTGACGGACGCCGCCGTGTCCACCGTCGAGACGCCCTGGACGGTCAGGAACGGCTGCGCCAGTGGATCGCGCAGCGTGATGCCGTCGGCGGCGTACTCGATCTGGTACACCCCGCCGTCCGGCACGGTCTTTGAGGTCATCAGGTGGTCGGAGTTGTACGTGTATTCGATGCGATCTCCGTTCGGCAACACGATCGCCGTGAGGTTGCTGCCCACGTATTCGTAGCCGACCTGCCGTCCGACTGCGTCGGTGATAGTCTGAATGTGACCGTCGGGATAATGCGTCAGGTTAATCTCGCGGCCATGCGCGTCTGTCATGCGCACCAGGTTGCCGGCTTCCCATTCGTACGTGTTGCTGTTGCCATTGCGGTCGGTCACGCTCTGGAGGAGATAAGGCACTCCCGGCAACGGAACCTGCGGCGTACCTTGCACGAATTCGTACACCGTGCCGCTGTTGTGCCGCGCCAGAATCTGCGGCGGATTCACTTCCAGCGCGTACTCGCCGCCGGTGCTGGGGACCCAGTTGCCCGCGCCGTCGAAGGTGAACGTCGTCACCGCCGAGTCCTTGCCGATCAGTACATACCGGCCGGTACTGACGTCGAACGTCATCGCCGCAATCGATGGGTTCCAGCCCACCCCCAGACCCAAGTCGACGGCGTTTATAGAAGCGCTGCCACGACCGTCATGACGGCCGGCCAGCGCACTCAGCATGCGGTAGATCGGAGAGGATGTGATCTCCGCCATGCTGGGCGGCGTGGGCGGCACACACTCACGTCGTTGGGGCGGCGGGGGCCGACGGCGCGGCGGCCGCGGCGGCTCCGGCGGTCCCACCACTTCGCGCTGTCGCGGGGGCGACACTTCCGACGCCGGTCCGCCCTCGCCGGTGAGCGGTCGGCTGCGGCCATCCGCGGGCGCGGTGGCTGGAATCGTCGCCCCCCCGCGCGGGACCTCGCTGACCCCGGTGACCGGCTGATCCGTCACGCGGCCGACCTGGTCGATCGCGGGCGATCGCCCGAGCCCGGCGCCCGTGGTCGGCAGGTCGAAGTCGGTGCATTCCGGGCGATCCGCCACCAGGATCGTCGGCTCCGGTCCGCACAGACCCGGCGTGCACTCCAACCCGTATCCCATGAACACGCCGCCGAGTTCCACGGCGCACGCCAAACCGGGCACGGATTCAATGCAGTCGCCGGTCGGCGTGCAACACGCGCCGGGCTGGGCCCCGCCCTCGCACAACCCGGGCATGCAGTCGATACCCGGTCCGATGAAGATCCCCCCCGCGGCGCTGCACTTGTCTTCCGGCAGCGGGCTGCAACCACTCGGCAGGCAGCAGGCCCCGGTCGGCACTGAGCCGCTACCGGTCAGACAGTAGGCGAGGTCGAACGGCTGATCCGTATAGAGGCCCGCGCCGACCTGGTACTGCAGTGAATACGCATCTCCGTCCGGTGAGCTGATCCACATGAACACGCAGGTCGGATCTCCTCCCAGGCGCGTGATCGACACCCACGGTGACTTCACCGCGCACGGCGGGTCGATCGCGGCAGAGAAGTGATACAGTTCATGGTCAACCGGACCCCCATATGAGTAGAACGCGCCGGTCGGCTCGGGATTGACCGTGACAACCAGCGTATAGACCGCCGGCCCCGGCTCGGGGCCACCGCCCTCGTAGAACGTGATCTCGAAATCGAGCGGGGCGGCCGTGCACGGGAACCAGCAGCATTCCATCATGAAGCCCCACCATTGGATGGCAGCGACTTCGGCGACGACACCCTCGGCCCATTCGAACGCCAGGCTCCCGGCCCCCCAATCGCTGAGCGACACGTTGAAACCCGGATCGGCCGACTCGGAGGGCTCCTGCCCGTAGATCGTGTTGTCGGCACAGTCGAGCAGACCGCGTCCCGGTTGCGTCCGCGATTCCGTTGCGCGCGCCGCGGCAAGCGGCGCTTCCGCTCCAACGAGGTCGTGTACGTGGGTCGGGGCGTACAGAGACGCTGGGTGTGTCTGCATGCTGCTGGTGGTGGCAGGTTCAAAGGACGCGGTCGCCACGAGCGCGCATGCGAGCGCGAGTCTCACGACAAACATCTTCCTCTCCCGGCTCGTGGAGCCATCTCCAAATCCGATCGGAGCCGGCCGACCGTGCTTCGCAGGAGGCCGGCTGCGGTTGAACTGCTTCTCCGCATGATACCATTTCCGACGTTGTTCCGTTAAGGCTAAGTCTGTTTGAGAGTTGCTCTCCCGAGGACAAGAAACCGGGGGTCCAGGCAGCTCACATGGCCGGGTCTGACGTGGAGTCCAATAAAAGTCCGCCGCGGAAGTCGGCGTCCGGCGGATTACCTGCGGCTGTGCCCCAAGCGCGATGGACGCTCACGGGGATACAGCGCGCCGGTGGACGTGTACTATGCGGTCTATACGGCCTGCAACCGTATGCACGGGAACATTAACGGAGACGGGTTGGTCAATGCGTTCGACATCGACCCGTTTGTTGGTAGGCAGCTAAAGCCAAGGCTGCGTGTCGCGTATGCATGTGTTCCGTGTGGCCGTAATGGGCCGGGCAGGTTTCGTGTTACTCGCGGTCGCAGCGCGGCCGGGATGCGACTCGGCCGAACGATACCCACCGGGCGGAGCTGATTCCGGCTAAGGTCCGGGGAATCTTGCTCCCCAAGCTGCTGCGCCGGGCTCCGCCCGCTGCGGTCACCGACGACCGCCATGTGCGTCGAATGGTAATCGCGCTGGTCTCTTGGCCGTGCGGGCGTCGGGCCCCATCAATCTCCGGCCGGCTGTGGCACGGTTTCGAGCCGCGCCGGGTCATAGCCCCATTCCGGCATCTGGTCGAGAATGGACTGGTAAATGCCCGCGTCCAGCGTGGGCGTGCGGCTGAGGATCCAGAAGAAACTCCGGCTCGGGTCGCCGACCACGGCGTAGTCGTAGTCGCCTCCCAGGTCGAGAATCCAGTAGGGCGCCCCGAACGGCGCGGTAGCGAAGAACACCGTCAGCTTTCCCGGCTCCAGGGTGTTTTCGACGGTCGCACGCCCCTCGATACGACTGCGCTCAGCACCATCCGGCGTGCGGCAGATGTTGAGTACCGTGACGCTGCCATCGTCGCGGAGCGTGTATTCGGCCGTCACGCCGCTGCAGCCGCGCTCAAACCAGTTGGGATACCGGGCGATTTCGTACCACTTGCCGGCGTAGCGCGTCAGGTCCACCTCGGTGACCGTCGGGAGCGGTGGGAAGAACGCTTCAAGATTGAAGCTGCAGCCACTGAGCAACACGGCCAGGCTGCCGGCAAACAGACTAGTTGATACGCGAAGCATTGTTCGACTCCTTGAAGACCGGAATGACCTTGCCATCGCAACCTCTATGGGCCTGTAAGCAATCGCGGTGAACTTCGAATCGACTCATTCGCGGCGCGCCAGTGGCACGGGTGCCGCGAGTGGAAGTACTTCGTCAGAGCAACTCACTTGCTCTGCATCCCGTTTCCTTGCCGCACTGGCTGAAAACGCGCCAGGAAGCGCCCGGCACAAGCGACCGGACGCTCCCTGTCAGCGCATGGGCCTCGCAGGCGGCTCACGCCTTGGCCGGCTGGACGTGCCAGCGCTTCTGAATCGCCCGTAGCGACAGCGCCTGATAGACGGCCGCCAGGCCGACCAGCGTGTACACCGCCTTGGCCAGGATCGACCCGGCACCCAACAGAGCGGCGACCAGGTCGAAGTTGAGTAGCCCAACCAGGCCCCAGTTCAGACCACCAACCACCAGCAGAATCGCAGCGATAATATCTAGCCTTTTCATGTCTGATTTCGTCCTTTCTGAGCACGCGGCCGGGTTCAGTTGAACCAGTAGCCGGCCACTAGCTGGGGATGATGACCGTGTCGATGACGTGAATCACGCCATTCGTGGCCGGCACATCGGTCGTCACCACCTTCGCGTTGTCCACCCTGACACCGTCCGTTGCGGAAATCCTAACGCTCTGACCCTGCACGGTCTTGGCTTCCGCCAACTTCACGACGTCGGCCGCCATCACTTTGCCCGCAACAACGTGATAAGTGAGGATCGCCGTCAGCTTGGCCTTGTCCTTCAGCAGCGCGTCGAGCGTCTCCTGGGGCAGTTTTGCGAACGCTTCATCGGTGGGTGCGAACACGGTGAACGGGCCGTCGCCACGCAGCGTGTCGGTCAGACCGGCGGCTTCAATCGCGGTCAGCAGCGTCTTGAACGAGCCGGCGCCCCGCGCAACCTCGACGATGTCATTCTTCGGGAGGATCACGGTGTCGATCACGTGAATCACCCCGTTGCTGGCTGCGATGTCGGTCTTCACCACCTTGGCGTTCTCGACGCGCACACCCTTGGAGGCGTTGATGTGCACCGACTGGCCCAGCGCCGTCTTAGCTGCCGTCAGCTTGACAACATCCGCCGCCATGACCCTGCCGGGAACAACGTGATACAGCAGCACGCTCTTCAGGGCCTCGGGGTTCTGCAGGAGCGATTCCAACGTTCCCGCGGGGAGCTTGGCAAACGCCTCATCGGTCGGGGCGAAGACCGTGAACGGTCCCGAGCCGCTCAACGTTGCGGCGAGACCGGCCGCTTCCACAGCCTTGACCAGCGTCTTGAACTGGCCCGCCGCGACGGCCGTCTGCACTATGTCCTTGGATGAGCCGCAAGTTCCCTGGGCCAGGGATGGTGCCGCCATGAAAGCCATCAAGGCAATACCGGTAAACGCCCGCAATACGTTCGCACTTGTCATCATCGCGTTTCTCCTAGAATGGGGTTCCTGGTAAGGTTCTCGTTAGGTTTCGCTCGTTAGCCGCCACCGAGACGGCCTAGTCCAATCTGCGATAGAGTTCCGTGCAATCAGCAAAGTTCGACTCTCGTTGAAGCGCTGTACCGTTTCGATCAATACGCTCATAACGATCATGCCATTAATATAGCACCGATTCGGTGCCAGTCAAGTGCTTCTACCAAGGGCCAATTAAAGCGTCATGTAACCAACTGTGTGATATAATGTTACAGATTCACATCGTGATGCGTGTTTACTGCTGCAATGGTTGCCGAATGGTCGCGCTTGTGCTATAATCGTTCATAACGATCATGAATGAAGCTGCAATCACAACCCGAAAAGCCGCCCGCGCCCTTGGCGTCAGCGAGGCCTCCCTCAAACGATGGTGCGATCAAGGCCTATTGCCCGCCGTCCGGACCCCCGGCGGACACCGCCGGCTGCCGGTGCAGGGCGTCGTTAAGTTCATCCGTGAACGTAAGTTAGAGCTCGTCCGTCCCGGTTTGCTTGGCTTGCCCGACCTGACGCTTCCCGGCGCAGCCGACGAAGAGACACTGCGCAGCGAGATGCAGGCAGCGCTAAAGTCAGGAGAGGAGCGCAACGTGTGCCGCTTGGTCCTTGGGTCATATCTCGCCGGGAAGCCGGCCGTCGATGTTATGGACGACCTGGTAGCGCCTTCGTTTCGCACCATTGGTGACCGGTGGGCACATGGAGAGCTGGCGATATATGAGGAGCGTCGGGCGGTAGAAATCTGCACCCGCGTCCTGTTTCATTTGCGGGCCTTGCTCCCGCTCCCCGCGACAGACGACCCGCAGGCCATCGGCGGCACTCTCGCCGGTGACCCATACTCGCTCCCGACGACCATGCTGGAACTCGCCCTACGCGAGGTGGGTTGGCGGGCCCAATCCTACGGCTGCGGGTTGCCGACCGACACTCTGGTCGACGCCCTGCAAGCGGTGCGTCCACGGTTGCTCTGGCTCAGCGTGAGCACCTTGGGCTCTGAACAGCAGTTCCTGACCGACTACAGCCGGCTGTACGCCGCTGCCCAAGGGCTCGGCGTCGCCGTTCTGGTCGGCGGCCACGTGCTGACGGCCGAGCTTCGTGAGCGCATGCAGTATTCCGCCTACGGCGACAATCTGCGGCATGCCGTCTCGTTCGCGCAAGCGCTTTGCCCAGCCATCCCAGACCGGCCCACAGCCCGCGCGGAGCCGGAATGAGCGTCTGGCAGATCAAGGTCTTAATCGACGGCGCCTGCCCGCTGTGCCGGCGGGAGGCAGAGCTCTGGCGCCGCCTGGACCGCGGACGCGGCCGAATCGCGCTGGAGGATGTCAGCACGCCCGACTTCGACGCAGCCCGCTACGGCCTCACACACGAGCAAGCCATGGAGCAAATCCACGGCGTCCTGCCGTCCGGTGCGGTCGTCCGCGCCATGGAGGTCTTTCGCCGCGCCTACGCGGCTGTCGGCTGGGGCTGGCTGCTGGCGCCGACGGCCTGGCCGTTGCTCCGTCCTGTGTTTGACCGCTGTTACCGGTGGTTTGCCCGGAATCGCGTCAAGCTCGCCAGTCGTTTCGGCAGTTGCCAGAATAGTTGCCGAGCACGAACGCCGTCGGGCGGTTCCAGAGGAAGCCCGGTGTCCCATGCCGGCGGCGGGTTACCAGAAACAGGCGTGCGCGGCTCGGCTGCCAATCACCGGTCTTCCGCGCAGAGTCGCCCTTCCCGTCCCACCGGGCCGCACGCATGACCAGAAGGCATCGGGTGATGGTAATCGGCGGCGGCTTTGGCGGATTGTACGCCGTGCAGTCGCTGCGCCGCGCGCCGGTGGACATCACGTTGATTGATCGCCGCAATTTCCATCTGTTTCAGCCGCTGTTGTATCAGGTCGCCACCGGCGCGTTGTCGCCCGCGAACATCGCGGCTCCGCTGCGCAGCATTCTCGCCCGGCAGAAGAACGCGCGCGTCCTGATGGGTGAGGTGGTCGCCATCGACCCGCAACGCCGCTGCATCCGGCTGCGCGACGGTGCGTGCATTCCGTACGACACGCTCGTCGTGGCCACCGGCGCGACGCACAACTACTTCGGCCATGACCATTGGGAGCCGCTGGCGCCGGGCCTCAAGACGCTCGAAGACGCCACGCGCATCCGCGCGCGCATTCTCCAGGCCTTCGAGGCGGCCGAACGCGAGAGGGACCCAGAGCCAATTGGCGCCTGGCTGACGTTCGTTGTCATCGGAGCCGGGCCGACCGGCGTCGAGATGGCGGGAGCCGTCGCGGAAGTGGCGCGTGACACGCTCCGACACGACTTCCGGTCCATCGACCCCGCCGCCGCACGCGTTCTGCTGGTCGATGCCGCTGACCGAGTGTTGCCTACGTATCCGCCCGAACTCTCGGCGCGGGCGGCCGCCAGCCTCGCCCGGCTCGGAGTCACGGTGCGAACGGGAACCTCGGTCGCTGCGATTCAGCCGGACGAGGCCGTGCTGCGCGGTCCTGCGGGCGTGGAGCACCTCGCGACGCGCACGGTGATCTGGGCTGCCGGCGTACGCGCCTCAGGCCTGGGACAGATCCTGGCCGCTGCCACCGGGGCCGCGCTCGATCGCGCCGGCCGCGTGGTCGTCGAGCCGGACCTGACGGTTGCGCGGCATCCGGAAATCCTCGTGATCGGCGACCTGGCCTGTTGCCCAGGCGCGGATGGGCAACCCTTGCCCGGCGTAGCGCCAGTCGCCATGCAGCAAGGCCGCTACGTGGCGCATTTGATCGAGCAGCGGCTGCGCGGCCGCACCCTGCCCTCCTTCCGTTACCGACACCGTGGCAGCATGGCGACCATCGGCCGCGCCGCCGCCGTCGCCGACCTGGGCTGGATACGCTTCTCAGGCTATCCGGCGTGGCTGGTGTGGCTGTTCGTGCACCTGATGTTCATTGTTGAGTTTCACAATCGGCTGCTCGTGTTCCTGCAGTGGGCCTGGAACTACTTCACGCGCAACCGTTCGGCCCGGCTGATTACCGGTGTGCCAAACCCTCCCGACGCTTGACTGGCCGGGACGTCAAACAACCGGCGCGGCGTCAATCCCCACCCATGATCGCTGCCATGCTCACGAGCTCTTCCAGTAGTGCCAAGGCGGCCCGCCCGGAGATTTGAAACGGGTCCAACTGCGGCCTCTCCGAGTATCTCAGGATGACCCCCAGGTTGAGCTTGTCCAGGTCCACCCGTCCCATCCGCCAGCTCGAGAAACGCCGCTCGCCGATCTCGGCGTAGTCCAGCAGCGTGACATCGGTGTGGCGGGCATCGCGTATCAGCTTGGCGTATAGCTGGTTCACCTCGTCCCGGCCGCCTTCGAGTGCCTGCATGAAGATATCGCCGTGGCAAACGCACAGCACGCCGGTGATGCCGGCGGCGACATTGTGCCGGCCGGACTGATCGAGAATGCTCCGGATCATGCCGTCGTCGACCGGCTGCGTGGATCGGCTGGCGTAAATCAAGCGCACGAGCATCACGGTTCCCTCACGACTGGTCGCGTTCGTTCAGCAGCGCCAGAAACTCGCGGCGGAGATTGGGGTTCTTCAGGAAGCTGCCGCGCATCACGCTGTTAGTCATCTTGGAGTCCATATCCTTCACGCCGCGCCACTGCATGCAGTAATGATCCGCCCGCATGATGACCGCCAGGCCGTCCGGACGCATCTTCTCCTGCAAGAGGTCGGCCAGTTGCACGATCGCCTCCTCCTGGATCTGCGGGCGCGCCATTACCCACTCCACCAGCCGGGCGTACTTCGACAGCCCGATCAGGGCCGAATGCTCGTTGGGCATCACGCCCACCCAGAGCCGGCCGATGATCGGGCACAGGTGGTGCGGGCAGGCGCTGCGTACCAGCACGGGCCCCACGATCATCAACTCGTTGAGCCGCGCGATATTGGGGAACTCCGTCACCGGCGGCATCGGCGCATAGCGCCCGCGAAAGACCTCGTGGATGAACATCTTGGCCACGCGGCGGGCGGTGTCCTGAGTATTGTGATCGCTGGCGGTGTCGATCACGAGCGCATCCAGAACGTCCTGCAGCTTGGCCTGGACCTCGCTTTGCAGGGTGTCAAGTTCTCCGGGCTCGATGAACTCGGCAATACTGTCGTTGGCGTGGAACCGCCTACCGGCCGCGCTGAGGCGCCGGCGAATACGACCCGCTACCGGCGTCCCGCCGCCCGGGATATGACCCTTCTCAGCCACGTTGATCTCCTCACGGCACGAGTATATCCCTTGCATCAGCGTGCGTCATGCGGCGCCGAGTATACGGCTGTTGCGCGCGCCGCGGCGGCTAGACGATCCGCATCCTCTATTGGTGGCTCCAGCGCCAGTTCATGGTCGAGAATCATTGTCAGCCTGCCCGCTGCGATCCGCTCGCTTCCTGCCCGACCGGTCACTGGCCATAATCACTCCCGCAGAGTTGAGAGAGCGTTCGCCCGAGGAGGCTGGGAGCGCGGCACAGCCCATCCGCCCAGCAGTGACCTCGACCACGTGCCGCGAACCGAGGCTGCCAATGACTGCCGCCAACGAACGAAAGCCGGTATTGGTCACGGGGGCAACCGGTTACATCGGCGGCCGGCTCGTCGCGCGGCTCCTGGCGGCGGGGTATCGGGTCCGCTGCTTGGCCCGCGAGCCGCGCAAGCTGGGGGCACGTCCCTGGGTTGACGATGCGCGCGTGTCAGTCGTGCGCTGCGACGTGAGTGATCGCGAACCGCTGATACATGCCATGCGCGGCTGCGGTCCGGCATACTACCTCGTGCATTCGATGATGGCCGCCGGACCGGCGTACCGCGAGCGCGATCGCATGTTGGCGCGGACATTCGCCGAAGCGGCAGCCGCGGCGCGCTTGGAGCGCGTCGTCTACCTCGGCGGGCTGGGAGAGACTGGGGCGCGACTCAGTGAGCATCTCGCTTCGCGCCGCGAGGTGGAGAGCGCCCTGGCGTCAGGCCCCGTGCCGGTAACGGTGTTCCGCGCTGCCATGATCATCGGGGCCGGATCCGCTTCGTTCGAGATTCTGCGATACCTCGTCGAGCGGCTGCCGGTGATGGTCACGCCCCGCTGGGTCAGCACCCCGTCGCAGCCGATCGCCATTCAGAACGTTCTGCACTACCTGGTCAACTGCCTGGCATGCCCCGCGACCATCGGCCGAACGCTCGATGTCGGCGGGGCCGAGGTCATAACCTACCGGGAGATCATGCAGGTCATGGCCGCCGCCCTGGGGTTGCGCAAGCGCATCATCATACCGGTACCTGTGCTGACGCCGCGACTGAGCTCCCTCTGGATTCACCTGGTGACACCCATTAGCCACCGGATCGCGCGGCCACTCGCTGAGGGGCTGCGGAACCGGGTTGTCTGCCGCGACGACTCGGCAGCCCGCCTCATGCCGCAGCGCCTCTTGACCATCCGCGAAGCAATCGACGCCGCGCTGGGCAATACGCGTGCCCATGACATCGAGACGGCCTGGTTCGACGCCGGCCCGTTGCCCGGCGATCCGGACTGGTCGGGCGGCAAGGTCTTCGTGGATCGGCGCTGGACGGAGGTAAACGCGTCGCCGGAGGTCGTCTACGACACTGTCGCTCGGATTGGTGGCGACCAGGGCTACTACGCCGCCGAATGGCTCTGGCGCGTCCGCGGCTGGCTCGATCGCCTGATGGGCGGACCGGGCCTGCGCCGCGGCCGGCGCGATCCGGCGCGGCTCGCGTATGGCGATGCGCTGGATTTCTGGCGCGTGACGGGAGTTGAGGTCCATCGACGCCTCGAACTCCGGGCCGAGATGAAGTTGCCGGGCGAGGCGCTGCTCAGTTTCGAGATTCGCCCGGACAAACGAGCGACGGCAACATGCACCCTGATACAAACCGCGCGTTTCAAGCCGCGGGGACTGTCAGGCCTGGCTTACTGGTACGCAGTGATGCCGCTGCATGGCGTGGTATTCAACGGTATGTTGCAGGGAATCCGGCGGGCTGCCGAACGCGTTGCCGACCCCGAGACGTGAGCCGGGTCGCGAGCCGGCCGGCTCTCCCTGGTCTTGGCGACTGTGACGCTCGGAATTGCGTGTGTAACTTGGCGAATCGCCGTCTGGCGTATGGACCCCGGCCTATAATCTCCTTCGAAACAACTACTAGCCCGATCGGCCTTGGTGCTCGGGAGATCGTCAATCAGGGGCGCGTGGGGCCCCGCGAGCTTCAGAGAAGGAGACGAGAAATGCGTACCACGATGGTCTTGACGGCGACGTTGGCGTTTGTGCTGGGCGTTCCGTTCGGGCCGCTGCCGGCCCTGGCCGACGACCACAAATCTGCGGAGCAACCCAACGTGAAGAAGACAGAGCTGCCCTTCAAGGGCCTGAGAGTAGCCGTGCTGACCGGCGAAGGATTCCAGGACGCCGAGGCGCTGATGCCGATCGCGTTCCTGACCAATCGCGGCGCTGCGGTAACGGTCATCGGCCCGCAGCGCGGTAAGGTGAAGGCGTACAACAGTGACGTCCAGCTACTCGTCCATAAGTCGGTTACGGACGTGGTGGCCGGGGACTTCGACCTGCTGGTGCTGCCGGGTGGAAAGGCCCCGGACAAGATCCGCCGCAGCGCGGAAGTGGTCAAGTTTACCCGCGACTTCGTCCAGTTGGGCCGGCCCGTCGCGGCGATCTGTCACGGCCCGCAGGTGCTGGTGACGGCCGATGTCGTGCAGGGGCGTAAGATGACCTGCTACCCGGGAATGGCTGACGAGCTCAAGGGTGCCGGCGCCATATACGAGGATCAGGAAGTCATGCGCGACGGACGACTCGTCACCTCGCGCGTGCCGCAGGACATTCCGGCCTGGCTCTCAACCATCGAGACCGTCGTCCAGGAGTCCCTGAAGCCTGCGGAGTAGATCGCAGGCCGTAATCGCCGGGAAGCTATCGCGAAGCCAGGTCGGTGATCCGTTCAGCGGTGCCAGCGCGTGCGGGGAACATGCTTATGCGCCGGCCGTGTTCGCCGTCGCGAGACGGCCCGCATCGTTTCGACACGCGCGTATGAGTTTCCCGTTCGCGCTGCAACACCTGCCGGCCGGTGCCCTGCCGCAGAATAAACGGCAGCCCTGGCGTTCACCCTCGTTCGGTCTTGGCCGTGCTTCGCGTCCAGGTATAATGCTCAGGCGTTGTCTCGGATACGGACGCGGTGATCGCTTGAGTTGGTCGCCCGCGCTCGCTCAGGCGCCGCGTGAGTGCCCCGAGGGTGTAGCTCAGTCGGTAGAGCAACGGCCTTTTAAGCCGTGGGTCCAGGGTTCGAGTCCCTGCACCCTCATTAAAACGCGGCAAAAGCGACCACTCAGGTCGGCGACCGGCTGCCGACTTGTTCGCGGTCATGTGCCATCCGACCGGGCGGGACCGTTGCATCCCCGCCCACAATGCGCAGAATGCACACGTGGTCCGACCGGCAACCGGCTCCCTCGGCGGGCGCCGCCGGTCGGGAGTACCGACTGTCAGCCGCGAGGTGCGGGCCGGCGCGGCAGGTACACTAACCGGGTTGAATCATTGGAGATGCGCTCATGTCAATCACGCTTCCCGAACTGCCCTACGCCCGGGACGCCCTGGCGCCCCACCTGAGTGCGGAGACGCTGGAATTCCACTACGGCAAGCATCACAACGCCTACGTCACCAATCTCGGCAAGCTCATCGCCGGCACGCCCCAGGACGACCAGTCCCTTGAAGAGATCATCATGGCGGCCCAGCCCGGCGGCATTCTGAACAACGCCGCCCAGGTCTGGAACCACACGTTCTACTGGCACTGCATGAAGCCCGCCGGTGGCGGCCAGCCGACGGGTGCCATCGCGGACGCCATCAACCGCGATTTCGGCTCATTCGACCAGTTCAAGGAGCAGTTCAGCGCGGCGGCCGCGACGCAGTTCGGCTCCGGCTGGGCCTGGCTGGTGCTGGAGGGCAAGAAGCTCAAGGTCACGCAGACGCCGAACGCAGACCTGCCCATGAAGCACGGCCAGGTGGCGCTGCTGACGGTTGACGTGTGGGAGCACGCGTACTACATCGACTACCGCAACGCCCGGCCCAGCTACGTCTCGGTGTTCCTGGATCACCTGGTAAACTGGGACTTCGTCGCCCAGAACCTGCAGAAAGCCGGCTAGCGCCGCGGTAGCACCGGCCGAAGGCAAGCGGCAGGGGCCCCAGCCCTGTGGCGTCGTCCTGGCCGCACACTACTTGACGCGGCCGAGTGCCTGGTCCAGGTCGGCGATGGTGTCGTCCGCATGTTCGCCGCCGACGCACAGACGCACCATGTTGGGCGGGATGCTGGCCAGTTGGCGGCCGGCCTCGCCCTGTTGCTGATGCGTCGAGATGGCCGGAATCGTCGCCACGCTCTTGATCCGGCCCAGGTCGGTGGCGCGCCAGATGCGCTGCAGCCCATCAAAGAACTGCCTGGTCTGTTCCGGCCCGCCCTTGACGCAGAATGACATCAGGTGGCCGTAGCGGTTCACCGGCCGGCCGTACTGCTCGTCGTGCTCGGAGTCGACCAGCCACATGTACTTGCTGGCCAGCTCGTGCAGCGGATGGCTCGGCAGCCCGAGATACGCGACGCTCTCGATGCGCGGATGCCCCCGCAGAAACTCCGCCACCTTCATGGTATTGCGGCTCAAGAGGTCCATCTTGGAGCGCAGCGTCCGGATATCGTTGAGCGTCATGATGGCCTGCATGGGGTGCAGGTTGGGGCCGTAGTCACGGTTGGGCAGGTATTTCACGTACGAGCAGAAGTCCTTCTTCATGTCGTCGTTGTCGATGCTCGTTGCGATGTTCTGCCGGGCGATGATGGCGCCGCACACGCCGAAGCCGCTGGTCGTCAGGCTCTTCGTGGCCGATTGCACCACGATATCCGCGCCATGAGAGATGGGCCGCAACAACGCCGGCGAGGCCACTGTCGCGTCGCAGATCAGCGGAAGATTGTGGCTGTGCGCCAGGTCGGCGACCGCGGCGATGTCGAAGAAGCCCTGCCCGGGATTGCTCGGCAGCTCGCCGTAGAGAAAGCGCGTGTTCTTGTCGATCTTGGACGCCCAGGCATCGATGTTGGTCGGGTCCTGGATCCAGCGGCACTCGATGTCGCGCTCCTCCATCAGGCGCACGTTGAACTGCTGGAACGTGCCGCCGTAGCACTGGGCCGTGGCCAGGAAGTTGCGCGGCTCGGGCTTGTTGTGTGCGCGGTGCACCAGGAAGGGCTGCACAGCCGTCATGATCGCGGCCATGCCGGACGACGTCGAGCAGCAGGACGTCTCCCCGTCAAAGCCGTAGCCCTCGAGCAGCGCCAGCGTCCATTCGTAGTAGTACGTTGACGGGTTGGCGATGCGCGAGTAGCACCAGGTCGGGATCAGGTACGCCAGGGCCGCGGCCATCTCGTCCGAGTCGCGGTAGGCCTGCGAGGCACTCATGAAGATAGGCTCAATTATCGCGCCCTGGTAGTCCTCAATGGCGTCCTCGACCGAGTACAGGCCGTGGACAGCGATGGTGTCGAACTTCCACTTCTTGACGACTTCGCGGATGTACTTGGATCGGCGGGCCAGGTAAGCGTTGTTCTTGTCGATGTACTTCTGCATCCCCGGTGTGATTACGACCTCTTCACCACCAAACATCTGCGTTCTCCTGCGTCAAGAAGCGTACTAACACGCCCAGAAGCCCCAGTTTAGCAACGCGCTCGGCCTTCGCCAAGCGTAAGCCGCTCGGCCCCGCGCAGCAGCGCGTTTCTCGCCAGGCGGACCGGGCGTAATATGATCGCTTCAGGCGGCCTGTGTGCGGGAACACCCCTCTCAGGTCTGCCGCGCCCATGACGCTTGATCGTGAGGACCCGCATGACCGGCACGAACGATTGCATTCGCTATTACAGCACCAACCGGCAGGCCCCACGCGCCACCCTGGCCGAAGCCCTCTTGCAGGGCCAGGCCGCCGACCGTGGCCTGTTCCTGCCGGAGCGGTTTCCGGCACTCAGCCGGGCCGAGCTGGCCGCCCTCGCCGGCCGGCCATATCCGGACGTAGCCCGGGCCGTGCTCACCCGCTACACGGCGGGCGTATTTGGTGACGCCCAGTTGGCTGCGATGTGCACCGACGCATACGACTACGACGTGCCGCTGGAGCAGGTCGAACCACGTCGCTACCTGCTGCGCCTCGACCGCGGCCCGACCGCCTCGTTCAAGGACTTCGCCGCCCGCATGATGGCCCGCTGGATGAGCACGCTTGTGGCTCGGCAGGGCGGCGAGCTCGTCATACTGACCGCCACGTCCGGCGACACCGGCAGTGCCGTGGCGCACGCCTACCACGGTGTGCCAAACGTGCGTGTCGTGGTGCTGTTCCCGCCCGCGGAGGTCTCCGACCGCCAGCGCAAGCAAATGACGACCATTGGCGGCAACGTCACGACCATTGGCGTCGACGGGCAGTTTGACGACTGCCAGGCCCTCGTGAAACAGGCCTTCGCGGATCCAGCCCTGGCCGGCGTGCGCCTCACCAGCGCCAACTCGATCAACATCGGCCGGCTGCTCCCGCAGGCGGTCTACTACGTCTACGCCTACGTCAACTTGGCGGATGCCGCCCGGGGCGAGCCGATTGTCTTCTGCGTGCCGTCCGGGAACTTCGGGAACATGATGGGTACGACCATTGCCGGTCGGATGGGCGTGCCGATCGCCCGGCTGGTGATCGCGACGAACGCCAACGATGAGGTGCCGGTCTTCCTGCGCACCGGGAGTTATCGGAAGATCTCCCCCTCCCGCGTGTGCATCTCGAACGCTATGAACGTCGGACACCCCTCGAACCTGGCGCGGCTGGTGGACCTCTACGGCGGTTGGCTCGACGAGACCGGTGCACTGCGGGAGTCGCCGGATATGGAGCAACTGCGGACCGACCTGTACGCACTGAGCATCGACGACGACTTGACGCGCCGCACGATCCGAGCCGCCCACGACCAGCACGGCGTGCTCCTGGAGCCGCACGGCGCGGTTGGCTGGGCCGGCCTGACGGCCTTCCTGGCGGACCAGCCGGAGATGGCTGAACGGGTCGCCGTCTCCGTCGAGACCGCCCACCCGGCCAAGTTCCCCGAGGAGATTCGCGCCATTCTGGGCATCGATCCGGCGGTGCCGCCGAGCCTGGCCGGGCTGGAGGATTTGCCCGAGCATTCTGAGACGATGGGCGTCACCTACGAGCCGTTCCGGGATCTGCTCCTTGCGCGTTTCGGCGCGCACTGACACGAGCTGAGCCCCGGCCGGCACTGCGGAGTGCGTTTGCTGGGCGGCGCGCGGCCGAGCGCTGCCGCGCTCGTCCTTGCTTTTGCCGCGCGATCCGGGAAGAATTAGCAGTTCCGATGCTGAACGGACCAGCGGCCACTGGCCGTCGTCCGAGGGAGAACGGATGCCTGGACGTCGTAAGAGACTTGGCGAGATTCTCGTCGGCTGGAACCTCTTGTCGCCCAACGCGCTCGCGGATGCGATCAGCTACGCCTCCGAGCACGGCAAACGCATTGGCGAGGCGCTGGTAGAGCTCGAGCTGGTCAAGGAGGAGGACGTCACCAAGGCCCTGGCCAGTCAGTTCGACCTGGAATACGTGGACCTGGACAAGAACGTCGGCGTCACTTCAGCGCTGGACCTGGTCCCCACGAAGCTGATCTCGCAGTACAAGATTCTGCCGCTGAGCGTCGAGGATGGTCGCATGAAGGTAATCATCTCCGACCCCTTGGATCTCGAGTTGCTCGACCTACTGCGCTTCCGCCTCAACATGGAGATCGAGTGCGCCCTGGCGCCCGTCAGCAAGATCGAGCGCTTCATCTCCACGTTCATCAAGGATGCCGGCACCAGCGTCGACGAGGCCATCGAGGAGATCGACCGGGACGGCGAGCTGCTCAAGCAGGAACAGAGCGAGTACCAGAAGCAACTGGCCGAGGCCGATGCCGACGCCCCCGTTATCAAGCTGATTGACCTGATCATCCGCGAGGCGGTGCGCGGCCGGGCCTCGGACATTCACGTGGAGCCGATGGCCGACCGCGTCCGCGTGCGCTACCGCGTGGACGGCGTCTGCCTCGTGCGCGACAACATCCCCAAGAGCATGCAGGGCGCGGTGCTGGCGCGGCTCAAGATCATGGCCGGTATCGACATCGCCGAGAAGCGCATGCCCCAGGACGGTCGCATCAAGATGAAGTTCGGCAACCAGATGATCGACTTCCGCGTGAGCAGTTGCCCCGCCTACCATGGCGAGAGCGTCGTCCTGCGTATTCTACGGCCGGATTCGGTGCAGGTCGGCGTGACCGGCCTGGGCTTCGAGCAGGACGACTACGAGCGCTTCAAGCACATCATCAGTCAGCCCAACGGCATCTTCCTGGTGACCGGCCCCACCGGCTCGGGCAAGACCACGACCCTCTATGCCGCCCTGCAGGAGCTGAACCGCCCCGACCGCAAGATCATCACGGCCGAGGACCCGGTCGAGTACAACTTCACCGGCATGAACCAGTGCCAGGTGAAGGAGGAGATCGGGCTGACCTTCGGGCGCATTCTGCGCGCCATGCTGCGGCAGGCGCCGAACATCATACTGGTCGGTGAGATTCGTGACCGCGAAGTCGGTGAGGTGGCCATTCAGGCGGCCCTCACCGGCCACCTGGTCTTCAGCACGCTCCATACCAACGACGCGCCCAGCGCGATTACGCGCTTGATCGACATGGGCATTAAGCCCTTCCTGGTGGCCTCGTCCATACAGGCCATCATGGCCCAGCGCCTGATCCGGTTGATTTGCCAGGAATGCCGCGAGGTCGACCCGGCTCCTGACCGCTTCATTCTGAAGGTGCTGGGAATCACCGATGAGGATCTGCGCGGGCAGAACGTCTACCACGGCCGCGGCTGCAACCGCTGCGGCAACACCGGCTACCGCGGGCGCAAGGGCATCTTCGAGATGCTCGAGATGAACAACGAGATCCGCGAGCTGGCGTTTAACCGGTCCCCCGCGACCGATCTGCGGCGGGCGGCGCGGGCGGCCGGCATGCGCACGCTGCTGGAGGACGGCAAGCTCAAGATCCTGCGCGGCATGACTACGCCGGTGGAGATCGCTCGTATCGCCCGGTCCGAAGGCATCATCACCGAAGAGGAGCAGGAGGAGTAACCGGCCGCGCGCGACGCCGATTCGACGGGTCGGCCCGCCGCCGCCCGGTGCATTGCGAGGAGATACGGTGGCCACAGTTCACATTGACAGACTGCTCGAGACGTGTATCCGCGTTGACGCTTCGGATATCCACTTGCACGTTGGGCGGCCGCCCGTGTTGCGCATCGACGGCGGCCTGCGCAGCCTGGAGACCAAGGTGCTCGCGCCGGATGACACGGTGGCACTGATGAAATCCGTAACGCCCGAGCGCAACCAGCAGGAACTCCAGGAGGAGGGCGGCACGGACTTCGGCTTCGCCTTCGGTGAGAAGGGCCGCTTCCGCGTATCCGTCTTTCGCCAGAAGGGCAATATCTCCATGGTGCTGCGCCTGATCCCGTCGCGGATCCTGACGTTCGACCAGATCGGTCTGCCACTGATTGTCAAGGCCCTGTGTCGCCGCCCGCGCGGCCTGTTCCTGGTGACGGGGCCGACCGGCTCGGGCAAGACCACCACGCTGGCGACGATGCTGGACTACATCAACCGCAGCTTCGACCGCCACATCATCAGCGTCGAGGACCCGATCGAGTATTACCACAAGCACCACAAGTCGTGCTTCTCGCAGCGCGAGGTCGGCGTCGATGTGCCGAGCTTCGCTGAGGCCCTGCGCCGCAGCCTGCGCATGGATCCCGACGTGATCCTGGTCGGCGAAATGCGCGACCTGGAAACGATGGAGGCGGCCATCCGCGCGGCGGAAACGGGCCACCTGGTCTTCGCCACGCTGCATACCACCGGCGCCCAGGGCACCATCAACCGTATCATCGACGCCTTCCCGGTCAACCAGCAGGAGCAGATTCGCGTGCAGCTCAGCACCAACCTGCTGGCCGTCCTCTCGCAGACCTTGCTGAAGCGCCAGAACGTGGGCGGGCGCGTGGCCGGCTATGAGTTCCTGGTCGTTACGCCGGCCATCTCGAACCTGATCCGCGAAAACAAAACCTACCGCATCGACTCGGCCATCCAGACGGGCAAGAAGTACGGCATGCAGTTGCTGGACGACCATCTCTGGAAGCTCTACGACGATGGCACCTGCTCCGGCGAGGACTGCCTGGAGCGTGCTCGCCAACCCGTCGAGTTCCAGGCCAAGATGGAGGCCAAGGCCCGCGGCCAGGCCGCCGGCGGGCTGGCGGGCAAGGCCAGCTATGCCTCACAGCTTGAGCAGGACGCCAAGGAAGGCGGGTAGCGCCGCCGGCACCGTCACGACGCGCGCTGCCCGCGCACGCCTGGCCGGAAAACTGTCATCACCCCGGCGGGATCGCCGACTTGGCCCCGCCTTTCAGGAGCGCCAATGAGCACCGAGAAGGTCGTCATCGTCGGCTCCGGCCCCGCCGGCCTTACCGCGGCTATCTACGCCGCCCGCGCCGCGCTGAATCCGCTCGTCTTCGAAGGCTTCAACGCCGGCGGCCTCATACCCGGCGGCCAGCTCATGTTCACTACCGAGGTCGAGAACTTCCCCGGCTTTCCGGAAGGCGTAACCGGCCCTGAGCTCATGAAAGCGTTCCGCGACCAGGCCGAACGCTTCGGCACGCGGTTCATCCGCGAAGATGTCATGGCCGTTGAGCTCGGTCAACACCCGCTGACCATCAAGAGCGACGGACATACGGTCCAGACGCACGCCCTGGTGATCGCTACCGGGGCCCGGGCCAACTGGCTGGGGCTCGAGAATGAGCAGCGCCTGGCCCAGAGCGGCGGCGGCGTCTCGGCCTGCGCGGTCTGCGACGGCGCCATGCCCATGTATCGCGGGCAGGACCTCGTCGTCGTGGGCGGCGGCGACTCCGCCATCGAGGAAGGTAGCTACCTGACGAAATTCGCCGGCAAGGTCCACCTGGTTCATCGCCGTGACGAACTGCGCGCCAGCAAGGCCATGCAGGAGCGCTTCTTCAAGCTGGTTGAGCAGGGCAAGATGGTGCCGCAGTGGGACTCCGTCGTCGTGGACGTGCTGGGCGACACGGCCATCACCGGCGTACGCCTGAAGAACGTGAAAACCAATGCCCAGCGCGACCTGCCCTGCAAGGGTCTGTTCCTGGCAATCGGCCATACGCCGAATACGGAGCTGTTCAAGGACGTCCTGGAGTGCGACGAGAAGGGCTACTTGAAGCTCGTTCGGCCGGGCAGCTCGGCGACGAGCGTCCCGGGCGTCTTCGCCGCCGGCGACGTGGCGGACCACACTTATCGCCAGGCGGTCACCGCCGCCGGCACCGGCTGCATGGCCGCCCTCGACGCCGAACGCTGGCTGGCCGAACGGGGAATCGAGTAATCGCGGTTTCCCATGCGTTATCTCGCCATTGTTGATCGCCACGGTCTCTGGCCGCTTATGGCAGTTCATTGGCCGCTGCTGCCACTCTGATACACACGCGCCGCTACCCACTTCCAGTCCACCGCTTACCCGTCCGATAGCACCAGCAGCGCCTCCGGGGCGTGGGGCGCAACTTGATTGGCCGGGGATGCGAAGGTCCTATAATGGCTGAGCACAGATGCAGCCTGCCCGATGAAGCGGACACGCCGGCTTGCAGCGCGCGGTCGGCTGCCCATGAGCTCGCGCCGACCGGCACGCCGCTTCGCGCCGGGGAGCAGTGCGAAGCTTCCGCACCGCGACACTCGCACGACTGGTGGCAGGCAATCGCCGCCGGCGCGCCCGACATCATCCTGCGCCTCGATCGGCAAGGTACGATTACCTCAGCCAACCGCGGCTTATCCCCTGAGTTGCCGCCCACAGCCCTGCTCGGCCGGCCACTGCTGGACTGGGTCTTCCACGAGGATCACGGGGCGCTCCGCGCCACCCTGGCCGGGGTTTGCGCTGCCAGTCAGCCGCGGCGCGTCAATCTGCGCGGGCGCGGCCCGGGTACCGCCGACCGCTGCTTCGCGTGCAATATCGGGCCCGTGTTCACCGCGGGCGAAATCGACGGCCTCATAGTCATAGCGCGCGACGTGACGCACGAGCAGAACGTCGCGGCTCGCCTGCGCCGGACGCAGAAGATGGAGGCGGTGGGAGCGCTGGCGGCCGGGGCGGCGCACGATTTGAGCAACGTGCTTCTGGCGATCTGCACCTATGCCGACCTGGTTCGCCCGCACACCACGCACGACCAGGCCTTGTGGGCGCTGGATCGGATTCGCGAATCCGCCCACCAGGCGGCGCAAGTGGCCCAGGCGGTACTGACCTTCAGCCGTAAGGACATGAGTCGCAAGCTGCCGGTTGACCTGGGCGCCCTCGTCCGGAAATCCGCGCTGCTGCTGCGCGCGTGCCTGTCAACCAGGATCGAGGTTGCCTCCGACATCCCCGCCGAACCTGTCTGGGTGCGTGCGGACGGAACGCAGTTACAGCAGGTCCTGATGAACTTGGCGGTAAACGCACGCGACGCCATGCCGCTTGGCGGGCACCTGCAAATCACGGTTCGCCAGGAGCAGCAGGGGGCCGGCGCCGGAGATCCCGGCGACGCTGCGCAGGTCGCGATTCTGGTCGTGGAGGATACGGGCACCGGCATGTCCGACGCCGTGCGTGCGCGACTCTTTGACCCATTCTTCACGACCAAGCCGCCCGGGCATGGCACCGGCCTGGGCTTGCCGATGGTCCACGAGATTGTCACCAGCCACGGCGGCCGTATCGACGTGCACAGCGCCCCGGGCGCGGGATCACGCTTCACACTGACCTTCCCAGCCATCCACGCGACACCCGGGCTGGCCGAGCCTGCGACTCACGGGCAACTTGCGTTCGGAGTGTCCAGCCGGGTGGTGGTTGCGGAAGACGATGACCAGGTTCGCACGGTGCTCGCGGCGGCCCTGCGGTCGGCCGGCTGCCACGTCATTCAGGCGACTGACGGGGAAGCTGCGCTGGCGGCGGTTGCCGCACTGGGCAGCGGCCCGGAACTGGTCGTGCTCGACGTCAACCTGCCGAAACGCCACGGGTTGGCCTGCGCCGCGGAGTTGCAGCGCACTCATCCAGCCCTGCCGGTGATCATGATCACCGGGGGTTCCGGCTTCCGCCTGCCGGACGGTCTCGGCAACGTCGTGCTGTTGATCAACAAGCCGTTCCGCATCAGCGATCTCGCCGCCACGGCACGGCGCGTATTGGAGAGAGCCAAGCCGGCGCCAATGGGTACGGATGGATCGGACTCGCATACTACTGGTTGACGACCACGCCCTGGTTCGTGAGGCCGTGGCCGAGATCCTCCAACGCGAGGAGGATCTCGACGTAGTCGGTACGGCCGCCAATGCCGACGATGCCATCGGGCTGGCGCGCCGGCTGTGCCCGGACGTCCTGGTCATAGACATCGACATGGGCGGTGTGGACTGCTTCGACGCCGTGCGGCGCATCCGCGCTGCCCAGCCCGACGTGCTCGTATTGTTCCTGAGCGCTTACGCCTATGACCACTACATCGAGCGGGCCTTGCGGGTGGGGGCCCGTGGCTACGTGACCAAGACCTCGTCCGCCCAGATGGTGGTCGCCGCGGTGCGCGAGGTGGCCGCCGCGGGCGCCTACTTCTCCCCGGACGTACAGGCGCGCCTGGTTGCTACGGCCAACGGCGTGACACTGGCCGCGCCACAACACGCCCGCACCGCAACACTGACCGAGCGCGAGTTGGAAGTCCTGGGCTACGTGGCGCGCGGCTTGTCCAAGAAGGCCATCGCCGAGTTGATGTTCCTCAGCGTCAATACCGTCGATCGTCATACCACGAACATCCGCCGCAAGCTTGGCGTACGGGACCGCGTCGCCCTGGCGCGGCTCGCCATTCGCGAGGGCCTGGTACACGCCTGAACGTCTGCCACGCACGCGTCGGCAGCCTCCGACCCGCGCGTCGCGATGCATGGCGGATGTTGAACGCCCACAACACCTCAAAGTGTCTCCCTCATCACGTTCGCGGGGTCGAACCGGTGGCCGGCGTCGTCGCTAACCAAGCCGGGTGGATGTGTCCAGAATAGCGCCTGCCCCCAGTGCGCCACACCAGAATCTGAATCACGCGAAGGCACCATGCCGGCGTTGCCGACGTATCCGGTAAGTCGGGGATATCGGTGGCGGCCACGCCGCAAACCGGCCACCGCGTTCTTCGCGTGCTTGGTGGCCTTATTGGGAGGAACAGAACGTGACGCTCCAGACCAAACTACTCATTTCGAAGGTGTCGCTGGCGGTACTGCCGGCTGCCATTATTGGCGGCATCGTCGGATGGCAGTCAAACGGGGCCTTTGGCGTGATGATGCAGCGGACCGAAGCCGGTCTGCAGGAGAGCAGCGCGGGGGCCCGTGAGGCGCTCGTGGACGCCGCCGCGACGGACCTCAGCAACATCGCCAAGAACGTTTATGCGATGTGCAACGCGCAGCAGTTGCTCTTGCAGGAGAAGGTCTCGGCTGACCTGAATGTCGCCCGGTACGTCATGCAGAACTACGGACCGGTCTCGTTTGACTCGGAGACCGTGCCCTGGCGGGCCGTCAACCAGTTCAGCCATGCTGAGAACAACGTCGCCTTGCCGCGCATGCTGGTGGGCGACCAGTGGCTCGGCCAGAACACCGACAGCTCCGCGCCCTCGCCAATCGTGGATGACGTCAGGCAACTGGTCGGCGGCACCTGCACGATCTTCCAGCGCATGAACGACGCCGGTGATATGCTGCGCGTATCCACGAACGTGCAGAATCATGACGGCGCCCGAGCAATCGGGACTTACATCCCCGCGACCAACCCGGACGGCAGCCCCAACCCCGTGATCTCCGCCGTCCTGGCCGGCCGTACGTTCCAGGGCCGCGCCTTCGTCGTGGATGCCTGGTACGTGACCGCCTACGAGCCGATCCGTGACGCCACCGGCAAGGTGGCCGGCGTCCTGTACGTCGGCGTCAAGGAGGAGAGCACCACTGCCCTGCGGGAAGCGATCATGTCGGTCAAGGTGGGTCAGACCGGCTACGTGTACGTGCTCAACGCCACCGGCACCACTCGCGGCTACTACGTGATCTCGCATAACGGCCAGCGCGACGGGGAAGACCTCTCCATGGCCAAGGACGCCGACGGCAACCTGTTCATCCAACAGATCTGCGACCAGGCCCTCAAGCTCAAGGGCGACGAGCTTGGTGACGCGCGCTACGCCTGGAAGAACGCCGGCGACCCGGCGCCCCGCGACAAGATCGTGAAGCTGGCCTACTTCGCCCCCTGGGACTGGGTAATCGGCGTGGGTTCGTATGAGGACGAGTTCTACGAGACCGTCAACGAGATGGACGAGAAGGCCGCGCAGCTACTCGCGGCCACCCAGGAGACGCGCGCCGCGGCCATGAGCTCGGTCATTACTTGGTGCACAATCGCAGGCGGCTGCCTGGCAGCCTTGAGCATCGTGCTGTCGCTGCTGATGGCCCGCGGTATCGCCAAACCGATCGTTCGCGTCGTGGGCGGCTTGAACGAAGGCGCCGACCAGGTCACCGGGGCGGCCAGCCAGGTCGCGACGGCCTCGCAACGCCTGGCGGAGGCCTCCGGCGAGCAGGCCTCCTCGCTTGAGGAAACCTCCAGCGCGCTGGAGGAAATGGCGGCCATGACACGCGCCAATGCCGAGAGCGCCCAGAAGGCCAACGAGCTGGCCGGCGAGGCACACCAGAAGGCCCAGCTCGGCGACCAGACCATGGGCCGCCTGAACGACGCCATGGGCTCCATCAGCGAATCCTCCCAGCGCATCAACCGCATCATCAAGGTCATTGAGGAGATCGCCTTCCAGACCAACCTCCTGGCGCTGAACGCCGCAGTCGAGGCCGCCCGGGCCGGCGAGCACGGCAAGGGTTTCGCGGTCGTCGCGGATGAGGTCCGCAACCTGGCACAACGCTCGGCCCAGGCCTCCGGCGAAATCACCGACCTCATCGAGGATTCCGTCCGCCGCGTGCGCGATGGGTCAGCCGTGGCCACGGATGTCGGCGAAGTCCTCAGCGGCATCATCGCAAGCGTCACGCACGTGGCCGAGCTGCTCGGCGGCATCACGCGCGCTTCGAATGAGCAGGCCGAGGGGATTGCACAGCTCAACACGGCCGTGTCGCAGATGGACCGCATGACCCAGCAGAACGCCGCCGGCGCCGAGGAGTCCGCCGCCGCGGCCGAGCAGCTCGGCGCCCAGGCCGAGACTGTCCGTCAGACGGTGGCCGAACTGCTGCGCGTCGTCGGCGGAACCCGCGAACAGGCTCTGCAGGAATTCACCAGCGCCGACAAACACCGGCGGGGGGCTGCGCCGGCCGTGCATAAGGCCGCCGGCGCGGCGGTGCGGGGGGACGCCGGAACGGCGCCTCCGGCCCGCGAACACGGATCGGCCGGCGTCAACGCCCCAGCCGACACACAGGAGTTGTCAGGCTTCTAAGCGTGCTTTCGTCCAGCCAGCGGTGCAAGGGCGGTGCCCGGTCAAGACCGGCGCCGCCCCGTGCCTTTATCGGAAGAACACCGATCCCTGTGCCTCAGCGCCCCGCCGCTCGCCAACGAATTGCCGGCGAGTCGCCAGATCAAACCCGGCCGACTTGACGATACAGGATGGTCGGACCGCGCCGGCGAAGGGCTATGAACGTACGCTATATCAACCCGTTCGTCACCTCGACGAAGAACGTCTTTGCCACCATGCTCAACACTCACGTGTTGATCGGCAAAGCCCGCGTACGCGAGCCCGACGAGGCCCGCGCTGATGTTGCCGCCCTCATCGGCTTCTCCGGCGACGCCAGCGGCAGCGTCAGGCTGTGTTTCTCGAGGATCACGGCGGTGCGCGTGGCCAGCAAGTTCGCCGAGACAGACGTGGCACCCGCCTCGCCGGAGCTCGCCGATGCACTCGGCGAGCTGGCCAACATGGTGGCCGGGCATGCCAAGGCCAGCCTGGAGGGCCTCGACGTCAGCATCTCGCTTCCCCGCGTCCTCCTCGGCGGCACTGACGCGCTTCCCGCAGGAAGCCATTCGCCCGTATTGGTCCTGCCCTGCGATTCGGCCCTGGGGCGCTTCTCCGTCGAGGTCACGATGGACACCTGCCTCCCTCCGGCGCCGCTGCCAGACCTCGGCCGGCCGACGGGCAGCCCGATTGAAGCAGGCGGGCCCCCACATGCCACGGTTTGATCGCGATCTCCTCCCCGCGCTGCCTACACCCGCTTGCCGGTCGCATTCCGACATACTCCATACTGGTTACATCGATCGCAGGGATTCTCCCGCCGGCCTGGTGTCTGGATAAAGCCGCCGTCGGGCGTCCTCGGCGGCCGAGCGAACCAGGGCGTTCTCGTCGCCAGCGGCTTGCGCGAGGGCAGCCATAACCGCGCCGCCCGCCGTGCCGCCCTTAGCGTCAATGTTCCCGAGTGCAGTTGCCGCATTCCGGCGCCACATCGGCACCCGAGCCCGGTGGCAGGCGGTTCCGTCCAATAACCGCCGGTACGCCCCCCTGCCAATGGCCAGCAATTCAAGCAGCTCCAGGCGGGCGGATATCCCCCCAGCCGGTAGCTTCGAATTGCAGACGTCGGCTGCTTTCCGGTTGTACGGGCACACCTGCTGGCACACGTCACAGCCGAACACCCAGTCCCCGACCAGCGGCTGCAGGGTGGCAGGGATGTTCCCCCGATGCTCGATTGTCAAGTAACTGATACAGCGGGACGCGTCCAGGTTGTACGGGGCCGTGAGCGCTCCCGTCGGACAGGCATCCACACAACGCGTGCACCTCGCACAGCCGTCAGCGACAGGTTCATCGGCAGGCAGGTCCAGAGTTGTAAGCGCCTCTCCCAAAAAGACATAGGAGCCCAGTTGCCGGTCGAGCAAGCACGTATTCTTCCCGATCCAGCCAACCCCCGCCGAACACGCCAACTCCCGCTCCAGCACCGGTGCGGTATCCACGCACACCCGCGCCTCAAACTGCACCCCCGCCTCCCGCCGCAGCCGCTCCAGCAGCGTCTCCAACATGGCGCGCATGAGCACGTGATAGTCCGGACATTGGGCATACATGGCCACCCGGCCCTGCGGACCATCCGTCCGTCGTTCAGCCGGACTGCGCCGATAGTTCAGGGCCACGCAGATTATCGAGCGCGCGCCCGGCAGCAGCTTCGCGGGGTCCGCGCGCAGCTCAACATGCCGGTGCAGGTAGGTCATGCCGGCGGCGTGCCCGCTGGCCAGCCAGGCCTTATAATACTGGGCCCGCGCGAGCGGGCGGGCCGGCGCGATACCCACGCGGTCAAAGCCGATGGCCTGGCCGAAGGTTTTCGCGAGTTGGGCAATGTTGGTCGGCCTCACATGGGTCGATGATAGCTGCATGATGTTGTCGAGTTCAAACGGTGCTGCGGGATGCGCCCGTGAAGCGAGGTACGTTCATGTTCAACTATGACTGGTTTCACGGTGGGGGACTCCAGCGCCAGATTGACGAGGCCAAGGCACGCTGTGCCCGCCGGAAGTTCCCGGACGCCGGCAAGAGCGGCAACGGGTCCTCCGAGTACCTCGAATACTGCCAGGAGCTCGAGACGCGCATCATCCTCTATCTCAAGGACGGCCTGAGCTACGAGATGCGCGAAATGGCCAGCATGGAGATGAGCAGCGCGCTGGCCTTCGAGTGCGTGCCGGTTGACGAGAACTACCAGGTGGGCGCCTACGTCATCGTGGTTCCGTTCGAGGACATCGCCCGTGTCGAGGTCTTCGCCGTGCATCCGGACGAGAAGCCGGAAGAGAATCTGCGCATTCCAGGCTTCCGGGCCGCGGCTGAACCGACGCGCGACTGACCGCTCGCCGACGCGCACCGGTCTGACTGTGGCGACCGCCGCGGCGGCTGCTACAATACTCCCATCGCGGCGCCGCGAGCAGCGCCGCCTTCTGGCACGGGTTACCCCGCCATGGGCCGTCATTTGCAGATCGTACTGGTTGCCGGCGCGTTTCTGTCAGTGCTGACCGGCTGTGGACCGACCTTCGGGCCGAAGGCCGCGCACGGCATCGTCTTCTACGCGCCCGGGGCGGGGAATATCGACTTCGGGGATCAGGGCATCCGGCGCGGGCTCGAACGGGCCGGCTATCCGGGGCAGGTCGCCTCGGTGATGTGGACGGTCTCGTTCGTTGCGCCGATCGACCAGCGCTTGGGCAACGCGCGGCTGGGCGGGCTGCGGCTGGCCCGGCACATCGAGCAATACATCGACGAATACCCCAACGGCGAGGTAAACCTGATCGGCCTGTCGGCCGGCACCGGCGTCGCGATCTGGGCCCTCGAAAACCTCAAGCCCGGCTACTACGTCAACAACGTGGTTCTGCTCTCATCGAGTCTCTACCACCAATACGACATCACCAAAGCGCTGCCGCGCGTGCGCGGCCGGATCTACAACTACTACTCAAGCGAGGATGCCGTCCTGACTGTGCTGATGAAGCCGATCGGGACCATTGACGGCATTCCGTTCGCCGACGGCGCCGGGGCGGTTGGGCTGCATCCGCCCAAGGGGGCCGACCGTGTTACGAACATTGCCTGGCGGCCGGAGTTTCGCCAGTACGGCTACTACGGCGGACACACCGACGTTACCAGCCCGGACTTCGTCCGTGTGAGCATCGCCCGGCATGTCATGGCGGACCAGCCCGCAGCAGCTCGGCATGCAGCCTCCGCCACTGACCCGGCGCAATGGTCTCCGGCCGGTCGTCCGGACTGACGCCGGCCCGGCCCAGGACGGTCAGCGCGATCAGGGGGTCCCAATCGCGAAACAGCCGCCGCAGCATCTTGCGCCGCTGGGCAAACGCGTCGTGCACCAGGCGAACGAAGCCGGACAGGTCCTCGATCCGCGCCAGCGCCTCCGGGTCCGGCCGGATCGTGATCAGCACCGATTCGACCTGCGGTCGGGGCCAGAACGCCGACGGCGGCAGAATCGCCAGCAGCTCGATGCGGCCCAGGCTCTGCGCAATGACGGACACCGGGCCGTAGGCTTCCGAACCGGCGGCGGCCGCCAGCCGCTCGCCGACCTCGCGCTGTATTGTGCAGGTCAGGCGTTCGAAAGCCGGTTGAACCTGTAACAGCTCGACGAGCAGGGGGGTTGCGATCTGGTACGGCAGGTTGGCTACCAGCTTGCGGTGACCGCCGGGCCCGGGCGAGTGCTGGGCGAGGGCCGTTAGTATCAGCGGGTTCACGGCGTGCTTGCCGGCCAGCGCATCGCCCTGGACCAGCGTGAAGCACGGATTGCCACCCAGCCGGTCGCGCAGCACGGCTTGCAGGCCCCGGTCGATCTCGACGCCGACGACCCGCGCCCCGCTCGCCAGCAGCATCTCGGAGAGCGAGCCGGTGCCGCAGCCTACCTCAAGAACGATGTCGTCCGCGCACAACTCCCCCGCCGCGACGACCTTCCCCATGAGATTCAGGTCGATCAGGAAGTTTTGGCCGTAGCGGTGCCGCGGCGCCAGTCCGGCCGCCGCCAGCAAGCCCCGAATCTCCGTCAGCGTCTGCCCAGCCATCGCCGCCGATGGTCTTCGCCCGGTGCACGTTTGGCAAGTGCCGCCGTCCGCGGCGTTACGCGCGCTCCAGCAAACCCTGCGCCGTGAGGTAGTCGAGCACGGTCTGGGCGGCCTGTTGTACTGTCAGCCGGTCGGCATCGATCAGCAGCTCCGGCTGCAAGGGCTCCTCGTACGGCGCCGAGATGCCCGTGAACTCCGGGATCTGCCCCGCGCGGGCCTTGGCATACAAGCCCTTAGGATCGCGCTGCTCGCACGTTTCCACCGAGGCCTTCACGTACACCTCGATGAACGGCAGGCCGGCCGCCTTGTGAATCTCCCGCGCCCGATCCCGATCCGCCCGATACGGGCTGATGAAGCTGGTGAACGTCAGCACGCCCGCGTCGGCAAACAGCCGCGCAACCTCGCCGATGCGGCGGATATTCTCCTCGCGATCCTCCGGCGAGAAGCCCAGATTCTTGTTCAACCCGTGCCGGATGTTGTCGCCGTCGAGGACGTAGGCCAGGCGGCCGCGTTCAACCAGCGCGTGCTCCACGCTGAACGCGATCGTGCTCTTGCCCGACGCGCTCAGCCCGGTCAGCCAGATCGTGGCTCCCCGTTGCTTGAGCAGCTCCTCGCGCTGTTTTCGTTCGACGTGTCCCTCGTGCCAGGTGATGTTCGTTGCAGCTTGCTTGGCCATGGGTTCTTCTTTACCTCCGCCCGACCTGGGCGGTTCGAGTCCGGTCGGCGCGCCGCCGCCGCCGGCCAGGCCGGCGCCGAATGTACTGCTAATACGCCCGATGCCCCGTGGGATCAAGTGCGGCGTGCCCCGCCGAACTCTTCCACGGGCCGACCGCTGACCGCAGTCATTACGGGCGCGGCGCGTTGGCGAGTGGCGCCCGGCCTTGTACCATGCAACCCTGTCCGTTCTGAAGCCTCCGACCTGTGCGGGCGCGTTGCCCCAGGGCATGTTCCGCCCGGCGTTTGACGCCGCGAACGGCAGACCTCGGCGCGCGACTTCTCGCCGCCGGGGTGCCGCCGAGTCGCTATGAGCTCCGCGGCAAGCCGGAGAGCGACGCGAATCCAAGAGGCTGGTGCGGACGAACCTCCAACGCCAGGACCAGGACCAGGAGAAGGAGCAGTAGCAGACATGCCCGCTGGGAACGGACCAAAAGCGCCGGGCGGCATCCTCACCCGGGCGCTGTCTATCATTGAACGGGTCGGCAACACCCTCCCCGATCCGGCCGTCCTCTTCCTCATTCTGGCCTTTCTCGTGATCGTTATCTCCGGAGTCGCGGCCTGGTCCGGAATCGAGGGCGACCACCCCGGCACCGGGGAGACCATCCACTCCCGGTCGCTGCTTTCAGTCAGGGGGTTGCACTACATCCTCACCAGCATGGTGACGAATTTCACCAGCTTCGCGCCCCTCGGCACCGTGCTGGTCGCGCTGCTCGGCATCGGCATCGCCGAGCACAGCGGCCTCATCGGCGTCTGCATGCGCGGGCTGGTGCTGGCCGCGCCGCCACGACTGCTCACGCTCGTGATCGTCTTCGCCGGCATCCTCTCCAACACTGCCAGCGAAGTCGGCTACGTGCTGCTCGTGCCACTGGCCGCCATCATCTTCAAGACCGCCGGCCGCAACCCGCTGGCGGGACTGGCCGCGGCCTTCGCCGGCGTCTCCGGCGGCTACAGCGCCAACCTGCTGCTCGGGACGATCGACCCACTGCTCGCCGGACTCAGCGAAGAGGCCGCACGCATCATCGACCCGGAATACCGGGTCAATCCGGCGTGCAATTACTTCTTCATGTTCGCCTCGACGTTCGTGATTACCGCCGCGGGGACCTGGGTAACCGAGCGAGTGGTCGAGCCGCGCCTGGGGCCGTGGCAGGGCGGCGGCACGGACGATGCCGCGGACGCCGGCGTGGTCAGGCCGCTCGATGCCACCGAGAAGCGCGGCCTGTGGTGGGCGCTGGGGATGGCGCTGCTGTTCGCGGCGTTTCTGGTGGCTGGCGCGCTGCCCCAGATCGGCTTTCTCCGGAACCCTGACACGGGTGAGCTGCTGCATTCGCCCTTCATGTCCGGGATTGTCGCTTTCATCTTCCTCGGCGCGAGCCTGTGCGGCCTGGCTTATGGTTTCGGCGCCGGGACTATCCGCAACGACCGTGACGCAATCAAGGGCATGTCCAAGGCCATGGGCACGATGGGGCACTACATGGTGCTCGTCTTTTTCGCCGCCCAGTTCGTCGCCTATTTCAACTGGACCAACCTGGGCCTGCTGTTCGCCGTGAAGGGTGCGGATGTACTGCGCGCTTCTGGCTTGCCCAGCATTCCGCTGCTGCTCGCGTTCGTATTCCTGGCGGCCGTTATCAACCTGGTAATCGGCAGCGCCTCCGCCAAGTGGGCCGTGATGGCGCCGGTGTTCATACCAATGTTCATGTTGCTGGGTCACCCGCCGGAGTTGATCCAGGTCGCCTACCGCGTCGGCGACAGTTGCACGAACATCATCTCGCCGATGATGTCGTACTTCGCGCTGATCATCGCGTTCTTCCAGAAGTATGAGCCGCGCGCCGGCATCGGTACGCTGGTAGCCACGATGCTGCCCTACACGGTGGTGTTCCTGATCGTGTGGTCGGCGCTGCTGGTCATATGGCTGATGGTCGGGTGGCCACTGGGATTCTGAAGCGTTCCCGGTGGCCGACGTCCCGCCAGTGGCCGCGGTATTTGGTTGTCAAAGATCCGCTCCGGTGCTGCGCTGAGTGATCGCGAGGAGGCGATTCCGTTGCAGGCAGCCGCGGCCCGGTTCACAGCCGATGCGATTGGCGTCCTCTCAGCGCGGGCATTGCTGCCGGTTCCTCGGTCGAGCGCTCCGACGGGCCACCCCAGGGTAGTCCCAGCAAAGCAACGGGCGTGTCGAGTTGCACGCCGATCCCTTGAGGGGCTGCGCTGGCCGGCGCGGCGAGGCGTTCGGCGAGTAGCGCTGCGTCAATCGCACGTGTCACGGGACGGTCAGCTTTTCCGGCGCGGTTAGGCGATGGGGCCGACAGGTTCGCCAAAGCGGCCCGGTGTCACTCCGGCAGCGACCGCACGACGGCCACGCTGGCCGACATGCCCAGCCGGTTCGCGCCAGCCGCCAGCATGGCCTGGGCGTTGGCGAGGTCGCGGATGCCGCCGGCGGCCTTGACCCCCAGCGGGCCGGCGTGTTCGCGCAACAGCGCGACGCGTGCCGCCGTCGCCCCACCGGCCGGATGAAACCCGGTGGAAGTCTTCACGAAGTCCGCCTCAGCCTCGCGCGCGCAGCGGCAGCCCAGGATGATCTGCTCGTCGGTCAGCACGGCGGTCTCGAGGATCACCTTTACGATCGCCTGCTCGTTGACCTCCTTGACGGCGGCAACGACCACGGCAATGTCGCGTGTGGCGGCCGGCCGCTCGTTGCCGATCAGGGCGGCCAGGTTGGCAACCATGTCCACTTCGGTGGCACCGTGCGCCACCGCCGACTGGGCTTCGAGCGCTTTCACCGGCGTCGTCGAAGCGCCCAACGGGAAGCCAACCACAGTTGCCACGCGCGTCGGTGCGTTGAACAGCCAGCGCACGCAGCGCGGCACCCATAGCGGGTTCACGCAGGCCGCGTGAAAGCCGTACTCCTGGCACTCGCGGCAAAGCTGGTCGATATCCTCGTGGCGTGCCTCGGGCTTCAGCAGCGTGTGGTCGATCAGTGCAGCCAGCTCGGCCCGCGTCCGCGGCGGACTTGTCAACTTGAACTCCCTTCAGTGTTCGCCGGGTCACGGCCGGCGGGAGCGCTCACGATGCACGCGTCCTGTACGGAATGTCCCAACATGCGCCCAATGGGGACATCGCGGCCCAGCCGGTCGGCGGCATCCCCCCGCATGACGATGAGGCGGTCGCGGTAGTCACTCAGCGCCACCAGCAGATCGTCGCAGGCCCAGGCCCGCCGCACAGCGACCGGTGTATCCATCAGCCGCGCCACTACGCCTTCTTCCGCGTAGATGCCGCAGACCCCCACCGTGCCGGCGGGGATTACCAGTTCGAGCAGATCGTTCCAGCGGCGCGGCTGGATGGACTCGAGTGCGGCGGACAGGCGGTGGATGCGCACCCAGTTGTCCGCGCCATCCAGCCGCAGCGACAGGAGTTCGCCGTCAGCCGTGCCAGCGTACAGGGTTGAGCCGTCCGCGGCCAGGCATTGAATCACGCCGGGTGCCGCGGGTAGGACCTCGTCCCACTCCGGCCCGGCGGCCAGGAGGTGGACGCGGTTATCCGCGGCAACGGCGACGCGGCCGTCCGCTGTCGCGGTGGCGGCGCGGATGGTGCGGGGGGCGCCACCGGCCGGCTGGAGGCGGACTTCGGCGCGATCCGGCTCGGCCAGTGGCCAGCACCACGCCCCGAGCTGCGAATGCGTCGCGAAGAGCTTGTCCGCCGTGATAGCGGCGGCGTTGAATCCGGTGCGCGGCCGGCCGCCGGCGGGTACGGCGAATTGGTTGCGGATCGCGCCGTCAGCGGCGCCGAGCACCCAAACGCCCGTGGCGGCTCCAACGAGCAACTCGTCGCGCTGCGGGCAGATGGTGGCCGAGCGGAGGCCGCCCAGGTCGTCCGGCAGCGCCAGTCGGCGGACTATCTGCGTCGGGTCTTCCGGCGCGAGCCAGATGCATTCCTGGCCGGCGACAACGACGACTGCCGTCGCGATCTGCCGGTCGGGCGTCAGACGCCAGAGGTTTTCAAGCAGTTTGCCGCGTTCGGCCGGCGCGAGGGCCGGCAACAGGTCGCGCCACTGCATGCCTTCATCACCGGCGGCGACCGCCTCGAGCTTGGCGAGCACGCCGCCGAGATCATCCAGGCGCCGCTGGGTGGCGGCCAGGGCGGCCTGCTCGACCAGCGCGCGGGACTCGATGCCGGCCACTCGGGCGGCGGTCTCGCGCTGCAGAGCTTCGTGGCGGGTGAACCCCGGGCTGGTGAAGGCCAGCGTGGGCAACCGTTCCAATGTCATGCCGGCGGCAAATGCGAAGCGCTGCATGGCGTTCTGCAAGTGCGCCAGCAGCTCGTCGCGCAGGTCGTCGTGAACCAGTCGGGCGGCGGGTTGCTGACGAATGAAGTCGCGCAGCGCGGCGGCGGCGCCGCCATCGGCGACCCAGCGAGCCAGGCCGTCGAGTGTCAGCACCTCGGTACCCGGCCGGGCGCGGTGCAGGGCGGCCAGGTCGTCGTCGCGGGCCTGCCAGCGGACTAGCAGCTCGCAGGCGCCGCTGACGTCGAAGCCGTCGGCGGCCCGCGTGGGCGGTGCGTCGAGCGGCACCGTGATGGGCCGGTTGCGGACCAGTAGCAGTGTTTCGTCGTGCTGGGGTTTGGGGTCGTCGCCGGCGGGCACGAAGCGGCGACGACCGTCGGGCCGCTCGACGAGCGCGATCCAGCCGTGGGGAACGAGCGTGGCGGAAAGCAGGGCGCGCGGCCAGGTGTCGCCGCCGGCGCAGAGGACGACTACCGTTGCGTCGGAAAGTTGCTGGAGAACATCCTTCTTCATTCCCGCAGCTCCATCGGCCGAGCTTCACGCGCTGCGGCGGCCGCGTTTCTGCAAATGCTCATCGCCGACCCTTCCGGAATTCGCGGGCCAGCGAGTAGCTCAAGACACTTGTCAGCACGATGGCGAAGCACGGCATGTGTCCGCTTATCAGCCCCACCGCCACCACCGGCGTATGGCCAGGCCCAGGCCCTGCAAGACGACAAAGGCGACACTGGGCCTCGCCACGCCCGCTCGCAGCGGCCGGCCGCAGCGCCCGCAGAAGCGAGCATCCGCGGGGTTGAGGGCGTCGCAGCGCCGATGCTGGCAGCGAACGAGTCTAACACGGCTATCAGGTCGCACCGCGCTCATCCGTGCGTTTCCCGCTGCCAAGCCCGCCGTGGCAGCCTAAACCTGATTGGCGGCCCATTCTTCGTACTTGCGGTCGTCCTTGGGGCTGACCGAGGGCGGGACAACTCTCAGCACGGCCAGCAAGTCCGCCATGTTGATTCTACGAGGTTCCGAGCCGCCCACCGATTCCAAAAACGGACGACTTGCCGCACGGGCGGCCACGGCCTTGATGTCCGCGCCGCTGTAGCCGGCGGTCTGCTCGACCAGAGCCGCGAGGTTGACGTCGTCGTCCAGCGGGCGGTCGCCGAGGTAGATCTCAAAGAGCCGGAAGCGTGCCGCGGCATCGGGCAGCGGCACGTAGACCTTGGCGTCGAAGCGGCCGGGCCGCATGACGGCCGGATCGAGGCTCCAGGGTTCGTTGGTGGCCCCGAGGAACATCAGTGCCTGGTTGGACTTGCGCTCGAAGCCCTCCAACTCCTGAAGGATTTGCGGCACGACGCGCTGCATCACCGCCGAGTCCGACGAGCGTCGGCGCGGCACCAGGGCCTCGATCTCGTCGATGAAGATGACGCTCTTGTCTTCCTGTTTGGCGGCGGTGAAGAGCTTGCGGACGTTCTGCTCGGCCTCGCCGACCCACTTGCTCAGGAGTTGGGCGGGACTGATGACGAACATGGTGGCGTCGACTTCGCAGGCGACGGCCTTGGCGATCATGGTCTTTCCGGTGCCGGGCGGCCCGAAGAGCAGCAGGCCGCCGCCCACGTCGATGCCGTAGTGCTGGGCCAGCTCGGGATGGCGGAAGGGGTGGATCATCTTCAGGTAGATCTCGGCCTTCACGTCCTCGAGGCCGGCGATGTCGGCGAAGCGAACGGTGGGCTTCTCGCGCACGATCCAGTCGGCGGCGTCAGCCCCCCCGTCGTCGCCGTCACGGGTCCGGTCGCCGGTGCGCTTGCCGGCGGCCGCGTGCCCGCCCTGGCGGTCGCAGTCGCGAGCGAGGTTGAGCAGCTCCTTGGCATAGGCGTCCTGCTCGGCCCGTTGCCGGGGGTCTTTGTTGGCCTCGGCCAGCTCGATCATGCACTCGGCGGCCTGGAGCAGGTAGGGCCGGGCGGCGACGTGGTCACCGCGCTTGAGGGCGGCGACGCCCTTGTCTTTCAAGCGCTGGAATGTGGCAAACGTGGCCATAGACGCGTCTTCACGTCCCGCTGCGCTGCGGCGCTCTTGAGTCGTCCCCAACAGGACGGCTCGCGCATAGGGGATACCAGCCAGGCGCGGCGCGGTGGGCCGTCACTACTTGCTTTCCCTCTGCCCCTGGCCCTTGAGCTGCTCCAGCTCGGCGCGCAGGGCGCTCATCTGCTGGGCCTCGCGGGCCTCGTCAACCTGCTCCTCGGCCGCGAGCATGCGGTCGATTTCCTCGTCAGTGATCGCCTCGGTCGCGGCGGCCGAGACATCGGCCGCGGCGCCTTCCTCGATCGAGTCGAGGAACATCTGCATGCGCTCCTCCATGGTCTGCGATTGCAGCATGGCCTTCTCCCAGTCCATCTGCGTCTTGACCAGGTCGGTGTCACCGTAAAGCTTGCTGACTTCGGCCGCCATGGTCTTCATGGCACCGGCGAAATCGGCCGAGGCCTCGGCTTGGCGTTTGATCAAGAGGGCGTTCTTGACGGCCAGGAGCTGCCGCTCGAGCAGCTTCTTGATGGTGGCCGTCTTCTTGAGCGAGTTGCGGATGAACTGGTATGAGGCCATGTCGCCGATCTGGCGGGCGTGGCGGGCGTTGCGGACGAACTCGTCGGAGAACTTGTTCTGTTCGGCAATGGCCTTCTCGATCCGCCGAATGCCCTGGCGGATCTTCATGTCGCGCTCGAGCCGCCGCTCTTCCTTGGACTTGAACAGACCCATGGCTTACTCCGCCGCGCGCTCCTGTTCGCGCACCCTGCGCTCGGCCTCGTCAAAGGCCGCGTCGGTGTCCTTGATCAGGCCGGCATCCATATCGTCCCAGATCTTCAGCAGTTCGCGGGCGGCCGGCGAGACGACGGCCGTTGACTCGTCCGCTTCCAGGCCGGCCCGCAGGATCTCGTCCAGCCGCTCCTGGTACATGGCGGTGTCAATGCGGTCGTTCTCGATGAGGCGCTCGATGGTGGCCAGGTCGCCGGGGCGGATGAGGGCGCCGCCGGCCCGGCCGCGCGACATCTGGGCCGTCTCGCGCAGCATTCGCAAACGAGACACGGTGAGGGACTCTTTCGTGCGAATGTTCAGATGCCGCGCCAGCATCATCTGCTCGGTGTGCAGGAGGTCATATTGCTGGGCGAAAGTGCGGCGCAGCTCGGGGGTGCGCTCCTGGGCGCCCTGTCCGACGAGCTTCTGCTTCTCGCGGGCCAGCTTGGTCATCTTGGCCTGCATGCGGTTGCGCTCGTTCTCCAGCAGCATTTCCTGGGCGCGCAACTCGGCCACGCTCATCGTCGCCAGCGTCTTGCGCTTGGTTGTCAGCCACTCGAAGAAGTTCATCGCATCACGACTGACACTGTACTCGCATCACTCCACACCGTTCGCCATCAGCCGCACAGCCGCTCGCAGCGCCGCCCGGACCGACCAAGACATCCACGTCAGCCGGTCTCCGGCCGGGCCGAATCCCGCCCCTTTTCGGGCACGGGCGGCGGCGCGGACACGCGGCCGGACTCGGGCCGCGCGGTGCGCTCCGCTTCCCCGGCGCCGCTGCGCTCAGCGGCAGCCGGCGTAGCGCGCTGACTCGCGGACGCCTCGGCCACCTGGACGAACTCGGCCATGATCGCGGCCTCTTCCTCCTCCTGGAGCGGCGTCTGGGCCCCGACCTCGATGCTGGCGGCCAGGTCGGCGTTGGCGGCCAGCTCGCTGACCACCAGCTCGGCCGCGGCCGCCTCGGCCGTCAGGTCCTCCGCCTTGGGCAAATCAACGCGCCGGCCCTGCTCGGCCAGCGTCAGGTTGTGGACGTGCGTACCGACGATGTCAATCTGCTGGGTGAAGACCTGGGCCTGGGCGCGCGCCCGCCGCAAGTCACGCCGCACGCGCACGAGTCGGCCGGCAATCTGCTTGCGCTCGGCGTCGGAGCCGGCGGCGGCGCCCTGCTGCAGCGCGTTGCGCTCCTCGCCTTCCAGCGTTTCGATCCGCCGGTCGATTTCCAGGCGTTCTTGTTCGAGCGCGACGCGCTGCGCCGTCAGCGTGCGCACGCGCTCGGCCGTGGTGGGTTTCAGTCGCAACAGCTTCCTGATTCGGCTCCAGATGCTCATCGTGCTGCTCGTGACGCCCAGCGGGCTGCGACAAACATGGACCTTGCCGTCATGAACCACCGTCATGAGGCGTGCATCAGTCCGGCACACCTGCCGAACGGCCGCCTCGGTCTGCGCCTCCGAAAGTCCCAGCTTCTCGGCCAGCTCGGGAAGGGAGATGCCGCGCGAATCCAACATGGCCGCATTCTGGTCGAGATGATACAGCAAACGGCGTACGCGGTCGCCCTGGTCCTCGAACTCGACCAGGCGGGCCCAGGGGCCGCTCCGCACGGCCGCCGGCATATCCACGTCCCAGCCGCCGTCGGGGCGGCCGCCCATGAGGATCAGGCTGGGCGCGCCGTGCTCGCCGGTCAGGGCCCGGGCCTCGGGGGTGAAGCCGGTCGCACTGGCCAGGATCACGCCGGTGGGGCGTTCACGCTGCGGCAGGAGCTCGTAGCGGGCAAGGGCGTCCAGGACCTGCTCGCGGCCGATGGGCTCGGGCGGCTGGTCGGCCAGGAGCGCCTCCAGCGGCACGAGCACCTGGGCCCGGACGCGCGCCATGACGCGGGTGAACGGCCAGGGCGAGCGGCGCCAGAAGCGCATCTGTACGGCGCGGGTGCCGGGCAGGCGGTCAACCAGGTCGCGATCGAAGCGCTCCAGGCGATTGAGTGTGGCTCGGACCGTGTCGGTTCCGTCGGGCATGGCCTCGACCACTACGCGGTCGGCTGGCAATGCGCCGTGGATCAGGCGCGTGGCCCGGGCCTGCAACTGCCGGTGGAACTGGTCCTCGAAGAGACGATGTCGGCTGCGTTCATCCATAGGCGTCCACGTCATCGGGGGCGGCGAGCGGCCGCCCGCAACGGGCGCAGAAGCGCGCCCCGCGCCTGTTCACGAACCCGCAGCGGGCGTGCGGGCACACCTCGTCGCGCTCACTGAACCGGTGCGCGGCGGTCGCCACCAGCCGGGCCTCCTCGGATGTGCCGGTAATCGTGCGGATGATGAAGGCCACGAAGCGCAGCAGCAGCACCACGCACATCACGAAGAAACCGAGGAACCCGACCACGAAGAGGCCGAAGATCACAACGATGACGCTGTCGGCCAACAACACGGCGGGCTACTCCTCGGGCAAGACGGCCCCGCAGTAGATGCAGTAGCGATCGCGCGGGCCCGGATAGCCGTGGCACGATGGACAGCGCCGCACGCGTGACACCACCTGTTCGCCGCAGCGCGTGCAGAACTGATCCTCGGAGCCGATCGGATGGTGGCAGGCCGGGCAGGCGTCCGCGCCGTAGCGCCGCGCCACGACCGCCGGCGGCGGCGGTGGATGCGGCACGCGCGATGTGTCGACGCTGAGCCGGGCGTCCAGGTCTTCGAGCACCGCGCGGGCGGTTTCGTAGCGTGATTCGCTGCGGGCATAGAGGCGGCGGAAGACCTCGTCGAGCGCCCGCGGCACGTCGGCCCGGACGGTCGAAGGCAGTTCGGCACCGGCCGGCCGCTCGCCGGTGAGCATTTCGAACAGAATGACGCCGATGGAGTACAGATCGCTGCGGGCGCCGGCCCGGTCGTGGCCGTCGCGCACTTCCGGTGCCATGTAGGCCAGCGTGCCGACCAACTGGTCGTCGCGGGCGATGGAGGCGGACTGGGCAATCGAGCGGAGGGCCTCCGCGTTGCTGACGCCCAGGCCGAAGTCGCCGACCTTGACGTCATCAACGGTCAGCTCCGCCAGAGGCCGCTGGCCCAGGTTGAGCAGGACGTTGCCGGGTTTCAGGTCGCGATGCAGGACGCCGGCCGTATGGGCCGCGTCCATCGCCAGGAGGAGGCCGCGCAGCACCGTCACGGCCGTGGCGATCGGCAGGCCGCCGGAATGCTCGTTGATCACCGCGCGCAGGGCCGGTCCGGTAACCAGCTCCATGACCAGGTAGGGATGTTCGGCGTAAGGGTCGAACCCCAGGACGCGAATGATGTTGGCGTGCTTCAGGCCGTGGACGACGACGCCTTCGCGCTGAATGTAGCGGACGTACTCGGGCTCGGTGGGGAGCTTGACGGCGACCTGCTCGCTTTCCCAGACGTGGTGCCGGGCGCGCCAGACCTCGCCGAAGGAGCCCGCCCCGATGCACTCCTCCAGGAGGTACTCGCTGATTCGCACGCCCGGTTGGTACTTGGTCATGGTCTTGTGTCCGGCCGCGGCCGGCCGTCCAGCCGCCGGCGTTGTCAGGTTCCCGATTCCTCGGCCAGGTACTCCGACACTAGGTAAGTATACGTTCCCGCCACGGCCAGCGCGGCGAGCGCCAGCAGCCAGCTCCAGACACCGGCCGGCAGGCCCTTCAGCAGCACGACGCCGACGATGGCGTCGATCAGCACGAACGCCGCCAGCAGGCCCGTGCCAGCCCAATTCGTGCGCAACTCCAGCAGGCGGCGTATGAAGAGCCGAGCCGACCAGGGCAAGGCGGCGACGACCAGCAGCCACAGGCCGGTGCGCCAGATGCCTTCCCAGAGCGCCTGTCGGCCGTCCGGACCCATCTGCCAGATGCCGACGCCCAGGGCTATCAGGACGCCCAGGACAATCCAGCCGAGGGTCTTCTCGAACAAGCGTCCCAGTATGCTGCTGCGTGCTTCCATCACGATAAGTTTAATGCTTCCAACGGTTAGCGGTATTAGAAAAACGTTGCTTATCCTGAACCGGCCGCGCGCCGCTCAGCGGCCGCACCGGACCGGCGAAACCTGTGCACCGGCCGAAGGGGATTCGTTGGAGCCCGGAGCACATTTGCGGCGAAAACCCCGGCTACCGTCAGGCCGCGCGGCGGCTAAACTGCACCTTACCAGATCGGCCGGGCCGGCGGGCTGCCGACCGCGGCGAGCGCACTATAGAAGGGACGCCACGTCATGGCCAAGAAACCGGCGACCATCCTGGAGACTTTCGCGAACCCCAAGCCCGGCCGCGATTATTCGATTCGGCATGTCGCCCCGGAGTTCACCAGTCGCTGCCCGGTAACCGGGCAACCGGACTTCGGCACGGTCATCATCGAATACATCCCGGACCAACTCTGCGTCGAGCTCAAGAGTCTTAAGCTCTACCTGCAAACCTTCCGCGACGAGGGGATCTTCTACGAGGACCTGACCAACCACATCCTGGATGTGCTGGCCGGCCTGCTGAAGCCGCGCTGGATGCAGGTCCAGACCGACTGGAACCCACGTGGCGGGATGCACTCGACCATCACCGCCACGTACGAACGACCGGCAGCCCGGGGGCGCAGTGCCCGCAAGTAGGGGCTTAACTGTCCGCGGGCGGCGAATTCGCGCCGTTCCGTCCAAACAGCTCCTCATAGAGCCGCTCGACGGCCGCGTCGATCTTGTCCGGCGTCAGATAGGTGCCTTCAGCTATCTGGGCGCGCAGGGCCTGGACGCGGTCGGCGGATTCGGCGGTCGCCTGGTCGAACTGCTCCGCGGCCGCGGAAAGCTCGACCTGATCCTCCGGCGGTGCCGGCGCAGCAGTCAGTGTGGCCGGCGCCGGCGCGCGCGGTCCGGCGGCCGCGCGATGAACTTCAGCCAGGGTACGTTCTGATTGGTTTGAATACGGCGTGATCTCGAGCATGACAGCCCACAGCCTTCCAGACACTCCCGTGCGAACACGAGAACACAACCCGATTCCGCTCGACGTTCATCCCTGATCGTCGTGGATACCAGGCCGGTGCGCGTTATACCGGTCCGTCGGCTACGTGCATACACCGACCCCACTCGCTCAGTGGTGAATATCGTCCGGCCCCCCATAAAACTTTGGCTGAACTGGAGAAAAGGCTAAATTCTTCGGCCCAACGCGCCGGCGGCGTTATTGGTATCCATAAGGCCGTTGTTATAGGACTGATGATGCGCAAGGATTGCCGGTTGAGAGCCTCGTAGGCCCACTGACAACAGTTCGGGCGCAGTACTTGCGCCGTCAGCACAGCCCGGGGGCACCCCACTACTCTATCCGCGCCACCAGGTCCTCCGGCTCGGCCGTGCCCTGCACGAACCGCTGAACGTGCTCATTGTCGCTCTTGAGCAGCTCTTCCGGCGTGCCGTAGGCCAGGAAGCGGCCGTTCCAGAGGAGCAGGACGCGGTCGCCGACTTCGGCGGCGGACTTCATGTCGTGCGTCACGACGATGCTGGTGACGTGGACCTCGCGCTGGAGCCGGCGAATCAGCTTGTTAACCACGTCGGCGCGCTGGGGATCCAGGCCGGCCGTGGGCTCGTCGTAGAGGATGACCTTCGGCGGCGGGTCCATCGCAATAGCCCGGGCGACGGCCACGCGTTTCTTCTCGCCGCCGGACAGCTCGGCCGGCCACTTGCGTTCGAAGCCGGCCAGCCCGACGGACGCCAGGCAGCGTGAGACCAGCTCGCTGATGCGCTGTTGGCTGAGGCGTGTGCGGCTGTTCTGCTTCATGGGGAAAGCCACGTTCTCCCCAACGACCATCGAATCGAAGAGTGCATTGAGCTGGAAGACGAAGCTGATCTGCTGCCGGATGGGAACGAGTTGGCGTTCGGAGAGGCGATCGATGCGCCGGCCCTCGAAGTAGACCTCGCCGCGGTCGGGCCGCAGCAGCCCGACGATGTGCTTGAGCAGGACGCTCTTGCCGGTGCCGGAGCGGCCGATGATGACCGTCGTCCGCCCGCGCGCGACCTTCAGGTCGATGTTGTCCAGGACGACCTGCGGGCCGAAAGATTTGCTCACGCCACGCAACTCGAGAATGGTGTCCTGAGCGTCCATGTGGGTCAGCCTCTAGAACAGCGAGCGGGTGCCGTACCAAGTGGCGTACAGCCCGTTCAGGAGCATATTGAGGAAGAAATCGAGCATCAGGATAACGATGAAGCTGGCTACGAAGGCCTCGGTACAGGCGCGGCCGACGCCCGCCGCCCCGGCCCGGCAGTTGAAGCCCGCGTAGCAACTGATGAGGCCGATAGCGCCGCCGAAGAACAGGGCCTTGACGACTCCGGTGCCCAGGTCCCAGAGTTCGACCATTTCGGCGGTGAAGCTCCAGTACAACTCGCTGCTGCCATCGTAGACGCCGGAGTAAACCGCCCAGGCCCCGAGGGCGCCCATCAGGTCGGCGTAGAGCGTCAGGAGGGGGGTTAGCAGCAGGCAGGCCAGGAAGCGCGGGGTTACGAGGAAACGGACGGGGTCGGCGCCCATGGAGCGCAGGGCGAGAAGCTGTTCGGTGACGTTCATGGTGCCCAGTTCGGCCGTCAGCGCGCCGCCGACGCGGCCGGCCAACATGACGCCCGCCAGCACCGGTCCGAGCTCGGCGGCAACCGAGATGTTCACGACGCCGCCGAGACGGTCGGCGATTCCGTTGGCGTCGAACTGGTCCCAGCCCTGCACGATCAGAACCATGCCCACGAAAGCGCCGGTCAGCATCACGACCGGCACGGAACGTGTGCCGATGGCGTACGCCTGTGGCAACAGGCGGCGCCAGCCGTGCAGTGTGAGCAGATCGAGCGGCGCGTAGGACAGCGCGTTGAGGCAGAACAGCCAGAAGCGGCCGAATTCGGCCAGGCCGCCCAGGACGCGGGCGCCCAGGCCTCCGACGAAGCGGACGGCGAGATTGTCTGGTTGCATGACCCTAGCTACCCTCGCATGTTCAGCCAGCCGCAGTGACCGGACGCGGCCCGCCGGGCGTTCCGGCGGCGCCGGTCCGCGCCGTGCATAGCCTATCCAACTCGACGCCCGAACGCGACATTTGCTATACTGAGAACCGGCAGATCGCTCGCCGAAGGACGGCGGGCGCATGATGTCAAGGATGGTCAACTGATGTCTCGCTCGGATGAGCGCAGCGCTGCACTTCGCTTCTGCCTCACCACCGCCGGCCTGTTGGGCTGCCTATTTGCCTGGGTGAGTGTGCTCAGCTTCGACAGCGCCGATCCGCCGGCGACGAGTGTGGCGCCGGCGAACATACCGCCGCTGAACTTGTGTGGCCCGGTGGGGGCCTGGGTGGCGTACAGGCTGTTCTACTATCTGGGGACGGGCACGTACGCGCTGCTGGCGCTGCTGACGATGGGTGTGATTGCCTGGCCGCGCGGGGCGCTGCGCAATGACCTGTGGCTGCGCTTCGTGGGTCTGGGGCTGACGTGTGCGGCGGTCAGCGCGTGGGGTGCGATGTGGCTGGCACCGTCGGCGGGCGGCTTGATGAGCGGGCCGGGCGGGGTGCTGGGGGCTGCTTTGAAGGCGGTCACAACGGACCTGGTCCAGGAAGTCGGGGCGCACATGATCTTCTTCGCCGCTTTCGCCGTCGGCCTGCTCCTGGCGGCCGACGAGCTGGTGGTGCGCCTGTTTCGCTGGGCCCGCTGGACTGGCAGGCGGTCCGTGCCGGTGCTGTTGCGCGGCGGGTCCGCGGTGGCGGGGGCCGGGGCGGCGGCCGTGGCCGGCGTCACCAACGGGGTGGCGCAGCTTTCGCAACGGCGCTCGGCCGAGCATGTGGCAAGTTCAGCCGAGCCTGACGATGAAGATGATGAGGAAGAGGAGATTGCGGCCGAGCCGGTGAGCGAGTCACTGGCGTTGCCGCCGCGCCAGCTCACGTTCGAGGAGGAGGAAGAGGGGGAACAGGCGGAGGCGGCCGAGGCCGGCGCGCGGCCAGCGGGTCCGTCCGCGGCAGACAAGCCCCGCGGCGGGCGGGCGAAGCGGGCGACTCCGCCGGTTCCAGCGGCGCCCGGCCCGGCACAGTTCCCGCCGCCCGACGAGGATGAATACGAGTTGCCCCGGCTGGAACTGCTGGACGCCGCTTTGCCGGTGGACAAGCAGTCCATCGAGATTCTGTGCCGCGAGAAGGCGTACATCCTCGAACAGACGCTCAACGAGTTTCGGCTCGAGGTCCAGGTGGTGGCGATTGAGACCGGTCCGGTCATCACGGTGTTCGAGCTGAAGCTGGCGCCGGGTATCAAGGTCAGCCAGATTGCGTCGCTCTCGAACGACATGGCGCGGGCGTTGAAGGCCCCGGCGGTGCGCGTGGTCGCGCCGCTGCCGGGCAAGAACACGATCGGCATCGAGGTGCCGAACGTTGACAAGGAGAAGGTGCGCATCCGCGAGGTGATCGAGGCTAGCAGCCGCCGCACGGCGACGCTGGCCATCCCGCTCTTCCTGGGCAAGGACGCCTCCGGTCAGCCGCTGGTGGCGGACCTGGCGCAGATGCCGCACCTGCTGATCGCGGGGACGACCGGCTCCGGCAAGAGCGTGTGCATCTCCAGCATCATCATGTCGATTCTGATGACGCGGACGCCGACGCAGGTGCAACTCATTCTGGTGGATCCGAAGGTGGTCGAGCTGGCGATGTACAAGGATGTGCCGCACCTGATGTGCCCGATCGTGACCGAGGTGCCGCGCGCCGAGGGCATCCTGGACTGGGCGGCCACCAAGATGGACGAGCGCTACGCCCTGCTGGCGGAGGCGGGCGTCAAGGACATCCGCAGCTACAACCGCCTGGGTCGCGAGGGCTTACAGCAGCGGCTGAACGCCGACGATGCGGAGATGGAGCGACTGCCGGTCTACCTGCCCTACATTGTCATCATGATCGACGAGCTGGCCGACCTGATGATGACGTCGGCCAAGGAGGTCGAGTTCTACCTCTGCCGGCTGGCCCAGAAGAGCCGGGCCGTCGGCATCCACCTGATCGTCTCGACCCAGCGGCCGCAGGCCAACGTGGTCACGGGCCTGATCAAGTCGAACCTGCCTTCGCGCATCGCCTTCCGCGTATCTTCGCGGCTCGATTCGCGCATTGTGCTCGATCAGAACGGCGGCGAAGTGCTGATGGGACAGGGCGACATGCTCTTTCTGCCGCCCGGCTCGTCGAAGCTGCTGCGGGCCCAGGGCACGTTCGTGGCGGACGACGAACTGCGGAGCGTGGTCAAGCATTGCGCTGCGCAGCGACAGCAGCGTTTCCACCCTGAACTGACGCGCATGCCGGGGTCCGACGCGTCGGCCGATGGCGAGCGCGATGAGTTGTTCGATCAGGCGGTGGAGTTGATTATCGAGTCCGGGCGCGGCTCGGTCAGCCTGTTGCAGCGGCGCTTAACGGTTGGGTATGGCCGGGCTTCACGGCTGGTAGATCAGATGTACGCGGCCGGCATCGTGGGGGAATACAAGGGCAGCCAGGCGCGTGAGGTGCTGCTGACCGCCGACGAGTGGCACGCCCTGCGCGACCAGCGCAATCGCGAGGAGGCCGAAGAAGCCGAGGAAGCGGCGGAGTACCCCGGCAATCAGGCCTGACCAGCGACTGTGGCGCGGTAGTCCTACGGTGGCTCGGGGCCACGATCCGGTCGGAAACCACGGCCGGGCCCGGGACCTCGACCAGATCCGGGACCATGACCGCGCTGCATCACGCGTTCGAAACGGCGGTCTACCTCCAGCTCCATGCCAGCGGTCATATCCGCCGCGTGATTGCGTAGCCCCGTGATGGTGGAGTCTACCCGGCGCTCCAGCAGAACGATCAGCCGCTGGCGGGCGTCCTGCTGCTGTGATTCGTCCGCGGCGCTTTGTGCCGCGCGGACCAACTCGCGTACGGGCGGTGGCTCAGCCGCCAGTTCGGCCTCCGGCTCCGTGAGGATGGCCAGCCGCCGGGCCACTTCGTCGTCGCGGCGCGCCTCGAGCTGGTCGGCCCACAGCCGCATGGCGTCAATCTGGACGCGCACGCCGTCGGCGATGTGCCGCCTGATGCGCCGCTCAAGAACCGGCCGATCTTCCGGCGGGGTGCCGTCCCAGGCGCGCCGCAGGGTCTGGACGCGCACCATGCCCTCAGCGTGCCGGCCCACCAGCGTCGCCAGCTCGGGGTTGTCCGCGTGCAGCCGGCGCAGGTGCCGCAGTTGTGGCACGAGCTTGCGGAAGTTCCGCCGGTACGTCCGCTCGCCCTGCTCGGCCAGCCGGTCAACAAGTTGGGCGAGTCCGGGCAGGTGCTCCGTGACGAAGGCGTGCAGTTCCTGCTCTTCGCCCGGCAGCAGCGGGCCCTGATCTTCCGGCCCGGGGTGGAAGATTGGTGCTAGATCGTGCCGACGGTGGCGCGGGCCGCGCGGCCCGCCGCCGTCACGATGCGGTCCGCGGCCGCGCTGAACCCATTCGCGGCCGGGTGGATCGGGAGCGAACTCGCCATCTGGTGCGGGCTCCGGGTCCCACATGGCCGGGCAACGGTTGCCCCACGCGACCGCGGTGGCGCTTAGAACCAGGACGACGGCCCAGAATCTTAGATTAGGCGCGGTCACAAGTGCACCATGGCTATAGTGTCTCGAACGGCCCGAAGAACTCTTTGAAGCCGTCCAGAATGTCGTCGATCTGCGTGTCATAATCCACATCAGCCCCTGACGCGCTGACCATCCAGCCTTCCTCCAGCAGGGCTGCGAGGGTTTCGCGCGATTCGTCCACGGCGTCCACCCACACCGCCACGAGGTCGGTGTCCATGGTGCCGGCCCCGAACCACGGCGTGGAGTGGCGCAACACGCCACTCAGCCCAACCGCAAGCAGCAGCGCAGCCGCCGAGGCAAGCCATGGCGGAGCAACGCGCGTTCGCCGGGGGCGGGCCCCAAGGCGCTCGGCCTCGGCCAGCACCGCGGCTCGCACGCGTGCCAGGCACTCAGGCGACGGTTGCACCGCCGGCAGACCGGCCAGCAGCCGGGCCTCACGCTCGACCGTGCGCACCAGGTTGTTCAGCGTGTCCGACATCAGCCTTTGCCTTCGTGAAGCGACCGCAGGCGCTGGAGCGCCCGGTGTGCCCGGGCCAAAGCCGTTCCCAGCGGTACGCCCAACATGTCCGCGATCTCCCGGAACGAGAGCTCAGAGTAGTGCCGCAGCAGCAGGATCTCGCGCTCCGCATCGGTCAGGCGGGCGAGGCAGGCCGCCAAGTGCGCGCCAGCCTCGTCGGCCAGCAGTTTCCGATCCGGCGACTCGTGATCCATCGTACGGGCCGCGGCCACCGACGCGCCCTCTTCCAGTGCGTCCCAGGAGACGTGCTCGCCGCGCCGCCCCAGCCGACGGGCGCGATCACGGGCCAGATTCGCCGCGATGCGAAACAGCCAGGCCTCGAAGCGTCCGGCTTCCTCGTATTGATCGATGGTCCGGACGATTCGCAGGAACGTCTCCTGCATCAGATCTTCCGCGACGTCGCGCGATCCGGTCATACGGAGCAGCAAGCCGAAGACGCGCGGCCCGAATTGGTCGAAGAGCCGGCCGAGAGCCTGGGGATCGCGGCGACAGGCCCGCCGAAGCACATCCTCCAATTCGACCTGATCCACTCAGTCCTCATGCTGCGTCAGGCCAAATGCGCGAAGTCGGCCGAGATTGCGGAAAAAGCGACCTGACTGAGGTTGGCTTTTCGTTTTGGCGTCCTGGGGGGGCTATTATAGGGCCGGCGGCACCCGGGAACAGAATGCTGGCTGCGCCTGGGTCCGGCAAGCTCATTGCAGCCCGTATTCGCGGATTTTGCGGTACAGGGTGCGTGTGCCGATGTCGAGCATTTTGGCGGCCTGCTCGCGATTGCCGCCGGTAGCCCGTAGCGTGCGTTCGATCATCATCCGCTCGACCTCGGCCATGGTTAGCCCGACCATGCCGCTGCCGGACACGTGGACCAGGTCGCGGCTGCCGCTGATCCGCTCGGGTAGGTCGTCCACTTCGATGCGGCGATTCTCAGCCTCGACGGCCATGGCCTCGATTACGTTGGCCAACTCGCGGACGTTTCCCGGCCAGAAGTACTTGGCGAGGGACTCCATGGCCTCGGCCGAGATTCCAGGAACGCTCACGGAGTTGGTTTCGTTGGCGCGGCGCAGGAAGTGAATCGCCAGAAGGGGAATGTCCTGGCGGCGTTCGCGCAGGGGCGGCACCTCGATTACCCATTGCTGGAGGCGGTAGTAGAGATCCTCGCGGAACTTCTTTTCCTCCACGGCTTTAGCGAGGTTCGTGTTGGTCGCGGCGACGAGGCGGACGTCGACGCGTTGGACCTCGGTGGATCCGACGGGGGTAACCTCGCGGCGTTCGAGGACGCGGAGGAGCTTGGCCTGCATGTTGAGCGGCATGTCGCCGATCTCGTCGAGAAACAGCGTGCCGCCGTCGGCGGCGACGAAGTAGCCCTTGCGGTCGCTGACGGCGCCGGTGAAGGCGCCTTTCACGTGTCCGAAGAGCTCACTCTCCAGGAGGTTCTCGTTCAGGCCGGCGCAGTTGACGGATTTCATTGGTCGGCGGGCCCGGTCTGACTGCTTGTGGATGGCCTCGGCGATCAGGTCCTTGCCCGCGCCGGTTTCGCCGAGAATCAGCACGGTGAGCTTGTTGCGGGCGGCCTTCTTGATGCGTTCGATGATACGCCGCATCTGCGGCGTCGTGCCCACGATGCCCTCGAAGCTTTCGTAGGTGGTGGTCTCGAAGGATTCCTTGAGCAGGCGGTTTTCCCGGCGGGTGACGGCTTCGGTCGCGGCGGCGGCGACGCGCGGCAGCAGGGCTTCCGGCGCCTCGCTGGCCGGAAGTGTCAGCAGCGTTACGTTCCGGGGCGCCAGCGGCCCATGATCGCCGACGACCAGCAAGGCGGCGTCCGGTGCCAGCTTGTCCAGCAGGTCGGCCAGCGGGGGGGCCGTCGCGGCGCCGTTGACCTTGCCATCCGCCACGACCGCGTCGGGGGCGCGTTGCTGGATCGAATCAAGCGCCTCGCGCAGGCCAACCGCCACGTTGCACAGGTGGCCGTGGCGTTCGCGCAGCTCGGCGCGCCAAGCTTCGCCCCGGGTTTCATCCTCCGTCAATACCAGGATGAATGCCGTCTTGCCCATTGCCGCGAAGAAATCTCCTTGAACTAGTCAGTCCTCCGGCTCTACGTGCCGGCGCCCGCCGCGCCCGCGTTAGCCGATGCCGGGCCGGCACCGGCAGCGTATCATACCACCATGACAGAGAAGATCATCCGTCCGCGGCTGGGGCCGAATGTGTACATTGCCCCCAGCGCCTACGTCGGCGGCGACGTGACGTTCGGTGCCGATTGCACCGTGATGCACCATGTTGTTATTCGCGGGGATATTTCGCCCATCACGATCGGGCGGCGCGTGAACATCCAGGACGGCACCATCATCCACACCCGCCGGGATGTGCCGCTGGAGATTGGCGATGACGTGTCGATCGGTCACCGGGCGGTCGTGCACTGTCGGCGGATTGGGCCGGGCAGCCTGATCGGCATCGGAGCAATTGTGCTGGACGACGCTGAAATCGGGGCGGGCAGCATCGTCGCGGCGGGCGCGCTCGTGCCGCCGGGGACGGTGATAGCCGCGGGCAAGCTGGTCGTGGGCTTGCCGGCGCGGGTGCTGCGGGATGTGAGCGCTGCGGATCGGAGCTACCTGGAGCACGTGGTCAGCAGCTACCTGGAGCTGGGGCGCGCCTACGCGGCCGGACGGTTTCCGAACCACGCGGGATAATGCGCGACGGGCACGCGCACAGGACCGCTTTGTCGATGTGCGACAGCGGCTGGTCAGCACGGTCACGGTCATGAACACGAGCGGCGCCGGGCCGGCGGCGGCCGGGCGGCGCGGCGACATCTGGCAGCATGAACTACCTGGCCCATTTCGTCTTCAACCACGACGTCTGCGGGCTTCCCCCGGAGCCGTACTTCGCCATCGGTGTGGCCTTGCCGGATCTGTGGCCGCGGTTCTCGCGCAGGCGGCGAATCCGCTGGCAGATAGTGCGCGACGCGCGCCCCGCCGACGAGCACGCCGAACAGCTACGCGCCGGCCTGCTCAACCACGTGGCGGTGGACCGGCGTTTCCATGCGCTGTCCTGCTTCCTGCAGTGGCAGCGGCAGCTCAAGGCCGGCACGGCAACCGGCGGGACTTGCGCGGCCATCTGGGATTTGGCTAGCCACGTCGCGTTGGAGTTTGCGCTCGACCGGCACCTGGTTTGCCGTGATGCCGATTTGGCCGAGCGCTTCTACACGCAACTGGCGGCGTGCGACCTGGGCGTGGTCGAGCAGCAGGTCGGCACGCTGGCGGGAGTTGACGCGCGCGGTCTGCGCCGCACGATTGGCGGCCTGCTGGCACGCCGCTATCTGCACCGCTTCCGCAGCATCTCGGCCGTTCGGCAGGCACTGCAACTGGTGCTTGAACTGGGCAGTGTGCGGCCGCTGCCAGCGAAAGGCGCGCTAAATGAACTGGTGAGCGCGGCCGCGCTGCTGGTTGACCCACATTGCGTGTGGGCTGGGTTATTGGACGCAAGTGCGGCCAATGCGCAGGTTCCGGAAGCGTGATCCGGTCAAGGCCGGCCGCACGGACGCGCAGGCGCCGCGGGCTTCTGACTACCCCAGGCCACTAGTTTCCGGCGGCCTCCTTGAGAATCGACTCGAGGACCTCGCGGCCGAACTCCGGCCCGGTCAAGCGCCAGCGTTCGACCACCCGGTTGTTGACCACTATCCAGGGGATGCGTTTCAGCCCGCCGCGCCTGCCGGCCACGGCATCATCCTCGACGGCGGCCGCGACCTCCGGATCGTCAAGCGCCTTGATGAGCGCCTCGGCGTCCAGTCCGAGTTCGGTTGCGGCAGCGGCGACGGCGGTCTCGTTAAGCGAATCCTGGTTCGCCAGCAGCCACGTGTGCATCTTCCAGAAGGCTTCGTCCCCGCCGGTAAACCAAGCCGCCTCCGCCACGCGCGCCGCCCAGCAGGCCTGCTCGTGCTGGGTTGAGGACACGCTCGGATTACACGTCTGGTCAAATGGGAAGTGCCGGTACGTGTAGTGGGCGTTGTCATGCTGCGCGACCCAGGCGCGGAAGATCTCATCCACCTCGGCAACGAGCGGGGTCTGGTAGTCGCCATAGAGCACGATCCGCACTTTGGGGCTGGTCGAACCGAGGACGCGCGGATACTGATCGCGCTGCGCCGGCGTTAAGCGCCTGGCGCGCCAATCGTCCACGCACTTCTGGACGGCCAAGGGCGGGCGGTCGAACTCGTGGGTTTGCGGCTCCGGATTCGCGGCCAGAACCGCGTTCACCGCGCGCGCGACCGCATCTTTGGCCTGCCAGCCGCGCAGCTCCACGCCATTGATGAAGACCAGCGGCGTCTGGTACAGGCCCAACAGGCGTGCCTCGGCGATGTCTTGTTCGACCAGGCGGAGCGTCTCGTCGCCGGTCATGGTGGTGATGAAGCCGGACGGGCTACGGCCGAATCCGCGGATGGCTTCGGTAAGTTCCTCTGTTTTCGTGAAGGTGCCCTCGTGGTCGAAGAGCCAGTGGTGCATTTCCCAGAAGCCGTCGTTGCCCCACAAGATGCCGGCTGCCTCCGCGGCCCGCGCGGCCCAGCAGGCGTTGGGATGCAAGGTGCGGGTGGCGGTGGAGTTGCACTTCTCATCGAACGGGAAGTGCTTGACGGATAGGGAGACGTCGTTGGGATGCGCCTCCAGGATCCCGCGAATCTCGTCCTCGATGGACTTGCAGTCGCGGCACTGGTAGTCCGTGATGATGACAATCCGAACGGCAGCCTTCTCCGGCCCCAGCAGGTAGCGTCCGCGGAAGCCGCCAGCGAAGGGGTCTTCGGCCGCATCGGCCGCCGGCGCATCCTTATGAGCAGCATCGGCGTCGGGGTCGCACTCGGAAGCCCCCTGGTCGGCCGGCTCAGTGGATCCGATCAGGGGCGGCACAGCGACGGTCTGGCCGCCGGACTGTGGGCTGCTCTGCTCCGGGGCCGACACGGCCGGCGGAGCGTCGACGGGCTGTCGGGCCGCCGCCACGGCCGGCGCCGGTGCGGCTGCGGGCGCTGCTGTCTCCGGAGCAGGCTCGTCGGCGGGATTACTGGTGGAGGTTGCGGCGCCCGTTCCCGCGGCGACATCCTGCGCGCGGCGCGTCGCCTCGATGATGCGTGCGGTCGATTCGCCCAGGTCACGCTCACCGCGTTCATGCACGACGCCGCGCTGGTAAGCCTCGACGCCGATCAGGACGACCGTGGCGAGGACGAAGGTGCCGGCCGCGGAGGCAAGCCAGCGTGGGGAGCGCGTCGCCGCGCGGCGTGAGCATTCCAGGATGATCCAGAAGGCGATGTTGCCGACATGCACGACGATGCAGTATGGGCAGGAATGGCGCTCGACGAACATGATGACGGTGAACCCGAGGGAGCCGAGCACGCCGAGTCGCACCAGGTTGCGCAACCCGGCATTGACGCCGTTGCTGCTCGCCAGCCAGGCCGCGAGCAGGCCCAGGAAGTAGGCCAGGCCGGCGTGCGAGACGGGCCAGCCGAGGACGGGCAGCGTACCCCAGCGGCCCTTGGCCAACTCGGCACAGCCGCTGCCCGGTCCGCAGCCGGGCAGGGACATGGCGTTCAGGTGATACGCCACAAGCATCCCTGAGGACGCAATCGCCACAAGTAGTACTACCGCACCCAGGGCGCGCCACGCGCCCGGCAAAGGCGACTGCTGGGCCGGGCCTCTCTTCGCATGCTTGGTCATGGACAACCTCAGAAAGACAGACTCAAGAAGACAGACAGTTCGCCGAGCCGAACGTGAGTTCGCGAGCGAAGGTTAAGAGCACCCGCCGGGGCCTGCACCGAACCAGTGTGGGCGAAGCCCGATAAGCCGGGTGCTTCGTCTGACCGGTGCATGGTACCGACCGAATTCGCACAGACAATCTAGTTTAGCCGACTCGCGGGTCATGACCAAGCGGCGCAGGCCGGACCCGAGGCATGTGTTGCCACAGACGGAACAACGCTGCGAACGTGGACCGAATGGGTGAGAAAACGCGGTGTCGGGTCAACTCGCCTGGGCGACGCCCAGGGCCCGGTGGATCAGGTCGACCAGTTGCTCGACCTTGAACGGCTTGAACAACACGCCCGCCAGGCCCTCGCGGCTGGCTCGCACGATCGAGTGCTCGGGATCGTAGCCGAAACCGGTGATCAGGATGACGGGGCAGTGGATGTTCGCCTGCCGGGCGGAGGCGAAGACCTCGTAGCCGCTCTTATAGGGCATCTTGATATCGGAAATGACGAGGTCGAAATGCTGGGCGCGGATCATGGCGGTCGCTTCCTGCCCGTCACGCGCCATGACGGCCAAGGCCCCGTGCTTGGCCAGCACGTCGGCAATCGTCTCGCGAATGATGTCCTCGTCGTCGGCTACCAGGATGCGGCGGCCGGCGAGCAGCGGGTCGACGGACGGCACTTCCGGAACCAGGCCGCGGACAGCGGGTGTCTGGGTGAGGGCCTGCAAGGTCCGCTTCACGCGGTCAACGTTCTCGATGATGGCGTGCAGGCGTCGGCGCAGGTCGTCCTGCCCCGCATGTTCATCAATGGCGCTGGTGGCCTCGGCAATGATATCGTTCAGCGGACCGGCCAGCTCGGTGCCCACGTCGGCGGTGATTTGGCCCGTGGTCGTCGAGCGCTCGGCGGCCAGCAGTTTCAGGATGTGCAGGGCGATGGCGATGTAGCGCGCGAAGATCTCGGCGAACTGGCGATCATCCTCCGAGAACGCCGCAATTTCCGTTGATTCCACGTTGAGCACGCCGACAACTTGGTCATGCAGGCGCAGCGGCACGGTCAGGGAAGAGCCGGCCCCGTCCAGTCCGGGCAGGTAGCGCGGGTCGCGGGTGGTGTCCGGCGCAATGTAGGAGCGGCCCGACGCCGCCACGTAGCCGCAGATGCCGTTGCCCTCGGCGGCGGCATAGATGTCCATCCGGTCCGACGCCTCGGGTAGGCCGACGGAGATCACGGTCTCCAGCCGGTTGGACTGGCGGTCCAGCAGCCGCACGACGAAGTGGTCGAAGCGCAGCAGCTCGCGCGCGGAGCGCACGATCTGCTCTTCGAGGAATTGCAGGCGGTCAACGGCGTCAAGCTGCATGAGGGCCTCGACATCAAGCCGCATCAGCTCGCGTCCGGCGGCATCGATGGCGTTGATGCGCTCTTGCATGCGGTGGGCGGCGGAGATGTCCCAGACCAGTCCGACCACTTCCGTCAGCTCCTTCTCCGGGGCCAGCAAGGGCGAGACCGTCAGGTCGAAGACGTATTCGGAGCCCACGTGCACCGTGCGCCGCCGGCTGGGGGCCGGCTCATGCGCGGTCCGCTCCTCCGCGAGCTGTCGGCACACCTCGGCACACGCGGCGCGGATCGCCTCACGCACCTCGGCGGGGTAGGAATCCAGCTTGGGATTAGCCCAGGTCAGGGCCCCGTCGCGGCACACGACGCAGACGCCCTGCCCGATCTTGTCGAGGATCAACTCGCCGCGTTGCCGGGCTTCCGCCCGCGCCAACGGAAAGAGGTCCATGGGGCTGCTGAGCACGAGTTCGAACTGGTCGGCCCGCAACGCCGCCAACGCATCCTCGACGGAATCGACGATGCGGATTTCCCCGAACTGGCGCAGGGCCGCCAGGAACTGCTCATCAGCGGCGATGATCGGCCCCAGAGCGAGGATGCCGCGTTTGTCCGACGATGTTGATCCAGCCGACATGTGAAGAGTTACCTTGTGGCGCACGGGCCCGCGCTGCTGCGCCGCTCCTCCACAACAGTCAACGACGCCGGGGCATCGTGCCAGCTTGTGCCAACGCGCCCCGGGTAGCGACACGCAGCCGCCCGGCCAGAGGTCAGGCGGGCCCGCCGGGTACCAGGCGGCTGTCAGGCCGCCACAATCGCGCCCGGAAGACGGCACTATTTGCCGCCCCAGCCGTTCCGTCAAGTCCCTGCGCCGGTTGGTCGGAGGAGTTGCGGCGGGGGCGCTCGCCGGATGGGGTCGGCGGGCAAGCGGTCGGCACGCGTGTGCTTCAAGCGGGCGCTGGTGCTCGGAGGGTACCCGGCGCTGTCGGGACCCAACTGCGGCGTGCCGGTACCCTGACCGAACTGTATCCGAACTGACACTGCAACCTGTGGCGCCGAGCCGCTGCTTTACGCGGCGGTATCAAGTACAATCCGCGCATTCGCGAGAGTCGCGCCGCTGGCGCGCTGCTGCCCTGGAGCACCGATGAGCAACGTCGAAACGAGTACGGTTATTCCGACGCCCATCTCGCAGGAGATGCAGGAGTCCTATCTCACCTACGCCATGAGCGTCATCATGGCCCGCGCGCTGCCGGACGTGCGCGACGGTCTGAAGCCTTCGCAACGCCGCATCCTTGTGGCCATGAATGACCTGAACCTCAGCCCGCGGGCCAAGCACCGCAAGTGCGCCAAGATCTGCGGCGACACCAGCGGTAACTATCACCCGCACGGCGAGGGCGTCATCTATCCCACGCTGGTCCGCATGGGCCAGGAGTGGAGCCTGCGGCACCTGTTGGTGCACCCGCAGGGCAACTTCGGCAGCATCGACGGCGATCCGCCGGCGGCGATGCGTTATACGGAGGCGCGCCTGGCCCTGCCGGCCGAGCTGATGCTCGAGGACCTCGAGCGCGAGACGGTCGACTTCGAGGAGAACTACGACGGCACGCGCCAGGAGCCGGTGGTTTTGCCGAGCCGCTTTCCGAACCTGCTGGTGAACGGCTCCGAGGGCATCGCCGTCGGGATGGCCACGCGCCTGCTGCCGCACAACCTGGCGGAGATCTGCGATGCCGTCGTGGCCTGCATCGACAAACCGGACATCACGATCGACGAGCTGCTGCAACGCGTGCCCGGCCCGGACTTCCCCACCGGCGGCGTCATCTGCGGCCGCGAGGGCATTCGGGAGGCCTACGAGACCGGGCGCGGCGCGCTCACCGTCCGCGGAGTGCTGCACACGGAGGAGACCAAGTCCGGCCGCATGCAGATTGTCGTGGACGAGATTCCGTACGGCGTCCTGCTGCCGACCATCAAGGAGCGGCTGCTGGAAGCCGTGCAGAGCGGCACGATCAAGGGCGTCGATGATCTGCGGGACGAGTCCGGCCGCAAGCAACTGGTGCGGCTGGTCATCACGCTGAAGAAAGACGCCAACATCCAGGTCGTAATCAACCAATTGTGGAAGTACACGCCGCTCGAATCAACGCTGCACGCCATGAACGTGGTTCTGGTCAACCGCGTGCCCAGGACGCTGGGACTGCGGCAACTGATCGACCATTTCGTGCAGCACCGCGTGGATGTGATCCGGCGGCGCACGCAGTACCTGCTGCGCCGCGCCCGGCAGCGCGCCCACGTGCTCGAAGGGTTGATCCTGGCGGTCGCCGACATCGACGAGATCATCCGGCTGATTCGCGAATCGCCCGACGTGGACACGGCCCGCCAGCGGCTGATGGAGAAGCCGCTGCGGTTGAGCGAGGCGGCCACCGTGCGGCGGTTGCTGCCCGAGGCGTTTGTGGCGCGGGCCACGGCCGCGGACCAGCACCTCACGCACACGCAGGCCGACGCGATCCTGGCGATGCAGTTGCGGCGGCTGACGGGGCTGGAAATCGAGCAACTGGCCGGTGAATACGGCAAGCTGGTCGATCAGATCACCGACTACAACCTGATCCTCAGCGACGAGCGCCGCGTGCTGGACATCATCGTCGAGGACATGCATGAGCTGAAGGCCAAGCTGGCCGAGCCGCGGCGCACGCGTTTCGGCCCGGCCGCCCGCTCGTTCGCGCTGGACGAGCTGATCCAGGAAGAGCAGGTGGTCGTCACGCTGTCGCACCAGGGTTACATCAAGCGCGTACCGGCGGACGTCTTCCGCAGCCAGGGGCGCGGCGGCAAGGGCATTCGCGGCACGGAAGCCAAGGACGACGACTTCATCGAGCACATGCGGGCGGCCTCAACGCATGATTATCTGCTGTTCTTCACGAACCGCGGGCGGGTGTACTGGCTGCGCGTTTACGACATCCCGAGCATGCAGCGCACCAGCCGCGGCCGCGCTCTGGCCAATGTGCTCACCATGCAGCCCAATGAGCGGCATGTCGCGGTGCTGGCCGTCACGGAGTTCGAGCAGCAGGCGGAGCAGTACGTCTTCTTCGCCACCGAGAAGGGCATCGTCAAGAAGACCCCGCTGTCGGCATTCTCGCGGCCGCGCCCCAGCGGCATCCAGGCCATTACGCTGGATGCCGACGACACGCTCATCAAGGTCGCCCTCAGCGACGGCGACGAGCAGATCGTGCTGGGCACGCGCCTGGGCATGGCCTGCCGCTTCAACGAAACCGACGTGCGCGCCATGGGCCGCAGCGCCCACGGCGTGCGCGGCATCACGCTGGGCCGCAACGACGCCGTGGTCGACATGGTGGTCATCGAGCCCGGCATGAGCGTTCTGACCGTCTGCGAAAACGGCTACGGGAAGCGCACGGATATCGATGAGTACCGCCTCACGCGCCGGGGCGGCAAGGGTGTCATCAACATCAAGACGACCGAGCGCAACGGGCCGGTCATCGCGCTGCGCGCCGTCACCGACGAACACGAGCTCATGCTCATTACCAGCAAGGGCACGCTCCTGCGCATGGCGCTGGCCGAACTGCGCGAGATCGGCCGGGCCACTCAGGGCGTCCGACTGATCCGTGTTGCCGAAGATGATCGCGTGGTCGCCGTCGCCAAGATCATCTCCGAGGCTGAAGCAGAGCATAATGGCCCAGCGGACGGCGAAACTGCAGCCGACGAGACGCCCACCGGGCAAGCAACGTCACCGGCTACGGGTTCGACGGACGCGCCGCCGAGCGACGGCGGCGAGGCGCCCGACGCGGGCGTGGAAGACTAATGGGCAAGGCACCCGGCCGGGAGCGGCCCCGGCGATCTATGAGGTGAGCAATGGCTCAGAACTGGACGGCCGATGCGCTGGTCGAGGTGTTGCGCGGCCATCAGCCCGCATGCGTGCTGGCCGCCGCCGTGGACTTCGACGTCTTCGGTCACCTGGCGGTGGAACCGCGCACGGCGGCACAAATGGCTGACTTGTGCGGTGCCGACCGGCGCGGCATGACGGCCCTGCTAAACGCGCTGGTGGCCCTGGAATTGCTGGAGAAGCGCGACGAGCAGTTCGCCGCCCCCCCCGACGTGACCGCGCTCTTCAACCACGCGGAACGCCCCGGCCTGCTGGCCACTCTGCGGCACCAGGCCAACTGTCTGCGGCGTTGGGCCCAGCTCTCCGCCGTGGTGCAGTCCGGCCGGCCGGTCCCGCGCAGTCCCAGCGTGCGCGGAGCGGAGGCGGACCAGGCCGCCTTCATCGAGGCCATGCACTGGCATTCGGCTCCACTGGCCGACCGCCTGGTCACCGTCCTGCGGCCGCTGTCATTCAAGCACCTCCTGGATGTGGGCGGCGCCACGGGCACCTGGACGGCGGCCTTGCTGCGCGCAGTGCCGGAGGCGGTCGGCACGCTGTTTGATCTGCCGGCGGCCATGCCGCTGGCCCGGCAGCGAATAGTGGAGGAGGGGCTGGCGGAACGCGTGCAGCTCGTCGCCGGCGACTTCTACACGGATGACCTGCCCGGCGGCGTCGATTTCGCCTGGCTGGGCGCGATCGTGCATCAAAATTCGCGTTCCCAGAACCGCGCTCTGTTCCGCAAGGTCTACGCCGCCTTGGTCCCCGGCGGACAGGTGGTCCTGCGTGACGTGGTCATGGACGCCAGCCACACGCAGCCGCCGGCCGGCGCGCTGTTTGCTATCAACATGCTGGTGGCGACAGAGGGCGGCGGGACGTTCAGCTTCGAGGAATTGTGCGCTGATATCGAGGCCTGCGGCTTCCGCGATCCCGAGCTGCTGCGGCACGGCCAGTTCATGGATTCGTTGGTCCGGGCGACGAAGCCGGTCTGACCAAGCCGCCCGGCGGCCCGTGCCGGGCTGGCCGGTGGGTGATTTGCCGCGTGGTATTCCCGCGCCGCCCGCTATAATGGCGACATGTTGATCACGCCGCTCATCCTGGCTTTGGCCGCGGTTCCTGTCCTGTCGGATGTGCAAACCGAGGGCGTGCGCCTGCGCGTCTGGGTGCGGGCCAGCGTGTACACTTATGAGTTGACGAACCTGGGGCTCGAGCCCATCACACGCTTCGAAGTGCCGTACACGAACAGCTACTACTTCAATGTGCCGGCCGGCTGGGAATACGACACGGAGGACGACGTCTTTCGCGCCTGGACAGCCGACCCGGCGCACGCGATACGCTGCGGCCAGGCGGCGGAGTTCTACTTCCGGGTGACCAGTGCCGGCGCGGTGCTGGGGAAGGTGATAGCGCAGGTGGGTCGCGGCGATGGGACCATGACCACGCTCGCGAACACCTGGGGGCCCGTCCCAGAGCCGCGGCAGCATATGCTGTTCGTAGCGGCGGTAGTGGCGGGGCTGATGATGCTGCACGCCGGTTTGGCAGCGCGGGCAGACCGCCGCACCGCGGGGGCAAACCGCCTTACTTGAGGTCTTCCGGGCGGGGGAAATGATCGGCAACGAGCGCGGGCAGCCCTTCGCGGAGGATATCGCGACACAGGTCGATCGCCTCCTGCCGCTGGAACTCGTACGTGAACGAGGCGATGGCCTCGATCTTGCTGAAGTACACGTAGCGGTCGCCCGGTCGCCCAACCACCCAGCGGACTTGTTCGCGGTCGTGACAGAACTTGCCGTTGGCGTGGAAAACGTAGGCGATCATCAGGCGTGCCTGCGGCTGGTGCATGTCCACGAAGCGCACGTCCACCGTCTGAGGCGTGCCGTCGGGCCCCGGCACCTCGACCGGGATCACGTCGATGCCCCCGACGCGCGTACCGGCCTGCCGATAACACACTTCCGGCGTGTGCGGGACCTGGTCGTGCGGGTCGCTGTAATACGTCACCAGCATCCACGCGAAGAAACGCTGGGCGCGGTTGGGGTCCAGCGGCTTGAGATCAACCATCAGCACGTGCTCCGTGCCAACATCCTCTACCGCCGGCATGTTCTCAAGCTGCGCGACGACCGTGGCGTCGAACGACTTGAACGCGGCCGGGTTGAACTCCTCCAAGGGCCGGCGCAGCGGGATACTCTGCTTCTCGTAGTGCGCGGCGATGGCGAGCATGGCGGGGCGCAACCCGCTAGCCGCGGCCGCCACGATGACCACGCAGGCCAGGAAAGTCGGCGAAAGCAAAGCCCGCCAGGTCGGCGGTCGGCGCGGCGACAGTGCCTCAGGCATCGGCCACCTCCTCATCCTGACCCTGATCATCCCGTTCGTCGGCGGCGAAGGCCGTCCCCAGCCAGCCCAGTACGCCGCACCCGGCCGCGAAGAGCAGGTACGCCAGCACCAGCGACACGGCCGCGGCGATGACGCGCGGCACCGGACTGACCGGGTCCGGCTGGGCGTAGATGTTGATCACTCCCCAGCACAACAAGCGCAGCAGGTTGCACAGCAGCACGATCGGCACTGCGGCCAGCGCCAGCAGAGCGACCTGCCAGGCCGGCCGCACGCGCGTGAAGACCACGAATACGCCGAGCACGGCGTAGGTCAGCAACATGCTGGCGCCGCGCCGCGGCTCGCCGGTGGCGACCGTGCCGGTCGCGTCGGCGGCGGCGAAGTCCAGGTCGGGGCCGTGCAAATGCATATCGACGCCGGGCAGACGGTCCAGCACTACCCGGGCGGCCGCCAGTGTGTAGGTTTCCGGCTTGATGATCAGACCGGCATAGTAGCGCGGGCCGATCGGAATGCTCAGCAACAGGATCAGCAGCATCGGCAAGCAGCGCTTCAGGACGCGCCATCCGCAAGTTGCCAGCACGACTCCGCCGGCCGCGGGGACGAACGCCACGTGGCGGAAGTAGCCGTACGCCCACGGCCACATGTTGGCCGCGTATACCGCCAAGCTCAGTAACAGCAGGATTATGCCCCAGATCGACCCGCGCTTCAGGTCTTGTGCCAGGTACGGGCGGCGGCGCGCGACAAGCAGCGCGAGCGCCAGCGGCGCCACCAGGCCGTGGCTCCAGTCGCTGCTGCTGAGCATCAACTGGGCCGCGTAGGCCAGTTCGGGCCAGAAGGCCCAGACCAGCAGGAGCGTCAGAATCAGGACCTTCAGCGCTGCCGGGCGCGCCGCGGGAGCGTGTGATTCAAGGCACATAGTAGGCCCGTCCGTAGCGTCCGGAACTGAACGCCCACCAATGATCGTACAGGAACTCGCGGCGGAAGCGCCTGGCATGGAACTCGATGTAGGACGACCGCTGCCAACTGGTCAGAAACTCGGCCACACGGGCCCGCTGGGCATCGTCAACCGTTATGGGACTAAGCTCATCCGGGTCGCTGGCTAAGTCGTAGAACTGGACTTCGCCGGTGCGCGGCCAGTACAGCCACTTCTGTGTGCCCTCTACCAGCGCCATTGGGCTGCCTTCGAACCATGACGAACACGGCAGGGGGCGGTCCGGGCTGCCAGGCGCCAGGGCGTCACGTCCTTCAAAGCCCGCCTGGGAGATGTCGCAGCCAAGCAAGCTCAACAGCGTGGGCGTTACGTCCAACTGGCTGCAGGGCCAGGAGCAGCGCTCCCCCGCGGGAACATGGCCCGGCCAGCTCAGCACCCAGGGCACGCGGACGACCTCTTCGTGGGGCACCCAGCGCGTGTGCCGAGATTCCGGCCGAAAGCTCTCGCCGTGATCGCCGAGCACGCACAGCACCGTGTTGTCGGCCAGGCCGAGCATGGCCAGCCGTTCCTGCAGCTCGTCCAGAAACGCATCCGTGTAGCGCACGGCCTGGTGATAGCGGGCGCGCTGGTCCGCCAGCCGCGGCCCGAAGGACTCCGGCACGTCGTACGGATCGTGCGCGACCGACGTTATCATCATTAGCAGAAACGGCCTGTCTTCGTTGGTTGCCCATTCCAGGGCCGGGTCCAACATGCGGAAGTCGTCGCCGCTCAGGTAGCCCAGGTTGGCCGTAGGGTCCTCAAGGTTCTCGCGAAACCAGGCCCAGTCGAACGCCAGATTCGCGAACGTGCCCGGGGCGCACTCGAACGTACCCTTGGACATCTGGAAGAACGCGCTGCGATAGCCCACCCGGCGCAAGAGCGACGCCAGGCTCTCATACGGTTCATCGACCAGGATGGCCTCGGCGTAGTCGTGGTACAGGTCGGGCGTCGTGCCCGTCAAAGTTGCCCAGAACGCCTTGCCCGTCTGGGACACCGGCACGCGCGTGTGCGCGAACTCAACACCCTCGGCCGCCAGCCGGCTCAGCGTCGGCATGGCCCCGCGTGAGCTCTTCCCCAGCCCGCTGGCCTGGTATGAGACGCTCTCCAACAACACGAGCACGATGTTAGGCCAGCCCCCCGGGGGCGCCGCCGGGAACTCGACGTGGCGCTCACCGACGCGCGGCACGACCCGGGTCGGGAGGTCGCCCAAGTCGCGGTCCAGCCGGCCAGGCAGCAGCGACGTCAGTACGTGTCCGTGACTGCTGTAACTGAGCACGGGGCCGACCGACCCCATGCCGACCTCGGGCGCGGCGCCTTTGACCACGGTGAGCACCGCGAGCGCCGCCAGGATGCCGGCCACGCCTACGAGCGCGTAGCCGCGGCGATGTTCGCCGATCGGCCGCGGGCGCACCAGGCGCCAGCCAACCCAGGCCAGCGCGCCGAGTCCCGCCAGACACCCGCCGACAACCAGTGGCAGCGGCATCCGCGTAACGTGCGGGCTGACCGTCGGCCAGAACTCCGCCGGATGCTTGAGAATGACGAAGATGACGCCGGGTTGAAGCTGCACACCGGTGACGTATAGCCAAGCTGCGTTGGCCAATGACCAGCCTAGAATCGACACGGCCGCCAGGAGGACGATGCGCGCTAACCAGCGCCGCGGCAAGACGGCATAGGCAAACGAAGCGGCGGCCGCGACCGTGGCGAAGAACGCGACGTCACCAACCGCCACGGAGACCCACCAGGACAGAAGGCTGACAGGCTGGTATGCGCGCACCGCCACGAGCTTGGCCAGGATGGTGACGACGAACGCGCACGCCAGCACAACCAGTTCGACGCGCGGCCAGTACTTGCGGGCACGACTGGCGCGCTGCGCCGTCTCAGCCGTAGTGCCAGGGTCGCAGGGTTTCTCGCCGCCGGATCTTGCCACGTCAGGCTCCCGCCCCGCTGACGAACCGCGTTCCGGTCCGACATTGCCCGTCACGAAGAAGCTCAGGACACGTTGGCTCTCATTCTATCGCATATCCGCACGTGCCCGAAGTGCCCGTAGTGCGGGCACCATATTGCAGGGGCACCGTGGGTCGGGCGCCTCGACGACAAGCTCGTTATTGCTCTCCGGCCGGCTTCCGAACCAAGTCTGCCAGCAAATCGATGACGGCCGCGTCAACGTGGCCGGGCTGCAAGTAGTCGTCCGGGCTGGCCAGCCCGGAGCCGGCGACGAGCGTATGATCCAAATCCTCGAAGATGCGGAAGCCCGACTGCGGCCGGCCGGCCAGGGCCTGCGCCCACAGCGATCGGTCCTCGGTCGTCGTCTGGAAATCGCGTCCGCCCAACACTACCAGAACGGGAGTCTTCAGCCGGCCGACGGTCGCCAGGACGTCCAATTGGTGCAGTTCGGCGAGGAACTTGACCGGTATGTTGGCCGTCGGCGGGACATCGGCCAGCCGCCCGGCCCGGATGGCTGAGAAGTACTGCGTCAGGCGGGCCAGTTGCTCGTTCTCGCGGGCCGTTACTACCCCGTCCAGCCTGGCCAGGTAGCGACTCTCATCGAGCATTATGTCCAGGACCGAGCGGGCCCCGCAGCCCACGATCACCATGCCGGCGAGCCGTCCGTCGCGCTCGGCGACGTGTGGCGTCGCCATGCCGCCCAAGCCGTGCCCCAGCACGTAAAGGCGCTTGGCGTCGATCTGTGGCTGGTTCCGCAACAGCTCCAGAGCGGCCAGCGTATCATCAACCGCGACACTGGAGAAGCTCCAGCCCTCGGGTGGCGCGACGGCACGATGTGCAAGTGACCGCCGATCGTAGCGCAGGGCCGCCACGCCGCTGGTCGCCAGGCCCAGCGCCAAGTCACGAAACGGCCGCCGCACGCCAACGGTCGAATCGCGGTCAAGCGGACCGGCGGCCTGCACGAGCACGACCGCCGGATGCGGCCCTGGACCGAGCGGGATCGTAAGCGTGGCCGGCAACGGCAATTCGGCGGGGATCGAGACCACCTGCTCTTCGTAGCGGTTCGGATTAACGTATGCCGGCGGCTCGTAGGGCCGCGTCATCTCGACCGGGTCGAGCCAGAATCCGGCCAGCCGGCCCTGGGCGTCGATCTCCACGCGCACCGGCTGGACCGCGTGCTCGAAGTACAGGGCCAGCCCCACTATGCGGCGCTCCGCAGTTGGAAGCGTGCGGACGGTCATGCGGCCCTGGTACTCGCCGCAGCGCATCAATATCGCCGACCAGAGCCGCTCGGCGTGTTCGGCGGTCACGCTACGCTGGATCACCTCGTTGCCCGCGCTGACGAACTGGTTGTACTTGCCCTGGATGAGCAGGTTGACCAGCTCGCGCGCCCGCGGCACCTCGGGCGGTTCGTCGTTCAAGGCGACGGCCGGATGGGTGCCCATGAGCCAGATCAGCGCCAGAACAAGGACCGATAACCTCAGGTTACACATTGCCGGTATGTCCTCCTGCCGACTCGGATGGGCGCCCCGGCCGCAACATGCCCCGCAGCGCCGCCCCGATCACCTCGATCGGGTGTTTGCGGTCGTTCTCTGTGAGGGTTCTGAATCTGGGCAGACCTTGCTCGTACTCGTACTGCCATTCGCGGGCGAACTGGCCCGTACGGATCTCAGTGAGGATAGCGCGCATCGCCGCCCGGGTGGACTCGTCCACGACGCGCGGCCCGCGGGTGAGGTCACCGAAGCGGGCGGTATTCGAGATGCGCTCGCGCATGTAAGTCAGGCCGCCTTCATATATTAGGTCAACGATCAACTTGACCTCGTGGCAGCACTCGAAGTACGCCAGCTCCGGCGGATAGCCGGCCTCCACCAGCGTCTCGAAGCCCGCCTTGATTAGGGCCGTCAGGCCGCCACAGAGCACCGCTTGTTCGCCGAACAGGTCCGTCTCGGTCTCGTCCCGGAAGGTGGTTGGCAAGATGCCGGACCGATGGCAGCCCAGGCCGGCGGCCCAGCCCAGTGCCGTTTCCATCGCCCGGCCGCTGGTGTCCTGCCCAGTGGCCACGAGCGCAACGGCTCCGCCGCCGGCCAGGAACAGGCTGCGGACGGCGTGCCCCTGTGCTTTGGGGGCCACGAGGACAACATCGACGCCCTGGGGCGGGACTATCCTGCCATAATGGACATTAAAACCGTGTATAAATCCGAGCGTCTGTCCGGAGCGCAGTTCCGGCCGAATCTGTTCCTCGTAGATAGCGGGTGCCGCCTCATCCGGCAGTCCGAAAATCAGGATATCGGCCTGCCGGGCGGCGGTTCGAGCATCGACTGGCTCGAAACCGCTCTCGACCGCCGCGGCGTGCCGTGGACCGCCCGGACGCTGCGCCACGATAACCTGACAGCCGGAATCGCGCAGGTTGAGGGCGTGAGCGTGCCCCTGGGCACCGTAGCCCAAGACGGCCAAGGTTCGGCCATTGAGTAGCCCTACGTTGGCTTGTGCCGCCAGGTTGTCGATCATTGCCGCGCTCCGGCCAGCCGCGCACGCGGGGGAATGCGGGGCCATTAACGCGGCGCGGCCCCAACCAAGGCCGCGACCGCGTGTCTAACATTAGTTGAGCGTGTGGTAGCACGCAGGAGGAGGATTGTACGCCAAGCGGCGCCGTTTGCCGCTGGCATGGCCGGGAATTCTGTTATAATGGCGAGTTATGCCCGATAGCTGCGGTATGGATATTGGTATCTGGCAGCGCAGCTTGTTATGCTTGTCGGGCATTCAGCGGACATGAGGAACAGCACCATGGAACGGAAGAGGAAGATGAAGGAGCACGACGCGCGGCCGCTATTTGGCGCGCGGAGCGCGCGGTGGGGACTTGCCGTGGCAACTGCGGCGCTTTGCGTCGCTGTTGCCTGGGCCGGCCCCAGCACGGAGCCGAAGCCGGCCGCCGGATCGGCCGGCGCCGCCTCGAGCAACGAACCGGCCGCTCAGAACCAGCGGGCGGAGGCTGAGGCCGAGGTCGAGGCGATTCGCAAGCTGATCGAGCAGAAGATGGCGGCGCAGAGCGCCGCCGAAGAAGCGGGACAGCCGGCGAACACTCCGGCGCGGCCGGCGGCTCAGCAGCCTGCCCGTGCGCCGAAGCCGGCCGCAACGTCGGGCGTCAGGTCGCTGCAGAGCGAGGCCCAGGCTGCGGAGGATGCCAAGCAGTCTCCGGCAGCCGAGAAGAAGGGCGGCTGCGGGGCGCCCGACGGCTCGGAGGTGGACCTGACACCGCCCGGTCCGGATCAGCCGCAGCCCAAGTGGGCGTGCGACACGCCGGAGGTAGTACTTGAGCCGATGTGGTCCGGCGAAGATGCGGTTTTCGCCTTCAAGGTCCGCAATGCGGGTGAGGGGCCACTGAACATACGCGTAAGGGCGGGCTGAGGGGCCAAGGTTGTCGGCCAGTCTGGCCGAAGCATCCCGCCCGGTGAGACCGATGAAATCCAGGTTAGCACGTCGACCCGTAACCGGGCGAGCGGTGAATTCAGCCGGTCGATTCGCGTGCAGACCAACGATAAGGAAAATCGCAGCGTAACCTTGAAGGGCACGGTCCGCGTCATGACGGCGCTGACGTGCGATCCGCAAACGGTGAACTTCGGTCAGATCGCGCGCACGGACGAGCCCCAGACCAAAACCATCACGATCACAAAGGGAGACGCCGGCGAGATTCGGCCCAAGCTGGTACCCGTCAAGACGGCCAATATCTCGGCTGAACTGCGTGAGATCGAGGCGAGTGCCAAGTACGAGCTTGACGTGACACTCAGCCCGCCGTGGCCGAATCAGAGCATTCGCGGCGCCGTCACGCTGGAAACCGGCGTCGAGCGCTCGCCGACCGAGCGACTGCGCGTGTTTGCGAATCTCGATCCGCGCCTGCGCTCCGAGCCAGGCAGTTTCGAGGTGCCGCCGAACCAGACCGCGGAGACCGAGTTGAAGGCCCGACTCGTCTGGTCCGGCAAGCCGGGGCTGGCCACGTCGGTGATGAGCACCGACCCCAGGATACAGGCACACCTCGACAGCCAAGCCGGGATCCAGTACGTTGTCATTAAGGTCCCGGCCGATTACTCCGCCGAATCCAGGCGAGCCGCCGCTGTCATCGTACGTACTGATGATGAAGGCGTTTCCAGTGTGCGGATTCCGGTACGCGTCACGGCCAGCCGACGCGCTATGGCCAACCCTACCGCGGCGCAAGGCGGCAGTGGCGTGATCCGCCCAGCGCCAGCAGCCGAACCCGCCAAGGCTGGTTCGTCAACTGCGAACGAGGTACGCTGACCGGCGCAACGCCGATGATCGGGCGTGGCAATCCTGGGCCCGGGGCCTGCGTTGCCGCGCCCGTTGCTTGCGCCGGCGGGCGCGTGCGGCGTCAGTCGCGGTACTGCTTGTTGGCGGCGCGCGGTGTGGTGGCGTTTGGGTTGAACGCGTTTGGCGGGCCTATAGCTCAGTTGGTTAGAGCAGCGGACTCATAATCCGCCGGTCGCAGGTTCGAGTCCTGCTGGGCCCATTGGCGCGAACGTTCATTGGGGGGCGATGGTGCGCGGGGATTAGCACCTAAGCCGTTGGGACCACTGTTCATTGGTAATCCGCCTACGGCCAGCCGCAATACACGATGTGGCGATAAACACTTCCCCGCATTAGACTTGCGATTCCGAGGCGTTCTCCGCGGCTGACGGTGACCACATTGGGGCACCATAACTCCGGCGGCGGCCATCGTCGCGCGCCCGGCCGCGCGGGCCCCGGACGAGCCGGGGCAGCGCGCGCAGGTTGCTTCGTTTACAGCCGTTCGGCCAGTAATTTCTGGGCGGCGGTGACACCGGCGCCCAGGTCGAACTTGTGCCCCAGCTTGTAGAGCACCTGCTCGAGCGCGGCGATCGCCAGCACCGTGTCCATCTCGTCGACGTAGCCCATGTGGCCAAGTCGGAAGATCTTGCCCTTGAGATGGTCCTGTCCGCCGGCCGACTCGATGCCGTAGCGGTCCTTGAGCTGGGCGCGGATGTCCTTGACCTTCACCCCGGCGGGGCAGGTGAACGCGGTGACGGAATCGGAGGGCCGCTTCGAGAAGACCGGCAGCCCGATGGCCACGCCGGCCCGGCGGGTGGCTTCGGCCATGGCCGCGACACGCTTCCACACGTTCTCCATGCCTTCGGCCACCAGTAGGTCGAGGGCCTTGTTCAGGCCGCGTACCAGCAGGTGCGCCGGCGTGAAAGGCGTATCGTGGTCGGCGGCGCTCTTGCGCGCCTTGATCAGGTTCAGATAGTAGGCATGCTGGCTCTTGTTGTTCTCGATGATGTCCCAGGCCCGCTGACTGACGGACAGGAAGCCCAGGCCCGGCGGCAGCATCAGGGCCTTCTGAGCGCCCGTGATCAGCACGTCCACACCCCACTCGTCGGGCTTGACGGGCACCGCGCCCACGGATGTGATGCCGTCCACCAGGAACAGCTTGCCGGCCGACCGCACGACCTTCCCGATCGCTTCCAGGTCGCACAGCGTCGCTGTCGAGGTTTCGCTGTGCGTCAGCATCACGGTCGTGATTTCCGGGTCGCGCTTGAGATAATCGGCGACCCACTGTGGCTCGATGGCCGTGCCCCACTCGATCTCGTGACGATGCACGTTCATGCCGTATTGTTCGGCGATCTCGCCCCAGCGCTGGCCGAACTTGCCGCTCTCGATCGTCAGCATCCTGGCCCCGGGCGGATTGCAGCCGACGATGGCCGCCTCGGCGGCCGCCGTGCCCGAGCCGGTAATGACGATGACGTCGTTCTTGGTCTGCATGACGATCCGGAGCTTCTCGCAGGCCTCCTTCATCATGCCCTTGAACCAATCGGTGCGGTGGTGCTCGAAGGGCCGCGCCATCTCCAGCAGGACTTCTTCCGGAACAGCACACGGGCCGGGCGTGAACAGGCGGATCTTCTTCATCTCTCGTTCCTCACAGTGTCACACAGCATTGCCCACAGGGCGGTCGAAAACAGCACAATCTGCCATTCTAGCAGCTTGGCGCGCGGGCGCCGAGTCGGCGGAATCCGGTGGCGCGCTGGGCGCCGGCCGGGCCGCGGCCGGCGGCTGCCTTCGGCCGTTACTAGTCGATCTGGATCTGTCGCCCGCATTTCCCGCAGCGCGTGGTCGGTGCCTGAAAGGCGGGGCTGACCTCCACGGCGTGGCCGCACGAGCACGGAAACGACTCCCAGCCCTCACCCTGCCGCTTGAAACGCAGTGGCGGGCGAGTGTCAGCGGAGGGCTTGGTCGCAGCGGCGACCGCGTGCGTCTGGCCGCAGCGCGGGCAGTTCAGCTCGGACCGCTTGAAGTGCGGTGGGACCTTGAGGTGCGTGCCGCACGGGCAGGCAATGAGCGCGAAGCCCGCCAGCCCGGTCAGCAGGTCGCCGACCGCCCGGGCCCGGGCAACGGCCTCCTCGCGGCGCTCGGCCGGGGTAACGCTGGGCGGGCGGGCGGCCACACCGCTATCCCCCTCCAGGACCTGCTGGTCCAGGCAGCGGGCCCGCTGACCTGCGACCTTGCGAAAGGCCTCCTCGTAGGCGGCGAAACCCGCCTGGCCGGCCATGCCCCGTAGAATGGCGACGCGTCTGTCGAGCGGGGGATGGGTCGCCGCCAGATTGAAGGCAGCGCGGGTCTGGAGCGGATTAACGATGAACATCGGGGCCACGGCGCGGTTCGTTTGCCGGCGGGCCTGGCCGCGGGCCTGCCCGACGCTCTGCCCAATCTTCTCCAGTGCCGACGCCAGGCCCTCCGGGTAGCGCGTGTAGCGGGCGGCCGAGGCGTCGGCCAGGTATTCCCGCCGGCGCGAACAGGCGAAGTAGAGCAGTTGGGCCGCCAGCGGGGCCAGAATCGCGGCCACTATGGCGACCGCGAGCAGAAGCGCGTGACCGCCGCCGCCACCGCCGCGCCGGCCACCGCTCCGCCGGCCGCCGCCGAACCAGAGCGACCGCAGGAACATGTCCGCGATGAGTGCGACCGTGCCAACCATGACGCCGGCGATGGTCATGAACTTGACGTCAAGATTACGGATGTGGCCGATCTCGTGCGCGACCACGCCTTGCAGTTCGTCCCGATCCATGCGGCGCAACAGCCCGGACGTCACGGCGACCGCCGCCCGATCCGGGCGGTAGCCCACCGCGAAGGCGTTGGGTGCGTCGTCGTCGATCACGTATACCTTGGGCATCCGGCCCATACCGGAGGCGATGGTCATTTCCTCGACGGTGTTCCAGAGCTGCGGCGCGTCGTGTTTCTCAATCTGCTTGGCGCCGGCGACGGAGAGCAGCACGCGGTCGCCGGCTCCCACCGCCAGGGCCCACATGACCAGCCACAGCGCCAGGGCGATGGCGGCGCCCCAGCCGCCGCTGACCAGCGGATCGATGCCCGGCCCGGCGGCGTCCGGATTCAGGTAGTGCGTGTCGAGCGGCGGTACCAACGCGATGCCGATCAGGGCACCCAGCCCGACCAGCAGCACGCCCAGCCCTGCGATGAGCAGCAACGAGCGGCGGTGATTCTGGCGAATCGCGTCCCACATCTACTACGTCTCGCAGCCTCGGCCGAGCAGGACCGGGAGTGCCGGATCCGCGGGCTCGCGTGTGCTAGAACTGCACCTTGGGCACGGCCCGCTGCGCCTCGTCTTCCAGCTCGAAGAACGCGCCGCGCTGGAATCCGAACATGCCGGCAATGATGTTATGCGGGAAGGTTTCCTGGCGCGTGTTGAACTGCATCGTCGTATCGTTGAAGTACTGCCGGGCGAAGCTGATGCGGTTCTCGGTCGAGGTCAGCTCCTCTTGTAACGCCAGGAAGCTCTGATTGGCCTTGAGGTCCGGGTACTGCTCGACCAGCAGCATCAGGCGACCGAGCGCGCCGCTGAGGGCGTGCTCGGCGCGGGCCTGCTGTTCGACGCCGTTGGCCGCCACGGCCTGCGAGCGGGCCTGGACAACCGCTTCGAGCGTGCTCTTCTCGTGGCCGGCGTAGCCCTTTACCGTCTCCACCAGGTTGGGAATCAGGTCGTGGCGACGCTTGAGCTGGACATCGATCTGGGCCCAGGCGTTCTTGACCTCGTTGCGCAGCCGCACCAGGCCGTTGTAGATGCCGATGGCCCACAAAACGAGCAGCACGAGTAGTCCGACCAAAACAAGCAGTACAATCGCCAGGGGTCCCATGGCTAGCCTCCCTTAGGTTGATCCTCGAGGTCGTGATGCAGCGTGTCGGCGAAGAAGTGGGCCAGCGCGCCCGCCTCGCCGCCGGCCAGCGCGCCTACCAAGGCGCGAATCTCGCCGGCATCGAACCAGAGTCCGTGACCAAGCGGGCAGCGGTCCACCTCGATGGCGTCCACGGCGAGCATGACGACTTCCATCCGGCGCTCACAGCGCGGGCAGCGTCGCTGGCCGCGCGACTTGGCCCGGGCATCCTGAAGGGCCGTTGACACGGCGTCGGGCTCAACCCCGGCCAGCGTGCCCATCTGCTCCAGCTCGCCGGCGTCCAGCCACGTGCCGCGGCAATCGAGACAGTAGTCGATCTCGATGCCGTCGCGCTCGACGACGATCAGTGGCTCGCGGCAGTCAGGGCACACAACAGTAGCTCCATCGAAGCTGGACCGGGCACAACAGGATGCGCCTTCGAACGTAGTATCAGCGCTGTGGCAGGGTCTGGCTATTACACAAGCGCGCGTGGTTTCGAAGCGCTCGTACGTCGCCGCCCACGGAGACACCATGACCGCACGGCGCCGCCGGCGCGCTCCGCTACTTGTCCTGATCGGCGCCGTCCGCAGCGATGTAATACTCCAGGCCGCGCAGCATTGCGGCACAATCGGGCTCGCTCAGGCGGAAGATGGATTTGCGCTCGACCCAGCCGGCCAGCCGGGCCGCGCCGTCGGGTTGCGCATCTTCCAGCTTAAGATTGACCAGTTGGCCGTTGGCAAGCTTGATGCTCACAGTTATCGGGGCTGCGAACAGGCCGGTGGCCTGGAAATCCCCGCCCGCCAGGACCTCGTACGACTCGACCCGCTGCCCGGCCAGTGCGTCGGCCAGTTCCTTGACCTTGGACTGGTCGAGCGTCACGTAGGGGTCCGGCCCGAATTGCCACTCGCCGTCGGCCTGAACCAGCTCCAACCGACTGCCGGGCGTGATGATCGTCACGCCGACGATGTCCTGGGCCAGAATGTCGAACACCTTACGGTTGACCAGTTCGGCCGTCAGGACGCGGTAGATGGTCTCATCGAGCTCGTAGATGAACGGATCGTCGTCGAAGCAGGCGTAGGCGACGGTATCATGCCGGGCGACGCGCAAAGTGTGCGCGACCAACGCGGGCGGGCCCGCCTCGGCCGCCTCTTCGTCCGCCGGCTCCGGCAGTTGCAGCTCGACGCGGAACGTCACGGTGATCTCGGGCTGGTCCAGACCATAGCGGTCGGAATCGTCCCGGCCGGCCACCCGGCGGGCCCGCAGGCGGGCCAGATCGCCGGCCAGCGTGCGGGCGGCCACCTGCTCGACGGCGGCGTCCGGCGGCTCCACGAGCCGCCAGTCGCGCTCGACGCGTTCCAGCACCCGCTGGCGGCCGGGGGCGGCCACCTCAATGTGTTTGATGGCTTGCGGGCTGGTGCTGAAGATGCTGCGTGAACGCAGCGCGAACGGGCTGACCACCAGGCGGTCGGCCTGGGCGGCCGCCACGACGAACACGGTCGGCTGGTCGGCGCGCTGCACGTAGGCGTTGCGGGCACTGCGGGTCAGGTCGCCGACGCGCACGGTGACCGGGGCGACCGTCCCGCCGGCGGTGACGGTCAGCGTGGCGCGCGGCTCGGCCAGTCCGTACTCGGCCGGGTCGGCCGGCGCGAGGATGTAGTCAATCGCGCGCAGGTCCTCGAAGGCCTGGAGGATGTCGCTGACGGCCGGGATTTCGAGTTCCGCCAGGTCACCCTGCCCCTGCCAGCGGCCGTCCACCTTGTCCAGCGTGACGGTCAGGCCGTCGGCGGAGAGCTTCAACTGCGTGGCATCGTCGGCCCTGACGCGCGTAATCTGCGGGTCGCGCAGCTTGGCGAGATCCGGCAGCAGCTTGCCGACCGCATCCTGCGTGACGCTGACGATCCAAGGCTGGTCGAGCCGCCGGGCGTAGCGGCGTTTCTCCTGCATGTCGGCAAAAGCGCCGACCGCCACGCCGACCGTCTCGGTCACCGTTTCGTACTCCGGTTCGGCCGGAGTTTCGTCGGTTTCGTCCGGGGGCGCTGCCGGTCGGGGCCGCTGCCGCTCGGTCGTCACGTTCACCGTCAAGTAGGGCTCATCGAGACCATAGCGGGCCAGGCCGGCAGGCGCATCCACCACGAATTCCTCGGCCCGCAGCGCCGCGACGTCGCGCAGCAGGTTCATGACCTCGTCGCGCACCGCGTGAGCCTTCACCGGGTGGTCGAGCACCCAGCCGTCGGCGCCGCGCGTCAGCTCGTAGCGTTCGCCGGCGAGCGCGATTTCGACGCGGGTGGTATCGTCCGCCACCAGGGTCGTGAGCTTGCGCTCGCGGTACTCGTCAAAGCCCTTCTTCACCTGCGGCGCCAGATCGCGCTGCGTCACATGCACCGTCGGCTCGCCGGCCAGCCAAACGTACGTGTCGTTGCTGATGGCCGCCTGGCGGCCAACCTCGATGCGATACTCGCGTTCCTGGTTATCGACCAGCGTGACCGTCGCCACGGGCGGCTCGAGCCCGGCCGCGGCCTTCGTAATGCCGTTGGGCTGGTCGAGCGGCAGGCGTGAGCGTGACCGCAAGCCGGTGAACGCGGTCACCAGCGCGTCAACAGTGTGCGGCTGCACCGGTACGGCCAGCGGTTCGCTTGCCTGCCAAGCGTCCAACTCGTCCGGCTGGTCCGGCCTGGGCGCGCGCGTGAAGACCATGCGCGGCTGGTCTGGTCGTTCAACCACGACGCGGACGATCTTCTGATAGTCCGGCTGGGGATCGAGCAAATTAACAGTCGCATCCGGCGCGATCGGCGGCCCGGCGACCTCCTCCGCCGGCTCCGGCACGTGCGCGGAGAAGAGCCAGAGCCCGCCCCCCACGACCACCAGCACAACCAGCAGAATCAGCGTTGTCGAGAACTTCATGCGCGCTTACCTCCGTCGCACCAGCCACACGCCCAGGCCCACCACCAGCGCCGCTGCCGGCCAGATCCCCACCAGGAACCAGGGCAAGCGGGCGGCCCAGCGCTCGTCGAGATCGCCCAGCCGCGGCATGTCACCCTCGCGCGGGCCGACCGCGATGCGATCGGCCTCGCCGGTCAGCCAATGCAGGGCATTGAGAATGATGTCGGTGTTGGCCGGGTAGAGCCGCCCCAGCACGAACGCGTTGCCGACCTGCCGCAGTCCGGAAGCCATGGCGACCGCGTCGGCCGCGAACTCCACACTGCTGAACACCACCAGCTTGCGGCCGTCCTCGTGCTCCGCCGCCACCGCCAGCGGAAACGGCGCCGCGACGTCGCCCGCATCCGGCTTGACGGCCTGGTTGACGCGCAGTTGCTCATCAATGCGCTGCACATCCGCAACCGCCCAGACGTCGGCGGTCGGCATGACCTCAGCCAATGCAGCGAGCTGCACGCCCGCGGGCCGGTCAGCCTCTGGCAAGAGCCGGAGCGGACAGCTCAGGCGGAAGCCGGCCCGATCGGCCTGCGACGGCTTGCTGATCGGGTGGTCGGTCAGGCGGGCCGTCCAGTCGGTCGCGATGACCAAGGGCTGGTTGCGGGTGGGCAGCCACCAGCCGGGCTTCTCTGGGTGCGGCGTGAACTGGATTGCCAGGTAGTCACTGACAACCTCGATACCCCAGTTGGATTTCAGGTAACCGGCGTACTCGTAGGGCGTGCCGGTGCCCGGAATCGGCGAGGTCGGCGGCAGCCAACCCGCCAGCATGAGCGCCATCCCGGATTCGGCCAGCGCGTCCACGACCCGCTGGCGGTCGTCCGGAGTCATGCCACCCTGCGGCGCCGGCTGCATGGGGTTCGGTTGCTCGGGCGGCTCGGGCGGAAAGACCAGATAGATGCGCCGGCTGGCATCGTCGGTCGCCGGGGGCGCCGGCTCCCGCGAGACGTCCCACTCGGCCGTGACGAAGTTGTTCTTCTCCAGCAGTTCAGCCAGCCGCTGGTAAGGGGCCGTCGGCATCTGGCGCATCATCATCGGGTTCATGCGCGAGAAATCCGGCCGAAGCGGCGATTCCCCGCCGTAGTACGTGAAGATCACGGCGGTCTTGTCCTGCTGCGTAAGCTGCAAGAGCGCGGAGGAGATGGCCGCCTCGCCGTAGAAGATGCGATCGTCACCGTCCGGCCCGACCGGCAGGGATCCGTCGCGCGGCGGCTGCCAGAGTTCCCAGAACGAGACGACCCTGGCCTCGTGCTCGTTCTCAACCAGCACCGGCGGGCCGCTGCGCCAGCGCGTCAGACTACTGTGGAGTTGCTCGAGCTGGAGGTCCTTGAGGTTCTCCGTGTCGCTAAGCAGTTCGGTAACGCGGGCCAGCACGTCGGCGTAGCGTGCCGGCGTCTGCTCGAAGAAGGCCCGCAACTCGTCCGTCAGCCCGGATGTCTTGAGGCCGTCGCCGCCCAGCCAGCCGGAAACGTCCTCCAGACGCAGGTGCACGTCAGACAGGTACTCGCGCACCGCTTCGACCGCCTGCCCGTAGCGCGGCACCTCGCGGCCGGTCAGGTCATTGATGCCAGTGGCCATGTCGTCGGCCTGTTCCAGCAGCGACTGCCAGTGGGAGCGGATGATATTGAAGGCGCGGCTCTGGTTGAGCGGATCGTCACTGCCGACCAGTTCGCCGGCGCGCTGGAAATCCGCGGCCGCCAGACGCTTGATGTCTTCGTTCAAGGTCGTGAACGCTTCCAGCGCCAAGACGTGCGCCTGCGCCTCGTCGCGGTAGGCCGGCAGCGCGACCAGCCGTTGCAGCAGCTCGTCCGTCCGGGCCTGTTCAAGCGTCGGCTCGATGATGTACGTGCTGACACGCGCGCCGCCGCCCGCATCGTACAACGCCAGCAGGTCCTGCATCTCGCGATAGCGCTTGGTGCCGAGGCGATCACGTTCGCGGTCCGGCTCGGCGAAGAGGCAGGTGATGCGGATGTTCTGATCGAGCCCCTTGAGCAACTGCTGCGTGCGCGGGCTGAGGCTGTTGACGCCGCTGCTGGTCCAGTCGGCCCAGGCGGACGGCCACTTGAAGCGCCCGCCGGCCCAGACAATCAGCACGACCACGGCCGTCGCCAGCGCGGCCTGGACCAGCGCGTTGAGGCCGAACAGCACGCGGCGAGTCGTGGCCTTCATGGGTTGAGTTACCGCCATCGGCGCGACTCCACTACCTTGATACTGAGGAATACGAACAGCGCGGCGGTCCCGAGGAAGAAGATAATCGCGTCGGACTCGACCTGGCCGCGCGCGAACTGCCCGAAACGGCCCATTACGTTGATCTGCTGGAGCATGGTGCGGACGCGGCCCTCGGCCAGGTCCACCATGAAGAAGCCCAGGCAGGCAAACAGCAGCAGCGGCACCGTCCCCAGAATCCACGCCACGATCTGGTTGCGGGTCAGGCTGCTGGCGAAGACGCCGAAGGCCATGAACGCGGCCCCCAAGAGCAGCAGGCCCAGGTAGGCGGCCACCGCGGCACCCCAATCCGGATTGCCGAAGACCTCCATCAACAGCATGTATATGCCCGTCGCCGCGATCATGATGACGTAGAACGCCAGCGACGCCAGGTACTTGCCCAGCACCATCTGGGTGTCCGTCACCGGGGCGGTCATGAGCGCCTCAATGGTGCCGTTGCGGTATTCGTCGCTGATGGTGCGCATGCTGATCGCCGGGATGACGAAGGTCAGCACGAACGGCGTCCAGAAGAAGACCTCGCGCAGCGTGGCCGGCCGACCGGGACCGAACACGCCGGCCCGCAGCACGATGACGCCCGTCACCAGCAGGAACCCGGTAATAACGATATAGCCGATGGGCGAGCAAAACAGCGACAGGAGTTCGCGCTGCATGATCGCGATGGTGTTTCTCATGAGTCAGGCCCTCGCAATACCCTGATCAATCGCGCGCCGCGCTGGCGTCGGCAACGATCTTGACGAAAAAGTCCTCAAGCGTCGCGGCGTCGCGGCGCAGCTCGCGCAGCGGCCAGCCGCGCGCCGCCGCCAGACTGCCGACGGCCTCGCGCACGTCGCCGCGCGCCTCGATAAGCAACCGCGTCCAACCGTCCACCGTGCTCGTGTGCAGTTCCGTCACGCCGGCCAGTTTCCGCACGGCCGGAGTCACCTCCGCCGCGGGAGCCTTGACCTCCGCAATCAGCCGGGCGCGCTCGCTGATGCGCTCGCGCAGCTCGGCCGGCGAACCGGCGGCCACCAGCTTGCCGCGGTTGATGATGATGATGCGCTGGCAAGTGGCCTCGACCTCCGGCAGGATATGGCTCGACAGCATGACCGTGTGATCGTGAGCCAGCTCGCGAATCAGCGAACGCGTCTCGCGGATCTGCGTCGGGTCCAGGCCGATGGTCGGCTCGTCCAGGATCAGCACCGGCGGGTTGTGCAGCAATGCATCGGCCAGGCCGACGCGCTGGCGATAGCCCTTGGATAACTGACCGATAGGTCGGTTAATAACCTCGTGCAGCCAGCAGCGCTGCATCACCCGGCTAATGGCTGCGGAGCGGGCCGGCGGACTCAGGCCGCGCAGCTTGCCGCGGAAGCGCAGGTATTCCCGCACGCGCATCTCCGGGTAGAGCGGAACGTTCTCCGGCAGGTAGCCGACCGCGGCCCGCACCGCCAGCGAGTCATTAAAGACGTCGTGTCCGGCCACGCGGGCCGTCCCGGCCGTGGCGGGCAGGAAGCAGGTCAGGACGCGAATGGTCGTGCTCTTGCCCGCGCCGTTGGGCCCGAGGAAGCCGACGATCTCGCCCTCGTCGATTTCGAAGGTAATGTCGTCCACGGCCCGGTGACTGCCGTAATGCTTGGAGAGATTGCGAACTTCGATCACTGCCGTTTCCTCCGGTCTCAACCTCCCAGGGACGACCGGGACGCGTTGGGCCGGTCAAAAAAGTGCTTCGACGAAGCAGCGCTGCAAAACCCCGCGCCATCCCCCCGGGGCGCCGCCTGCCGCGGGCACAGCGCCATATCAGCACCAATCAGGTTCGCCGATTCTATTTGGGGGACCGGGCGTGTCAACCGGGTCGCCGCCACCGCCCCCCCTGCCCGCCGACCACAAACCACCCGCTGCGGCACGCCAAGCCCGCGCGACCCCGCCGGCGGTTATCCCAAACGCTGGCCGTGCGAGAACTCGATCGTGTTGCCGTACGGATCGGTCAGGCCGCAGAAATAGCCCACCACCGGCCCGCCGTCACGCGGCGGCCAGGCGACGGGATAGCCGTCCGCCACGGCACGCCGAGCGATCTCATCGACGTCCTCACGACGCGGCAGGGCTATCCCCAGGTGCTGAAACGGCGGCTGGCGATTGACATCGTAGTCCTGGGCGAGCAGCACGATGACGAAGCGCGGCGGGTCTTCGCCCCAACCCAGCCAGACGACGCGGAACTCGTCGGTGCGCTCGTGCACGATGCGCATGCTGCAGTAGCGCTGGTAGAAGGCGATCGACTGCTCCACGTCGCGAACCTGCAATGCCACGTGCGTGCACTTCATGTCCTGGGTATTGTAGCGCGCCCGCCACCCGGAAGAACAACGCCGGCCGCCTGCGCCAGACGCGCAGCCGGCCGGCGACTTCTCTGGTCGAACCGTGCGGCCTAGCCGCCGGTCAGCAGCGCCACGAATGGGTCGATGTCGAACGAATTGACGGCACCGTCCTCGTTGGCGTCGCACACGCAGAGCAGATCGCAGTTGGGGTACAGCGCGACCCAGGCGTCCGGGTCAGTCAGCGCCAGAACGAACGGGTCGATGTCGAACGAGTTCACCGCGCCGTCGCAGTTGGCGTCACCGCGCAACTGTCCGTGACAGGCCACCTGGCACTCGTCCGGAATGCCGTCGCCGTCAGCGTCGCCGGCGCTGTACGTGCAACTCGGGCCGCTCAGTGTCAGCTCGAAGTCGCCGGTAGCACCGTCCTGGCCGGCAATGCGGATCCAGTAGTTGGTCCCGTGCGTCACGAAGCGCGTGAGTTGCGAAGCCTCGCCGCAGTAGTTGTCATTGCAGGCCAGCTGGTCCTCGACCGTGCCGGGGCAGGCAGTGTGCAGCGACAGGACCGTGTCGAACGTGGAACCGCACAGCGAAATAGTCAACTGACCGGAGCCGTAAGGCTGGTAGCGATACCACACGTCCGGGCTGCCCGGCAGACCGTCGCAACTGGACGACCCGTCGCTGGTCGCACCGACCGTGGAGCCGAAGTAGCGTATGCCCGTGCAGGCCAGGTCTGATCCGCTGCACATGTCGCTGGCCGGCGTGTCGGGCGGCGGCGCCAGGTCGCACTCGTCGGGGATGCCGTTGGGCTGGCAGTCCTGACTGAAGCCCGAGGCGATGTCGCACTCGTCGGGGATGCCGTTGTTGTTGCAGTCCGGACTGAAGCCCGAGGCGATGTCGCAGTCGTCCGGGATGCCGTTGCCGTTGCAGTCCACTTCGCACTCGTCCGGAATGCCGTTGTTGTTGCAGTCCGGCGACTGTCCGCAGCCGGCTACGTCGCAGAACCCGCCGGGCGGTCCGCAGTCGATGTCACACAGGTCCGGAATGCCGTTGTTGTTGCAGTCCCCATCGTTGAGCGTCAGGGCGGCCACGTACGTGCCCCAGACGTCGTTGCCGTGGCCGTACTCCTGGATCGTCCAGAAAGTGGCCTCGTCCACCGGATCGAGCGTCGTGTAGCTGTAGTCGCCGAAGCGGTTGCGCCCATAGCCGTCGATCGTGTTGAGCGGGCCCGTACCCGCCTTGTACAGCACCGGCGGCGACATCTCGCCCGGCGGGTCGCCCTCCAGCCGGCCGACAAAGTAGCAACTGGCGTACATGCTGCTGTTGGAACCCGTGAAGCCCATCACCGCGCTGCCGTACTGATTCACCATAATGGACGGGAAGAAGTAGTGCATGCCGGCTTCGGCGACCGTGCCGGATTGGAGCAACGCACGAGACGCCGCGTTGATCTCATACCAGCGGCAACCGGCGCGCCCATCGACGTTGATCGTGTGGCAGGTCCACAGGGAACCACCGCGATAGAGCGCCATCATCAGCCGCGTGCCGACGGTATCCAGAGGCGTGGTGCTGCCCAGCGCCGGTGCCAGCGGCGGAGTGTTGAACGAGGGCACATTCACCGTGCCGAGGTTGTGGAGCGTGGGACTGTCCATGGGCGGGTCAACCCGGCGCACGCGCAGCTTGTTGGAGCTGTCCACCGACAGGAAGTACTGCCCGACCGGCTCCCCGAAGGTATGGGCCGGCTGGATGGCGCCTTCCCAGGGCAGCCCGCGAAAAGCGGTGATCGTGCCCAGTGCCGGCGTCGGCTCGAGCAACGGCGCCTTGTCAATCGCGAAGATGGACATGTTGCCGAAGCCGCCGACCATGTAGGCGGCGGTGTAGATGCCGTGAGCGTCAACGCCCAGCGTCGGATAGTCCGGCCAGCGCCCCTCGTCACTACCGGCCGACATCACGAAGCTGGTCTTGAACCAGGCGCCGGTGGGGTCGTCCGTCAGCGACACAGCCAGGTACAGCCGCGAGCCGAAGTCGGTTACAACCACTACCCAGCGGTCGCTGTGCTGATCGTAGAGCACGCGCGGGTCGCCGCTCGACCCCGGCAAGAACGAACCCAAACCAGTGTTCACAATCCGCGCGCCGCTATCCTTCTCGTACACCTGGAACATGCGGTTGACGGTCACGACGAAGTGATCCGGGCCGATGGCGCCCATGGTGTCCGGCGGAAACGACCACGAGCCGGCATCCCCCCGCACCGCCGCCGAGAACTCGGCCACGATCGTCGGCGTGGCCGCGCGCGAGCCGGAGGCCTCGGCCCGCGCCCCGTCGGTCGCCTCCAGCCGCGGATAGCCCGGCGGAACCTGCGGCCCGTGAATACCCTCGTCGCCGGAGAAATCGCCCGCTCCGAGCTCCCACGTCAGGCCGGCGTAGTTGGTGCCGGTCAGCGTCATGTTGAAGCCCAGGTCGTCGAAGTCCACCACCACGGGCGCCGGCGGCCCCGGCTTCTCATCCGCCACGACCAGGTAGGTCAGGTCATCCATGGCGTACCAGCCGGCCCCGTTCACCACGGGAACCGCGATGATCTCAATGCGATCGACACCCCGGAGGTCCATCGGGAACCAGGTCGGTTCATCACTGATATCCCAGAACCAGTCCGTCTCTTGGGCGACTACGTCATTGAGGTAGCCGATGGCGCGCAACCCGGTCGTCCAGGCCCCCGCGCCGGCCTGGCCGGAGAAGTAGGCGCCCTGCACGTCAACCACCGTGGGGAAGCCAATCCCCATGCGCGGATCGCCCCACTTGTTGACGACATTGTGAGCACCCGAACGCGGTGCGGTCGTCGCGCGGCGGCTGGGCACCACCCACTCGCCGGCCTGCCCGCGGTGCTGCTTGGGGTCAGTGAACGGGCCGGCCAGACGATCGCGATCCACGACCGCCTGCATGGGCTCGATTGCCGCCGGGCCGTACAGGCTCGGGTCCAACCGCTCCCCCTTGATCGACTCCTGGGCCGGCGCGGACGCCGGGCAGAGGATGGCGCCGGCCGTAATGCACAGCGCGGCGACAACCCGGAACATGGGCGGTCTCATAGTTTTCTCACTGTATTTGTCGCTAATGGCTCATCCAGCGCGTCGAAAACGTCCCTTCCTGGTACTAGAATACGGCGAACAGGCCTGTTAGGCAAGGGGCAATTCCATAAGCCATTTGTATAAAGAATGTTATGGCACAAACCTTCGTTCGGCCCTTGCCGGCTGCGGGCGCATCCGGGCGTTACGACCAGATGCGCGCCGTTGCCGCCGCACTGCGTTATTCGGCCTTTTCGACGCCGGCGCTGACGTCAAATAGGTCCCGCCGATGCCAGTTCTCCCAGATATCAAGGCCAAAAACGCGCACGGCGTCCCAGTACTTCTGATCTTCCAGGCCATGCTTTTCCACCAGCGCGGCCAGGTGGGCGGCGATCTGGTCGGCGTACTCGCTCTTGAGCTTCAGCGTTACGCGCCGGCCGTTGTACGAGAATGACACCGCTACGCCGGCCGCCGCGTCGGGCTGTTGTGTGAACAGCGCCCGGCCGGGCGTACAGCCGGTCGCGACGATGACGCCGTCGTTGAGGCAACTGGCCGGCGGCGTGGCGAGCGTGTGCGACGTGACCCGCATACCATGCTGCCGGGCATTCAGCAGCTCCGCCGCCCGCAGGCCCATCTTCACTCCAACGATTGAGTAGGCCCCGAGATGCTGATGCAGCTCGTTCATCAGCACCTGGGCAAACCACTCCACCCGGCCGTTCTTGGCGATGATGTCAGCCTTGCGCTGCCGAATGTCCTCCTGGAATAGCTCATCGGCGACCGGGCCCTCCGCGAACACCACCCAATGCTTATGCTGACGGCCCTCGCGCGCTACCTCGTCTAGCTCGTTCGCCAGGCCCGGGACGTCGGCGACGACCACGACGCCGTCGACGTCACCGGGCTTGAAGAATTCCGGAGTGAAGCAGTACAGCAGCGCCAACTCGTCGCCAAGCGTCGGCAAATCGTGCAGGTAGTGCGAGCGAACCGACTGCGACGCCAGCAGGCGCTGCAGAAACCTCTCCGCCAGGGACATAGGCGTATTCACGTAGTTGTCCGTGCGGCACCAGGCCGGCGGCTTCAGCGCCGCCTCGGTCGACACAACGAAGGTCAGCGGCAGCCCGGAGGCGCGCACGGCGGCGAAGGCGGCGGGGTCGTGCCGACCGTTCCAGCCCTGCTCGGCCTCGGGCGGGTTGGCCACGATCACACGCTCGATATCGGCCTTGAGTTCCGGATCAGCCCGCAAGGCCGCCGCCAGGTTCGTGAGCGGTCCCAACGCGATAATCGTCGTCTTCTGACCAGCCACGCGGTACGCCGCGGGGCTGAAGGGACGGCGGGCTTTCTGGCTGGCCGGCGGCAGCGCGTTGTCCACCACCTTCTCGGCAAATGCCCGTAGCGCGAACAACCGCTGGGACTCCGCGGGGGGCGCGGCATACACCGCCACGTCCCGCCGATTGAACAGGTCAAGCATCTGCTCCACAAAGTCAGCGGCCCGCTCGCCACTGGCGATGCCGTCACAGGCAACGATCGCCGCTATCTCCGCGTCAGGATGCTGCAGGGCCAACGCCAGCGTGACGGCGTCGTCCATGCCCATGTCCGTGTCAATCACGATGGGCGGCCGTTGGCCGGCCTCGTCGGCGCGGGCCGCGGCCAAGGTCAGGAGGGCCGGAATGGCCACGAGCAGCACTCGTCGAATCATGAGGACCTCCGTGGTAATGCGCAGGGTACTGCGAGTACATCGATCTACGAGTAGCATATCAGCGCGCCAGCGATTTAGGCCAGCCCGTGCATCCGGTGGGCCGGATGCGGCTGCGCGCAACAGAGTGCGTGATGCCATTGTCGGGAGCGATGCCGTGTCAGAGTTGGTCCGTCTGAGCATGTCGTTGGAGCAGCCGCTGCTCGATCGGCTGGAACGCCTGGTCAAGGCCAGCCGCTACACCAATCGCTCCGAGTTCATCCGCGACCTGATTCGCCAGCGCTTGGTCGAGCAGCAGTGGGCCGATCAGCGCCAGGAGGTGATCGGCACGATCACCATGGTCTACGACCATCACGCCCGGCAACTGGCCGACAAGCTGGTCGACATTCAGCACGACCACCACGACAGCATCCTGGCCACCACACACGTGCACTTGTCGCATGACCTGTGTGCGGAGATGATCATGTTGCGGGGCAGCGCGGCCCGTGTCCGTGAACTGGCCGATCGCCTGCGTCAGCAGCGCGGCGTCCTGCACGCCACGCTGGCCATGAGCTCGACCGGCGAACGCCTCCGCTAAGGCCGGCTTGATCGCAGCTATCCCGATTCTCTGCGTGCCAGGCGTGCTTGACGACCTACTAGGGCGCAGCCTCATCGAGCAGCCCGGCATCCGGAGTCGCGCCGCCTGCCGGCGGGCTCCATACGCGTACGTCCGTAATCTCGAGCGCTGCCGGCGCGACGCTTTCCAGACCGTGCAGAGACCGCGAGAAGCGCCGGGTGGTGCCGGGCAGCAGTGGGCCGCGCCACTCGTCTTCGTCGAGCGTCAGCGGCGTGGCGATGAAGATGCGGCGCTCGCCTTGCGGGTGGCCCGCTTCATCCGCCAGCACGATCCGAGCCGTCAGCAGCGTAACCGTCGCAGCGCCCTTGTTCGTCACCGTGATGATGGCCCTGGGCGAGCTGTGCCGACCGTGCCCCGCAACTACTTCGGCCGAAGCATCGAGCTGCGCGCGGTACTCCGGCGCCCGGCGATCATGCAGCATGTCAGCCAGCGCCGGCGGCAACGAATCGCGCCATTCGGGCATTGACTGGAACAGCGCCTGACCCACGCCGAGCACCTCGCTGGCTTTCCGGTCGACTACGCTGAGCGTGTACCAGCCAAGCGCCGCCGCGCACACAATGCACACGATCAACGTCGCGAACACGCCTGACACCAATGCCGACAGTGCGCCGCCTTTCCTCACGACAACGGTCGGTGCAGTACTCATGACAGTCTCTCCTATGAGGACGGCCAGGCACCCGGCCCGCCCGGCACGCGCCGGCACGCGGGCGCCCATGCCTGTGCCGGGATTCGTCGACGGTTGGCGGTTATTCCGCAGCGGACGCCGGGAGGCAGCGAGGCATTGCGCGCGACATACGTCCTATAATGCTTGAGTCGGCCCACGGCCTAATGACGCCACCGCCGACCGCAAACGATACATGCGTACGGGACAACGAACGGGCCTGGCGGACCACCGTACAATTCCACCGGAGCCGATAGTAACGTCCCCCAGCGGATTCGCCCCATGCGCAGCCTGGTGAAAATCGGCGTTGTCGGCATGCTCGCCATAAGTACTTTTCCAGGAGGCGGTTGCGTGAACGTCGCCGCCCTCTCCACAGGCGACCTGCTTTCGGGATTATCGGATCTCATCCTCGCGCCTTACAGCGACTGTGCGGAACTCCGAAGACGCTTCCGAGTCGAGTATCTGCCGCTCGTCGATGACCCCAGCGAGATCGGCATGAACTACGAGCAACACTGGCTGACGACGCCCAGTGGAACACGACTGCAACTCTGGTACCTCCCGGCCAATCTCGATCGGGGAACCGTGGTCTATTCGATCGGCAGCGCCGGCGACATGCGCTGCTACCTCTTCAGCGCGCTTCTGCTCGTTGGAAACGGCTGGTCCGTGGTCATGTACGATTACGAGGGGTACGGGCTCAACGCCGGAACGCCGTCGCTGGACAGGCTCATCAACAACCTGACGGCCGTCGTGGCGTGGGCGCGCAACCACACCGGCCGCGAGCGCATCACGCTCATGGGCATGTCTTTGGGCAGCATCCCGTCGGTGGCCGTGGCGGTGCAGCAGCCGGAGAACGTGAACGGCGTGATCTTGGATTCGCCGGTGGCTCTGAAGGCACAGATCGAACGCTTCGGTTTCGTGATTCCCGGGCAGGCCGGCATCCTGATCAATCGGCTGGACGCCAACCTGCTGTCCGACGTGATTATTCAGCGCCTCCAGCAGCCGCTGCTGGTGTTCTCACACGAGCTGGACCCCATTTCGACGCCCGACACCGTTGCGGCCCTGTTCGAGTCCGCCGGCGGCCCCAAGGTGCTGGTGAACTACCCCGGCATGGGACACGCCAGCAGCCAGTTCGTGCAGACCGATAGCTATCTCTACTACCTCGACACGTTCCTGAACGACATCTGGCTGGAAGAGGCGGACCGCGCGGCGACCGGCCTAGCTGCCCAATAGGGCTTCCACGTCACTCTCGAAGTCGAGCCTGAGCTTGGCAATGGCCCGGGTTTCAAGCTGACGGATGCGCTCCTTCGACACGCCGAAACGCCGCCCGATCTGTTCGAGCGTCTGGGGCTGGCCGGCCGTGTCCAGACCGAAGCGCTGCCGCAAGATGCGACCTTCGCGCTGGTCGAGCGTCCCCAGCATCCGCTCGACCGTCCTCCTAATCGCCACGGACTGATCGTCTTCACGCCGGTCATCCCAATGCGGCTCGGCGACGCACTCGAGCAATTCGTCGCGGCCGGTCTGGTAGCGGTCCCGATGGTAACGCTGCTCGGGGATTTGGCGGGCGTAGTTCCGGATAATGGCCCACGACGCATACGTGCTGAATTTAAAGCCGCGCGAGTAGTCGAACTTCTCGACGGCGCGCATCATCGACACGTTTCCGTCGCTGACAATCTCGAAGAAGTCCAGCGCCGGCGCCATGTGACGTTTGGCGATGCTGACCACCAAACGCAGGTTGGCCTGGATGATCTGGTTCTTGACGCGGCCGGCCTGTGCCAACAGCGCGTCGACCCGGTCCAGCTCCGCCGCCGTCGTCGTCTCGGGGTCAATCTGGAGCCGCAGCCGTTCCGCCTTGAACCTCAGGTAGTTCATCTGCCGGAACAGCCCGGCCTCCCCCTCGCGCGTCAGCAGCGGCAAGTCAAAGAGCTGCTGCAGGTACGGCGGCAGGTCCGCCGGCACGCGCCGGCCGTTCTTGCCGTCCCGCTGGTAGGGCGCTAGCGCGGCCGGACAGTTCATGATTGCCTGTTCGGCGTCAGACGCCGTGAACTCATCGCTGGGGATGAATTCGATCGGCCGGGCCGCCATATCACGCGCCCGCATCTGCGTGATCGTCCGGTAGACCCAGCTCACCGGCCGGCCAAAACGCTCCGCCACCGTGGCAACAGAGGTTCCATCGACGTACGCCTCCCAGACCGCGAGGCGCTGGTCATGACCGCCGACGTCCAACTTGGAGCGATTGAAGATGCCGGCGCGCGGATGCGCGTCGTCATGCGTTTTCAGTATCAGCCGAATCGTCTCAATGGCGCGCGACGTCTCCCGTGCCAGGAGCTTGGCGACCGCGTTGATCGTGGTCTGGCCCTTGGCGTAGATCGCCCGGGCCCGTTCCAGGATCTGCTCGCGCTCAGCCTGCGTAAGCTGCGAGAAGTTGCTGCCGCGCTCGACGATGTCGCCGTGCTGTGCCACGAACCGGCGGACGCAGTGCTCCGGAAAGGCGACCCGCATCCGATGGTCGGAGTAACGGAACTTCCAGCCCACCAAGCCGCGCCGCCGCCAGCGGAAGATGGTCTTCGTACTGACGTCAAACCGCTCCGCTAAGTCGCTGATGGAGTAAATGACCCCGGTCCACTTCGAGACGTCGATATGGGCACTCTCGCTTAGCTTCTCGGCCAGGGTGATCAACTCGCCAATCAGCAACTCACCTTCAAGAAGCTCAGCGTCCGCCGCGTCGCCGACCGCCGGCTTGCGGCGATAGCCGGTCAGCGCATGCGCAACGAAGTCGACCGGATAAGCCTTGCCCGGCTCGACGACGGTGAGCAGGAAATCGATGTTAAACAGTTGGCGCAGGCGCAGCCGCGTCGGGCCGCGCAGCAACTGCGCTGCGAGAGAAGCGATACCAGGGGACCTGTAGCATAGCATGGGGGGTCACCTCCGCTCGGGCAGACTTTCCACCCGACAGCTTCAACCGGCCGCAAATGAGCGGAGATGATTCGATCGAACCGGAATGAGCGAATGAAACGGACGACCGATCTAGCTGTTCATGATCCCTGTAACAAGCTTTTCATACCACGTTCGGACAAGAGGCAATTAATTAGTCCACAGTTATTATCGTCCGCGGGTCTCAATTAGTCAACCAAGAACTCGCCCGCCCAAGCTCGTCATTTCTTAATGAACAAGTAATACAGGGTGCCCTCCGACCCCGTACGACCGGCTATCGCCTCGGCCGCCGCGCCCACGCCCATGTAGATGTCGCAGCGGCCGGCCGCCCGAATAGCGCCACCCGTGTCATGATCGAGGGCAAAGCCGCCAAACGGAACCGTCTGGGCCACCCCCTCATAAACTATTGGTAGTTCGGTATCTATGAACGTCAGTGCCGCGCGGGGGAACACCGCCTTATCCGTCGCAATGCTCCGCATGCGTGTAACCGGAACATTCAAGCTGCCGAATGGACCGCCGGAACGTTCTTGGAAGAATGCGAAGCGATCATTCTGCCAGCAGAAGCGTTCGACGTCCCGCGGGTTTGCCGCGAAATACCGCAGCATCGTCTGGAGCGAAAGCTCATCACGTCCTATAACTCCGGCGTCAACCATCAGCCTGCCGACCGACGTGTACTCGTACCCGTTGTTGCCGGCGTAGCCCAACTCATATAGCCGCCCACCAGGCAGACGCAGCTTCGCCGATCCCTGCACGGTCGCCACGTAGGTCTCGAACGGATCCTTGAGCCAGGCGATCTCCTGGCCTCTCAGCACGCCGCCGGCTTCGATCTCACGCCGCGTGTAATACGGCACCAGACCACCCGCTGGTGTTCGCCGTCCTAGGATCTGCCCTTCCGCATCCTTCACGAGGTCGGGAGGCAGCCCGTAGAGCGGATACACGAACGCACCCTCGCGTTGCAGGCGGCCCTGGAAGATCGGGCAGTAGTACCCCGTGAAGTAGACCGTGCCCTGATCGTCACAGCCGACCGATTGATAGACGTCAAACTCCGCTCGGATTGCCTGATCGAGATCGACTGCGCTCCTCGAATCTCGAAGCAGCTCAAGGAATCGTTCGAGCGAGGCGACAACGCGCGCGTGCGTGATTTCGCCGTAGGGGTAGTACCGCTGGCTCGAGGGCTTCGCCAGGTACTCAAGACTGTGACGGATGGCGTCCTCCAAGCCGGCGCGATGATGGAAACCGCGTGAGAAATCCGGGTAGTGCTCCGGGCTGATCTTTCGCAGGGCCAGCGCCCCCGGCGGCAAGGGCCGCCCGTAGTCCGGCTCCTCCAGCGGCCGGAACGGCTCCATTTCGTGGGCTGCGCGCTGACATCCGGTCAGCGTGAGCAGCGTTGCGCCAACCAGCCCAGCTAGGAGAATGCGCCACATGTATCCACTCCTGGAAGATCCAAGCCCTCTCTGCAAAGTCAAGTTGGCGGGATTCTGCCATGCCACCGAGCCAGTGACAAGCCCTGGACGGCGACCGGCGTCCTTCACGTTGGAAATCACTCGGCAAGGCGCAAGAAAAGAGGGAACAGCATCCCCGCGCTGTTCCCTCTTGCTAACCGAATCTGCCAGCCCAGACGCGTGCGCGGCCTAGCGGCGCCGCACCGCCACCAGGGCCAGGACCAGCAGCACGAAGGTCGCCGGCTCAGGGACGATCTCGTAGAGGCTGGTCGCCCCGCCGATGTCCCCAGGCGTCAACGTGAAGCCGAACCACGAATGCATGCTGGACACGTCTCCGGCGACATCCGCGTAGCCGATGGGCGGATAATTCTGGAACACGCTACCGCTGCCGCCCGGACCAGCCGAAACCTGCGAGAGCAGGTTGACGAAAAGCTGGTCGGTGTTGTAGTAGGTCTGGTAGACGCCAGATCCCGCCGCACCCAACTCGGCCATCGTCACGCCGTCGCCGGCCCATGCATCGCTCACGTTCAGCGCAACGCTGGCCATGCCCTCGCTAGCGACGTCCGGAATCGTCGGGAACGACAGCACCGCCGACTCGATCGTGAACGTGGTCAGGGACGCCCCGGATTGCACCGAGAAGCCCATCGCAATCTTCGGATCGGCCTGCAGCAGCACGTTGGCGTTCTGTAACACGGCGATCTGCGTCGTGCCGAAATCATCGTCCATGATCGGCACCGCCCCCGTGCTCCAGACCCAAACCTGCTGCGTCGGGTAATAAACCATCTGATCGAACGTGGCCTCGAACGAGCCACTGCCCGCATCATTGGTTGCCGTTACCCGAAAGATGATGTCAGAAACATCCGCCGTTGCGACAAGTACAGGCGCCACCAACATTACGCTGAGCGCTACAAACCCCGCTATTCTATGCTTCGTCATTCCGTCCTCTCCTCCTCAAGCGGGCGCGGCACAACGCGCAACCAGCGCCCTCAAACCGGCCCGTAAAACCGGCCCGCCGCCAGGCCGCGACGACCTGACGGCTCTTGCTGACGACTGTCGTGCCGCCACTAGCGGCGACGCAGCAGACCGAGGCTCACAACCAGCAACAAGACGGTACCCGGCTCGGGGATAATGTCGTAGGTTGCCGACCCGCTCGCCAACCCGAACGCCGTCAAGTTGAAACTGATTTCCGAACTCATGTCGTACGCCGAGCCGATCGGCAGATACGCGCCGAGGCCCGGGTAGTCCTCGTCGACGGCCATGCTGCCGCCCTCGGCGTAGACCGAGCTAATCAGGCCGCAGAACGCAGTCCCGGTATCGAGATAACCATCGTACCAGGTGCGGTAGGCCATACCGTCCAGGCCGTTACCCGACAGCGTCGTCCCGGTCCCAAAGAAATCGGTGACCGTGAACGCGGCGCTTGCCCGGGCGAACGCCGGCGAAATCTCGTCGAACGACAGCAATGCCGACGAAATCTGGAAATCCGTATCCGTCGGACCCGCCGTCACGGCGAAGCCCAGGGCAATCGACGGGAACGACCGACCCGATTCCGGATCCACGTACGCCGTCAGCACGGCCGGACCGAACATGGCGCCCGTGTCGCCGATCTCGAGCGGTACCGAGGTTTCCCAGTAGAAGGTGCTACCCTCCCACCAGCCGTCTTCTTGCGTGATAGTGATGCAGCCGTACGAGCCATCCGAGGCGCGCATCGTCGTCGCTTCGATCGTCAGGACGACGTCATCAAGAGCGGCCGAACACAGCGGCACCGCAGCCAACAAACTCACAAATGCAAACAATCTTAAGCGGTCCATTCGTCTGCCCCTATCCACGTGCTTCTTAGGCACTTCCTTCCACCATTCCTCTCTCCTGCACCGCCGGCGCGGCGCTTCTCCATATGTTTCTTCTAGCCATTCGCCAGCCCCGTGTCAATACAGTTTTCGGGCGAAACTCTCGCCGCCATAGGCTTACTCCTCCGGCAGTTCTGCATCCGTGCGCGCTCACGGAACACACGCCCACCGGGACCGACCCTCGTATTATTCGGAAAGGACCAGTTTTATCGGAATACTGCCGCGTCCGCCGGAGTCCAATCCCCACAATGCCTTGCCGTAACGGCCTTTGCGCAAATTATGCCGGCTATTATCAAAGTCCACAGCTCCACGCCCCCCTCAAAAAAACTTTTTCGAATATGGGTGCACGCGGTTTCACCGCGCGATTCTTCGAGGTCACGCGCCGGCTTGGACCGGCAACAACAGCCCACCCACGCGGCCCCCGTGCCGACCTGCCGATCACCTGAAGCACCAGAAGCGGTCTGCTTTTATCGGAAACCAAGCCGAGTTGAGCGCGAAAAGTGCAGAATATTGGCTTGCGGCTCACAAAATCGTTCATTCTGTATGCGCTTTGCGTTACAGTATTGTGCAATGAGCACTGTTCGCGGGTGGCGATCCGCACGGCCGCTGGCTCTTCATGTTGGCCAGGTCATCCGCGACGCCAAGCTGGAGGAGTTGGCGACTTCACTTCGCCCACGAGGGCGGTCGGGGCGGCCGCCGGCTGGCGGGACTGTGCGGCGCGGGCGTCGACGGTGCAGTGCTGTGGCAGGAGGAAAGTTGCTGGGCGGGATCGCCACAACCCGCGCGAACATCCAGTCCAATTGGAGGGAGGCTTCCGAATGGATCACCGCACGCTGAAGCACTGGACCGCCTCGATAACCGCAGCGGTCCTTCTCTGTCTGGGCAGCTACATCGTCGGCGCTGCCGATGTCGGCCCTGCTAGTCTGGATGCGCGGCCGGCACCGGCACACGACCACCTTAGCTCTAAGGACGCCACCAGCGCGGCCGGCCTCAAGCGGGCGGATGCCGAAGTCCTCGCGGGCGTTGAGCACATCGGCGGGCGCGACACTTATGCCACCATCACGCTGACCCCCGACCAAGCCTGCTATGACCTGGACGCGCTCGTCACCGTGACCATCGACCTATCCGACGTCGGCGGTGTCGACGAGATCATCGGCGGCCAGTTCCGGCTCCAGTACGACCCGACGCTACTGACGTTCAACAGCGCTGCGGCCGCTGACAGCGTATTCACGAATCTGCTGCACGTGAGCGTCGACGATGCCGAGATCGACCTGATCGTAGGCGTTCCGGGCGATCCACCGGGCCCGGGCGCACTCAGTGGCACGATGGCCGTCCTGACTTTCACGGCCCACGCCGACGTGTGCAACACGGCCGAACTCGTGTCGTGCCGCGCTGATGCTCCGCCGGCGTACACGCGGCTGTCGGGCGTGAGCGACGGGTCAGTGATTCCGATCCAGGGAACCGGCCTGAGCAAGAACGACCTCCCGGCTATCACCGTTAACGACACCACCGATCCAACCGTCGCGGCCCCGCCGACTGCCGGCGTGGAGTGCGCGGCCGACGTTCCGCCCGGGGCGACCGCTTATGCCGAATTCGTCGCCGCCGGCGGCACCGCTTCCGACAACTGCACGCCTGCCGACGAACTGATCATCGCGTTTGTCGATGGCGAACTGACGGATCCGTGCGACGGCACAATCACCCGCACATATACGATCACCGACCTGTGCGGCAACCTCGTCGAGGTTCAGCAGCTCATCACCGTCCACGACGACGCCAACCCGCAGGTCACGGCCCCGCCGACTGCCGGCGTGGAGTGCGCGGCCGACGCTCCGCCTGGGGCGACCGCTTATGCCGAATTCGTCGCCGCCGGCGGCACCGCTTCCGACAACTGCACGCCCGCCGACGAACTGATCATTGCGTTCCTCGACGGCGAACTTACCGACCCGTGCGGCGGCACCATTACCCGCACGTATACGATCACCGACTTGTGTGGCAACTTTGCCGAGGTTCAGCAGCTCATCACGGTAGATGACATCACGCCCCCGACGTTCGACCGGCCGGCCGACATCAGTCTTAGTGCTGACGCTGGCACCTGCGACACCCTGACACTCACGGCCGCCGAGATCGGCTGGCCGACAAACCTTGCTGACAACTGCAGCGACGTCGAGTATCTGGAGGAACACGTTACCTGGGAGCGCAGCGACGCCGCCGTCAATCTCGACGATCCTTTCACCGAACCCGTGACGACCATTACATGGCGTGTTACGGATGCCTGCGGCAACTACCTGACCGAGGCCGCCCTGACGCAGCAGACTATCATGATCCTGCCGACCAATGAGTTGGTCGTGAACATGGAGTTGAACGGAGCTCTGAGCGGCACCAGCTTAACCCGTTGCGTGACATTCTGGGTGGTTGACTGCGACGGCTCCACCGACACGTTCGAGGAGGAACTGACGTTCACGGACGGCCTGGCGAACGACGTCACGCTGCTGGTCGAGTGCGGTACCTACGACTGTATCATGGTCGAGGACGGGCTCCACACGCTGCGCCGCCGGCTGGAATATGGGGCCGGATTCGCGATCGAAGGCACGCAGTACGCTGCCGGCTTCACCGGCGGCAACGGGCTCGTGCAGGGCGATCTGTATAACGATCTCCCGGGCGAAGCCATGGACGTCATCGACATCCTTGACTTCGGCGTATACATTACGCAGTGGGGCCAGACTTATGGGCCGGTCACCTGCGCCACCGAGTTCCCGCACGCCGACCTCAACGGCGACGGGCTGGTGGACGTGACCGATTTCTCGTTCATCCAACTTCAGTTCTTCCAGTTGGGCGACCCCGCCTGCTGCACCAGGACAGCCCGCGCCGACGGCGCGACGCGCGCAGCGCCACTGATGTCAATCAGCGTGGCGGAGCTGCGCCAGCGGGGTCTGGATGAATTGGCCCTGGCGGACCTTAACGGCGACGACGTGCTTGATCTGGACGACGTGCTGGCATTCTTGAGCGGCGCCCGGCCGCGCGTACCAAAACCAACCCCCTTCGGCAAAGCCGAAATCGAACCAACGCCCAGCGGGGGGAGCGGCAGCTTCCAGCCTTCGGATCCCGGACGTTAGTCCGGTGAGCGGATGATTGCAGGACAGGGGGCGCACGCCCGCGGCATGCCGGCTGTGCTCCCGCAACCGCGAGAACCGCGATGCACGCTGCCCAGACGATCAGAGGCCGGCAACTTGTCATGGCCGCAATGATGGCGGTGGCACTTGCCGCGGCCACTCGGGCTGACATCAACCTCGAGTGGCGACCGGCCCACACAGTCACCACAGTCGGGGCCGAGGTTTGCCTCGGGCTGTATGCCGTCTCGGACGCTCCGCTCGATCAGCACTTCTCGGCCGTGCAGGCCATCATCGCCTGGGACCCGGATCACCTGCGGCTTATCGGAACAGACCAGACCGACGCTATCACGCTGTTCTCCGCCGGGTTCATGCCCGACGACGCGTTTGGCCTGAACGAAGCTTCCCCCCCAGCCGACGGTGACGGCCTGTGGACCGGCCTGGCGTTTCCGGACGTGCTGCCGGCCACGCCGGACGGATCACTGCTGACTACTATGATCTTCGAAGCGCTGTTGCCAGCGGACGGAACAGGCGTGGCAATACTGCCCAGCGCCGGCGACCCGCTCGGCTACACCAAGGTGATCGGCGACGTTCCCGGCCTGGATGTCCTGGGCCATATCGGACCGCCTGTCAGCATAACTATTGTGCCCGAAGCCGGTGGCCTTGGTCTGTTCATGGTTGCCCTTCTGGCGATCCAAGGCGCTCGATGGCGCCGCCGGGTAAGTAGCGCCGGCAGTAGCGAGGCCTCAGCTTGCTGACCAGACTTGGCACAGCCTGGCTGATCTTGGGATTCCTGGCGCTGCCCGGCGTCGCGCGCACCATTTACGTAAACGGTGTATCGGGCAACGACGCCTGGACCGGACTGTGTGAGGAGTGGAACGGCACCGTCTGTGGCCCGAAACGCACCATTCAAGCCGGTATCGACATAGCCCTGCCCGGCGACCTGGTAACCGTTGCGCCGGCCACCTACACCGGTGCCGGCAACAAGAACCTGACGCTGCACGGTCGCGCCATTACCGTCCGGGCCACTTACGGCCCGGAAACCTGCATCATCGACTGTCAGGGGGTGGGCCGTGCGTTCACGCTCGACGATGGCGAGACCATCGATTCGGTAATCGACGGCTTCACCATAACCAACGGCAGTGAAACGCGCGGCGGCGGCGCCTGGTGCTATTTCTCCAGCCCCACCTTCATCAACTGCGTATTCACCGCCAACCAGGCCGTTACGGCCCAGGCGCTCGGTGGCGCCGTCTATGCCTCCGCTTCCTCGGCCCGGTTCTTCAACTGCCAGTTCATTGGCAACGCCTCGAACCTAAACGGCGGCGCCATTCATGGTCACATCGCCAACCTCACCGTTAAGGGCTGCACGTTCGTCGAGAACAGCGCCGGCGGCACCGGCGCGGCCATCTGCTTCATGCACGGCGCTAGCACGGTGTTCAACTCAATCATCACGGGCAACAGCGCGGGTGTTCAGGGTGGCGGGATCTGTTGCGAATCCGGCGACCTCACGGTTGTCAATTGCGTCGTCGCCGGCAATACGGCCGCGACCGGCGGCGGCGCCAGCTTCAGCTACACGCTCGTAAGACTCGTCAACAGCGTCCTCCACGGCAACCGCGCCACGGCCACCGGCGGCGCAATCTACATCGTGCTTAACGGCAACTGGCTAATCGATAACTGCATTATCTGGGAGAACGAGGCCCCGCTCGGGCCGCAGATCACCGTCGGCACCGGCGCCCAGCTGGCACTCTCCCACACCAACCTCGACGGCGGCGAGGACGACATTGACGTGGCACCCGACGCCACGCTCATCTGGGGCGCCGGCATGATTGACGCCGACCCGCTCTTCACCGCGCCGGGCCACTGGGACGACGCCGGCACGCCCGGCAACCCGACCGATGACATCTGGATCGACGGCAACTACCGCCTGCTGTTGGGGTCGCCCTGCGTCGACGCCGGGTTGAACAGCGCTGTAGTAACTTACACAGCCGTGGATCTCGACGGCTACGCGCGCTTCGTGGACTGCCCCTACACCCCGGACACGGGCACCGGCACGCCGCCGATCGTTGACCTGGGCGCCTATGAGCTATGGCACGACTGCAACGAGAACGGCATCCCGGACCATGAGGATATCGCCGCCGGCACGTCGCTCGATCTCAACGACAACGGCATCCCCGATGAGTGCGAGCTCTACAAGCTCAACCTGCGATCTGACGGCGAGTGCTTCTCGGAGGAGATCGTCGTCGCCGTCCACCTGGGCGACATCGAAGAAATCATCGTCGGGGGCCAGTTCTTCCTCGCCTACGACACCGCCCGGCTTGCTTTCGTCAGTATCGAACCAGGTGATGCCGACGGGACCGACCCGGAAAACCCATTCGAACGCGAAATCTACGAGCTTGTCGACGAGTTCTTGGGGCATATCGACTACGCCGTCGGAATCCCCGACGGCGCCACGGGCACGACCGCCCCGGTTGTAATGGCCTGGATCACCTTCACCGTCGTCGCTGATGATTGCCAGGCACTCGACCTGCTGGCTTTCCGCGAGCACTATCCCATCACGCGGCTGGCGCGCGAGCTGGGCTTCCCGGTCATCCCCGCCTGCTTCAACCTGCCGCTGGCCATGCTCGACATCACCCCGCCGCAACTGGAAGTGCCGCCGGATATCTCCCTCCAGCCCGGCGAACCGACCACGCCGGAGTTCACCGGCCAGGCCAGCGCGACGGACAACTGCGATCCTGATCCGCTGCTGACCCACCAGGACGCCATGGCGGGCAACCAGATCATCCGAACGTGGACCGCCACAGACCTGTGCGGCAATTCGTCTCAGGGCGTGCAAACCATAACCATCGGAATCCGCGCCGACCTGAACTGCGACGGCCTCATCAACGCCTTCGACATCGACCCGTTCGTGCTTGCCCTGACGGCCCCGGAGCAATACGCCCTGGCATTCCCGGAATGCGACCTGATGCTGGCGGACGTGAACTGTGACGGCCTCGTCAACGCCTTCGATATCGACCCGTTCGTCGTCTGTCTGACTGAAGGTGGCTGCGCCCCCTGCCCGTAGCGAACGCGGCTCGACACCCGTCCGGTGCCCGCCCGCGGGCCCGGACCGCATGCAAACCGAAGAGTCGCGCGGTTACCTACCCCAAACCCCTACCTTACGGAACGCGCGCCGCCTGTCCGTCCAACCACGGCAACGCCCTATTCGGCCTTCGCCTTCTGATCGGCCGGGGTGGACTTCATGCGGATCGGCCCCTGCGCCCGCTTCTTCGTCTCCTCGTCCACCGGCTCGCGCGGCATGCTGATCACGCGCGGCTGCGGAACGTCCACATCCTCCTCGTCGGCCGGCGTGAGCCAACTCAAGATCGTGTCTTCCAGGCTGTCAGCGCGCGGCACCTCGAAGGTCTCGCCGCAACGCTTACAGCGCGCTTTGCGACCCTGCGCCTCTACCGGAAGCCGGTACTTGGCTCCGCAATGACTGCAATTGCACTTGATGGTGTCCGCCACGGCACACCCTCGTCCTTCCGGCACCGCAACGACCTGCGCCTGCGAGTATAAGGCGAGCCCGCGACGCTGCCAAACGCCCTTTAACCGCAACCAGATTGTCGGCTGAGTATGAAGGGTATGAACGAGATAAGTGCATCCGGCGCCGGCAATAATGGATGTAGCCGACACCAACTTCTCAGCCTATGTGATCATATCGAATCGATCAGTGTCCTTCAACAGCAAAACGCGCCGTTCGGCCAAGCCCACCAACTTCCCCGTGCGCGCTCCCGAGCACGACACCGCCAGCCCGCTCAAGGCCGGTACCACTCGGTGCAACGCCCGCACATCGGCAGCCCGGCCAACGCCAGCTCAGCGTGGGCGGTGCGCACCCCGGCCAACTCCCCACCCGACCAGACGTCCTCTAATGACTGCGTGTCCCATCGGCCAAGCTCGTGCTGGCCCCGGAAGTCCTGCTGGCACAGTACCACCCGCCCATTGGCCAGCAGCATCAGCCGCGCTCGCAGCCGCCGGCAACCCTCACGCAGCGCCGGCTTGGTCGGCAGCAGCGTGTCAGGCGGCAGCGCCCCGCAGTAGTCGTTGTACCCCTCGATCACGGCCCAGCCCGTCGCCGGGATCCAGCGGTCATAGAACGTCTCCAGCTCCCCCAGCGTGGCGGCGCAGCGCGTCAGGCTGCACGCGATGATCGGCTGCGGCGACAGGCGGGCCCGCCGCTGTTCCTCGATCCGCGCCAAGTTCGCCAGCACGCGCTCCAGGCAATCCGCCCCGTGCAACGTCTGATAAGTCTCGGGTGTGCCGGCGTCCACGCGAACCTGCAACATGTCAGCCTGGTTCACCAGAAGCGCTTCGAGATTCTCGTCGGACAACTCCACCAGCGGCGTGACCACCGCCAATCCACACACGCCCGCCGACCTCAGCCGGCGGCATACCTCGGCGAACTCCGGGTGTGCCAGCGGGTCTCCATGCCCGCCCAGAACCACAAGCCGGTCGTCATATTCAGCCAGTTCCTCCCCCAAGCGCGTAACCGTGTCGAGATCCCGCAGGCATCGTGCCGGCACCCGGGCCCCGCGCGGCCGCAAAGTCGTGTCCGGCAGCGGGTCATCCGTAGTCAGTTCAAGCTCGACCTCAAGCGGCAGGCGCCCTGCCGGCCCGTTTGCCGGCTGGCTGAACCACGCGCACAGGTCACCGGTATCAGGCTCGTTCCCGAGTTCCGCCAGGGCCGCGGAGAGCAGTTCGCGCGAACGCCGCGTGTCGGCCGTGAAGCGGCCCGGCGTCTGGCACATGGCCGGGTCCACCTGGTAGCAGGCGGGCTGGTTGATGAGGTCGCCGCGCGCGAGCTCTGGCCGGTATGCCAACAGAATCCCCAACGGAATATCCTGCTCCAGCAACCGTTGCACGATCTCGCGACTGAGCGAAATGCCCGCCAACCCTGGGGCGGCCTGCGTGAACACCAGGTCGGCCTCGTCCCGACAGTCGCGCTGCCTGGCCAACATGCCGTTGGTCACAGCCACGTCCAGCAGCGGCTGGTGACCGTCCAGGCACAACACGGCATCGCCGCCGCACCGCTCCAACACCCGCGCCACGCGCAGCGGCTCGACGAATTCATCAAACCAGGTCGTTCCCAACGGGCTGCCCCGCCACGCCTGCAAATTCCACTTCCGCGCGCTGCGCAAAAGGTTCAACCGGCGCCGCACGCCGTCGTCCAGCGGCAGCACGTCCACCGCATCCGCCAGGGCCAGGTCCTGAACGGCGGCTTTCGCGGCCGCCTCGTCGCGCGGCTGCACGTACAGGCAGCGCCCCGCAAGGCCTGTAACGCTCATCAGCCGCCCAAGCGTCCGCGCCAGGACCGTGCGTCCGTGCAGCGGCGCGCATAACTGGGACGGTCCGCCCAGGAAGGTTTGCTCGAAGTCGGCGAAGACGGCCGCCACGATCTTCATGAATCCGCCTCACGCCAGCGCTCCAGCGCCTCAGGGATCACGCCTTCCAAGTACTCGCAACCTTCTATGAACGCGTCGACGAACTCGCGGTCACGCTGCAATCGCCGGCGCGCCGTGGTCACCGTATCGACCTCGCCGTCGCCGATGCGGCGGTCCGCCGAGTAGCGCCGCAACTCGGCCAGTTGTGCCACGCCGGTCACCACGCCGTAAATCCGTTCGAAATGCTGGATGCGCGTGCGCAGGTCGTCCACGCGCACCACCACGCGGTTGTACTCGTTCGGCTGGTCGAACAACCCCGCCAGCCGGGCCAGCAGCCCGCGCATCTCCAGGGCAATCTCCTTGACCGCGCGCACCTGCTCGAGTTGCTCTCCCAGCGCTTGGCGCGCCCCGGCGACTGCCGTCCCGCCCGTCGGTGTGCGGCCCGTCGCGAAGAGATCCTCCGGCAGCGGCCGCGTGCAGAACCGCTCCGCGGCCTCCCGCAGCGTCAGGACCTCCGTGCCGGCCAGCCGCATCCCACCCTCCGTCGCGTGAATGACCCGCGCCGCCGAACCGGCAAAATCGCTCTGAAACTGCTCGGCGTAGATGAAGAGCTGCTCATCCGTGTACGTTTCGCGACCGTGAATGTCCTTGACCTTCCGCAGGACATGGCGGGCCCGGACAATCCGCTCCCACTGCTTCATCTCCACGGTGTAGAACCGGCCCAGTTCCGGCTGCCAGATCTGCTCGATCGGCATCCCGGCCGGGTAGTAGAGCCCCTCGGTAAACGACAGGTCCTGCCCGACCAGGATGATCGGGTCACAGCCCAGGTATTCAGCCAAGTAGAAGGCCAGGTGTGCCACCGTACTGCCCGGCTTGATCCGCCCCCGCTCCGGAGCTGCATCCTGCAAGAGCCGATCGTACAAATCGTTATGCAACAGGTGTTTGCGGCCAGGATAAGCGTCCATCACGTGCCACGTCGCCTTCGGCTCGGCAACGAGCGCGCAGTCGCCAACATCCGACAACCCCCGGAAAAACTGGGCGGAGATTTCGTGGAAGTCGAGGCTGGTCACGAAGTGCGGCTCTATGCCCCGCGCCAACAGGTTTTTGAAGACCGTCTGGACGGCGATCAGCACTCCATAGCGCCGCAGCTCAGCAAGCTGGTCTATGTTGCGCGCCAGCGACGGCCCCGCCGCAACCAGGATGGCTGGATATCCTCGACCCCGGCCGGCAAGCACCTCGACCCCCGGCCGGGACACGTATGTCGGCATGTTGAACAGCATGTTCTTGCACGTGATCCGGGCATTTCGAAGCAGCGTCACCATTTGCAGCCGCGCGAATGTGACGAAATCACCCAGCAGCTTGCGTATCTCCTCGTGAAACGCGACATGGCAGCGGGCGGCGTGCGGCAGCGTCACAAACCGCAAACCCAGCAACACATCCGCGTTGCACGGCCGCAGGAGCTGGTGCACCTGCCCCTTGTCGGTCGAAGTCAGAAAGAGCAGGCGCCGCTCCCTGATCGGACCCGAAAGATCCGAGACACACAGCGCCGCTTTGATCAGCCCGAAGTCATCCTCGGCAACTATCAACAACGGGTTATCGTGCTGCCGGTTCAGTTCAAGCAGGTGGTAGCCCAGCCCAACACCGCTGACCAGGAAGCTCCGACCGTCGCGCTCCGGCCCATCGCCCGACCGGCCATCCGCAGCCGCGTCCTTCTGTGCACTGACGAACTGGGCCGCTTCCTCGCCCGGCCGGTAGCGGCTGTGCAGGTACACCGGCTTGCCGTTGTCGGCCGCGACACTGGCGGTAAACCGTCCGTCGCGGGCCGGCTCCAGCCGGGGGCAGGCCGCGAACGGCATGGCATCGATACGGGCGGCGAAATCCGGATACAGGCCGTACAACGCGGCGAGGTTCCCCAGGTAGCAGCTTCGCAGCGCTGCCAGGGCCTCACCCGAGCTTCCGTCGCAGTCCTTGATGATTTGCAGCGAAGCAGCAGCCATGCTTTCCACGAAGCGCTCGCGCCCTGGTAGCCGCCCGATCGGTCGCGTCGCACCCACAGCGCTCATAGCATCCCTTGCGTCCGCCGAGCCGAACCCGGCCGTCCGGCGCCAGGGCGTCCGTTGCCGCGGACTCCTTCTGACCTATCGGAGTATCCCGCCTGCTTTGCCCACGCGCGGGGCGGCGGATCGGTCGCGAAGCGACCGCGCCGCTGATTCAAGGCGGCCATCAAGCCGACCGATAATACAATCAGGCATCTGAGGCTGGTGGTCCGCGCAAACCGTGCGCCGCCCTTAACTTCAAGCCGAGTGAAGTTCGCACAAGCAAGGAACGCCGATTGACGCAAGGAGGAGTTACGATGGCTCTTGGTACCGGGGAAATGACGGCGAAGAAGTCGCATCTGCCCGCGCCGGGCACGACCATAGCGTTCGATGTGCTCTGCACGCCGGGGGCTTACGTGTGTGACTGGAGCGGCCACTTGCTGCGCGTCACGGAGCAGGCCTTGGTCGAGGGCCGCGCCCCGGCTCTGAACATCGTTGGCACCCAGCCGCTGACGCTGACGAAGATCAGCAACGATCCGCAGATTGCGCTCTCACAGGCCAAACGTATTGCCCACGAGTACCATCTGAATATCAACTTCTAGCCCGATCCGGCGGCCACTTCGCGCCCGCCGATCCCACCAAGGCGCGCATTGCAGGCCTAGCGCTGTAACCGCGCAAGAATCTTTTGACAACAGCGCGACCGTGTGGAAGACTTATAGTGCATTTTCGCATGTGAGCGTCGGCGATCACTTCTTGATTGTGAAGTACCAAGTCGGGCTGTGCATAGCCCGGATGATTGCCTTGCGTCAGCGTTGGGCAGGCCGCGACGGTTACGTGGCGGAACCAAACCGGTGCTACGTGACGGCACCGGTGCGACAAGGCCGCTCGCCGCCGGGGTTGTGGTTGGGAAGACCGTGTGGCCCACTCGACCGCCGTCTCGCGCCGTCCGTTGGCGGTTCGGCCGGCGGTCTGCATCAAGGAAAGGGCGAGAAGCAACTTGGGATGCGACTTGGCAGTTGGTCCAAGCCCATGCCTTTCCAGATCGGCATTCGGCTTGGCCAGCCGCTGAGTCGCATTCCCTTGAAATCACGCCACGCGGGTAAGCCGTCGTGACGAATCAGGGTTGCGACCTGTGATGTCCGGTTTGTCGATTCGCCTGGACGCTTTCATGGAGGATGTGGCCCATGGCAATCGAGCACTACGTGAAACGCAACTCAGCGCGACGCAGGGGTCCGGCTGTAGGCGCGCGCGTACCGTTTGACGCCGCTCACGACCCGGGGGCTTATGTCTGTAACTGGAGCGGCCACCTGCTGCGCGTGCCGGGGATGGAGCCCGACCGCTCCCGCCCGCCACCGCTCAATCTGGTCGGCCCGGAACCCCTGTTCGTAACCAAGATCAGCGACAACCCACTTGTCCCCGTACAACAGGCGCGTTCTCTGGCCGCGGAATTCGCCCTCGACGTGAATTTCTGACTTGGCCCAGATGGCCTTGGGCAGGTGATCGCACCCCCGACCGCACCCACCGCGTGGTGGGACTCGCGCGCGCCGCCGCCGCCGACCCGCGCGCTGCATCGGCACTCGCCGCTAGACGGGCGACACCTTGACCCAGGTGCCGACGCTCTCCAAGTCGCGGATGACGTCCAGCGTCGCCCGCAGCGTGTACTTCGCCCCCGCCTGGAGGGAAATGGGCGGGTGCGACTTCATGCGATGCCGCCACATGCGGCCGCCACGCTGCCAAGTCTCCAGAGAGGGCCGCTGCTGCTTGCGCCTGCGAATCTGACGCGCGACGGCGGGATCCTTGCAGGCCACGCGCGTGAGCGTCTTGCGGGCCGCCGCGGCAGTGGGCGGGGCGGTGATCTCGACACAGACTGTCGTACCAGGGGCGATATCCATCGTCGGTCTTCTCCGAGTCTACCAGTTAGAATCCTGAAATGTACACGAAAGTGTTGAGGATCGCAAGGCGGTCATGAAGTACGCCGCTCCGCGGTTGACATGGGTGACGTGGGCGGTGACAATCCTCGTCGGGCGCGGAAGCTGTGGATGCCGACCAAGATCATAAACTCTTCTGATACAAACGCTTATGCCGCCGCACTCGGCGAGGTAACGGCCGCCTTGCGGGCCGGCGCACTAGTCCTGTTCCCGACCGAAACCGTTTACGGTGTGGCGGCGAACGCCTTGCATGCGGAAGCCATGACGCGGCTGCGCGAGTTGAAGAACGCCGACGCGGCGCGGCCCTTCACGGTGCACCTGGGACGACGGGCCGATGCCGGTCGCTATCTCATATCACCGTCGCCCGTACTCCGTCGCTTGGCGCGGAAGGCGTGGCCGGGACCGCTCACGCTGGTCGGACATGAGGACCGGCCGGAGGCCACCGAAGTCGGGCAGCAATGCGGTCCGTCCGAGTTGGCGAACATATACCACCAGCAGAAAGTGGCTCTGCGTTTTCCGGATCATCCGGTGGCCCAGCGGCTGCTCGGCGAGGCGCAGGTCCCGGTGGTGGCCAGCAGTGCCAATGCACGCGGCTTGCGCCCGCCGACGGACTTCGCCGCCGCGCTGCGCGCCATGGAGGGGCGCGTGGAGTTCGCCATTGACGCCGCCCGCACGCGTTTCAACGCGGCCTCGACCGTGGTCGAAGTGCGCGGCCACGAGTGGGCCGTGCAGCGGCCCGGGGCGCTGGACGAACGCACGCTGCGGCGACTGGCCCGCAGCCTCGTGCTGATGGTCTGCACGGGCAACTCGTGCCGCTCGCCAATGGCCGAGCACATGTTTCGGCAGCAACTCGCCCGGCAGTTGCAGTGTACGCTGGCAGAGCTGCCCCTGGCCGGCTACGAAGTCGCATCCGCCGGCACGTTCGCTCCGCCCGGAGGGGCCGCCTCGCGCGGCTCGCTGGACGAGATGGCCCGGCGCGGCGTTGACCTCGGAGAGCACCGCTCGCGGCCGCTGACGGTGGAGCTGATCCAGCAGGCCGAGCGCATCTACGCCATGTCGCCGGAGCATCGCACTGCCGTCCTGGCTATGGTGCCGGGAGCGGCCGGGCGGGTAGAATTGCTGGATCCGGCCGGACCGGTGTCCGACCCGATCGGCGGCAGCCCCGAAGAGTACCGCTATTGTGCGGCGCACATCGAGCGCGCGGTCGCGGCCCGGCTAAAGGAGTTCCTGGATGAAGATCGCAATTGGTAGCGACCATCGCGGCTACGAGGCCAAGCAACGCATCAAGGCCCTGCTGCTTGAGATGGGCATGAAGCTGGTCGACTACGGTACCGAAACGGGCGAGTCCTGCGACTACCCCGACATTGGCTTCACGGTCGCCCAGACCGTGGCAAATGGGGAGGCCGCCCGGGGAATCCTCTTCTGCGGCAGCGGCATCGGCATGTCCATCACGGCCAACAAAGTACGGGGGATTCGCGCCGCGCTGTGCCACGACGAACTCACCGCCCAGATGGCGCGCCGCCACAACGACGCCAATGTCCTGTGTCTGCCGGCCGACCTGGTCGGCGACGCGCTGATGCAGAGCATCGTGCGCGTCTGGCTGGAGACCGAATTCGAGGGCGGCCGCCACAAACGCCGCGTGGACATGATCTCCGACTTCGAGCGCGAGCACTGCCCGGGGGCCCAGGAATAGCCCCCGGAACCGTCGGCACGTCTGCGCTTCACAAGAGATTGGCCGCCAACTCCGCCAGCGGGCTGCGCTCGCCCTTGTGCAGTTCGACATGCGCGGCGATGCCCTGGTCGCGAAAGCGGTTCACCAAGTAGGTGAAACCGTTGCTCTCGGCATCGACGTAGGGGTTGTCGATCTGGTAAACGTCGCCCGTGAGGACGACCTTGGCGTCGCGCCCGATGCGCGTAATCACCGTCTTGATCTCCAGCGGCGTGAGATTCTGGGCCTCGTCAATCACCACGTACCGCCGCGCGATGCTGCGGCCCCGGATATACGTCAACGGCTGTATCTCAATCAGCCCCGCCCGGATCAGGCTGGCACAGTCCTTGTGACCCTTGATAGACCCGCCCGTGTCGAACAGGTACTCGACCGTGTCAACGATCGGCTTCATCCAGGGCGCCAACTTGCTGCTGATGTCGCCCGGCAGATAGCCCAGGTCGCGGCCAACCGGCACATTCGGCCGACAAACCAGCACGCCGCGATAGCGCTTCTTCTTGAGCGCCAGGTGGACGGCCGCCGCCACAGCCAGCAAAGTCTTGCCCGTGCCGGCTTTGCCCATCAGCGTCACGAGCTGGAGGTGCTCGTCCAGCAGCGCGTCAACCGCGAAGTGTTGCTCCTTGTTCCGCGGCTTGACGCCGACCAGCCCGTCGCGGGCCTCGTGCAGCCGCTGCACCGCGGTCGCCGTATCGGTCGCCCGCGCCAGCACGCTGCCACGAGCCTCACCGCCCGGCCGCAGCAACAGGTACTCGTTCGGCGAAAGGCGCCCGTCCGTCCAATCCACGCGCCCATCCGCGCGCAGCCGCTCCAGCAGCTCCGCATCAACCTGGCGTTCGACCTGTCCGGACCGCAGGTCGGAAAGATGCACGTGGTCCGACTCGTAGTTCTCGGCCCGCAAGCCCGCCGCATCCGCCCGCACCCGCAGGTTGATGTCCTTGGAAACTATGATCACCGGGGTGCCGGGCTCCGCCGCCGCCACCTGCTGCGCCACGCACAGGATCTCCCGGTCGGCGTGGCCGTGCTCCTCCGCCGCCAGGGCGTCCGGCCCACAGTGGACCCTGAGCGTGCCGCCCGCCTCCAGCGCCACGCCGGTCGCCAGGCTCTGCCCGGCGCGCAGCCCGTCCAGCACACGGACCACTTCGCGGGCGCTATAGCCGCGGGCCGTCATTTCCTTCTTGAAGCGATCGATCTCCGTGATAACCCCCACCGGGATGATGACCGTGTTGTCCGCGAACTGGAAGACCGACCGAGGGTCGTGCAACAGCACGTTCGCGTCGAGAATGTAGTTCTTGCGCATCTGCTCTCCGCGACAAGTTTAGCACGCCCCGGCGCGTCGGCAAGGAAGGCACGCAGCAGCGCGGACCGCGCCTGGCCAAGGACTGACAAATCCGGCGGCCGATCTTGACCGGCGAAACGCTGCCCGAGCGTCCCTGACAGGCATGGGGGCATTGATTTTGTACGGGCCGGCGGTAGCTTGCCGCAGTGGGCGGCCGCCTGGGGCCGGCCGGTCGAATATGGAGGATGTCGCGAATGGCTATTACGCATGTCGAGGTGCAGCAGATTGGCGAACTCGTTCGTCAGCATCAGGCCGGTTTCGACCGGCTGTTGACCGAGATCCGCCGCGTGATAGTCGGCCAGGAGGAGCTGCTCCGGAAGATGCTGGTCGGCCTGCTCTCCGACGGCCACATCCTGCTGGAAGGCGTGCCGGGCCTGGCCAAGACGACCGCCGTCGCCTGTCTGGCCCGCGGCATCAACACCAGGTTCCAGCGGATCCAGTTCACGCCCGACCTGCTGCCCGCCGACATCCTCGGCACCCTGGTCTTTCAGCCGCAGGACGGCAGCTTCGCCGTGAGGAAAGGGCCGATCTTCGCCAACATCGTGCTGGCCGACGAGGTCAACCGGGCCCCCGCCAAGGTGCAGAGCGCCCTGCTGGAGGCCATGCAGGAACGCCAGGTCACCATCAGCGGCGAGTCCTACCCGCTCGAACAGCCCTTCCTCGTCCTGGCCACGCAGAACCCCATCGAGCAGGAGGGCACCTACCCCCTGCCCGAGGCCCAGGTGGACCGCTTCATGCTCAAGCTGCTCGTCGACTACCCCTCGCCTGCGGAAGAACGCCAGATTCTCGACCGCATGGCCACCCACCGCGGCGTGCCGGCTATCAATGCCGTTATCGAGCCACGCGAGCTCTTCGCGGCCCGCAAGGTCGTCGACGAAATCTACATGGACGACAAGATCAAGGACTACATCGTCGCGCTGGTGCAGGCCACGCGGCGACCCGCCGAGTTCAACCTGAAAGTCGCCGAGTGGATCGAATACGGCGCCTCCCCGCGTGCCACGATCTACCTGGCCCTGGGGGCCCGCGCCATGGCCTTCCTGGCCGGCCGCGGCTACGTCACGCCCCAGGACGTTAAGGACATCGCCCCGGACATCCTGCGCCACCGCGTGATCGTGAGCTACGAGGCCGAGGCGGAGGAGCAGACCAGCGACGACGTGGTCCGACACGTGCTCGACCACATCGAGGTGCCGTAACCGCGGGGGGGTGCCGGCCGCGGCGGGCTACTTGATCTCGCTGAGCTTGACCGCTGAGCGGTGCTTGGCGGCCTGCATGGCCGCTTCCAACACGCGCTGCGTTTCGTAGGCGTCGGCGAAGTCCGGCAGCGGCACGATCGGCTCCTCACCGGCCAGGACCGCCATCATGTCCGCCACCATGTTCACGAACGTGTGCTCGTAGCCGATGATGTGGGCGTCCGGCCACCAGGCGCCGCCATACGGGTGAACCCCGGAAGCCGTGCACATGATGCGCCGCCAGCCGGCGGTCCGACGCTCCTCGCGCGCGTCGTAATACCAGAGGATGTTCATGTCCTCGAAGCCGAAGCGCAGCGACCCGAGCTCGCCGTTCAGCTCGATCTGGTTGTTGTTCTGGTTGCCCGCGGCTACGCGCGTGGCCTCGAAGCTGGCGACCGCGCCGCCGCCAAAGCGGGCCAGGAACAGCACCGCGTCATCGACGTCAACCTTGTCAACATCCTTCCGGCGGCGTGAGCGCGAACCATGGGCCGCCCGCGCGGCCGAAGGCGGCAGCGCTCGCTCGGTAACAAAAGTCTCGCTGATGGCACCGCTGACCTCCACGATTTCATCGCCCGTGATGAAACGCGCCATGTCAACAATGTGGGCGTTCAGGTCGCCGTGCGCCCCGGAGCCGGAGTACTTCTTCTGGAAACGCCAGCTCAGCGGGGTGTCCGGGCGGCCCCAGTCCTGGAGATAGCTGGCTCGGACGTGGAAAATGCGACCCAGCTCGCCGGCGCGCACCATGCGATGCGCCAACGCCACGGCCGGGCAACGCCGGTAGTTGAACCACACGAACGTCTTGGATTTCCGGGACCGGGCGGCGGCGTTCTTCATCGCCTTGGCGTCGCGGAGTGTCGCGCCCAGCGGCTTCTCACAGGCCACGTGCTTGCCGGCGGCTACGGCGGCCAGCGCCTGCTCGGCATGCATGTAGTTCGGCGTGCTGACGTCGACCAGGTGAATCTCCGGCGCTTTGACAATCTCTTTCCAGGAAGTGCTGTAGTTCCGCCAGCCCCAGCGGTCGGCGAAAGGCGCCAGCGATATCAGGTCCAGCCCGACGATCGTGTGCATCACGGGCCGGATCGGCAGGTTGAAGAAACGCTCGGCTTTCAGGTACGCGTTGCTGTGGGCCCGGCCCATGAATTTCTGGCCAAGCAATGCGACGTTGCAGATGTCAGACATGCGACACCCTCTTGACCGGTTTCTGCCGCGCTCCTTGGGGCGGGAATATAGCCAAGCATCGCGATTGTGTCGAGTGAGCGGGCGATAATATCGGCATGCGGCGGGTGAAATGCGCGGCGGCCAGCGGGCTCAAGCCCGCGGCTGCAACCGGGGCGGCCCGTCAACCCTCCGCCACGAAGCGCGACTCCTCGACCTCCCCCCCCACCTCGCCCGGTCGCGCCTTGCCGGCCGCTTCCGGCTGGGGATGCTGCTTCACCTTCTCGGCCAGGATGGCCCAGGTCTCGCGCTGGTGCCGCAGGATCTTCAGGGCCTCCTCGGCCGCCTGTACGTCACGCTGCATGGTGGCGTCGACCAGCCGCCTGAATACGAAGTCGTACACGGCCACCATCTGGTCGAACAACTGCGGATTGGCCTCGCGGCGCAGACCGTTGCCCAACTCCAGGGCAATGCGCTGGGCGCGATCCATGGCGTTGAACATGGCCTCGAGCTGGTTCTGGCGCAGCGCCTCCAGGCCGCGGGTGGTGAAGCGAATAGCGCCGTCCAGCAGCATGAGCTGCAACTGCTCGGGGCTCGCGGTCAGCACCGCGCTCCGCAGGTACTCCTTCGATGCGTCAGGTCCGTAGCTCATGTCCGCTGTATCGGTTGAGGCGCGGGGGTCATTTAGCCGGCCCGCTCCTGGCGAGCCGGCGCCGGTTCCGCCGCAGCACGCCGAGCCCGACAACGGGCAGACACCCGCCCCATCAACCGCTGCTCGTCGTGAGCGGAGCGATGCTCTGGAGGGCACTCTGCTGATTCTGAAGCTGTCCCAGGGCCTTCTCCATGGCGTAGAACTGCTGCAGCAGCCGCTCACGCTTCCGGGTCAACAAGTCGTTCAGCCGGCTGACGCGCTCATTGAGCAGCTCCTTCTGCTTAAGGAGCGCGCTGTCCCGCCGCTGGATGAGCCCGCCGGTCTCGGTCATGCGCTGAAACTCGTCCTTGAGCCGCACGGCCAGCCCGGTCTCAGCGTCCGCGAAGAACTGCTTGACCTCCTCGGGATGCTCTTCGAACGCCGCCCGAAACGCCGCCTCGTCGAACTCGAGCTTCCCGCCCGAGCCGAACTTCACCCCCAGTTGCGACAACCGGGTGAACGTGCTCTGAGTGCCGCCTGACACCGTGCCGGACAACGCCCGCCGCAGCCGTGACTCAAGCGTCCGGACCGTACTGTCAGCAAACAGGATGCCCTTGGTCTCCGTATCCGGGTCGTAGCTGTCCAAGGTACTAATGCGCGAGATCGCGCTGTTGTAATCGCTGACCAGGCCGGCCATGGCCGCCACCAACTGGTCCACGTCGCGCGCGATGGTGACGTCCACCGGCTCATCGCTGACGCCCGTCAGCGTGATGCTCACGCCATCGACCACGTCGGTCAGCGTGTTCGTCGAACTCGTAAGGAGCAGACCGCCGCCCAGGGACCCGCCCAGCATGACGCTCGCATCCTGCGCCCGCGTGAGCGTCCCGAAACCCAGGTCGGTCGCGCCGCCATCGACGATCAGCTCGCCGACCGTGCCGGACACCAGCGACTGCAGGTTCAGCCGGTACGGCGCCGCGGCCGAACCGTCGTTGATCAGGCTGGCGGATGCCAAACCGGTGTTGTTGATGCGCGCCACCAGGTCGGAAACGGTGTCACCGGCGTTGACCTCGAGCCGGAACTCGAACGAGCCGTCGATCTGCGTCGTGCCCGCCTCGGCCTCGCCCAGGATGTTCAGGTCGCGAGCGGTGGTGCCGCTTTCATCCGTGACCTTGAGCCGGCCGTCGCCGCCGGAATTGTCGATCAGCACCAGACCGTCGCCGGTATCGTTGATGCGGGCCTCGACGTTCACGGTGGCCAGGCGGTTGATGGCGTCGATCACGTCCTGGAGCGTCTTGGCGTTCTCGGTCCGGAGGTCAACGTAGCCGATGCCGCCGGACGCGTCCGTGATGCGGAACTTGCCCAGCGCCACGCCGCGCCCCTGCCGCAGGTCCTCCAGCCGCGTGTTCTCGGAGACGTACTGGCGCTGCAGGTTGTCGCTCTGCAGACGCGTGCCGGTCCCGGTCAGACCGAGCGATTCGGCAAAGTTCCCACCCACGTCCGAGACGCTGATCTGGCTGCCATCGTCCAGCAGGTTCGTGATCTGCAGCCGCGTGCCCGTGCCGTCGTGGCCGGCCTCGATTTGCAGGCCGGCGGCGGAGGAAGCCGCGTTGATCAGCTCGATAACATCCCGCAGCGTCTGGGCCCCGGACAGGTCCACGTCCACGCTGGCGCCGTTAGCGGTGATGTTGATCGTGCCGCCGGAAAAGCCCTGGCCGCCGTTGAGCGTGCTGAGCAGGACCGTATCCAGGCCGCCGATGATGCGCTCGCCGGTTATCTCGGCCCCCTCACCGACAAAGCCGTATTCGCCAACGGCAAAGCCCAGGTCGGTCAGCGCCTGCGAAGCCGTGCTGCCGGCGGAGATGATCGTCTTGAACGAGCCCTCGGAATGGTCCTGAATGATCAGACGCCGGCTGGTCGGGTCGATGCGGGCCTCGATCAGCGGATTGCCATCGACGTCGTACTGGTTGCCGTCGCCATAGTTGATCGCGGCCAGCACATCGGCCAGCGTGTCCACCAGCAGGACGCTGCGACCGTCGATCTTCGTGCCTGTGCTGGTGCCCAGTATGCCTAGGTCCCGGGCAGCGTGGCCTTCCACATCCTCGATCGTCAGGCCGACCCCCTCGGCCTCCCCCGTCGGCGTCGTGCTGTCAGTTACCGTCAGCCGGTTGCCGGCCATCACAACGGTCACGCCGCTAACGGCCCCCTGAATGGCGTTGCGGACGTCGCCGATGGTCTGGGCTCCCGACAGGTCAACTTCGGTGGCCTGGCCATCGTTGGTGGTGATGCGAATGCGCCCCAACTCCACGCCCGTGGCGTGATTAAGACGTTCGAGCCGGGTCGTATCGGTGATGATCTCGCTCAGCCTCACTTTCACGCTGAACATACTGCTGGACTGAATCTCGAAATCGACGCCGGCCGACGCCCGCCGAATGCCCAGGCCGTCGTTGAGGGCCGCCGTCGGCGTCGTGCCCGCCAGGTACATCAGCGCAGAGCCCTCCAGACTCCCGCCGGCCGAGTACGTGTTTCCCGGCGCGAATCCCAGGTCGGCGGCCACGCGGCCGTCGTTCACCTCCCGCACACGCAGCCCCATGCTCCCGCCGGTCGTGTCCTGGAGCGTGATGCCCTCGCCGGACAGCTCCGCCCGCACGCCGATGCCCGCGCCGTTTATGCGGTCGATGACGTCTGCCAGCGTCTGGGCGTCATTGATCGAGATCGTGGCTTCCTGGCCCTCACCGTCGATGATCTTGAAGCTGCCGCGCTGCACCCCCGTGTAGCCGTTCAGCTCCTCCAACAGCGTCTGGCGGTCAACCTTGGCCGCGGCGGATTCCAGCGTCACCGTTCCCGCCGACAAGCTGGCCTGGGCGCTGGTGAACCCGCGGCTGACCACCTGGTGTGTCGTGGCCAGACTGCGGACAGTGAAACTGTATGAACCCGGCAAGGCACTGGTCGTCGTGCTAACCGAGAGCACACTCGGATTCGATGTGGTGCCGACGGTTTGCTTGAAAGTACTGACCCGGGCCAGCGTCGTGAAGCGCGACAGTATGGCCGTCAGACGCGCAGAAATTTCCGTAAATGCAGTACGTTGCGCGTCGATTGTGCTTACCCGCTCGAGGATCTGATCGCGCGGCCGGGCCTCGATCAGCATGAGCTGATCAACCAGCGAAGCGTAATCCAAGCCGGAAAACAGCCCCACACCGCTAGTTATCGTCGCCATGGCGTTGCTCCTGGGCTACGCGCGGGTGCCCGGCGCGCGCAGTAGCGCACCGTCATCCGCGATATCGGTGTAGTGTTATGCAAACTCGATACCGCCCCCGGAATCGCGGCCCGCGATCCGCCGGGCGGCCGATAACTACGACCTGCCGAGCGCGCCGACCATGTGCCGGTTTCCGACTCCAAGAGTCAGCAATGACGCCCCCAGACGGACACCTAACCCCCAGACCGCTATGACTCCTACCGACTCTCCGAACCGACCGCACGCATCGGCGGCGCGGCCACGGCGGCAGCCGGGACCCGCTGATAGACCCGCTGGCCCATCGCGCAGTAGCGGCACAGGATCTCATGCTCGCGGCAGCCGAAATGCGCGGCCAATTCGGCTTCAGTGAGCCCATCGCCGAGCAGCACGACTTCGTCCCCCGCCGCATCGGACGGATCAACCGAGACGAAGGAAGTATTCATGCCGACTTCGAGGATGCGCTGTCGCCGGCCGTTGATGACGACCGGGCCGGGCCGCACATGGTTGAAGTAGCCGGCCAGGATGATGCCAACGTGCGAACATTCGAAGTTCGTATAGCCAACACCGCCGACAGTGCGCCGGACCGAGTGCAGCCGTCCGGCCACGCGGACGGCGCCGCGGTACAGGCCCAGCCCCGGCCGGACGCCGTCGAGCCAGGTCTCCGGGCAGTCGAGCAAGGCGGTCGCGGCCGCGTGCAGCCACTGCGACGTGTTACGGCAGACGTCGCGCAGCATCAGGGCGGCCGGCCGCTGCACGGCGTGCGTGTAGATATCCTCGGCGTGGCAATGCTTCAGCAGCGTGGCCAGGTCCTCCGGGGCACACCCGAAACGTTGCATCCCCGTGTCGACGTCGACCGCGACGACCAGGCCGGCGTAGCGTTCGGCTTCCTGGAGGTTCGTGACGGTGGGCCGTAGGTTCAGCTCGCGGTACTCGGCCGGCTCGCCTTCCGCGGGACCGAGAACCACACCCGGGCGACCAACCTCCCGGGCTTCCTTCAGGTCAAAGTAGGCGAACTCGTCGGCTACATCAGCCAGGGCCGCCGCTACTTCCACGGCGCCCAGACCGTATGCGTCGGATTTCACCACCGCGACCAGGCGCACACCGGTAGTCTGCCGGATGGCCTCAGCCGCAGCGCGCACTCGATCAAGGTTCACAGCGACATGGACGTGACGACTACGCATGTTCATCGCCCGCAGACCTCCTTGTCCGCACGGAGAGCTCATCGGCCGAGTATAACGTGCATCGACATTCTGACAAGAAGACTTGCGTTCTCACCGGCCGGCCACTTCGCGCGGGCGATAAACGGTGATGCCGGTGGGGCGTCCAGCCGGCCGGCCCACCCCCGTGCCCCACCGTTTCGGTACTACAGAACCCGCGGCACGCGCCGGGCCAGCAGCCCGAGTATCCGGAAGATGACGTGGCCGATGTACAGGACGGCGGTCCATTCTACCACCGGGCGCGCCAATTGCCTGGCCGCCCAGGTCGCCGGGAGCCCTTCCGCCAACATGATGACCCCCAGCAGGGTGCCGGTGAGGACCAGAATCTCACCCCAGGCCAGGTAGTACGCCGGACCGAACGCACGCAGACTGTCCCGCCCGCTCACCGCCGACCTACCTGTGCCACTGCCGCAGCCGACCGCGATGGCCACCGCCGGCCAGGCCAGCGAGCAAGTTAGACCCACGGCCACGGTCAGAGCCGTCCGCAGCCCGAGCGCCAGCGGCACGAAGTACCAGACCGCCACCGCCGGCACTGCACACACCACCGTCGCCCAAGCCAGGTAGAGCGGCGCTACTATCGGCTCGCTCCAGCGACCCATCGGGAAATCGAGCAGCGGGACGGCGTTCTGCCCATGCGCCGTCCGGCACAGCGTGCGCCACATGAAGTGGGCCGCAAACACCACCATGTAGCCTGTGAACGTCGCGGCAACCACGCCGGACAGCGGTTCCGACAGTTGCTCGGCGACCAGCCGCCCGCCAATCCCCGGCCCCACGCACAAGAGGACATTGGCCAGCAGTATCACCAGGTCGCCCAGGCTGCCGCGCAGGTATGGGGCGGCCAGCAGTTCGCGGACCAGGGCCCGTGTGTTTGGAATGGGGCGAGCGGCGACCACGCGCGGGGTGCGACCAGCCTCCGCGTCGCGAACCTGCCCGACCCGGGAGAGTGCACCCCCGAATAGCGCGTCAGCCGCCAGCGCCTCATCATGAACCCATATCTGCCGACCGGTCAGGCCGGGCCGACTGCCGGGCGCGGCCGGCCGAAGCGTGTCATCATCGACCGGGATGGCCTCCGCGGCCCCCGGCACGTCCAACTCGATCGGCTGCAATTCAGCGTCGCTGGCGGCCCGTAGGTCGGCCGCGGTGATCTTGATCGGCCGACCGCACTGCGGGCAAGGCACGGTCGCGCCCGCGCGCGCGTTGCGAACACGATAACGCCGACCGCACTCGCAACGGCCACGCACAATGACGTCCGGCGGTTCTCCCATTCGACACCCTCGCCGCCGCGCTTCGACTGGCACCCCGCACAGGGGCCCCCTATTCTACTACGGATTCCGGACCGGCCGGGCGCCGGCACGCGCGGGTCGCAACCCGAATGCGCGCGCCCGACGCGGCCTGGCGAACCCAGGTTATCTCGTAGACCTTTGTACGGGGCGTGGTGCGGCCGCAGTGCAACTCGACGAGCTCCAGTACAACCTGCCGCCCGAGTTGATCGCCCAGCGTCCGGCCGAACCGCGCGACGCCGCCCGGCTGCTGGTCCTTTGGCGAAAGACCGGCCGAATCGAACACCGCCACTTCCGCGATTTGGGCGCGTATCTGGCACCTGGGGACGCCCTGGTGCTGAACAACACGCGGGTCATTCCGGCCCGGTTTTTCTGCCGGCGAACCACCGGCGGGCGCGTCGAAGCGCTCTTCCTGCGCGAGCAGGACAACCTCTGGCACGTGCTGCTGCGGCCATCCGCCAAGCTGCGCCCCGGTGCCGTCCTGCGCTGCGAAGGGACGGACACTGAGTTGGAGTTGTGCGACCGCGCAGACCGGGGTGAGTGGCTCACCCGGCCGCGGCCGCCCGTCACGCCGATCGACCTGCTGAGCCGGATCGGCCAGACGCCGCTGCCGCCATACATCCGGCCCGACACCGCCGGCCGTCATGGGGCCCCGGACGAAAGCGACCGCGAGCGGTACCAAACGGTTTACGCCACCGAATTGGGCGCGGTGGCGGCCCCCACGGCCGGATTGCACTTCACGCCCGCGATGTTGGCTGAGCTGACCGCGGCCGGCGTCCGCCGGGCTGACGTCACACTCCACGTGGGCCTGGGCACGTTTGCACCCATCGTCGAGAACGAACTCGCCCGGCACCGCATGCACGCCGAGTGGTTCGAGGCCCCCACGGCGGCCCTGGAGACCTTGCGGGAGGTGCGGGCCGCCGACCGCCGGATCATCGCGATCGGCACGACGGCCGTGCGCGTCCTCGAGTCGCTGGCCGATTTAGGTCAATCGCCGGCCAGCGGCTGGACCAACCTGTTTATCTACCCGCCCTACGCGTTCCGACACGTGGACTGCATGGTGACAAACTTCCATCTGCCGGGCAGCACGCTGTTGGCGCTGGTGATGGCATTGGCGAGCCCGGAGCTGATTCGGGCGGCCTACCAGGCGGCGATTGCGGAGCGGTACCGGTTCTACAGCTACGGCGACGCAATGCTGATTCTGTGAGCGGCCGCTCGCCAGGAGGACAAGCGGGTATACTGCCGGCCGCGACAGTGCGGAGCAGGACAGCGAGATCGAGACGTGCCGGTCATTGTGCAGAAGTTCGGCGGAACGAGCGTGGCGGATGCCTACCGTGTCCATCTGGCGGCGCGGCGCGCCGTGCGGGCCATGCTGGGCGGGCACCAGGTCGTCATGGTCGTCTCGGCGATGGGCGACACCACCGACCGGCTTGTGCAACTGGCGGCCGAGGTCACGCGCCGGCCCTCCAAACGCGAGATGGACATGCTGCTCGCCACGGGTGAGCAGGTCAGCATCGCGCTGGTAGCCATGGCGATTCACGAGGCGGGCTATGACGCGATCAGCCTGACGGGCGCCCAGATCGGCATGGTCACCGACAGCCGACACACCGAGGCACGCATTCGTTCCATCGCCGTTGACCGCATCCGGCGCCTCCTCGACCAGGGCAAGATCGTCATCGCGGCCGGCTTCCAGGGTGTGGATCCGGACTTCAACATCACGACGCTCGGCCGCGGCGGCAGCGACACGACGGCGGTGGCGCTGGCCGCCGCTATGCGGGCGGAGGTGTGCGAGATCTACACCGACGTGGACGGCGTGTTCACGATCGACCCGCGCCTGGTGCCGACCGCCCGGCGGATCGCGCAGATCGGCTACGACGAAATGCTGGAACTGGCCGGCCTGGGCGCGGGGATCGTCCACGCCCGGGCCGTCGAGCTCGGCAAGCGCTACGGCGTACCCATCCGGGTCCGCAGCAGTTTCACTGACAATCCGGGAACATTGATCATGGACGCCACACCAGGCATGGAAGACCTCGCCGTGCGCGGCTGCACGCTGCGCCGCGACGTAAGCCGCATCACGCTGATCGGGCTGCCGAACGAGGCCGGCATGGAGGCGGATATCTTCGCGCAGCTTGCCCGCCGGAACGTGAGCGTGGACGACATCATTCAGACGGTGTCCGACGCCGGCCGCAAGACGCAGATCGCGTTCACCGTGGCCGGGGAGGCGACCGGAGAGGGGCAGGCCGTGGCCGAGCTGGTTGCCAGTCGCTGCCCGGGCGCGCAGGTGGCGGTGGACACCGAGCTGGCCCGCCTCAGCCTGGTGGGGTTGGGGATGCGGTCGCACAGTGGCGTGGCGGCCCGGCTGTTTGGGGCCCTGGCGGCGGCGGGCGTGAACGTCGAGAACATATCGACCAGCGAGATAGTAATCAGCGTGCTGGTGCGCTCGACGATGGCCGAACGCGCTCTGGCGGCCGTGCAGGCCGCTTTCGAATTGGCGGATTAGCAGCCGCCGGCTTTGCCCACCGCCCGTGCCGAACATTCCACATAACGCCCGCGTTTCTAACTGCAACAATCTCCCCGCATGGTATGCTACCCGCGGAGAGTGTCGCTATGGTCACAGGTCCGGCCACGCTGGTTGTATTCCTGGTCACGGGCGCGCTGCTGGCGCTAGGGGCGTGGGTCGTGATCGGCAACCGGCGGCGCTGCGCGCGGGGCGGCGCCGGCGGCCTGCCGGCCCGTCCAGGCCCTTGCCGCGCTTGTGGGCACGAGAACTCCGCCGGGGCGCGCTACTGTGCGCGCTGCGGGGCCGCGTTGCGAGGCAACACCGAGTAATTCAGCAAACGGGAGCGCAATCATGGTCATAACACCGCCGCCGCCCGGGCAACGAGCCGGCCCGGGGCACTTCAACACGAGGCGCCCATCCCCGGCGCTTATGGGCTTGGCGTCCATTCCGGTACTGGTCGTGTTGGGGTTCTGCTACTGGTGGGGCGTGCAGCGCGTCGAAGTCGAAGCCGGGCAGGTACTCGTGCTCGTCCGCAAGGTCGGCGCCGCGCTGCCGGAGCTGACCCAGGACGGCCGCGAGCTCTCCGAGGCCGTGCGCGGGCAGGTCGTGCTGCACCCCAAGCTGCTCGAGGAGCTGGGCGAGCCGCCCGACTCGACGCGCTACAAGGGCATTATGTACGCGGTGCTGCCGGAAGGACGCTACTTCCGTGACCCGCTCTTGTGGTCACGCGTGACAGCGCCGGCCGTGGTAATCGACCAGGAAGAGGTCGGGATCCTCGTGCGGAAATACGGCAAGCCGCTGACGCCCGGCAAGATCGTGGCCACCGCTCCGGACGAGCGCGGACCGCTCGCGGACGTCTTGATGCCGGGCCGCTTCAACATCAACCCGTTCGCCTACGAGGTCAAGCGGGTCGCGCCCGTGCGGATTCCGCCCGGATTCGTGGGTGTGCAGCGGCTCTATCACGGCACCGAACCGGCCAACCCCAATGACTGGGTCGTGCAGGCCGGAGAGCGCGGCGTGCAGCCGGATGTGCTGGCGCCGGGCCTGTACTATAACAATCCATACGTGCGACAGATCAAGCTGATCGACGTGCGCAGCCACACCCTGGATCTGCACGGGGCGGACGCGATTCGCTTCCCGTCTTCGGACAGCTTCGAGATCGCGCTCGATGCGACCGTCGAGTACGCCATCCAGCAGGACAAGGCGCCCTACGTGCTGGTGGCGATCGGCGACCACGGCGACATCGAGGAGAAGCTGATTCTGCCCTACGCCCGCTCCTTCTCGCGGATCGAGGGCTCCAAGCTCCTGGCCCGCGAGTTCATCTCTGGTGACACGCGCACGGCGTTTCAGAACGCGTTTTTCGAGGGACTGCGCGCGCAGTGCGCGCAGCAGGGGATCGAGGTGCGGGCCACACCCATCCGGCGCATCGAACCGCCCGCCGAAATCGCCAACCCCATCAGCGAGCGCCAGGTTGCCGACCAGCAGATCAGGCAATACGAAAACGAAATCAACGTGGCCCAGTCTGAGGCGCTGGTAGTCGAACAGGAGGAGATGCGCAAGCAGAAGCTCGCGGTCGGCGAGGCCGAGCGCGACGTTGTAGCGGTGAAAACCCTGGCCGAACAGGAGAAGGACGTCGCCCGGACGCAGGCCAACCAGCGCCTGGAGGTCGCCCGCCTCGAGCTGGAGGCCGCGCGGGAGACCGCCGCGGCCCTGCTGGCGCGCGGCCAGGCCGCGGCCGAGGTCTTGCGGCTGCACTACGAGGCTGAGGCCCGACCACTGGCCGAGGCTGTGCGGGCCTTCGGCGGCGGCGACGCGTACGCCCAGCATTTCTACTATCAGAAGCTTGGGCCGGCCATAAAATCCGTGCTGGCCAGCACGGAGGGGCCATTCGCGGAGATCTTCCGCTCCCTGGCCGCGGGCGGGGGTGAGCCCGGCGCAGCGCCGCCGTGGCCGATGCCGCCCGACACGCCGGACGAAGCCGACGCGCCGTTGCAGGAAGGAGGTCAGCCATGAGAGCCGGAGCACTACTCAGCAGCCTGCTTGGCAGCGTACTGATACTGGCCGCGGTCGGGCTGGCTTTCGCGTGGACGGTCTGCCGCGTTTACGTGCAGCCGGATGAATGTCTGGTGCTAGTGCGGAAGTCGGGGGCGCCCATGCCGGCCGGCCAGAAAATCGCCGAGCCCGGCCAGAAGGGCATCCAGCGCGAGGCGCTGGGCCCGGGGCGCTACTTCTTCTGGCCCTGGAAGTGGGAATTGGAGAAGTACCCGCTGGTCGAGATTTCCGCCGGCGATCCGGCCACCTGGCGCGAAGTGTGGGCGGCTGGCGAGCCGGACTACAGCATCCCCGCGATCGAGGGGCGCTGGCCGCAGGTCGGCATCGTGACGAGCCTGGCCGGCAAGCCCTGGCCGCACGAGGCTGAGGTGGTCGACGAGGACTTCCAGGGCATCCAGCGCCGCGTGCTGACGCCCGGCACTTACCGGCTGAATCCGCGCGCCTACCGCGTGGAAACGGTCCCGGCCGTGGTCATACCTTTGGGTTGCGTGGGTGTCGTGACGTCGCAGATCGGCGACATGCCCGGCGACGAAATCATCGAAGAGGTTGGCATCGGGCCCGACGGCGAACCGATCAAGGGCCGCGCCCGCGTCGTGCAGAGGCTCGCCGAGGAAGGCCAGCGCGGCGTCCTCAAGGACGTGCTCCAGCCCGGCATCTACTACGTCAATCCCAAGGTCCACCAGGTCAAGATCGTGCAGATCGGCTACAACCAGCTCTCGCAGTTCCGCACCGCGAACCTGTCCACCGATATCTACTTCCCCTCCGCGGACGGCTTCACCATCGAGATCGACGTCACGGTCGTCTGGGGCCGCCATCCGGCCCACACACCCGAAATGATCAGCCGCTTCGGCGACGTGGACAAGATCCGCGAGATCATCCTCGGACAGACCCGCAGCATCTGCCGCAACATCGGCTCGGAGTACGTCAGCACCGACTTCATCCAGGGCGACAAGCGCGAGCTGTACCAGCAGGCCGTGACCGAAACGCTGCAGCGCGTCTGCCAGGAGCGCAACATAGAAATCCTGATCGCCCTGATTCAGAACATCGAGGTGCGCGGCGGTTCCGCCACCGTCGGCGACGAGCTGAACCTCAAGCAGACTATCCAGCGCGGCTTCATCGCCAAGGAAGAGGATCTGACCAACCAGAAGCGACGCGAATCGGAGCGCGTGCGGGCCGACCTGGAAGCCGCCCGCGTCGGGATTGCGATTGTGCGCGAGCAGATCAGTGCCGAAACACGCCGCAAGGTCGAGGTGACGCGTGCCGAGGGCGACAAGCTGGCGCGCGAGATCGACGCACAGCGCGACCTGGAGGTGGCCCAGATCGACCGCCAGATCGCCGAGTTGCAGGCCGAGCAGACGCGCGTACTGGGCCGGGCCGAGGCCGAGGTCGAGCGCCTGCACAACCAGGCCGAGGCCGACGGCCGGACCATGCTGGTGCGCGCGTTCGGCAGCGGACCGGCCTACAACTTGTACACGTTCGCACAGAGTTTCCAGCCCGAAGCCGTGCGCCTGATCTTTGCCGGCGAAGGCACCTTCTGGACCGACCTGACGCGCATGCAGGACGCCGCCGCCCTCGAGTTGCTCAGGTCCACCGCCGCGCCAAAGGAGTAGCGACACCCGGCCGGGGTACCGCCCCGCCGCCGCTACCAGTAACGTTCGAAGTGAATCTGCCCCGGCGCAGCGGCGCTGTGCGTGCGGAAGCCGCGCTGCTGCAGCCGGGCTTCCATGTCCTCGATCATGTCCGGGTTGCCGCACAGCAGCACGTGGCACGTTTCCGGATCGAGCGCCACGCCTGCGTGCCGCTCGCACATGCCCTCATCAAGCAGAACGCCGACGCGCCCGCGCAGCCCGGTCCAGGACTCATCTTCGGCGGGACGGGATACGATCGGGACATAGCACACCGTCGGGTCTTCGCGCGCGGTCGCCTCAAGCTCGCCGCGGAAGCCCAGGTCGCCCGCCCGGCGCACACCATTAACCAGGACCAGCCTGCGCCACCGTCCCGCGTCGCGGTAGGTTCGCAGCATCGATACAAAGGGTGCGATGCCCGTACCGGTGGAGATCATCACGAGGTCCTTGCCGGCCGGCACCGGGTCGAGCGTGAATTCGCCTTTAACATGGCTGTCCATCCAGAGTCGGTCGCCGACGTCAAGGTCCCATAACCGCGGCGTCAAACGCCCACTCTCGATCAGGACGACGAACAGCTCCAGATACTCAGTCTGTGTCGGCGACGACGCGATCGAATACGCCCGCCGCGTCATGGCGACCTGACCCGGACGCCGCCGCCGAACCGCCGCGGCCTCCGCCGAAACCGCCTTCGGCAATCCCAACGTTATGAACTGACCGGGTGTGAAATCCGGGACATGCCCGCTATCAGGCCGCACGCGCACAATACTGAGCGCCTCGCTCAGATCGTGACGCTCCAGCAGGGTGGCGTTGCGGGGATCGGAATCTGTCACGCCCCGATTGTACTCGGCCGGACGCCGCACGTAACGCCGCCCGCTCCGGGGCGGCGACGCCTGCGCCGGGTTCTGCCTCTGGCCGACGGCCAGCTAAGTGCTGAGCCGGACCCGTGGGGCGGGCGCCCTGCGGTCGGGCGGCGGCGGAGGGGGGGCCGCCGACTCGGCTTCCAGCTCCGGCTCCTGTTCCGGCGGCGGGGCCGAAACGTCCGGGCGCGGCACCGGCTGCCAGTAATACGGGTACAGCGGAATCCAGCGGTGCGGCTCCTTCAAGCTCGGCGTCATATCGCCCTTGATCTGCTGGCGCAGGCAGTCGGCCGCCTGCTCCCGAAACGCGCTGGCAGCCTGATAGGCGGCATCGGTGGTCCGCCGATCGCCGTAACGACCCTCCTGGGCTTCCTCGAGGCCGTCGTCATCCAGGAACTTGGCCGATGCGTGCAGCGTGGCTAGCGGCGCCCGGGCGGCCACATCGTAGATAACGCCCAAGACCTGCGCCCGGTTCGGTCCAAAACGGTTGTTAACGTGCACCAGCAGCAGCTCGGCGTCAGCCACGTGCGCCGCGTGCAGCAGACCGTCAATGCCGTTGCCAAACTGCCGCAGACTACGCGGCAACACGAAGCGCACGTCGCGCACCGCCGCAAACCCCCGGAACGCATCAACCCACAAGCCCTGTTCGGCGTGAGTCATCTCGCTCAGCTCCAGGCGGTCGCTGGCCGACGCCGTCGGCCAGCTCATCCGGGCAACCGCAAGCGAACAGGGGAAGCGGCCGCGCGACTCGGGCTGGGCAAGCAGCTTGTAGGTGTTGTTGGGCGTCTCCAGGTTAGCCGCCAGGGCGTCCATGCGGAGCCAGGGCTCATAGGTCCTCGGTGCATTATGGTGACAGCCGACCAACGCGAATGCTCCCGCAACCACCAGGATGGCGGCGAGCCGACCGACCAGCCGGCCGGGCGACGCTTCGGCGGGCCGGGCCGGAGTCGCGCTGCAGGGCTCGGATACGTTGGCGTGAAAGCTGGCAGCGGGTTGCATGGCAGTTCTCCGCAGTTGGCCGAACTTCTGCTGTTCCGCCGTAGCGCCGCCTGCCGGCGGAGTCCTTCCGCGACGCAGCGCCCCTGGCCGGAGCAGTTCCGATCTCCCTGTCTTTATCGGGTTGTATTCGTGGCTCCATAACTTAGCTGCCCACCGTAAAACGCCCGGCAGCGCCCGCCGCCTAATGGCAGACCCGCAGCCGCAGGGCGTTATCGGCAATCGACGTCCGCCACTGCGCGCCAACGCTGCTTCCCCGGCGACCTGCCAGAACTCGGCCAACCGCTGGACAAATGCCGTCCGGCCGGGCGGCCCCCGCCGAGAACTTGAAATTCTCCCCCATCGCCAAACTCAGCGCGCGGGCCGCGCGGGCCGATGCCTTGTGTGACCTGATTTGCGGACGTCTTTGCGGTGCGGCAGGTATGACAGGCTTGGTTGGTTCCGATATTGCGGTGGTGACAAGTACGCCGGCGGCACGCGCGACGGTCAGACCACGACGCGACTCAGCCCTGGCGGCCTTCCTGCGCCACCTGACGCCCGCCTCGTGGGCCTATCTCGACTTCCTTTTCGTCACGCTGGCCACCTGCGCGTCGCACTACGTCCTGGTCACTAGCAACCCCGACTTCGCCTGGATGTTCAGCCCGTGGCTCAGCGGCCTCACCTTCGCCACCTGCATGACCATGGCCGGCCTGGTCTTCGGGCTGTACGAGCAGAAGACGCTGGGAGCCCGCAGCCGTATCCTCGTGCGAACCATCTCCACCGCCGCGCTGGGGCTGATCCTGGCCTACGCCTGCATCTTCATCATATTCCACGCCGCCACCACGCGCTGGCTGGGACTCATGGTTGGACTGTTGTACGTCGCGTGCCTGCTGCCTCTGCGCATGCTCATCCACGAGACCGTGGTAAGCTGTCGGCGCCGGCTGCTGTGCGTGGGTCTGGGCAACTCCATCCGCAAAGTCGTAGCCCTGCTCAACAACTCGCCGCGGCCGCAATTGCAGATCGTCGGCTACGCCAGCCTCCCCGCGGAAAATGAGCAGCGGCCCGAGCTACCGCCCGATCCGACCTTCCGGCGGCTGTGTCCACACCTGGGTACGCTGGATCAGCTTGACGAGATCCTTGGCGCGCACGCGGTCGACGAAGTCGTCGTCGCAGCCGAGCTGGCCGCGGACGCCCGCGTCGGCGAGGCCGTGCTGACCTGCCTCGATCACCGCTGTCGCGTCACCGACCAGCCCACCTTCGTCGAGAAGCTGCTCGGCGAAGTGCCCGCCGGCAACATCGACGCCCAGTGGTTTCTCATGGCCGACGTCCAGGCCACCAGCGGACATGGCGCCGTGAAGCGCATCGTGGACGTCCTGGCCGCCGCCGTCGGCCTGGTGCTTTCGCTGCCCCTGTGGTTCCTGGTGGCGATCGGCATCCGCCTGGACAGCCCTGGTCCCGTCTTCTTTAAGCAGAGGCGCGTGGGGTTGCACGGCCGCCCCTTCACCATCTACAAGTTCCGCACCATGCGCGTCGATGCGGAACGTGACGGCGCCCGCTGGGCCGACAAGAACGACGCCCGCGCCACTAAGTTCGGACGCTTCCTGCGGCTCTCACGCCTCGACGAGCTGCCCCAGCTCTGGAACATCCTGCGCGGCGAAATGTCGCTGGTCGGGCCGCGGCCCGAGCGGCCCGAGTTCGTGGACGAGCTCAGCCGCGTGATTCCGCACTATCGACAGCGACACCTGGTCAAGCCGGGCCTCACCGGCTGGGCCCAGATCCACTACGGCTACGGGGCCACCATCGACGATGCCCGCCGCAAGCTCTGTTTCGACCTGTACTACCTGAAGCACCGCTCGGTTGACCTGGACTTCGCCATCATCATCCGCACCATCGGCACTTTCCTGGTCGGCGCCCGCTGAGGCTAGGTACCCCCGGCACGTTCCGCGGCGGACTATTGGCTCTCTTAAAGCGCCAATGAGTGCGCGAGGGCGGCAATCGCCGGCGTGAACTGCCTCACCCTATTACAGCCGGTGCAGGGCGTGGGCCCGTCTGACGGCGTCCAGACGCCGTCGCGAATCACACGCCGGGCAAGCTGGAAGCCCGGGCCGTCGAACAACTCCGGCAGGCTCTGGTCAGCCATGTGACCGACAACGTGTTGGGCCTGGAACGCGCGGCAGCACACGTGTGCGGCCCCGTCCCAGTCCACCGCCAGGTAGGTCCACGGGTCGTTGCACAGCAGCCCGGACGGCCTGACGGGTGGGCGCGCCGGCAAGAAACCCGCCACCCGCGACCAACGCCCCCCGCTGCCGGCAAGGACGTCGAACACGTCAACGCCAATCTCGGCCGCCAGCCGCTGGGCCTCATCCACTTCATGCTCGTTGTGGGGGAAGACCAGGTATTGCCAGCGGAGCCGGGGGTTGGCGCGGCCCAGGCGCCGACGGCTCGCCAGCACGTGCCGCAGGCCATCCAGCGCCTGGGCAACATTGCCGCCCTGGCGATACTGGCCGTACACGCCTTGGCTCACCCCGTCGATGGAGGCCGAGATCGCGTCCAGCCCGGCGACCGATAACTCCGCCGCCAACTCAGCCGTCATGCGCGTCATATTGGTGTCGAGCGTCGTGTAGATGCCGGCCTCGTGGAATACTCGCACGATCTCCGCCAAGTGCGGATTCAACGTCGGCTCGCCCCAATGGCAGAGAATGGCCATGTAGAGTGCATCGCCAATCTCGGCGACGATTCGGCGGGCCAACTCTGGGTCGGCGTTGCCACGCGGGCGGAGCGCCGGGTGGGCCGGCTCACGCTGGGCCCAGCAACAGCGCAGGTTGCAGTGCGCATTGGGCTCGAAGCGGATGTACGCCGGCGCCGCCGAAACGCACAGCGCACCCACGGACCGGGCCGCCAGCAGACACGCCAGGTTGTCGCGCTTAACTGCTGAGTCGTACTGGGGATGCGTCTTCAGGAACGCGAAGTACGCAGTCGGATCGACCCGTGATTCGGCGAGCACACGCATCAATGGCCTTCCCTATGGCCGCCCTTCACTGGGGCGCGACCCACCCGGAGTTATCGGCCGGACGCGGACGGTAACTTGTTCACGGTGGTGAGAATGCGCGCGGGCCGCGCCGACCGGACGTGGGTCGGTCGGGCGCCTGACGCGCGCCGCCGGCAGCGGGGCCGGCCCGGGTAGCCCACGCACCCTCTCCCGGGGCGCGCACGGGCGGTCGCGCGCCGGAGCAAACCGGGCAAGTAGCCCCTACTTAGATTTTCTAGGTATCCTTGACAATGCGGCGCGGGCGACGCTATCATTGCAGGCCTGAGGATGACCAGGCACGTGTGACAGGAGGTCGCCATCCATGCTGACAACACCCCAGGAACTCATGACGCCGCACGAGGCGGCCCGCTGGTTCCGTCGCTCACCATCCTGGCTGCGCAGCCAGCCGAACCTGCTGCGCGTGGGCGGGCCCGGACAGCCGCTCTACCACGTCTCCGTCTGCCGGGCGTATATCCTGGCCCGGCTATGCGGGCTCAACGCCGCAGAGCTGCGCCGCGCCCAGCTCAAGGCCCTGGCAGCCACCTGCGGACTCGCCGACAGCGGGGAGATACTGGGCGCCGACGCGGCCGGCCCACCAGCAGCCGACGCAGCCCCCAAACAACCAGCCTTCGCAACGACGTGATCCTAAGGGCCCGCGTCGGCCGCCCGGGCCACGCGTACGGCTTCACCTAGATCGAGCGATTGCTCATAGATGGCCCGGCCGATCACCACCCCGGCCAGGCCCAACTCCGCCAGCCGCCACACGTCCTCGAGGTCGCTCACGCCGCCGCAGGCAATCACCGGCGCCGTGGCCCGGGTTGCCAGTTGGCGGATGGCCTCGATATTGGGCCCCAGCAGCACGCCGTCCCGCCCGATGTCGGTGTACACGATCGCGGCCAGCGGCCAGTCCGCCACCGCCTCGGCCACCTCCACCGCCGTGCGCCCGGTCTCCTGGGTCCAGCCGCGCACCGCCAGGTGCCCCAGGCGCGCGTCAAGGCCCAGTGAGATCCGACTGCAGAATTCGCGCCGGTGCACCGTCGAGCGGAACCACTTCCAGTCTTCCAGGGCTCGCGTCCCCACTACCACGCGCTCCGCGCCGGCGTCGAGCGCCCGCTGGACCGTATCCTCAACCCGCACGCCACCACCGAACTCAACCCGCGCGCCCGTCTCGCGCACGATGCGGCGCAGCGTGGGGAGATTGGCTAGGCGGCCGGTGCGCGCCCCGTCCAAATCGATGACGTGCAGCCACTCAGCGCCGGCGTCGCAGAAGCGAACGGCGGTGGCCACCGGGTCGCTCTCGTAGGCGATGACGCGGTCGTAACGCCCCTGCATCAGCCGGACGCACTTGCCGTCCAGCAGGTCAATCGCGGGCAGGATGTCCATCCAGCGGCCTCAGCAAGCGCGCCGCGGGGCGCGCGGCCTCGTCCGGAATCCGGCGTCAGCGGCCGGGCGACGCCCGTCAAGCAGCGGGCTCACAGAACGCGGCGCGAATTTCAGCCGCGTTCGCGCAGCGCCGGCGTGCGCGTCGTGTCGGGCACCTCGACGGCGATGATTTGCACACGCCGGTTGACGTGCTTGGTCTTGGGCGCATTCTCGGCCTTCGGGTTATGCTCCCCCTGGCCGGCCGCCACCATCTGCTGTGGATCGAGGCCCTTCCCCTGCAAGGCGCGGAACACAGTGCAGGCACGCTGCACGCTCAGCTCGAGGTTGTCCTTCCAGTTCGAATGCTTGATCGGGTCACTGTCCGTGTGGCCGATCACCCAGATCTGCCGGCCCGGATAGCGCGACCGAATGTCGGCCACGATCGAATCGAGCTTGCCCTGGGCGGTCTGCTTGAGCACGGCCTTGCCGGAGTCGAACAGGATGTCGACGTCAACATCCTGCCAGGCGATGCCGGGCGCTTCGGTCCAGTCGCCGCGTATCTGCGCCGTGTCGCGCGCCCGCGCCATCTCGGCCTGCAAGTCAGCCAGCCGCTGCTGCAAGTCGAAGTTGCGACCACGCGCTTCGTCACGCTCGCTCTGCGCCCGTGAGAGCTGTCCCATCAGATCGCCCTTCTCGGCCTGCAGGCGATCAACCTCCTCCTGCAAAGCCTGGATCTGCAAATCCTTCGGCCCCGGACCACAGCCGATCATCAGCAGGACGCCGAGCCCGCACCCCACCGCCAGAATGCCACGCGCCGTTCTCATGTCGTGATCTCCTTTGTCACACCATCGCGGGCCACCATGCCCAATAGATCCCGCATGCGAAACACCGGGCGTAGCCGCGCCCAACGCCCGATAGTCGGCAGGATAGGAGCCCCCGGGCGCCGACGCAAGCGCGTCAGACCCCGGTTGACGGAAACTCGCACGGCCCCTACGCTACTTGCACCACGAAGACGCCGACCGGACGGCCCGGACGGCGCTGCTCTTCGGCGCACGCGTGGTTGTTCAGGAAGCCGCCATGATCCTCAAGCGTGCCTGCGTTCGGGCGCTGTTAGTTCTGGCTTGCCCGCTGGCGTTCGCGCCGGCACAGCAGGAGGATTACCTCCCCTTTGAGCCGCTCGACCAGGCCGGCCTCGCCAAGTCCTGGCAACTGGCCCTGCCGCTCGAAGCGGACCAGCAGTTGACTAACCTGTATCTCGTAGACGACCAACTCTACCTGCCAACCGCCGACGGCTACGTGTTTGCCGTCCACGCCGAGACCGGCGCCATCCGCTGGCTGCGCCGTATCAGCAGCGAGGGTTACCGTATATGGCGGCCTTGCCATAGCGGCGAGCGGGTGATCTTCTCCACGCCCTCCACTATCCTGCAACTGGACCGCATCACGGGCGAGGGGATCGACCACATGCGGCTGGACTTCGCCGGCGGCACCAGCCCGGTCTCGGACGGATCTCGGATGTTCGTCGGCGGCGTGAATCAACGCATGTACGCGTTCGACGTCACCAACCCGCTGCACACATGGCGGGTGCGAACCGACGGGCCCATCACGGCCGCGCCCGTCGTCAGGGGCGACCGCGTCTTCTTCGCCTGTGACAACGGCAGCGTGTACGCCTGTGCCGCCTATGACAAAAGCTCGCCCCGGCAGAACCGCACCTTCGGAGCCGTAACCGCGGACCTGGTGGCTGACGCAGAGGGCATCTACGTGGCCAGCCTGGACCACGCCCTGTATCTCTTCGACCCGCTCTTCCTCCAGTTGCGCTGGCGCACACGCTTCTCAGGACCCCTGCACGAACCCCCCGTGCTCCTGGGCGATACGGCCTATCAGTACAGCCCGCACGACGGCCTGGCCGCCGTGAATACGGATGCCCTTGAAATCGAGCAACGCTTCCGCTGGATCCTGCCGCAGGGTCGCCGCGCGCTGACCCTTGATCGCGAGCACGTCTTCGTGCTGAGCCGGGACGAAACGGTTCTGGCGGTGCGGCGTGACGACGGCACCGTCGTGCACACCGTGCCAGCCGACGGGTTTGTGCTGGCCGACGCGGCCACCAAAGGCACCGTGCTGTACCTCGCCAGCCGTGACGGGCTGGTGTTCTGCGCCCGTCCACTGGGCACGCCGGTCGTGCCGGCCGGCGAAGTGCGTTCCGCCCTGACGATAACCGAAGCCGCCCCTGCCGAGGCTCCGGAGGACAGCACCGTCGCCACCACGTCGCCCGCCGGCGAGCAGCTACCCCCATTGCAGACGGCCCAGCCCGGCCCGCCCGTGGGCGGCAAGTCCAAGGTTTCGCAAGGCTTCGACCAGGGCGGCGGCGGAACCGGCACCGAGTCGCCGCGGCGCTAGCGACCGGGATGAACGGCGGTCGACCGAAGCTCCGGCAACTGACGGGTGCTCCGTCCCGAAGCGACTGCAGCAAGCTTATGGGGATCGGCTCACCAAGCCGACAGTTGCCGCGGGTTTCCGGTGGTCGGAGGCGCTCGGCCGCTCCCCGCGCTCGTTGGAGCATTCATGTCTGATTCACACAAGATCCGGCGGGCATTGATCAGCGTCTGGGACAAGACCGGCCTGATCGACTTCGCCCAGGCGCTGCACCAGGAGTTCGGCATCACGCTGATATCCACTGGCGGAACCGCGCGCACGCTGCGCGCAGCCGGCCTGCCCGTAACGCTGGTCGAAGACGTGACCGGTTTTCCGGAGATGATGAACGGGCGCGTCAAGACGCTGCACCCGAAGATCCACGCCGGCCTTCTGGCTGACCGCGACAATCCGGAACACCTGCGGCAACTGGCTGAACAGGGCATTGAGCCCATCGACATGGTCGTCGTGAATTTGTACCCCTTCGCACAGACAATCGCCCGGCCGGGCTGCACGTTCGCGGAAGCCATCGAGATGATTGACATCGGCGGACCGTGTCTGCTCCGCGCCGCCGCGAAGAACCACCGCCACGTCCTGGTCGTCTCGCAGCCGCAGTCGTACGCGCAAGTCCTGGAGGCCCTGCGCAACTGGGATAATGCGGCCACCCGTGCCGCGGCCCGGCGCGCCGGCGCCCAGGCCGCGTTCTCGAGCACGTGCGGCTATGACGCCGACGTGAGTGCCTGGCTGAGTTACGACGAGGCCGGCCGGCCGGCGCGGCGCGTGCTGCGTTTGCGGCGTCAGGCCGGCACGCGTTACGGCGAAAACCCGCACCAGGCCGGCGAGTTCCTGTTGCTGGAGAACGGCGCCGGCGAGGCCGCCCTGGCCCGCCAGGTCGGCGAGGCCGAAACGGAGGTTTCATTCAACAACTACGCCGACGCCAGCGCCGCGCTGGAATTGTGTGCGGAGCTGACGCGCGCCGGCCGACCGGCAGCAGACACGGCGGCCGCAGCCGGCACCGCTCATCGCGGCCCGGCGGCCGCCTGCTTCATCAAGCACACCAACGCCTGCGGCGCCGCGCTGGCTGACGACCCGGTCGCGGCCTATCGCCAGGCCTACCTCGGCGATCCGAACGCGGCCATGGGCGGGATTCTGGCGACAAACTTCCCGGTCACCGCCGCGCTGGCCGAAGTCGTCATGGACACGCTCAAACGCTTCGGCAAGCCGCTCAAGGAGGCCGGCCACCCCCTGCCGCCGCAGGCGTTCTTCGTCGAAGTGTGGCTGGCGCCGGCGTTCGACGATGAGGCAGTAGCGCTGATCCGGTCGCGCAAGACTTGGGGCCGGCGCGTGCGGCTGCTCGAAGTCGGCGACCTGGCGGCGGCGCCGGATCCAAACGAGCTCGACCTGAAGCGCATCGCCGGCGGGGTGCTCATGCAGACGCGCGACCTGGTAGGGCTGAACGAGGAACAGTGGCAAGTCGTCACAACCCGCGCGCCCAGTGCGGCCGAGTTATCTGATCTGCGGCTGGCCTGGCTGGTCTGCAAGCACACCAAGAGCAACGCGATCACGGTGTGCAAGGATGGGATGTTGCTCGGTAACGGGGCTGGCCAGATGAGCCGCGTGATGAGCTGCCGCATCGCGACCTGGCTTGCCCGGGAGAACGGTCATGCCAACCGGCTGGCGGGCGCCGTGGCCGCCTCGGACGCGTTCTTCCCCTTCCGCGACGGGCCGGACATTCTGGCCGACGCCGGCGTCACCGCGCTCATTCAGCCCGGCGGCAGCAAGAACGACGCCCAGGTGATTGACGCCTGCAACGAGCGCAGCATCGCCATGCTCTTCACGGGCACGCGGCATTTCCGGCATTAGTTGCGGTCGGTCGGTTCAGGCGGAACCGGCCAGGCGGCACCTTCGCCTGCGGGCCCTTCGATGTCGCCCATGTCCTCCGCGCCCTGCTCGCGATCGATTGTGTATTGCTCGCGGAACCACTTGCCCAGGTCAACCAGCCGGCAGCGCTCGCTGCAGAAGGGGTAGCGCGGGGGCAGCACGCCCGCGTACTCCACCGCGCTCTGACAGATGGCACATCGATAGGTCGGCATGCCAGCGCTCCGCACAGTCACACACCCGATTATACAACGCGGCCCTCCCCGCCGGCAGGCAATGGGAGGGCCGCGTCAGTATCGCGCAACGCTGCGGCTACAGGTATTCCTTGACGTAGTCCATCAGCTTGCGCGTCGCCTCTTTTTCGATTTGCCGCACGCGCTCGCGCGTCAGCCCGACGGCCTCGCCGATCTCCTTCAGTGTCATGCGCTTGCCGTCGCGGCGCGTCAGGCCGTAGCGCAGCTTGAGTACCAGCGCCTCGCGGTCGGTGATGCGCGAGAGCATCTGGCTGACGAAGTCGGCGTCCGACTGTGAGAAAACCGCCTCGTAGGGCTGGGGCGTCCTGGTGTCGGGCAGGGCCTCGGTCAGCGACGTCTCGCCCTCGGCGCCGGCATCCTGCGTCCGCGTCGTGCAGGCCTTGATGGCCTGGGAGATGGCGTCGGCCTTGCGCGCCGTGATGTCCATGTGCTTGGCCAGCTCCTGCATGCTGGGGTGGCGGCCGAGCTGCTCCTCCAGCTCACGCATGGCCAGCTTCATCTGCCCGATCTGCTCCATCAGGTAGCTGGGGATGTGGATCATCTGCGAGGCGTTCTGCACCGCCCGCCTAATGGCCTGGTCGATCCAGTAGCCGGCGTAGGTGCTGAAACGCGAGCCGACCGTCGGATCGAAACGATCGATGGCATTCATCAGGCCGACATTGCCCTCGTTGACCAGGTCCTCCATCGGCAACCCGCGGTTGCGGAAGTTCTTGGCCACGCTGATGACCAGGCGCAGGTTCGCCTGGGCCAGGTGTTCGCGGGCCTCGGCCGCATCAGTACAGATGCGCTCACACTCGGCGACCGTGATCTCCCCCTGGGCATAGCGCTCCTGGGCTTGCGCGCTGGCCTGGATCCGCGCACCGAGTTCGCGTTCTTCCTCGGCCGTAAGCAGATTGTACTTCTTGATCTGCTTGAGGTATTCGCCCAGGGCTGAATCGAGTCGCGAGCTCATATCGCCTACCGCTGTTCAGGGCCACCCCCGGCGCGTCCAGCGCACACTGGCACCCGCCGATCGGGACGGCCGGACCGCACAGGCCCTATCGTCCACGCATACGCTGCCGTTCACTCCACGCCGATGATACTGTATGCCCTTCTAGCCGGCCAGTTAATATGGGCCGCGGGCCGGCGCCACGGTTGAGTATAGCCGCTGCTGCGCCTGTGACCATGCGGTCGTCCCCCGCGGCGGCCATGCGGCCGCAACCCCCACCTACGCTCATGCTTCCGGACCATGGCTGTACGGCATTCCCGGCCGCTCAGGTCAGAATGCGAGCCCGGCGCAGCACATGCGCGAGCCGCTCCACCGGCAACCCCACGACGTTCGAGAAGCTGCCTTCGATGCGCTCCACCAGCCGGTCGCCGACATCCTGGATCCCGTACGCCCCCGCCTTGCCCTGCCAATCGCCGCTGCGCAGATAAGCCGCCACCTCCTGCGGGTCGGCCCGCATCCAGACGCGCGTACTGTCCACCAGGAACAGCCGCTGCACCGTGCCACCCATGCGCATCAGGCACACCCCGGTAATCACCACGCTCGGTCGCCCGGCCTGCAGCGCGAGCATCCGGGCGGCGTCCGCCTCGTCCGCTGGCTTGCCCAGCAGGCTTTCCCCACAGACAACGATCGTGTCGGCCCCCAGCACCCAGCGTCCCGGCTGCGCCTCCGCCACCCCCCGCGCCTTGTAGTACGCCAACGCCTGAACCCACGCCAACGCACTCAGGCCCGCGGGTTTGTGTTGCGGCTCTGCCCGCTGACAAGCGGTAACATCGAAATGCGGCAACATCTCCCGCAGCAACGCTTGCCGGCGCGGACTGGCCGACGCCAGAATCAGCTTCGCGCTGGCACCATTTCCCACAGACGTTGCTGGTTTGACCGCGTCCATCACGCCCATTAGATAGGCCGTGATGACCAAGGTCAAAAGAGCCCGGCCGTCCCGCGCGACGCCCGACCGGCGCGCGCACTGCTTCGGGGCGCACATGTCGATTGCCGGTGGCGTCCACCGCGCGCTCGAAGCCGCATTGGCGCTGCGCTGCGACACGGTTCAACTCTTCGTCAAGAACCAGCGGCAATGGCTGGCCGCCCCCCTGCAGCCGGACGACCTCACCCGCTGGTTCGAGCTGCTGCCCGGCCTTAGCGGCCCGCCCGTGGCACACGCCACCTACCTGATCAACCTGGCCTCGCCGGACCGCCGGCTGTGGCAGCGCAGCCGGGAAGCCTTCGCCCAGGAACTGCTGCGCTGCCAGACGCTGCGAATACCTTACCTGGTCGTGCACCCGGGCTCGGCCACGACCGCACGCCGCTCCGCAGCCATCCGCCACGTGGCCAAAGCCCTGGACCAGATCTTCGACGCGCACCCGGACCTCACCGTGCAGCCCCTGCTCGAAACCACCGCCGGCGCGGGTGCCACGCTCGGTGCGACTTTCGCGGAGCTAGGCGAGATTATCGGGCTGCTGGCCGCCCCACAGCGCGTCGGCGTATGCGTGGATACCTCCCACGTCTTTGCGGCCGGCTATGACCTCCGCCAACCCGCCGGCTACGACGCCATGATCGCCGAGGCCCAGCGCGCGATCGGACTGAGCCGCATTCGCTGCTGGCACCTGAACGATAGTGCCGCGCCGTGCGGCTCCCGCCGGGACCGCCATGCGCACGTCGGCCACGGCCACATCGGTACGGCCGGCTTCCGCCACGTCTTGCAGGACGCGCGCTTTATCGGACTACCAATGATACTTGAGACGCCCAAGGAAACGGACGCGCGCGGCGGATCGTGGGACGTGCGTAACCTCCGCCGGCTGCGTCGGATAGCGGCCGGCGCGAAACCCGCACCGCGGGATGACGCCCGATAACATCCCGTCCCCCCAATCTCCCCCGGTGGCAGTATCTGTTCGGCACCTTGCCTGGAGCCCGGAACAATTGGAATAAAGCATAATGAGGAGGGGTGCCTCCCAGCCTCAGGGTACTTCACCTCTCTTCGGTTCTTCCTTTCGGGGTACAGGGTGGCCGCACCGCCGAACGGCGTTCACGGTGGGCCGCCCTGTCCTATTCTTACATCCCGGCTCAGGACCAGCTTGTGCCAAGCGGATAGACTGCGCTGCAATAGCCCGCCCGCCCTGGGCGGCGAAACGCGGCCGGTCACCTCCGGGAGCCAGTCATGACCGTAGAGCAACGCCTGACGCGTCTGGAACGACAGAATCGTACGCTGAAGCTCGGCTTAATGGGACTGATCGTGACCGCCGGCACCATCTTGCTGATGGGTCAGGCCGCCCCGCCGCCCGCGACGCACTCCGCCGTTCCCGACGTCATCCGGGCCCGTCGCTTCGAGGTCGTGAACGAGGCCGGCGTGCCCGTGGTGACGCTGATGGGCTGGGAGCACGGCGGCTGGATCGAAACGCGCAACAACCGCGGCCACCGACTGTTTGACGTCTCGGCGACGGACGACGGCGCCGGGCTGCTCTCGACGTACAACCAGCACGGCAGGGATAGTGTCGCGCTGGGCGGCGTGCGCGACGGATCAGGCCTGCTGATGATCTACGACAGCGCAGGCAGTAAGCTCATCGGACTGGGAGCCGGCGGCCACGGCCGCGCCGTGATTCTCGCCTATCAGGGCACCGACGAGCCCAAGGCCCATTGGCCATAAGCGCCGCCCGCAGCTCACCGCGCTTCCGGCACCACAACATGCCGGGCGTCAAGCTGCTCGGCCAGGCGGCTGACCAGTTCCTCCAGGTCGCGTCTGGCGTGCAGCGCCACGAAGTACTCGCGGTCAAGCGCAAGCTGGTCCTGCCGCCATTGCCGCTCAAGCACATCGGCCAGTCGGTGCAGTTCCGCCACCCGCCCGGGGTGGCAATCCAGCAACTGCTCGTTGACCTCGCGAATCCGCGTGAAGACCGCGCGGCGCTCCGCCCGCGCCCGGCGGTCCCGCCGGCGCAGTTCGTCTGAGCGGCGGATCAGGGCGGCGCGCTCGTTAAGCAGGGACTCCGACAGGTCGGGCAAGTGGCGCTGCGGGTTGAAGCACGCGTCCCGACAGGCACGCCGGGCGGCGCGCACTTCCGCCACGCCCACCCCACTGCGCGGCAATGGCAGGTGCAGCGTCGCGCTCACGCAGCAATACGGGGCGGCACCAACACCCAGGAACCGCTCCAGCCAGTCGTCCGTGATCTCGTCGTACTGCGCGCCCCCGACCCCCTGCACGAACAGGTCCGCCAGCAGTAGCCGGGCGCAGGCCGCCAAGGCCAAGGCCCGCGGCCGTAACCGCCAGCCGGCCTCTTCAACCGGCCAGGGGACCGCGTGCCGGTCAGGATCGGCCAGTTCGGCCGTGGCCAAACTGCCAATCGGCTGCTGATCCGCGAACAGGTCGATGTGGTCCGGGCGGGCCGCCACGTATAGCCGAGCGCGCGAACCGTTGTCGCGATACACCCACAGCGGGACCTCGGCTCGTTCGCTACTCAACAACAGGGGCGGCACCGGCCGATTGGCCGTGCGCACCCGGTGCCGGGCGCGATAAGCCGCCTGCGCCGCGTTGTAACACTCGCCGGAACGCTGCGCCTTCATGAGCAACTCGGCCGCGAACGCGCGAAAGGCCGCCGTCTGGCAGAAATGCGACACACGAATCATCTGGACATCCGCCAAGCCGAGCGTCCGCGCGACGTCACCCAGCCCGCGCCCCAGCGCGTCGCAGAAATCCACCGGCCCGGCCGCACAACTCAGCCACGCCTCCGCGAACGACCGCAGCAGGTCGGCTTCGTAGTGCGCACAGCGCGCCGCGATGCCGGCAAAGAAGTCTTGCCAAGCCGTACGAGACGCCGCCCGCTGGCCTTCCACCGGCCGCAGCGGATCGCTACCGGGCAATTGGAGCTCCGCGCAGCGCAGGCCATCCGGCGTGATCTCCGGCACGCGCAGAGACCCACTCCTGGGCAAGTCCGAATCAACGAGCAGGAACACCGAGTTGCCGCCACACTGCCGAGCCAACGCACTGACCGCCACAAGCTTGGCGAAGACACCGGCATGGAAGAACTCGGCCTGGTGACCGGTACCAATCACCGGGTCGCCCAAGCCCAACTGCGCGCGCAGCGCTGCGCGCCAGACTGAGACCGGCCGCCCCAAGAGGCTCAGCCGCTGCAACTCCTTCGCCGGCGGCCGACCCAGATTCCCGTGAATATCCCCCGCCGCGGGTGCAACCAGCACACCCAAGTGTTCAGCCGGAACCGCGAGCCTGGCCTGCCAGCTCATAGCGCCTGCGAACAATGGCAGCACGTCGGTGCGCCGCGCACAGCGCCCTCCTGGCGCTGCAACTCGCGCACGAACACTGCCAGGTAATGCCGCAGCCGGGCGCTCGGATCATCCAGCGTCCCACCGAACTCCCGGCTGGCATCACGGTAGATGCGGCGCACCGGGATCTCGGCGATGCGCAGACCCGCGCGCGCACACTGGGCCCAGAATTGCAGGGGAAAAGCATACCCCGGCTCATCCAGCGTCAGGGCCGCCATGGCCGCCACGCGATACGCCTTGAAGCCGCAGAACGAGTCAGTCAGCCGCAGGCCCAGCACCTGGTTGAGCATGAGTGTGACTATGTGGTTGATCTGGCGCCGCTCGGCCGGCGGCGGATCATCGCCGGGATAATCCCGCAGGTAGCGCGAACCGCTGATGACGTCGGCCTGAGCGCGGGCCATCTCCGCCAGGAAATCCGGAATCTCGGCCGGCTCGTGCTGCTCGTCGCAGTCCATCGAGATAACCCAGTCATAGCCGCTACGCGCCGCCACCCGAAACGCGTCTATCAGGCTCTGGCCGTAGCCGCGGTTCTCGGCGTGTCGCACCGTGCGTACTTCCGGCCGGCCGGCCAGCAACGCCGGCGTGGCGTCCGTCGAGCCGTCATCAATGACCAGCACATCGGCCGCATGCGCGCGGACGGCATCCAGAACGCGCGCCAGGTAGCGCTGCTCGTTGTACACCGGAATCGCGACGAGAAACTTCATACGCCAGCTTCCCAGGCGGCTCGCCCGGACAGGCCCGCATTCAACCCGGACCGCCAGCCGATTCTTGTGCAGCCGCCGGGTTTGTCAAACCGACCCACTCAGACCGGCCCAGCAGGCCCAGCGCGTCCCGGGCGATATCGCGCGCCGCGCACGGCCTGGCCAGCGCCGCGGTCGCCGCCCGCATCCGGACCACCCGCTCCGGCGCACTCAGCAACTCGTTCACACGGTAACGCAGCAGACGCACGTTATTGACCTTCCACGCCGCGCCATGCTCCAGCAGGTAATCGCTGTTCCGCGTCTCCTGGCCCGGAATCGGATCAAGCAGCACGAGCGGCAGGTGACACACCAACGCTTCAGACACCGTCAGTCCGCCGGGCTTCGTCACGGCCACGTCGGCCGCCCGCATGTACTCGTGCCCGCGCTCCGTGAAGCCGATCACGCTGACCCGTCGGCCGGCCGGGCCGGCCAACGCGGTCAGGCGCCGCCGTAGCCGTTCGTTGCGGCCTGCAACGGCGACAATCTGCGTGTCCGGCGGCAATTCCACCAATTGGCGCAGCGCCGCCTCCGCCGGCCCCATCCCCAGCGCGCCGCAGAGCAGCAGCACCACCGGCCGCTCCGGATCCAACCCCACGCGCGCCCGCGCCGCACCCGGCGTCAGCACCTCGGCGAACGCCGGCCGCACCGGAATACCTGTGGTCCGGATGTGCTCGGGCGGCACACCCCAGGTCGCCAGGTACGCGCCGCCCAGCTCAGTGGCGGTGTAGTAGCGTTCGGCCGGCTCCTGCACCCAGATGCGGTGCGTCTCGAGGTCAGTCGTCACGATCACTTGCGGGCAGTCCAGCCGACCGCGCCGCCGCAGGTTCGCGATAATCTCGGCCGGCAGATAGTGCGTGTTGATCACCAGCTTGGGGTTGCGGCGCAGCAAGTGGCGCGCAATCGGGCCGATGAAGCACTCCTGCACCAGCCGGCGACCACGCTCGCCGAGTCCCCGCGAGCTGCAATCAACACGGTCATAGAGCCAGCCCATCAGGGCCGGCGCGTGGCGAATGATGGCTGCATAGCCGCCGCCATACAGCCGGCGGAACAAAGCCGTACCCCAGGCCAGCACGTCATGCACTTCCAACCGCTCGCCCGGCGCCTCGGCCGTCGTGGCTGCGGCAACCGCCCGGGCGGCCATGGTATGCCCGGCACCAGCCGAGGCGGTGAGAATGAGAATGGGGCGCTCACCGGACATAACTGACCCGCTGCGGATCGTGTGGCCTTACTCACGGCCGGGGCCCGTGGCCGCGCCGGATCAACTGCTGTTCCAGCCGGGCCGCCAGGCGCGTGAGCGATTGTACACAGTCCGCCAGGCTGATGCCCGCACCGGGACGGGGCGCACACAGAAGATCAAGCCCCGCCGGCAAGCGGTGGCGCGTCAGGCGAAAAGCCTCACGCAGAAGCCGTTTCACACGGTTGCGCTGTACCGCCCCGCCAAAGCGCCGCCCCACTACCAGCCCCAGCCGCGCGTGCCCCAGGTCGTTCGGCACCGCCCACATCGTCAGGCAGGCATCGCCGCAGCGCAGGCCTTGCGCGAAGGCCCGCTCGAACTCCGGCCGCCGGCGGACGCGCAGTCGGCGCGGGAAACCCTGGCCCCGCGGCGCGCCGGCCGGACATTCCTGGGGAGAATTCTCAGTCATCGGCGCGCGGCTCGCGCGGGCCGAAGAACCCGATGCTGGCGGTGAAACCATGCACGAAGGTCCGGCGGCCGACCGGCCCGATCTCGCCGGCCGCGAAGAAGCCCGCCACCGGCAGGTCGCCACAGGCCGCGTGGATGGCCCGGGCGTCGTGGCTCTGCTCCCGAAACATGCGCGTCCCCCGCCCATTACAGGTAAACAGCAGTGCCCCCACCGCCGGTCGGCTATGACGCGCCGCCAACAGCCCCTCCAGATCCTCCGACGCGGAAGCCTCGTCACGCACGTGAAACTGCACGGTTTGCCCGATGCGAATGAGATCGTTGACTGCCATGGCGCCGGAGGTCGGGTCAAAACCCAGCGGGTTGCGGATTACGAAATCGCCACGCGCGAATTTCTGCTGATACTCGTTGGCCACGCAGCCCAACAGCAAGCCGCGCCGCCGCAACAGTCGCCGGTCCTGCGGCGCAGCCTCGACGAGCAATTGCTTGACTACCTCCAAGGGCGCCTGGCCGCCCAGCTCGTAGATGATGTTGCCGTCGGCCCGCGTCACTACCTTAACCGCGCCGATCGGCCGGCAGCCTTGCGAAACCACGGCGTCCACGCGCGTGTCACCCCACAGGGCCACCCCGACCAGGCCGTGCCGCAAAGTGTGCCCGTCAAAAATGATGCGATTCTGACCGGGCTCCTCGCCCGCCGACGCCAAGCCGCCCAGCACCTGACACCCGGGATAGGCCAAGTCCAGCCGCTCCAGCAGGTTCAGCAAAGCCGGCGTGGCGCTGAAGCTGAACGGCTCGGCCAGCAACACGAAGCTCGGATGAGCGTCCGCGGGAACGCCCAGATGCTCGCGCAGCAGCTCCGGCGTATCGAGCTGCTCGACATCCTCTTCCGAAAGGTGAAAGGACAGCACCCTCGTTCCCGGCAGCCGGGCGGCCCAGACCACCAGCGCGGGCTGGCTCTCATACTCCCGATCCTGGCAGATGATGCCCTCGGCGGTTAGGCCCACCAGTGCCCGGGTCCCCAAACGCTCGTACACGTGCTCGGCCAGGGGCGCAAGCTGATCCTCGAAATGGGCGCTCGCGAACAGGAAGCACAGATCCGCCGGCTGACCAGCCAGGCCGGCCTGAATCTGTGCGACGAGTTGCTCCGCGGAATCGCCGCCGGCCGTACTCCTGGCCAGGGCGGTCGCAACGCTGGGCCCGGGAATGCTTGTCGCCATACCCCTATTCTATTTCCACCCCGGGTCCATTCCAGGCCAAGCGGGACGCCGGATTCGTGCGTGCCGCGCCACTGATGTTCGTCAAATATTCAGACAGCAGGCACAACCCCCAAGCCGGGCCGGTCGGACAGCGTGATAACTCCGCCGCGCCGCTCAATCCCCTCGAACGGGTCGTGCGCCAGAAGCAGGTGCCCGTCCAGATCGGCCAGATCAACCAGGCTGGCCAGCGTGAGGGCCGGCGCGATCGCCAGGCTGCTGGAGACGAAGCACCCCAGCATGGTCTGCATACCCAGGCCGCGCGCCAACGTGATCATGCGCAGCGCCTCGCGGATCCCGCCGCACTTCGTGAACTTGATGTTCACGCCGTCAACGTAGCCGTGCAAACGCACCACGTCGGCCGGCCGCTCGCAGCTCTCGTCGGCAAAGATCGGGGCCACACCCAACTCGCGCAGCTTGGCCAACTCCCGCCAGTCCGCAGCGTGCAGCGGCTGCTCGATCATGGCCGGTTGGTACTGCGCCAGGGCGCGGATGCGGTCGGCTGCCTCGCTCGGCGACCACGCCTGATTGGCATCAAGCACCAGCGGGCCATCGAAACTCTCACGAATGAGCGTCAGGGTCTCGTGATCGTGCTCAACCCCCACCTTGACCTTGAGCGCCTCGTAGCCGGCGGCCAATGCCTCGGCGACCTTGACGCGCACCTCGTCCATCCCTGCCACGCCGATGGTGAAAGTGGTCCGCGTGCGCGGCCGGTCCAGCCCCAGCAGGCGCCACACCGGCACATCCAGGCGCCGGCCGACCCAGTCATGGAGTGCCGAATCGACGCCGGCCATGGCCGCGCGCTGGTCATCATGCCGGTCAACCAGGCGCGCCAGGACGGACTCCAGCGCGAATGGGTCGTCGCCGAGCTCAGCGGCCATGGCGTCCAGGGCCGCCTCCGACGTCTCCAGCGATTGCCCGTAAAGCGCCGAGGGCACGACCTCGCCATACCCGACCGTCCCGTCGTGCTCGATTCGCACGACGATCGTGTCCAGTTCATCGACCCCCCCTTGCGAGGTGGCGAAGCGGTAGCGCGGCCGCAAGCGTTGGCGAATGTGCGTCAGTTTCATGCCATCCACGGTCCTTGATCGTCACTGAGCCCGTCGGTCACAACGTCGTCCAGCGCCGAAATGCTGACAATCGCCTGCCGATCCACGAACACGCGCCGGCGGTTGATGTGGCGCGCGCCGGTCTTCTCCAACTCGTGGGCCGTGTTGGCGTACTCCTCGGGCGAGGCATGGCCGTCGCGACAGTCGTGCACGTCGGCATCGGCCAACCAGTAGCCCTGCTCACTCCAGGCCACCAGCCGCCCGATGTACAGCAGCGAGCCCGGCGTGTCCAGCACTACCCGGCGATCGATGAATTCGTCCAGTGATGGCGTGTTCATGCCGCTGTTCACCATTGTCGGCGGGCGTGGCCACTTGCTGCGCCGGAGTCGCTATTCTATCCGCGGCGCCGGCCACCACCAGCCCGCGCCGCTTGCGATGAAAGGCCCCATGCCCACGGAACAGGATCAGGCCATCGTTCTGCGGCTGACCGAGTACTCGGAGACCTCGCAGATCGTCACGCTCTTCACCGCCCAACGCGGCCTTGTGCGCCTGATCGCCAAGGGCGCGCGGCGCGGCACGGCCAAACGCTTCGCCGTCGGACTGGACGGCCTTGAATACGGCGACCTGAGCTATGTGCCGGCCCGCGGCGACGCGCAGCTCGGCACGCTCACGGAATGGAAGCAGCGCGATGCGTTCGCCGACCTGCGGCGCGAGCTTGGCCGGCTCTACGGCGGCCTCTACGCCGCCGAGTTGGTCGCGGCCCTGACCGAGGAACTGGACCCCCATCCAACCCTCTTCGCCGCCCTGCTGCGCACGCTGACAAGCCTGGCCGGCCCGGCGGACCCGCCAGTCGTGCTGGCCTGCTTCCAGGCCGACTTGCTGATCGCGCTGGGCTACGCCCCCAACCTGGAACAATGCGTCGGTTGCGGCAAGCGCCGGCCACGCGGCGCGGCGCCGTACTTCAGCGCTACGGCCGGCGGACTGCTGTGCCGCGACTGCGAGCTGCACTACGTCGAGAAACGCCGCCTGCCGCCGGGATTGCTGGACACCACGCCCGCCACCGGTGACGCCCGCGCCTGGTTCACCCTGCAGAATTATCACCTGACGCATCTGCTGGGCCGGCCGCCGCGCACCGCCGCGGTCCTGCTTAAGAGCCTGCAAGTTCGGCCCTGACGCGGTGGCGCCCTGACCACAACCGGCAGCGCCAGTGTTCGCGCGGCTCTTGCGGCCCGCCGTAAACACCTATAATTGATCAGGGGACAGCGTCCGCAGGCTGAGGGCGATGGCCGTATGGACGGAGAGTCGATCTACATCCCAACGACCTTGCCGCTCTTCCCGCTGCCGGAAGTCGTGCTGTTCCCGCGCGCCGTCCTGCCGCTGCACATCTTCGAGCCGCGCTACCGCGACATGACCGCCGATGCCCTGGCCGGCGCGCGAACTATTGGCGTCGCCCTGCTCAAGCACGGCTTCGAGCCACACTACCACACGCGCCGCGCGCCAATTCACACTGTCATCGGCGTGGGGCAGATCATCGCCTCCGAACAGCTCGCCGACGGCAACTTCAACATCCTGCTGCGGGGCGTGGCACGCGCCAGGATCATCGAGGAACTACCGCAAAAGCCGTACCGCGTCGCGCGCATCCGGCCTCTGACCTGTGCCGCCGGCAGCGCCGCCGAGGATCAGGCCCGCCTGCGGGCCGACCTGCGGCAAACCGTCCAGACCGAACCCGTCGGCGGTAGCGAGATCCAGGAGTACTGGCTCAAGCTGCTGGATACGGCCCTCGAGCTGGGTGAAATCACCGATCTGATAGCCAGCGGCCTGCCCGTGGACGCCGAGCTACGCCAGTGCCTGCTGGCCGAACTGGACGCCACCGCGCGGACCACGCTCTTGACCGAGCAACTGCGCACACTGGCCGCCGTACTGCGCAATCGCCGCACGCAAAGCCCCGCCGCCGAATGGAAGATGAACTGAGCGGCACAGTCGGCCCGCGCGCAGCAGAAGGGGAACGACACGGCGGAATCGGGGCGGCCCCACCACACCGACAGCGATGGATTGCAACGGCCCACGAAATGAACAGTTACCAGTAGGCCACTATAAAACATTGTCATTACTGCTGTTACGGATCCATCCCGCCGCCGGCCACACGCCTGGGTCGCAGTTTCAATCGTTCTGAAAGCTTCAAAGGAGACTGGACACCGCCGGCGTGCGGCAGAAAACTGGAAGCAACAAATGCTGCCTGGAGGAGCCGCGGGTGCGTGTGAGTCATGGAGCCGGGACGCTGCGGTTAGCCGAGTTGTATGCGCCGGTCGCCGCCGATTTGGAGTCCTGCCGCACGGTCCTCCACGACGAGTTGATCAGCGACCAGGGATTCATCTCCGATCTGTGCGGGCATGTGGCCCAGTTCCACGGCAAATTGCTGCGGCCGGCCCTATTGCTGCTCACGGCGCGGGCCTGCGGTGCGGTGCGTCCGGAGCATCATGTGCTGGCCGCCGTCGTGGAACTGGTGCACATCGCCACGCTCGTGCATGACGATGTGCTCGACGAGGCGGACGTGCGGCGCCGCGCTGCCACCGTGAACCGCCTGTGGGGCAACGAGCGGGCCGTCCTGATGGGGGATTTCCTGATCTCGCATGCCTTCCACCTGTGCAGCCGGCTTGATTCGCAGTATGCCGCCCAGGTCATCGGCGCCACGACGAACACGATCTGCGAAGGCGAGATGATGCAGGTGGCCAACCGCCACAACCTCGACCTACGCGCTGACGACTATCTCGACATCATCCGGCGCAAAACGGCCGCCTTGCTCGGGGCCTGCTGCCTGTTGGGCGCGGCGTTCGCCGAAGTGGACCTGGCCGGCGTGGAACGTATGCGCATCTTCGGCGAATCGCTGGGCGTCGCCTTCCAGATCGTGGACGACGTGCTCGACGTGGTGGGCGACGAGGCCGAGGTGGGCAAGTCGCTAGGGCGCGACGCGCGCCTGGGCAAGGTCACCCTGCCGCTGATTCACTACATGGACGGCGCCAACGGCGAAGCGCGCCGGGTCGAACTGCTCGCCTTGCTAGGCACGGACGCACCGTCCGTCCGGCGGCGCCTGGCGGACCTGCTGCGATCCGCCGGCTGCGTCGACTCCGCCCTGGGGGTGGCGACCGGCTATGTGGACGAGGCCCGCGCCGCGCTGCAGTGCCTGCCCCCCTCACCCGCCCGGGACAGCCTGAGCGCCATGGCCGAGTTCGTGCTGGCACGCCGATTGTAGGACGCTACGCTGCACACAGCCTACCATCGCCCAAGACGGCCGCCGGGCGTAGAATCCGCGCTGATAACACGCGAGCCAACCGCCCGCGCATGAGATTCCTGCGGGCGCGGCTGCCAATACCGCCAATGCGCAACAGAAACCTGCATACCGCGCGCTACCGCAGCACCGACCGGCCCGGCTTTACGTTGGTGGAGCTGCTGGTCGTAGTCGCAATCAGCACGCTGCTGGTGGCCATGCTGCTCCCCGGATTGGGCCAGGCGCGCGCCGCCAGTCGCCTGGTGGTCTGTGCCGGCAACCTGCGGCAAATCGGGGCGGCCGTCCACACCTACGCACACGACAATCGCGGCTTCATTCCGCGCGGCCCGGAGCCGGCGGACGACCAGCCGTTCTGGGATTTCTCCCACAACGGCGTGGCGACCAACCAGCTCTGGATCGGCACTGGTGCGGCCAACCCACGCCAGTTCATCGGCGCCGGCCCGCTGCTGCGACGCGAATGTCCGCAGCCGGAGGTCTTTTTCTGCCCGGGCGACGACACGTTCAACCTGGCGCGCGAATCAGTCAAGATCGGCACGGACAAGCCGGCCTACGGCTCATACATATACCGCCAGTTGGATTGGCTGCCCGCGGACGCGGCGACCGGCCGTCTGGATCGCCTCGGAGAGAACGTGGTCGGCACGCACGTGGTTCCGGTCGAAGCCCTGGCGCTGGACACCAACAGCCTCGGGCGGGGGTCGATGTGGCACGCCAATCACGGCGCCCGCGTGGCCAATGTGCTCTTCAGAGACGGCTCGGTCCGCCGCTTCGCCAACCGAGGTGACTGCCTGGCATTGCCGCCGGCGGCGTTCCGCAGCCCGCTGGACGTCCAGGCCGCCCTGGACCAGCTTCTCACCAACGCCGACTACGCCTACCGCGGCGGACAGCCGCGTGCCGCGCCGCGCATCAGCACTATGACGGCGCCGTGATGCCGGGCGAGGCGCACAGGCCGGCTGCCATGGATTCACCTTGCGACCGGGTCTGCTTTTCACCTATTATTACTTCAGTTGCTGTGACAGGAAATGGGGATCAGCACTGCTATGGGAGACGTGGCCATGCTCTGGAAAACGCGTGTGCAGGCAGTCGCAGCCGTGCTTGCAGGTCTTGGCGTCACGGCGGTCGCCGATGAAGCCGTGGATAAGGCAACCAGGGAGCTGGCGCAGCGCTTCGCCCAGGTCCAGTCGTATACCGCCCACGTCCAGACCCTGAACGACTTCATGTTCCACCCCGCACGCGGACAGAAAACGACTACGGCGGGACCGATCGAATGGCAGCGCCAGGGCGAGAAGGCCCTGATGCGCTCCGTGAACACGCGCACCGAGACCAAGGCCGCCCGCGGCCAGACTACCACCAAGACCGCCACGATCACCACGGTGTCCGACGGCGAGTTCCAGTACGTCCTGACTGAGGAAGATGGCCAGAAGACGGTGGAGAAGAGCCGTGCCCCGGCGCTCCAGACGTACTCCCCCGAGGGCTACTTCGAGCAGTTCGGCAAATTCTTCGATATCAAGCTGGCGCCGGACGCCCAGGTCAACGGCGCTGAGTGCTACGTGTTCGAGATGCGCCTGAAGCCCATGGACAACTTGCCGCCCAGCGGCCGGCAGTTCATCTACTTCCACAAACAGCACGGTATTCAGGTCAAGTCCGAAACCTACGACCCCAGGGGCCATCTGACCCGTTCATTGCTCTTGAAGGACCTCAAGGTCAACGTGGATATCAGCGCCGACCGCTTCAAGTTCGAGATCCCGGACGACGCCAAGGTGACGGGCACCACCCCCTAGCAGTCGGCCGCGGCGGCTGGCCAACGTTGAACGCCGAGAACGCCGCGGAATCCCCACGTTTGCTGCGGACACCATACGCCACGGTCCATCCTGTGGCGAACTGCCGGTTCACCCATGGTCCAGTACGTGCCTGATCTTCGCCGCCAACTCCTTCATGGTGAAGGGCTTCTGCACGAAGTGAACCCCGGGCTCCAGCACGCCGTGGTGGGCAATGACGTTGGCGGTGTAGCCGGACACGAAAACGTGTTTCAGCTTCGGATGATCGGCCAGGAGCTTCTTGGCCAGGTCTAGACCGCTCATCTCCGGCATGACCACGTCCGTCATGAGCAGATCGATTTCGCCGGGATGCGCCTGGGCCAGCCGCAGACTCTCGCTCGGCGATGACGCCGCCAGCACGGTGTACCCCAGTTCCTTCAGCATCATGGCCGCCACCTTCAGTATGGCCGGTTCGTCCTCCACCAACAGGACGGTCTCGTGGCCGCGCGCCGCGGTCTCAGCCGCTTCAGTCTGCTCAGGGAACTGCTCCGGCGTGCCGCCCTGTTGCGGCAGGTAAAGCTTGAACGTGGTGCCCCGCCCCGGTTCGCTGTAGACGTTGATAAAGCCGTCGTTCTGCTTCATGATGCCGTAGACCGTGGCCAGCCCCAGACCCGTGCCCTGCCCCACGTCCTTCGTAGTGAAGAACGGCTCGAAGATGTTGTCCAGGGTGTGCTCGTCCATCCCGCAGCCGTTGTCGCTCACGGCCAGCAGCACGTAGTCGCCGGGCAGGAAGCCGGCGTGCGTAGCGCAGTAGGCTTCCTCAAAGGTCACGGCCCCCGTTTCAATGGTTACCTTGCCAACGCCGGCGATGGCGTCCCGGGCGTTCACGCACAGGTTCGCCAGTATCTGGTCAACCTGCGAGGGGTCCATCTTGACCAGTCCCAGGCCTTTGCCAGGAAGCCAGGCCAAATCAATGTCCTCCCCGATAAGCCGGCGCAGCATCTTGAGTATTCCTTCCACGCTCGCGTTCAGATCGAGCAACTTGGGCGCGGCCGTCTGCTTGCGGGCGAAGGCCAGGAGTTGCCGCGTGACGGCCGCGGCACGCTCGGCCGCCTTGCGAACTTCCGCCAGGTCGGTGTACGGCGGTTGGGCCGGGTTCATCTGCTCCATGGCCATCTCCGCATGGCCGAGAATGGCCTGCAACGTGTTGTTGAAATCGTGGGCGACGCCGCCCGCCAGCCGGCCAACCGACTCCATCTTCTGCGCCTGCAACAGTTGTGCCTGCAGCTTCTCGCGCTCCGCCTCGGCCCGTTTGCGCTCCGTGATGTCCAGCGAGATATTGGCGGCGTACAAAGGCTTGCCGGTCTCGGGGTCCTTAATGGTGAAACACATGGCCTGGCAGTCGGTCTGGCGTCCGGTCTTCAGGTTGCGATACCGCAATTCGCCCTGCCAGGTTCGGCCTTGCTGCAGCGCGGGCCACAGTTCCTGCTGCACCAACCCCATTAACTCGGCAGGGATGATATCCATGATGTTCCTGCCCTTGGCCTCGGCGGGTTCTATGCCCAGCAGCCGGGCGCCGGCCTCATTCAGGAAAACCATCTGTCCATCCATGGCCGCCAGATTGACAAGCTCTGCGCTGTGTTTCACGATCGCCGCCAGCTTCTGCAGCTCCTCCTCCGCGCGCTTGCGCTCGGTAATATCCAGGGCGGTGAAAATCACCCCTTTGGACCGGTCTTCAAGATCAATCGGAGTCGATGCCAGCAGGATGTCGATGCAGGAGCCGTCCTTCCTCTGCCAGCGCGTCTCCACCTGCCCACTGCCGTGCTCGGCAATCTGCCGATACTTCTCCTGCCCGACAAACTCAAAGTCTTCTTGGGTTGGATAAAGCATCCGGGCGCTCTGCCCGACCAGCTCGTCCCGCGTGTACCCCGTCATTTCGCAGACACGGGGATTTGCATCGAGCAGCATCCTGTCGCGGACGATTCCGATGCCGGTCGGCGCCACTCGGAAGATGCTGCGCATCTTCTCTTCACTCTCGCGCAACGATTGCTCCGCCTGCCGGCGCTCCGTGATGTCCTGGAAGGCGCCCTGAACGCGAATGATCCGCCCCGCCCGGTCGCGCACCGCCTCCCCGGTCGTACGTATCCAACGCCGCCGGCCGCGCGCGGTGATTATCTCCATTTCTTCATCATAAGGCGTGCCGTCGCGCGCACATGCCTCGAAGACGGCGGCGATCCTGTCGCGCCATTCGTGGGCATAGTAGGCCATGCCCTCTTCCGCCGGCGGCGAGTAACCCGCCTCCTTATCATGAATAAGCGCTACCTCCTCCGACCAGACGGTCCGTCGGGTGACCGGGTCCGCACTCCAGCCACCGAACCGCGCGGTGCGCCCCGCAATGCGCAGCAGCGCTTCGCTCTCCTGCAGTTGAGAAGTCCGCTCGGCGACCAGTTGCTCCAGCGCCGCGCGGCCTCGCAGGATCATACCGAGCACAAACGCCATTGCTGCGCTAAGCGCTGCTCCCGCCGCGGTGGTCAGCCAGCCGGCTCTCGCGGGATGCAGATGCAGGAACGCGGCGTCTGCGCGGGCGGTCACTGCAAAAACGTGGCCGAAGGCGAAGACCGGACGGAGCATCGAAAACTCGGTGCCGGTGGGCTTGTCGGCGTCGCTCGTTGTCCCCAGCGGCTCGATCCCCCCGTCCGGGCGCCGCAGGACAATCTCCAGGTGGGTCGCCAGGATGTCCGGGCCGGCGCTTGCCAACAGCCGCTCGGGCCGCAGCACGGCCACGACGAAGCCGCGCAGGTGCCTGGGCGCCGCATCGCTGAAGACGGGGTGAAGCACCAACATCGCACGTTGGCCGGCGGTCTTCTGTACCGGCGCCATGGGGTCGGAGCCGGTAATGAGTCCCGTACGCGCGGCTTCCTCAATGGCGGCGCGGCACAGTGCTTCCGAGCCGAGATCGTAACCCACCGCCCGTTCGTTGACCCCCATTGGCGATACGTACAGAACGGGGTAGTAGACCTCGCGCCCGGCGGCCGGTACCCGCTTGCCGCGCGCGTCCTGCGCCCACACCTCGAACCCCGCCATTCCCGCCTCGCGGGCTGCCGCTTCGAAGCTGGCCTTCTCCGCCGCCGCAACGGCCGGTACCCACTCCCAAGCCTGAACCGCCGGGTTATTGGTGAGAAACTCGGTGTACTGCTGGAATTCCTCCAGTGTCACATGTTCACTACCCCGGTAGAAGCGCGCCAGCCCCTCCAACTCGTAGTCGCGGAGATCACGCAAGGACGCTGCTATCGCGAGCGTCCGGCTTGCCGCTAACTGCGCAAACGCCTCTTGGCGAACATGATGCTCGTTCTGGTGGGCCGCCCAGGCCGCACACGTGGTCAGAACCAGGCCAACCGCAACGACCAGTGCTGGTTCGAGACGGCGCATCCAGCGCGGCGCAGCGCCAGCCAACCGGGCGCGCCGCGCCCCGAACACCGTCCCCACGAACAGGATCGCGATAAGGGCCAGCGTAAGCAGCGCGGCGGGCACCGCGGCACGGGCCAGAGCCCACCTCCAAGGGCCGGTGTCGAAGCCGACCACCAGCGTGGCGATGGTCTTGCCGGTCTGATCCACCACCGGCGCGCACGCGCCAACGTAGACACCCCGAGGGCCGGTAGCCGGACCTTGCACTACGGCAGCGCCCGTCTCCATTGCTCGTCGGAGCCCCTCCGGCGCGTCGTCGTACCTCATGCCCGTCGGCGACCTCCCGGCGGAACCCGCCGGCTCATCGTCCACCAGGCACACGAGTGTCCCGTCGCTCTGGCGGACCATGAGACAGACGAACTGACATTGGTCCGTGGCCCTCCTGATGGCGGCAAGCTGCTGCTTGAGGCGCCGGTATTCGGGCTTCTCTGGGTCGGCAGTAGTGCCCGCCAGCGCCTTGACGCGATCATGATTGACGGTCTCGGCTATCAGGCGGGTCTTCCGCAGCAGGTCAGCACGCAGAGCGCGGTCCGCTTCCGTTACGGCCCACCAGGACAACAGCGCGCCGCCCGCAATAATCGCGATCACGCCGACCGGAATCGCGTGGCACCTCAGCGAGTCGAACCAGCGGGGCTCCTCCGTCGAACCACCACTCTTCTGCTGCCTGCTAGACATGCGCAACGTACTCCACGGATTGGCGGTGGCCGCCGCCAGCGGCGATCCGCGTCAATTCGGCTTCTCCGCAAGAGTCGCCATTTCCTCCTCAAGGAGGTGTAAACCGACATGTCCCAGATGACTTGGCTCGGCTCCACCGCCGAGACGTGCGCGGACATTGTACCTTGTCCCGGCCGCCGGGATATACGCCCGTCGGAGTCTTCTACAGCCCTGGCACGTGGTCGTGGTAAGCCAGTGTCCCCCACCCCCACAAGGGCGTGCCGCCACAACGATTCCCACGTCTCAGCATGGGAACCGGGAGCGCACCCGGAAACACCCATATTAGCACGGACAGATCGTGCTCACTGCAGAGCCCGGTACGCCCCGGCCTCCTCGGCTTGTTTTGCGCCGCCCGGCCGCTTAGCTCTTCGACTTCGGCGTCTGCGTCAGCAGCCACTCGTGCATGTTGCGGGCGGCCGTCTTGCCGTCGCCCATCGCCAGAATAACCGTCGCCGCCCCGCGGATAATGTCACCGCCGGCGTAGACGCCCGGCATGCTCGTGGCACACTTGTCGTCCGCCTCGATATAGCCCCACTTGTTCGTCTTGAGCGCGGGCGTCGTCGAGGTCAACAGCGGATTGGCCCGCGTGCCGATCGCCGGAATGGCCACGTCGCACTCGATCACGAACTCGGAGCCCTTCACCGGCACCGGCCGACGCCGACCGGAATCGTCCGGCTCACCAAGCTCCATCTGGATGCACTCAACGCCGGTAACCCAGCCGCGCTCGTCGCCAAGGTAGCGGATCGGGTTGCACAGCAGCTTGAATATGATGCCTTCCTCTTCCGCGTGGTGGACTTCCTCGACGCGGGCGGGCATCTCGGCCCGGCTCCGGCGATAAACCAGCGTGGCCTCCTTGGCGCCGAGCCGCTTGGCCGTGCGGACGGCGTCCATGGCGACGTTGCCACCGCCGATGACCACGACCCTCTCGCCCCTGATAATCGGGGTGTCGAAGTTCGGGAACTCGTAGGCGCGCATGAGATTCGAGCGCGTCAGGTACTCGTTGGCCGAGTACACGCCCTTGAGGTTCTCGCCGGGGATGTTCATGAAGATGGGCAGCCCGGCGCCGTTGGCGATGAAGACCGCGTCGAAACGCTCCTCTTTCAGCAGCTCATCCACCGTGAACGTGCGACCGATAACCACGTTGCAGATGATCTTGACGCCCATTTCACGCAGGCGACCAACCTCGGAATCGATGATGTCGTTCGGCAGGCGGAACTCCGGGATCCCGTAGCACAGCACGCCGCCGGGCTGGTGCAGGGCCTCGAAGATCGTGACGTCGTGACCCTTCTTGGCGAGCTCACCGGCACAGGTCAGCCCGGCCGGCCCGGAGCCGACGACCGCGACGCGGAAGCCGGTCGGGTCGGCCAGCAGCGTCTTCATGTCGAGGTTTTCTCGGGCCCAGTCGGCCACGTACCGCTCCAGGTGGCCGACCGCTACGGGCGCGCCCTTCTTGCCGCGGATGCAGACCTTCTCGCACTGCTCCTCCTGCGGACAGACCCGGCCCGTGATGCCGGGCAGCGAGTTGGCCTCTAGCAGCAGTACGGCGGCACCCTTGATATCGCCCGCGGAGATGAGCTCCAGAAAGCCGGGAATATCAATGCCAACCGGGCAGCCGTAGATGCACTTGCCGTCCTTGCATTGCAGGCAGCGATCGGCCTCGAGCTTCGCCACGCTCTCCTCGAAGCCAAGGTTGACCTCGCGAAAATCGCGGTTGCGCACCATGGGCTCGCGTTCCGGCATCCGCTGCCGCTCGATAGCCATACGTTCCTTGGGAGACAGTGCCATGAGTGAGGTACCTTCCGCTAAGGGGCTCGGGGGAAACGCCGCGGCGGTCATGCGCCCGCCCGGCGGTTAACTACGAAGACGCAGCTTCCAGGCGACACGCGTGCGCGGCGCGTTCAAGCGACACCTGCTCCTGGTCGCGATACGCGGTCAGCCGGTCGGCCAGCTCCGCGAAATCAACCTGGTGGCCGTCAAACTCGGGGCCGTCGACGCAGGCGTACTTCGTCTCATTGCCAATGGTCACGCGACAGCCGCCGCACATGCCCGTGCCATCGACCATGATCGGGTTGAGCGACACGATGGTCTTGATACCGGTCGGGCGGGTCAGTTCGGCGATCGCGCGCATCATCGGCACCGGTCCGGCACAGTGAATCACGCCGATGGGCCGCTCCTTGTCCGCCATCAGCTCCTTGAGCTTGTCGGCCACGGTGCCGTGGAACCCGTAGCTGCCGTCGTCCGTGGTGGCGTACACCGCATCGGAGACCTTCTTCAACTCCTCTTCGAGCACGACCAGTTCGCGCGTGCGGCCGCCCGTAATCGCCGACACAAAGCAGCCTTCGTTCTGCAGGGCCTTGGCCAGGGGGTATATCACCGCGGTGCCAACGCCGCCGCCCACCAGGACGGCATGGTCGCACTTGATGATCTCGGTCGGGTGGCCGAGGGGGCCCATGACGTCGGAGATTGTGTCGCCGGCGTTCTTCCGGCACAGCTCCTGCGTCGTCTTGCCGACGGCCTTGACGATCAACTCGATCGTACCAGCCTTACGGTCGGCATCCGCCATCGTGAGCGGAATGCGCTCGCCGGTCTCCTGCAGGCGAATAATTACGAACTGGCCGGGCTCCCGGTGCTTGGCGACCAGCGGGGCCTCGATCTTGAACCACTTCACGTCCGAGGCCAGCGACCTGGCATCGAGGATCTTGAACATTAATATCTTCCCGAACTAGTTGGCCACATTCTCCGGTCGACAAACCTCCTGCAGACCGGCGCCATGATTGCAATACCCGTGCCACCACGCGGCGACCAGTAACAGCTTAATGATAAAACACTTGTGCGATCGGCTGGACCGCTGGCCTGTGCCAAATCCCCCACCAGTTGTCGTTCGTCACGCATCAATACCGCGCCCCAGCGACCGCCAAACCAAGCCTCACCACACGCCCATGTTCCCATACAAGGTCCTACTGCGACCCTGTATGTCCGAACCCGCCGCCACCCCGCGCCGACTCCGCCAACTCCGCCACCTCGACAACCTCCACATGCGCAACCGGGCTGATGACAAGCTGCGCAAAGCGTGTCCCACGCGTGATCGTGTACGCCTCACCCCCGCAATTGCCGAGTATCACCGCCAATTCGCCGCGATAGTCCGCGTCGATCGTCCCCGGGGCGTTCGGCAGCATCAGCCCGTGCCGCAGCGCCAGCCCGCTGCGCGCCCGCACCTGCCCCTCGTAGCCCGGAGGAATCTCCACATACAGCCCCGTCGGAACCAGCTTGACCTCGCCCGGACAGACCGTGATCGGCTCGTCATTGGCGGCGTAGAGGTCCAACCCGGCCGAGTGCGGCGTCATGTACCGCGGCAACGGCAAGTCCGCCAAACCCGCCCGACGACGTATCTTCAACACCGGTTGCATCGCGACAGCCTCGTCCCACCCCGTTCCGGCCGGCAGTATAGCCCGGCCCGTGCACGCGCGACACGCGCCGCGCGACTGGCGAATCCCCGCACGAACCCCCTCAGCGCAGCCGCAGCCACTCCGGGCTGGCGTACTTCTCCCCGCGGACAGCCACGTCCGCAAGCTGCTCCGCGTCCCATAACATCGGCTGCGCCTCCAGCCCCAACGCCGCCGCCATGCCCGCCACAAACGCCGCCACCCACCGACTGACCGTCTTCGCCGGCGGCTCATGCAGATGACCGCCAGGGTGTACCGCGAAGCGCCGACCAAGCAGCAGCGACCCGTGTTGCAGCACCCGGCCCGGAATCCGGCGTTGGGCGCTGCCCAGCAGCTTGTCCTCCCCGACGACCAGGTCCGTCCGCCCGGGCTTCTGGAAGCAGAAGAACGGGCCCGTGCGCGGCGACGGAAACGGCAGTTCCGCCGGCGCCAGTTCGGCCCGCGGCTCTTCGCCGGCAATCGCCTCGCGCCAGCAGACGTGTGCCAGTTCGTATAGCGCCGCCGGTGCCTGCTTCGCAATCGGCAGGCGGCCATCCACCACCAGGCAGTACGTCACTTCGCGATCATGCAAAATCGCGCCCCCGCCGGTCGGCCGCCGCACCACCGCCAGGTCGCGCACCTCCGGCGGCAACTCGGCCACTGCGGCATAGCGCTGAAAGTAGCCCAAGCTGATCGTCGGCGGCGTCCAGCCGTAAATGCGCAGGGCCGCGGCCGATACGGCCGACGAGTACAGCAGGTGCTCGTCGCGGGCCATGTTGGTCGGACCATCGAGCGGAGCATCATGATAGACTTGCAGTGGCAACATCACAGTCGGCCGGCCCGGTTCAACACCAGCAGCTTCCGCTCGGTCATTTCCTCGATCGCAAACCGCACGCCCTCGCGCCCACAGCCGCTGTTCTTCACGCCGCCGTACGGCATGTTGTCAACACGCATGCTGGGGACGTCGTTGATCACCAAGCCGCCGACGTCCAGGTTCTCGTAGGCGTAGAAGGCATGATCGAGGCTGGGCGTAAACACGCCGGCCTGCAAGCCGTATTCACTATCATTTGCCAGGCGCACCGCCGCGCGGAAGTCATCAAAGGGCTCAATCGTCGCGACCGGGCCAAACGCCTCGCCGCAACTGATCTGCTGCCGCGTATCAACGTTCTCCAGGTACGTCGCCGCCAGGCATGACCCGTCCCGCCGACCCCCGCACAGCAGCCGCGCCCCGGCCGCGACCGCCGCCGCGATCCACTCGCTCAGCCGTTCGGCGTCCGCCTGCGAAATCAGCGGCCCCAGGAAGGTGCGCTCGTCCAGCGGGTCGCCCATCGGCAGCGCCTCGGCCCGGCGGACAAGCTCGGCCACCAGCGCCTCGTATAGCTCACCATGCGCGTAGATCCGCTGCACGCTGATGCAGCTCTGTCCGGATTGATAGAACGCTCCGATGGTGATCCGCTCGGCCGCATACTTCACGTCCGCCCCGCGATCCACGATGCACGCGGCATTACCGCCCAGCTCCAGCGTTACGCGCTTGCGCCCGGCCTGAGCCTTCAGCGCCCAGCCCACCTCCGGCGAGCCCGTGAAGCTTAGCTTCTTGATGCGCTCATCAGTCACAAGCGGCTGGGCGTCCGCCGCGCTGCACGGCAGAATCGAGAACGCCCCCTTCGGCAAGTCGCTTTCCGCCAACAGCTCACCCAGCATGAGCGACGTAATCGGCGTCGCGGAAGCCGGCTTGAGAATCCACGGACAGCCGGCCGCGATCGCCGGCCCGATTTTGTGCGCCGCCAGGTTCAGCGGGAAGTTGAACGGCGTGATGAAGCCGCACGGACCGATCGGGAAGCGCCGGATCAGCGCCTGATAGCCCTCCGCCCGCGGGCTGATGTCCAGCGGCAGCCACTCCCCGCCGATGCGGACGGCCTCTTCGCCCGCGATGCGCAGCGTGTCTACCAGGCGCGTGACCTCGCCGCGCGCGTCGCGGATCGGCTTGCCAACCTCGATGGCCAGCGCGCGAGCAAACTCTTCACGCCGCTCCTCGATCTGCCGCACCAGTTCGTACAGCACGGCCTGCCGCCGGTGCCCCGGCATGCGGCGGGTTTCCTCGAAGGCCGTGGCCGCAGCCGCGATCGCCTGCGTCACCACCGCCCGATCCGCCCGGGCCACATGCGCAACCGTATCGGACGTGTACTTGTTCGTAACCGGCAGGTCGCGATTGGGCGCCTGCGGCTCGTTCGCCAGGTAGTAGGGATAGCTCTCGCGCAACACTTCATGCCTCCTCAAGTTCGCGCACGCGGGACCCTGAGTGTAGCCAGCGGTCCGCGCCGGCGGAAGCGGGGGTCGGCAACGGGCATGCCAAGCACGATTGCCACGACAAACTGCCTTCGGCGGGAACCAATGCCCACCGCTTACGTCCAAGGGCGTGGAATCAACCTTCCGGCGTGTGGCAGCGGCCCGTTTGACCCTGCCACCCCGCCGGCCCGGAGTACCGCCATGAGAACCAAGCCACTTATGAAAACCGCCCTGTACACCACGCTCCTGCTGGCGCTGGTCGCCGTCGCCCCGGCCTTCGGCCAGGGACGCATCATTCCGGACCGGATCCGCCCCGCGCCCGGCCCGGTGCGCGAAACACCCCTGCATCTGAAGTACCTGGACGTGAACGCTGAGATTACCGACGGCGTGGCCGTCACGACCGTCAAGCAGACTTTCCACAATGTCTCCGGCCGGCAGATTGAAGGGACGTACGTCTTCCCGTTGCCCGCGGACGCCGCCGTCGGCGACTTCCAGATGACCATGAACGGCCAGACGCTGCGCGGCGAGGTCCTGGACCAGGACGCCGCCCGCCAGGCGTACGAAGAGATTGTGCGCCGGCTGCGCGATCCCGCCCTGCTGGAATATCTCGGCGACCGCATGTATCGCGCCAGCATCTTCCCAATCCCCCCGGGCGGCCTGGTGGAGATCCAGTTGAGCTACACGCAGACGCTGACCGCCACCGGCGGCCTGGGCGCGTACCGTTATCCGCTGCGGGGAATTGCGACCGACCGGCCGGTCGAACGCTGCACCGTGCGCGCCACCCTCAAGAGCCAAGTCCCGCTCACGAGCGTCTTCTGCCCGTCGCACAACTGCGACATCCAGCGCCCCAGCGACCGCACCGCCACCGTCACGTACGAAGGCGCGCAGGTCTCCGAAACGCGCGATCTGCAGCTCTACTACCTGCTCGGCAACGGTGCGATTGGACTCACGCTGCTCACGCACCGCGCGGCCGGCGAGGACGGGTACTTCCTGCTGCGCCTGTCACCCCCGTTCGAGTCGCGCCCGGACCTGGTCCAGCCCAAGGACATCGCCTTCGTGGTGGATGTCTCCGGCAGCATGCAAGGCGAGAAGATCAAGCAGGCCCGCCAAGCGCTGCAATTCTGCATCAACAGCCTGAACGCGCAGGACCGCTTCAACATCCTGACTTTCAGCACCGCTGTACGCGCCTTCCGCGAGGGGCTCGTGCCAGCCAGCGCCGACATCAAGACCGCCGCACTCGGCTTCGCGGATGGCATTCAGGCCATCGGCGGCACCAACATCAATCAGGCCCTCCTGAACGCGCTGGCGGCCGATCCCGGCGATTCCGCCCGACCTTACCTGATTGTCTTCCTGACCGACGGCCAACCGACCGTGGGTGTCACCGACGCCGGCCGGATACTGGACCAAGTCGCCGCCGCCAACAGCCAGCGTGTGCGCTTCCACGTCCTCGGCGTTGGCGCCGACGTCAACACCCACTTGCTCGACCGGCTAGCCGAGCTCAACAGCGGCTCGCGCGAGTACTGCGACGTCGCCGAGAACCTTGAGCTCAAGCTCAGCGCCCTGGCGGGTCGCATCGCCAACCCGGCCCTGACCGACATCGCGCTGGACGTGCCCGGCGCGCAACTCCATGACCAGTACCCCGCCAAGCTGCCCGACCTCTTCCACGGCGGCGAACTGGTCGTCCTGGGCCGCTACCAGGCGGCCGGACAGACCAACATCACCGTCACCGGGCTGATTGCCGACCAGCGGCAACACTTCACCTACCCCGCCGCGTTCCCGCAGCAGTCCCGCGAGAATGATTTCCTGCCGCGCCTCTGGGCCCACCGCAAGGTCGCCTATCTGCTCGACCAGATCCGCCTGCAGGGCCACAACCAGGAACTCGTGAACGAGGTCAAGCACCTGGCCCGCCGCTTCGGCATCGTCACGCCCTACACCGCCGCCCTGGTCCTGGAAGACACTGCGTTGGCCGGCGCAGCCGCCCGCGACCAAGTCTTCACCCAGCACGCGCCGCGGGCCGAAGTTGTTCGTACTGCGCTTGGCGGTGGCGGCGGCCGCAGCGCCGCCGCAACGGGGAGAGATGCCGTCCAGGCTTCGCAGGACATCGATGCCGCCAAGCACGCGCTGACCCTGCCCCCGGATGAGCGTGGAAGCACCGGTGCTCCGCCGGCGCTGCGCCATGTCGCCGACAAGACCTTCGTGCGCGAGCGCGACCGCTGGATCGATACCGCCTGGGATCGCCGGCAGACGCCGCAGATCATCGTCGCCTTCAGCACTGAGTACTTCGAGCTCCTGCGTGCCCAACCGCATCTGGCACGCTTCTTCACCGTCGGCGAGCACGTGCTGGTTGTATCGGCCGACGTCGTCTACGAGGTGGTTCCGGCGCCGGATGCACCGTGACCATGGCAATCCGCGCGACGCTCTTCCGGTCGCGCGCAACCGAGGATTGACTCGCTCGTTCTGGGAACCGGCCGGGCCGGCGCGACGCAACCGCGTCCGCCGCCCGGCCGCGGTACATCCACCAACCCCTCCTGCCTGCTGACAGCAAAGAACCAGCGCGCACCGGCCCCCGGGGCTGCAAACCTGCACGGTCTGGTCAGTGTTCCGCGAAGTCGGAAAGGGCGCCCGAACCGGGCGCCCCCGCCGACCTACATCAATCCGTCGGGCAGCACCGCCTGACCAACTGCAAACCTGGTGCCGCATGTCGATCAGGCCGAACCGCCATCCGCATTACTACGGCTGCTTGGCCGGCTTCTCGACGGGCACCAGCACGGTGTCGATCACGTTCATCAGGCCATTGCTGGCAGCGACGTCGGCTTTGCTGACCGTTGCCCCGCCAACCATAACCACGCCATCCGTAACGGTGACTTTCAGGTCCTCACCGCTCAGGCTCTTCACCGTCTTCGCGGTCTCAAGGCCAGCCAGGCTCATGCGCCCTTCCAGCACGTGGTTCTTGAGGATGCGCTGGAGCTTGGCCTTGTTCTCCGGCTTGTACAGCTCGTCCAGCTCCTTGCCGAGCTTCCTGAAGGCCTCGTCGGTGGGCGCGAAGACCGTGTACGGGCCCTTGCCCTTCAGCGTCTCGACCAGGCCGGCCGACTCAACCAGCCTGCAGAAAGTCTTCAGGTTGCCGATCTCTTTGGCAACATCAACAATGTCCTTGGGCTGAGGCAGGACGGGCTTCTTCTCCTGCGCCCAGCCCAGTCCGATTGCAGCCGCCAAAACGACAATTGTGGCGACCGGCAACCACCGCCGAACCATAGAGCTTACGAACATACTCTGCATCTCCAAACCAGTATCGCTGTACGCCTCGGCCACGTTTCCGCGGCCGCCCACCTCGGGCGGCACGCTTGTCCGCTCTGCGACAGCGTCAACTGCTCATGAACCAGGACTGGGCAAACCTGGCCACCCTCGGGCTGGCGACCGCCTGCCCGGCCGGCATGGCCCGGACAATCGCAACCGCTTGCCATAGAAAAGCTTATGGCGTGGCCCCATCACCGCTTCGCTCGCCCACATGGGTGTCCAGCCAGAACGCGGGCGCCGACACACCTTCCGCCGCGCGGGCGGCAAGCATGCCCGGCGTGCACGCCACTTCCGTCCAACTAATGAAGCAGGATCAACGTTGCACAGCAACCGATCCCAGGGGAGAACATCGGGAGGGGTGTGAAAAGCAGCCGGGTCCACACTCCACGGGCAGACACCCACCGCTCCTCTGATTCATGAAAGTATACACCCGGTTCCGGCAACAGGCGCAGTACAGATCCAGTCTTTTTTTATACTCGCCTTGTATTGAGTCGTAACCCGCCCGGACTTGACGCCGCTCACGCCGCCGCCGACTATAATACGGCCAGAGGCACGACAATGATGGTCTCTTCAATACCCCTGCGCATTCTTACCCTGATCGCGGCCTTGCCGTGGCAGGCCGTCGCGGTCAACGTTCGGACCACCGCTGGAACGCTGGCCGGCACGCCCGTGGCGATCAGTTCCGCAAGCGACAACTTCGCCATCGTCGCCGCTGCGCCAAACGAGCGCCGACCAACCGACAAGAGCGACCGCACCGGCGCGGGCGGCCCGGGCCTGGCGTCCGCTCACTGGGCACCACCCGCCGGTACGCCGGCGGCCCACCGACCCCTCACTCACGCGCTGCAGCTCGCCTGCACCGATCGCCCGAGTTGCACTCTGCTCTGCCGCTTCCTGATCTAATCAGACTGCGGGCACTTCGTCGCTTTCCCCACGAATCCCTTGCCGTTCAGCGTACTGTCATGGCGCAGCGCGCCACTCTCCGAAACTCGCCGCGCGCCCCTCGTCTGTCCGGGCCTGACGCCCGCGTCGACGAAGCGGCGCGGAGGATTAGCCCGTCATGCATCGAAGCCCTGAGAAGGCCAGCGACGCGCTGGCCCTGGTCAAGAAACTACTGGAAACCGGCCAGCCGCTGGAGGCGGCCGAAGTCGTCAACAAGCTTGGATCGAACGCGCCGGAATTGCGCAACGCGTATGGCGTGGCACTGTTGCGGTCCGGCCATACGGCCAAAGCGCTTGAGGTCTATCGCGGCCTGTGCCTGCACGAGAGCGGGTTGTGCCTGAAGCCCGGCCTGACCCCGGCTCTCAAGGCAAATTACGCCACCGCCCTGTTGCTGGCGAAGAACGTCGGCGGCAGCGTGGCTGTGTTGCGCGAAATCGACTCGCCGCAGCACCCCTATGTGCAGAAGCTGCGTGCCGCGATCTACCGCTGGCGCCGTTCCCTGGGCTGGTGGCAGCGCTTGGCCTTCGACTGGTACGGTGCTGAACCGGATCAGCCCGTAACACTCGACTTCCCGCCCGGCGAACTGCTCGACGAGGCCGAGCTGCGCCCCGCGGCCTGAGCGCCGCCGCCCGGACACGCTCCCAGACACCGGCCGCCGACCCACGGCCGTTGAATAACTGCCGCCGCCACGTCGTCCTTGTAGTGCGGGCCGCCCGGGTCCGCGGTGTCAATCGTGACGTGGAGGTGCAACCATGAGAACGTGCGTCATCAGCATCGATCTGGAGCGCATCAGCGCGCGGCTCTCACAGTGGTACCGCTGTCACGTTTCGGCGGCGGACGTGCGCGAGCTGTTCCTGGCGGCCGGTTTCGAGGAGTCGCCCCTCGGCTGGCTCACCGACGACCTGCGCCCCGCGACCATCGCCTTCCTGCCCCCCGGCGCAACGCTCTTCTGATGCCGGCCACCCACGGCCGCCAGTATTACGGCCAGGGCCGCCAGGGACGCTCAAGCAAGCCGTGCTGATCCGCCGGCAACGTGGCCTGACCACGCCGGCGCAACGCCTCGGCCGCCTCATCATCGCCGGCCCGCTGAGCGTGGTGAATCAGGCGCGCATACGTGGACGGCTCGCCGTCAAAATCGAGCAGGCGCTCAACCACCTTGTCCGCCTCGGGCCGCTTCCCGGCGCCAACCAGCGCTTCGTAGAACTGCCCCGCCGCCTCCAGCATCGTGAACTTCATGTGCATCAGACGCATGGGATCACCCCGGAGCGCGCCACTGGCAGCCGCCCATTGGTCAAACATGTCGGCCATCACCAGCTCCGCGTCCCCCATATCTGCGGCCACCTCCGCATAGCGCTTAGCCTCCACCAAGCGCTCCATGACCATGCTTACGAGTGCGCGCCGCACCTGCTCATCAAGGTCAACCCGCTGGCGTAACTCGTCATACAGCGCCACCGTCTGCTCGGGCGTCTGCAGGACCTGGTCCAGCGCGCCAACCTCGAACGCCTCGTCCAGACCGCCCTCACCTTCCAGCAACTTGGCGGCCGCACGCTCACGCCGCACCCGCAGGGCCTCCATCGCCGGCGGATAAGACTGCCCCAGCATCACAATCCGCCCCAGCAACGGCCCCAGGCGCATGCCGCGATACTCCGGCACATGCTCGGCCGCATGGTCAAAGAGCCACATGAGGTGTTCCAGCGCCGCCTCGTTCTTGCCCGACTCCAGCAACTCCTCGGCCAACTGATGCCGCAAACCCACGTCCGTACCACCGCTCGCCGCCAATTGCTCTTGTAGGCGGTCCGCGGGCGCTATCCCCGCCAGCGCGTCATTGGCCCGCGCCAGAAAATCCTTCGGCTCACGGAAACCCCGCACCAGCGCCTTAACACTCCCATCGGGCTCCAGAAACAGGATCGACGGGTACGAGTTGATGCCGTAACGCTTCGCCAATTCAACCTGTCGTTCCCCGTCAACCTTGATCGCCACGACCTTCTCACGCATCCACTTGATTACGTCCTCGTCCGCGAACGTCACCTGGTCCAGCACCTTGCACGGCGTGCACCACGTCGCGTAGAACTCGACCATCACCGCCTTGCCTTCGCGCTCGGCCAGCGCGCACGCCTCCTCGAAACTGAGGGCGTGAAACCCTCTCTTCAAAGTCGCACTCGGCGCCGCCCCCGCGGCCTCCTCGCCGCCCGTCGTCGCGGAAGCCGTCAACTCCGTCACGTCCCCAGCACCAACGCCGGCCGGTTCTCCCGCGTCGCCGGCTGGTGCCGCCGACGAAGACGCTGCCGGACCGGCAGCATCACTCGCCGGCCGATCGCACTGCGGCAAACAAGTAAGGCATAGAATCAGCAGCAAACATGCTTGAATCGCTCGGAACATCCGGGGTCTCCGTCGCCCAAATCCTGGCTAATCGCGCGCCCGCCTCCCCTGCCCATTGGAGCCGAGAACCGCCCCGCGATCAACCCTCTGACAGCCGCCACCGCCCCCCGTGCTCCGCATCATCTACCCCCACCATCATCTTCACGCACGCCGCGCCGCCCAGCCGGCCGGATATCGAGCGGCCCCACACACTCAAACGCCCCCCGCCCCAGCGCCGGCGCCGGTGTTATCGGGCCACTAACCTGGTATCCCACCGTCCGCCATCCCGCCGCCAAGCACACAACCGCGGCCAGCACAAGCACAATCCCGCCCGCCGGCCCCTGCCAGCGCGCCAGCCACGGCCGCCAGCGCTCCAATGGCCCCAAAAACAGACCATCAATGCCCAGCGCCACGAATACGAAGAACACCGGCAGAATCGACACCGCCTGCCGCACATAACCATAGAACGCCAGCGTAACGAGCACCTTGTACGCCAGCACGATCATCCACACTCCATCCGTGCCACGCCTGATCGCCACGAACAAACCCGCCACGCCCGCCAACATCAACAACGCCGACCACACTAAACCCTCACCAGGCCGCGCAGCCACCTGATCAACCGGCCGACGAATGCCCTCCACGCCCAGCGGCAGATTGCACGGCGTCAGACCTTGCGTCAGCCCGCCCGCAAAGATCCGCAGCTTCTTCCCGAAAAGCACCAACGCCGCCCGCGGCTCACCAACCAGATACTCCAGCCCCACCACGTAGCCCCGCTGATACAGCCGCAAGTGCCGCGGATCGCTGAAGTTCAGGCTCACCGGCCTCTCCGGGTTCAACAGCGCCGTCGAAAACCCCCCCTCCGCCAGCGCGTTGTTCGCCAACGCAAAGCTCAGCGGCCCCTGGCTCGTCACAAACGTGACGGCCGACAGCGGCCTCGGCACACGCCCGACCTCTTCCGCAAACCACCGCTCCACGAAATCCAGCGTAACCTCCGCCTCGCCCCCCGCCACGCCCGCAGCCGTCAGCTCCTGCGCGCATTGCCCACGCGCAAACCCCGGCAGCGACCCCACATACGCCATCGCCTCATCCGTCCACGCCAGCCCCAACGCCGCGAAGTCCAGCGGCCCCGGCTCGGCGGCGTTCACCCGCTGAGTCGCCACGTAGCTGCGAATGTTCCACGGCAGCGGCACCAGCAGAAAACCACCCACCAGAATCACTATCGCCCCCAACCGACCAACCCGCCGCCGCCAAACCGCCACAGCCCCCTCTCCCGCCAACTCGCCACCCACCCCTTCCCCGTGCCAGCGCCACGCCAGGTACATCGCCAGCATCAGAAACAGCAGTGTGTGTTCCGCCCGCAGCAGCACGGCCGCCCCATGCAGGACTGCCAAGGCCCCCAGCAGCACCGCCCCCCGCCGCTCCGCCGCCCGCAACGTCAGCAGCACGATCGCCAGCAACAGGAACGTGTACGGCGTCTCGTTGTTCAGCGACGTACTCTGCACGCTCAGCCCGAACGACGTGGCACTCAGCAACCCGACCAGCAGCGCCACCCGCGACCCGCACGTGCGCCCCGCCGCCAGCCACGCCAGCACGCACGCCACCGAACCCACCCCCACAAACACCACCTTGGGCCCCAGGAAGCCGGCCGAAACGTCACCGCTCCAGATCCACGCCAGCAGATAGCCCATCCCCGGCGTATGGATGGGCAGGTCGTGCTCGAACGGCTGCCCGCGCTGCAATAACTGCGCATAACGCGCCCACAGCGGCGCATCACCCTCGTAAACCACAGAATGCGGCCAATGCCGGTCCCCCGTCGGCAGCATGAACGCCAGCCGCGTTATGAGCGCCAACAGCAGCACGGCCCCGGCCACCACCAGCGGGTGCGTAAGCCCACGGCCTCCGCCGGCCCACCGGCCAACTCCCCGACCCGCCGGCCGCGCAGTACCCTTGGAACGCCTGTTCATGCCCATCGACCCATCATATCGCCACACCACCCAACCTGCGCAGCACCAACAAGTGCCGCGAAGTACCCCCGCCCCCATCCCGCCACGACGCATGGTAACAAGCCCCTCGCCGGCCACCTGCCAGCTGCGGGCCTACGCGCCGTGTTAACTGCCCCGGGGCCTCGCGGGCCCGTACCCTCCAGGGGCGAAGGCGGCTCTCCTCCTTCACTTTGCGGGGCTTCTTCCAGCCACACCACCGCACACAAACGCACATGCTATGCGTATAGGATACAGTTTTGTGACGTATAAACCCTTGCCGTGCCAAGTCTTACTGGCATTGTTGCACAATTCCTTGGCACCATCAGGAATCACGCTACAATCCCTAATATGAGATATAGAGACGAGGCCAATGGCGTCCTTGTAGCTGCTGAAGCGAGTCTGCGGTCGCTCGCGGAGCAGGCGCTCGCTGCCCGCGACTACGCCGACGTTGCGCATATTGCCTCAATCGCTGACTCCCTTCGCGGCCTGACCGCTACGCCGCGCGCCGTCAGCACCGCGGCACGTCGTACAGCAGCTGACGCGGCGCCAAGTCTCGTCTCAACCTCCCATCTCGACGCGCAATCGAAGGCCCGCTCGCCGCGGCGCGCGCGTCGATACCCTCGATTCGAGCGCGACGGCAACAAACTCGTAAAGGTCGGGTGGTCGAAGAAGCAGAAGAAGGAGTACCAACACCGCATCGACCGTCATGCTTTCGACGGCACCCTGGAGGCCATCTCCCTCATCGCCAACAAGCCTAGCGTGGTGATAGCTGCGGAGCAGATCGTGGAACGCGTGGATCGCGACGGAACCGCCGTGCCGACGTACCAGGTTTACCTCGTATTCGCGATGTTGCGCGAGCACGGTCTTTTGAAGCGCCATGGACGCGAGGGATACACGGTTGAATGTGAGGATCTAAGGTCCGCCGCAAAAGCGGTGTGGGACGGATTGGCCCGCAGTTCGTGAGAATCCATCAGGGTATTCACGGAGGTTACGCACATGCCCTTCGAGTACACGCCGGACGAAGAAATCGCCATCCACCGAGTCGGGGCGATTCGCCAGATGTGTGCGCCGTTTAGCTCGCATGAAAACGGGTTGCCAGAATGGGTAAAAAACTCAGCAGCGGCGTACCTGCGCGAACGTCGTCCACCGCAAGAACGGGTGATCGTCATCTTGTTCACGAACAAGCGCGGCAGCGCCCCGGCCACCATCAACTGCCTCGATTTTGTCGGCATGACAAGCCAGACAATTGAGCAAGACTTCAAGGTGTGGGCGGACCCCGACGCTGCGATACGGCAGGCACGACCCGGTATCCGAATCGGTGAGCTGGGAGGCCATGGCAACGGCGGTAAGTGCTACATGACCCAGATGTTTGAGGGGCACGCGCTCCTACGAACAGTTAGAAACGGGCTCGGTTGCACGTATGGAGTCAGCGGCCGCGAGGTGTCCTTTGGATACGTTCCAGATCCCAAGCGTGGCAAGGACTGCCCGGTTGAAGACGTGACTGCGGACATCGAGCGCGTTATGCGATCCGTGCGCGCAGACCTGTCCTCTATGCCGAAGGTGGTTGCGGCTGTCGTTAGATCGGCGACCGGGTTTACGTTCGTGCAGGGCGGCGGGCCGCGTGACTACAACGGCCGGATCCCTGTAGCCAGCCTCGTCAGCAGCCTCCTTGGCCATCCTCAGATGGTCACACCGTTACAGACTTGCCAGGTCTACGTGGTGGTTGACGGTCACGTATTCAACGATGGGGCCCCGCTCTCGCTTCCCCAAATCGACCCGATGGAAGGCTTCGAAGAGCCACGCGTAATCCCGATCCCAGATACGCTGCGCGACCCCGGCTCCGATCAGCAGATTTCCACGACGAGAAACAGCACGCTTCCTATTGGCCAGCTGAGAGTATTCACATCAGAGAAGAGTATGCGGCTCGGACGAGGTGGCAAGCGGCAGTGGCGACACACGGTCACGTATCACACGGACGCCTCAGGGACAATCGGCCGCAAGCCGATGACCTCGCTCGATGTGGACTCAACGTACAAGGACTACATGTACTGCAGATGCCACCTTGAGGCGCTCGATGAGTTTCAGACAAATGAGCGCGGGGAATTGGCTTTGTCGGCACTTACGCGGGCCGTTGATGCGTGGATTAGCAGCGAAGTGCGCCGTTTCTGCGAGGAGCTGGAGGTTCGCGAGCGAAGACGGATCCGGCAAGAAGACCGGAACGAACTCAGCAGAATCAACGATTGGCTGGATCGCTGGAAGAATCAGTTCATGCAAGACGTGATGCAGGGGCTATTCGGGCAAGGCGAAGGGCGTGGCAAGTCTGAGCCAACGCCACTTCCTTCAGGCACGCCCGCATCGATCCAGGTATCAACCAGTCACGCACGAGCCGGGGTCGGAGTTTGCCTGAAACCTTCAATCAAGTTCTTCGATTCAGATGGCCAGCGCATACGTCCTGTTCCATATCGCTGGGTCAGCGAGGATAACAACGTTGCGATGGTGGACGAGGATCTGATGCTCGTCCAGACATTCGCATTCGGACACACGACCATTTGTGCGGAGACGCTTGATGGTAGGTTGCGATCTCATGCCGTCCCCCTGGAAGTTGTCCGTGTCCTCGGAGTCCGTGTAGCCCCGCACCAACTCGAAATGCCCGCGGGAACACGCCGGCGCCTCGAAGCGCTCTGTCGTCTGCCAGACGACGAGGAGGTCTCAGATGTTCATCTGACCTGGATTGAGGGGAACCCCTCCGTCGCTCGTGTGAGCTCAAGCGGGCTCGTTTACGCATTCACTCCAGGCGAAACCGAAGTGACTGCGATGGACGACTGCTGCCGCTCTGATGTGCCAGCCACAATTACCGTTACACCGTCAGAAGGCGCTGGGGCTGGGGCAGGTTCCCGTGCGGGACGTGGTTTTCCTCGCATCCTGATCTCTGAAGTGGACCGAGCACCGAACGAGGACAAGCCGGCGGTATTCCGTGCAGACGACCCGCCTGTCTATCAGCGGGTCCAGGACTTCGACAACAACGTCTGGTGGATCAACCTCGCATCCCCGTTTGCCCGGTTGTACCGCGGGTACGGCGTGAAGTCCGATGCTTGGCGTATATACCACGTCGAGCGTGTGATCGACATCATCGTGCAGATCGCGCTCATGCACGGCCCGGATACGGACGAGGATCGCGATTCAACGACATGGATTCAGCGGTCGCTGGAAATAGAGGCCGACATACGGGCGAAGGCAATCGAGTCCCTGGCTCATTTCATCCGTTCCGGCGAGTTGGATGACTAACGGAGACTGGCGTGGCGAAGTCGCTCGGGATCATCGACAAGCTGCTCATTGCCGCGAAGGATATCACCGACGCTGGGAGGGCCACGTTCTCCGCTGAGGATCTGGTCGTTGCCGCGTGGGAGAGGTATCCAGACGCCTTCGGCTTGGCTGGCCACCTCGATGAGAGCGGCACACCGAAGTACCCGAATTCCAACCGGGTGTACGCCGAGATCATGGGAAGCAAGCCGCTCCGAAAGCAAGGGCTGCTGCGGAAGGTGGGAAACAAGCTGTATCGGCTCACTGAGGCCGGGCGGGCGCGGGCCGCAACAGCGGCGCATGCGGGGGATTATGGATCACCAAAGAAGTTGGCGCTTGCTAGGGAGAGCGTGGAGCAGATCCGCCGACTGTTCGAATCGAAGGCGGCAACAAAAGCACGGGCTGCCAATATCGAGGACGTTTCGTTCTTCGAAGCGTGTGGGTTCTGGGGAATCGGCCCCCAGGCAAACTCGAAGGATCTATCGAGCCGCTTCGCTCACATTGAGGCGATCATCGACACGGTGATGCGGGCCCTTGGTGGTGAGAAGGCGGCCAGCGCACGGCATGGTGCCGTGCCGTTCACGGCAGACGATCTCAGAACTCTACTTTATACCCACACGGCCCTGCAGGAGCGCTTCGCTTCGGAGATCACTGTGATCAGGAGCCGCAAGGACGAGCGAAAGTAGTCGGATCAATCGACTCAAGGTGAAGTGAATCTGCCGCGCGATCCTTCGACGTACTCACGCTCCGCCTCAATCGAAATCCAGCGCCTTTTCAGACCCTCTGCAACCGCGCCGGTTGTGTTGCTGCCGGCAAACGGGTCCAGCACCAGGTCGCTTTCCTCGGTCAGAAACCTGATGAAGAAGCTCGCAAGCTCAACGGGCATGCGAGCGGGATGTAGCCGCAAGTCGTGTTTCTGGCAGTATTGGTGGTAGGGGCATCTCGATTTCGTGTTTGAGAACTGTAGGACGTTGGCGGGAATCGCCCCACCGTTGTCTTTCAAGAACGATCTACCTCCGATGTGGTGCTCAGATGGACGCGGGCCTGCATTGTACTTTTTCCGCCGAAGAAGCGCCTGCATGCTTGCGCTGTAACCACAAAGCACTCGCCGATTGTCTGCTTTTGGGCGCGGGCTCGGAGACATCCACCACAACCGCGTGAATGCGTCCTTAACTCGGACGCGCTCGACGTTGACCCACTGAGCCGGCGACGGTAGTCTGGCAGGGTTGAACCAGATGAACTCCTGGCACAGATGTAGATCTGCAGCCTCTTGGAATTCTATCAAGGCCTTTACTGCAAGGGTGGTCATCGTCGGTCGCCCAGACTCCCAGGCATTCCCAAGCTCAATCACAATCGAGCCGCCCGGCCGAACGTACTCACGGCAGAGACGAGCGAAACTTGCGAGCCAATCGACGTATTCTTGACCCTGCAGGTTCCCGTACTTCTTCTTGCGGTTGAGAACAAATGGCGGCGACGTGAAGATGAGTTGCACTTTTCCGCGCCTCAACGTGAGCGGATACTGTTCAAGCAGCTCGTCAGATTTGCCGCAGTACATTCGGCCTAGTCTCGTTTCATATGCTGGCCTTACCCGCCGATTTCGCATTCCGGTGGCCACGTCACTCCCCTTCCGCCCCTTGCGGTGGATCATCGAAGCGTAGACGCAGCTGCCGGTCACGATTCTCCCTGATGAAACTCGCGAGCGCGTAGCGGATCACGAAAGCCAACGTAGCGTTGTTCCGGGCCGCGATGTCCGCTAACGACTCCCGCTGCCCAGGACCCAGCGAAACCGTGAGACGGGTCTGCATTAGCTTCTTGCGCCGGTTCGTCCTTGCCATGCAGGTCACCGTTGTGGTGTATTGTTCACCATTATGGTGCTTTCGCCGCGCCTGTCAAGGGCAGCAATCCCGCGCGCTCAACAATCCACCGCCAGCAGGTCGCAAATGCCCGCCCCTCCGAATCTCCCAAATCCACCACCCCACGCCAGAATCCGCCAACCACCAACAACCCCACCCCAAGACTTTGACCCCACCCCTTTCACGCGCCATATATCAAGTGCTCACGCAGTGCCCGGAACGCCTTGGCGAACCTGTCGGCCCCAGCGCCTAACCGCGCCGGACAAGCTGACCGTCCCGTGACACGTGCGATTGACGCAGCGCTACTCGCCGTACGCTCTGACGCGCCGGCCAGCGCATCCCCCCAAGGGATCGGCGTGCAACTCGAC
>CAZJYX010000002.1:0-237551 GCA_964550375.1 uncultured Planctomycetales bacterium | reverse complement strand
GAATAGGAGGAGTGCCGGTGCCGAATCGCACCGGCCGGCGGGCCGACCGTCCGCACTGGCGGACGCTCGGCCTGCCGCCGCCACGGCCACGGCGGCGCTGCCCCCGCCGCACCTCAACGCTCATCTGCGAAGTCACGCGTTGCCGTCGGCCAGCACCACAGGTACGTGGCCAGGGCCGCGACAGCTAGCACCTGGCCGGCTGCCGCGGCGACAATCGTTGGCCTGCCCAGACCACTCTCCAGACCGAGCATCAACGCCGCCAGGTTCAGCACTAGCGATAACAGCAGCAGCCAACCCGCGAGCACCGCGCCGCCGCCACGAATCGAGCGGCCGCCCGGCATGGGCAGGACCTGGGCGAAGGCGCCCTGCGCCCCCACCATCGCCAACTGGCACATGGCGCCCGCCAGTACGCACCCGCCGACCATCAGCAGCCAGAACAGCCACGGATTCATGATCGGCAAACGCTCCCAGTAGGTGGCCAGCATCATCGCAGCGAAGGCGGCACCGATCATCGCTGGCGAGAAGTAGGTCATGCGACTCATGCAGATGCTCCAACAAGGATCCCGCCCACGGGCGGTTCACCCAATTATACGCTGACCTGCCCGGACCGATCCGCTGGTGGTAGCATGTCCTCTGCTTGCCGCCGACACAGGAGCAGCAACTGATGCACAAGACCGCCGCAGCGAATCTGGCGATTGTCGGGGCGACTGGGGCCGTGGGCCGCGAATTCGCAGGCCTGCTCGCCCAACGCGCGTTCCCGGTCAAGACTTGCCGTTTCCTCGCGTCCGAGCGCTCTGCGGGACAGGGCATTGCCGGGGCCGGCGGCACGGCCACCGTGGAGCCGCTGTCGCCGACGTCGTTCGACGGTATCGACTTGGCATTCTTCTCCGCCGGGAAGACGGTCAGCCGCACTTTCGCCCCACTGGCTCGGCAGGCGGGAGCCGTCGTGGTGGACAACTCGTCGGCCTTCCGGATGGATCCGGCCGTCCCGCTGGTTGTCCCGGAGGTGAACCCGCGGGCTGTCCGCGCACACAACGGGCTCATCGCCAACCCGAACTGCTCCACGATTATCCTCGCCGTCGTGCTCTGGCCACTGCAACGGCGCTGCCGAATCCGCCGCGTCGTCGTCGCCACGTACCAGGCGGCCAGCGGAGCCGGGGCCCGCGCCCAGGCCGAGCTGGAAGAGCAGACGCGGGCGGTTCTGGCCGGTGGGCCGGCGATTCCCCAGGTCTTCCCCGTACCCTGTGCCTTCAACGTCTTCAGCCATAACAGCCCGATCGGACCCGACGGGTACAACGAAGAGGAGACGAAGGTAGTCGCCGAGATGCGTAAGATCTTTGGCGACGAGTCGTTGCGAATCGCCCCGACGTGCATGCGCGTGCCGGTGTTGCGGGCCCACACTGAAGCTATCAGCGTCGAGTTCAACGAACCGTTCGACGAGCACGAGGCCCGCACTGTGCTGTCGGACGCGCCAGGCCTGCGCGTGGTGGACGACCGGGTCGCCAATGACTTCCCGACACCCCTGGCGGCCTCGGGCCAGGATGAAGTGCTGGTGGGCCGGATCCGGCAGGATGCTTCGGTTCCCGACCAGCGGGGCCTGCAACTACTGTGCAGCGGCGACCAACTCCGCAAAGGCGCCGCCCTGAACGCGATCCAGATTGCCGAACTGCTGCGGCGCGACGAATGAGAGGCCGTCGGGGTTTAGCGATCCCATGCAGCCGGCGTGCCCGGGTCGGCAGGAGAAGTCCGCGTGAGTGATGCCTCGCTACCGGAGCGCGTTCGCACCGAGTTGCTGCCCTGGGTGCGCCAACCCGCACAGTACATCGGCGGCGAGGTGAACCAGCCTGTGCAGCCGGGTGACTGGGAGCGCGCCGACGTCCGCGTGGCCATCGCTTTCCCCGACACCTACAGCGTCGGCATGGCGCACCTGGGCTGCCACATCCTCTACTGGCTGGCGAACCAGACGCCCGGCGTGTGTGCCGAACGCGTGTATTGCCCCTGGATCGACGCGGAAGCCGTCATGCGCCGCCAGCGGCTGCCGCTCTTCACGTGGGACACGCGTCAGCCGGTGCGTTCGGCGGACCTGCTGGCCATCACGCTCCAATACGAATTGTGCGCGACCAACGTGCTGAACCTCCTCGATCTGGCGGGCATCCCGCTGCGGGCGGCGGAGCGCGGCGATACGGACCCACTGGTGCTCGTCGGCGGACCACAGGCCGATAACCCCGAGCCCCTCGCAGAGTTCGTCGATCTGGTAGTGATAGGCGACGGCGAGCCGAGCCTAGCCGCCATCCTGGCCGCTGTGAAGGAGTACAAGCGCGGCGGAATGGCGCGGCGCGAGATGATTCTCGCGTTGGCGCGGCGCTTCCCCTGGATCTACGCGCCCAACCTGTATCAGCCCGCGTACGGCCCGGACGGAGCGTTGACGGCACTTACGCCCCAGGCCGGCGATCTGCCCAGCCGGATCGAGCGCTGCCAGACGCCGGATTTCGAGGATGCCCCGTTTCCGACCCGGCCGCTGATTCCCTGGATCGAGAGCGTGCATGACCGCATCGCCATTGAGATCATGCGCGGCTGCCCGCAGGTCTGTCGCTTCTGCCACGCCGGCTACACCAAGCGCCCGCTCCGTTGGCGCTCCGTGGACCGCATCCTGGAGATCGCCGAGGAAGCCTACCGGGCGACGGGCTATGGCGAAATCGGGCTGTTGTCCTTGTCCACGGCCGACTACCCGCAGTTACCGGACCTGGTCCGGCGTATCAATGAACGGTTCGCCGCGCGGCAGGTAAACATCAGCCTGCCCTCGCTCCGAGTGGACCGGCTGCTGCGCGACATTCCACCCATGGCGAATGCCGTGCGCAAGGGCGGACTCACCATCGCCGTCGAGGCGGCCTGCCCGGACATGCGCCAAGCCATTCGCAAGAAGGTGACGGACGGGGACCTGCTGGAAGGCGTTCGGTCTGCATATGCGGCCGGCTGGACGCGGGCCAAACTCTACTTCATGGCTGGTTTTCCAGGTGAGAATGCGGCGGACATCGACGGCATATGGGAACTTAGTCGCGCGGTCGCCCTGGCCCGGCGGGCGCTGGGCCGGGCGCCGGCCCACGTGACGACATCGGTAAGCTGGCTGGTGCCCAAGCCGTTCACGCCGCTGCAATGGGCCGCCCAGCCACGAGCCGAGTACTTCCAGGATGTCTGGCAGCGATTGCGGGCCCTGAGTCGATCCGGGCCCCGTTGTATCAAGATCCGCACGCACGATCCGCAGCGCTCGGTGCTGGAAGCGGTCATCGCACGCGGCGACCGCCGGCTCGGGTCGGTCATCCACGAGGCTTGGCGGCGGGGGGCGCGCTTCGACGCCTGGGACGACACGTTCGACCATGGCATCTGGCTGGCCGCATACGCGGCCACCGGCGTGGATCCGGACTGGTACGCCCATCGGGAGCGACCCTTCGACGAGCTGCTACCCTGGGATCATATCGGGCTGCACCTGCCGCGGAGCTACCTGGAGCGCGGCTGTCGGGACCTGTTCGCTACGCTGGCGGCCGGGCGCGGCGATGCGGAGCGGACAGGAGAATCCCCGGACTGAAATGCCGACAATGCCAAAAAGGCGCTGCGCCGGCCGCTCCTTGTGGTAAAGTTAAGGTCACTTGGCAGCGTCGGCCCCAAACCGGTCGATACTGGTGTAGATGCTGTCGGCATAAGACCGTTAACGCAGAGCGCCCCAACGCCGCGGGACGCCCTGCGTCAGCGGTCCCTTGAAAAGGGTCCGAAACATGTCCGTCAATGATGGTGCCCTGGAGGCTTGCCAGGAGCGGATCGGCTATCATTTCAAAGACCCGGCCTTGCTCGCTGCGGCCCTTACTCACTCTTCCTCAGCCAACATGCGCCGCGATAGCAACGAGCGGCTCGAATTCCTGGGTGACGCCGTGCTGGGCCTCGTGGTTTGCCACCATCTGTACCAGCGGCTTCCCGAGGCGATGGAGGGCGACCTGACCAAGATCAAGTCGGCGGTGGTGTCGCGGCGCGCCTGTGCGCGCGTGGCACAGTCCTTGGCCCTGCCGAGCGTGCTGCACTGCGGCCAGGGCATGGATGTCGGCGACGATATGCCGCGCTCGCTGGCTGCCGCCGCTTTGGAGTCGCTGGTCGGAGCCGTGTTCCTCGATGGCGGCTTCGAGGTCGCCCGCGAGTTCATCCTCAAGCACGCTGCCGAAGAGCTGCGGCAAGCCATAGGCTCTGAGCACCATTTCAACTTCAAATCACAGCTTCAGCAGTATGCCCAACGTGAGATGGGCTGCACTCCCAACTACAACGTTCTTGATGAGAAGGGCCCCGATCACGCCAAGTGTTTCGAAGTCGCGGCCTCCATCGGACAACGGCATTTCCCCAGCGCCTGGGGCCCATCGAAGAAGGACGCCGAGCAGAAGGCGGCCTGGGCGGCCCTGGTGACACTCGGGGTGCTGAGCGACACCGTGCCGATTAGCGACGAGGTCGTCTCCTGAGGCCCGGGCGCGCCCCGGATAAGCTCCTGATTGACGCGGGTATACGTGTCCCGTACCGTGCATATTGGCGCGTGATGAGGACCGCATGCTAGCGCTGGCCTGGGCCAATTTGATGCATCGCAAGCTGCGCACTGCGCTGAGCGCGCTGGCGGTCGGCCTGGGCATTGCCCTGCTCCTGGTCTCCAAGGGGCTGGCCAACGGCTCCATTGCGGAAGTCGACGCCCGCATGCAGAGCGTCAGCGCCGAGATCGTCATCCTGCCCGCGCAAGAGAACGTCATCTTCACCAACGGCGCCCCATTTCCGGGCATCTTCGAACGCCTGATCGCCCGCCAAGCCGACGAATCCGGCCCCCTGGCCACCAATGTGATCCCGGTCTTCTTCGGCCAGGCTCACATGGGCGGGCAGCAACAGCGTCTCTTCGGCGTCGATCCGCGCCAGATGGATCTGTTCCTCGGTCCGCGCCGTGTGCTGGCCGGGCAGGTTTTCGACCGCGCGGTCGGGTTTGCCGAACTATCGGCACAGGCCGGCCGGACCGATTCAGCAGAAATCCTTGCCGTAGATAACCTTAGCGACCGGCTCGACGATGGCCTGGAACTGGTCATCGACGATCGGCTGCGGCGGGCGGGGTGGCGGGATGAGAACGGAATCCACCAGGAGTACCGCCTCGGCGACGTCATCCGGCTGATGGGCCGGCCCTTCCGGATCGTGGGGATCGTCGAAGCCGGCGTCGCCGGCCGGGTCTTCGCGCCGCTGCAGACCATGCGCGAGCTGCTAAACGGCGGCCAACCGTGGTCCAGCATGTTCTTCGTTCAACTCCGCCCGGATGTCGATCCCGTCCGCGCCGCGGACCACTACCAAGCGGTCCTCGGCAGCGAGGCCCGCGTGGAGCTCAAGAGCGAATACGGCCGGCTGCTTCACGAGAGCTTCGCACAGGTAAGCATGTACATGTCCGCGACCAGCGGCCTGGCACTGGTAGTGTGCTTCCTGTTCATCCTGCTAACCATGCACACGATGGTGCTGGAGCGCACGCGCGAGATCGGCATCCTGAAGGCCCTGGGTATGACTCGCGCGGGCCTGGTGCGGCTCTCGGTCACGGAGGCCCTGGTGGTTTCCGTCGCGGGCGTGGCGATCGGCATCGGGCTGGCCGGCGCGGCCAAGTGGGGGCTGTCAATCGCTAAGCCTCTGCTTACAGTAGACTTAACTCCGGCACTGCTGGTCATTGCCATCGCGTTGGGCGTGCTGGGCGGCACGCTCAGCGCCCTGTACCCCGGATACCGGGCTGCCCGACTCGAACCCGCAACCGCGCTGGCCTACGAATGAACAACGAGTTGATGATTGACATTCAGGGCGTACACCACGCCTATGAGCATGACCGCGTCATCGAGCCCGTCCTGCACGGGATCGATCTGCGCGTACGCCGCGGCGAGTTCGTCATCGTTATGGGACCATCAGGCTGCGGCAAGACCACCCTCCTCAACATCCTCGGCCTCATGATGCCGCCCACACGCGCCGAAAGCCTGAACCTGGCCGGAGCCAACGCGCTGACGCTGACCGAAGCCGACCGGACGCGTCTGCGGCGCGAACTCATCGGCTTCGTATTCCAGCGCTTCAACCTGCTGCCAACCGTGACCGCCCGGCGCAATGTCGGCCTACCCCTCGAAATACGCGGCGAGAACGTGGACGGCCAGGTGGACGCGCTGATCAAACGCGCCGGACTGGCGAATTACGCTAACAAGAAGCCGGGCCAGCTTTCGGCCGGCCAGCAGCAGCGCTTTGCCCTGGCCCGGGCCCTGGTCGGCCGGCCGGCCCTCCTGCTGGCCGATGAGCCGACCGGCAACCTAGACTCAGCCAACGCCGCCGAAGTCATGGACCTGCTCTGCGCCTTCCACCGTGATTGGGGCCAGACGATCGTACTGATTACCCACAACGACAACCTCGCGGTCGCGGCTGACCGTGTACTGCACATGCGCGATGGCCGGCTCAGTGAGTGACGTAACCAGCGCCATTCTCGACAAGCGCAGGGCCCCGGGAGCCGAAGAGCCCCTGCCCGGCACGCGGGTCTGGTTCGCGTTCTTCGTGCTCTGGATGGTGACGCTGGCAGCGCTGGCGCTGGCCATGTTTGACCGCTACGAGCGCGGACACACGGAGGCGTCGGGGCTGTGGCTGCTGGCCCTGATGTGTTTCTACCTGTCGCTCTGCAGCGCGCTCCTGCCGTTGCCGACGGCCTGGATCATCCTGTTCGCCGCCGGGCCCGAGGCGGGCCTCGCCGACTCCGGCCTGGCGCGGATCGCGCTCGTAGCCGTGTTCGGCGCGTTGGCCACGGTCGTCGCCAATCTCACTGAGTATCACGGCCTGGCGTGGCTGCTGCGTCACGGACTCGGCCACCGGGTGCGGCAGGCGCGCATCTACCAATGGGGCGTGCGTTGGTTTGACAAGGCCCCGTTTCAGGCTCTGGCGTTGGTCGGGTTCGTGCCGATTCCGATCGACGCGATCCGTTGGTTGGCGATTCTGCGGCGCTACCCGCGCATGCGTTTTGCGCTGGCGTACTTCCTGGGCCGCGGGGTACGCTACGCGCTGTTGGCCGGGCTGTCGGTCATGCTGGGGCTCACGCCCCTGCAGATCCTCGGCATCCAGATCGGACTGGTCCTATTAGCTGTATGCGGGCGGATCCTCTGGCCGCTCGCGGCGCGCTGGCGGCACTGGGCCGCCCCCGGGCCGGTCAACGGTTCGTCAGCCGAGTGACAATCACAAGTCCGGAAGACAGTTGAGTGAACTCGCTCGAGGCGCTATGCTTATGCGCACGTTCCGCGTGCCGGCCGGGTATCCGTTCTTGAGGCTGACTCCGGACAGCTCAGAGCCAGGGAGACTGGAAATGTTAATGCGAACGTCGAGCCTGCTGGCGACAGTGCTGGCAATCATGCTGGGGACCGCGGTCGCGGCCCAAGCTGAATTGACATCCATCTCCGGATCGGTGTACGCCGGCGTACAAGAAATTGCCCTGGGCAGTCCGGGCGGCACGGCCATCGCCAGCGATTCTTACCCGGATCCCTCCGCCAACCTGCCGCTGCAAGTCGTAGCCCGGCTGTACGCGGCGAACGACGAGGCGGCCGCCGCCGTGGCAGCGCAATTCGCCGACCCGCGCGATCTCAACCAACCCAATCCGGAGGAGTTCGCGCTGAACGTGGCCCTGCTCAGCACTACGCCCAACATCCGCTACACAGCCACCACGTACGCCCAGGAAGTCCGCGGTGTCCTGTTCACGCAGAGCGAGTTCCCGCTGCGTGAGGAAGGCGAGACCGTCCCCTTGCTGGGCCAGTTGTTCGTCGACGGGGCCCTGGCCGTGTTCAGCCCGGCCGGCGCGGCCGACCTGACCGGGGCGGAGGTCACACTGCGAATCACGATCGTCATGCAGGTGCCCGGCCAGGACGAGCAGCAGTTGTTCGCCGGAACGGTCGGGTTGACCGGCGGCGCGGCCGGCCGGGTTGACCGCGTGGCCACCGGCGGTTTCCCAACCGCCACGCTGATTTACGAGAACCTGGGCCCTTACATCGACGACTTCACCCTCTTTGAGGTTCTCATCCTGCCGCGCCTGACCATCGTGTACGCCTACACCGCGACCATCGGCCAGGAGTTCGACCTGGTCGCCAGGGTCGAGGTCACGGCGGAGAACGCCGCCGGCGAGGTGGGCGTGGCCGCCGTCATAGGTTCACCGGTAGATGCCATTCAGGAGGTCATTGCGGCGGTCAGTGGTGAGGCCGTTGCGGGCAAGACGCTGGCGCTACTGCAGCAGAAACGGGCCGATCCGACCGGCGAGCCGGCATTTGCCGCCCGCAGCCCCGTGCCCGGATTCCTGCCGGGCTGTGGGCTGTTCGGCATCGAGGGGTTGCTCGGCTGCCTGGCATTGGCCGGTTTCCGCTTCTGCCGCGTGCCCCGCTTCCGGAGGCCCATAGCCTAGAATGTTCTATCTGCGGCTGGCACTCACGGCCCTGCGCAGCCTGGATTCGCACTTCCTGCGCTCGTTGCTGGCAACGCTGGGGGTGCTGATCGGCGTGGCGTCCGTCGTGGCCTGCATGTCCATCCTGGAGGGCTTCTCCAACGACATCGCCGAACGATTCCGCACGCTCGGCTCCAACCTGCTGTACATCACGCCCAACGTGGCGTACGTCGAAGGTCGCCCGGTCGGCATGTCCCAGACGCTGACGCTTGACGACGTGCGCCTGCTGCGCCGCGAACTGGGTGACGATGCTCGTTACGTCGCCCCGGTCTGCGTGGGTTCGGCGCTGATCAAGTTCTTTCACAAGTCCTTCCCGGACGCCGCGGTGATCGCAACATCCGACGAATACTTCCAACTGCACGCCTACAACGTGCAGCACGGGCGCGTGCTGACCCGCGCGCAGGCGGAGGACGAAGGCGCCTCCGTCGTGTGCCTGGGCTCGGAGATAGCTGACCGGCTGTTCGGCGGCATGGACCCGGTGGGGCAGACGGTCCGGGTCGGGGAGAAGGCCTTCCGCGTCGTCGGCGTGATGGAGAAGAAGGGCTCGCTGGGCATCCTCAACGCGGACGAGGCCGTCTACATCCCCATCCGGGCGGGCCTGCGGCGCTTCTTCAACCGCAAGTGGCTCAGTCGCGTAACGATCAGCATCACTGATCCAGCCCAGATGGACACCGTGCAGAACAAGGTCAAGCAGATACTGCGCACTGCCCACCGGGTTCGCGCCGGTCAACCGGACGACTTCCGCGTTTACAACCAGGAAGAGTCGCTGGAGAACCTGAACCAACTGATGCTGATCTACAAGGTGGTCTTCTACAGCATCGCCGGCATCAGCCTGATCGTCGGCGGCATCGGCATCATGAACATCATGCTGGTCTCCGTGACCGAGCGCACGCGCGAAATCGGCGTGCGCATGGCGGTCGGCGCGCGGCGCGGCGACATCCTGCTGCAGTTCCTGGTCGAAGCGTCGATCATCAGCCTGATCGGGGGCGGCTTCGGGCTACTGCTGGGCGGCATGTTCGCCGATCTGCTCAACAAGGTGGTCGTCGGCATGTTCCGCACGCAGATCACCATGCTGGTGATGGGCACGGCCGTCGTGACGGCCACCGCGGTCGGCGTGCTCAGCGGCCTCTACCCGGCCCTGAAGGCCAGTCGTCTCGACCCCGTCGACGCCCTGCGCTACGAATAACCCGCCCGGCGCCGCCATGGTCACTCCGGCTGATCCCCTGCGACCCCCGCCCGAAGATTCTACGCCGGCGCGTGCGGACGCCGCTTGGCCCGTGGGCGCATGCCGCACGCACCGTTAAGATTCGCCCTGTTGTGGCCGGCCGAAGCCGCGCTCGCTTGTGACGAGGTCCTGGGGTCTGCCCATGGCGATTCAATTCCAGTGTCCCGGATGCAGCCAGCCGATCGAAGTGGACGCCGAGCACGGCGGCAGCGTGGCCGCCTGCCCCTACTGCCAGCAGGTTGTCAACGTTCCGCATGAATCCACCTACCGGCCGGCCGAAGTGCCGCCGGCCCGCGCCGCTGAATTCCTGCCACCCGGCGGCCCGCCCGGCGCCTACGGGGCAACCCTGCCACCACCCGGTGGCCTGCACGTCGGCCCCGTTGTGGACCCCCGCAGCCGGACCGCCCGCCGCGTGGGAATCTTCGCCCTGCTCGCGATCGTGGCTACCCTGGTGCTGTTCGTGACGCTTGTGATCATGACGGTATCTACGTTTGGCGGCAGGTCGGACGCCCTGACCCCGGAGGCGCAGCTGGAGATCCTCCAGAAGATGCAGGAGAACCCCGTCTGGATGGCGCTGATCGGCGCGCTGTACGTGTCCTTGCTGGCTGGCCTAGTCCTGGCCATCATCAGCGTGGCGATCAGTCGGCGCGGCAACTGGCCAGGGATTGCCGCCCTGGCCTCCACAGGCATGCTGATGCTGCTCCTGTGTGCGGGGCTCGTCTATCAACTGATGACCGGAGCCGCCGGCCTGGCCGGCTGAGGAGTCCCAACGTGAACGTGCGAACACCGCGCGCCGATACACGGACGGGTAGCGCCGCCGGCACGGCCTGGGTTCATGCGCATTCCACGGTGCGCCAGTCGAGCAAGTGGATTGCGGCCGGGCTGCTGCTGTCCGTCGTGGCCGGCTGTGCGCCGCAGAATACCGTCGTCCTGCATCAGCCCTTCGCCCCGCCGCCTCAACAGCGGCTCGCGCTGCGCAGTTCGTGGCAGTTCTCCGCAGCCCAGGACCATTACTGCCGTTATCTGCTGGCCTACCCGCTGCCGGGCGCCTCGACTGGGCCGCGCGACTTCCTGCTCTACCTGACCTTGCCCAACGGAGCGGGCACCTACTACGTCGCGGCCGACGGCGACGAGGGCGCCCGCGGGTTCCTGGTGCAGGCCGTCGGCCGACTGAAAGGCAAGGCGGAGTTCGTGGGCGGGCAGGTGCGGGTGGACGACGTCTGGCTCGCGTCGGGCCAGCGACAAATCGACCTGGACGTGCACTGCGAGGACGGTACTCACATCACCGGGCGAGCCCGGGTGCGCGAAGCCGACGGCGAGTTGCGCGTTTTCGAACGCCGCTACGCGGCCGATATCGCGCAGCTCGAGCGCGCCCGCACACCGGCCGAGCACGACCGCCCCGAAACCGCGGCGCGCTCCGCGGGCACGCCCTAACCAGCGCGCCGACCGCTTGACGGGCCGCCCGCAGCGCTGTAACAAAGCCTTCGGTCACTGGTGTCCGGCCGCTTGGGGCGGCTGGAAGAATAGGGAATCCGGTGCAAATCCGGAGCGGCCCCGCCGCTGTGACCGGGAACGAACGCTGCATCCGTCATTGGCCGCCAACGCGGCTGAGAAGACGCGGCTAGTAGGTGCGAGAGTCGGCCCTGCCTGGGCGACGCTCGCGGGCCCGGGAGTCAGAAGACCTGCCAGATCGACCGCAGTCAGGTTGCCTCGTGGGCAGGGTCAACCGGCATGCGCTCCACCGTCGATCCCGGCACTTCTCGCCAGTCGTGCTCGCCGTGCGCGAATAGTGAATTCCGCGCCGGCCGTCCGCACGCCGACGCCGCCGGTACGGCCACATGTCGGGCAACCACGCGGCTGTCAGTGCCGCACTGAGCGCCCGCCCTGAGGCAACCATCCATGGCACGTGCTGGCGCGGCTGGCGCGGCACGCGAGGAGGAGGTTGGCTCTGATGAATGCGTACAAGTCTGGAAGTGTGTGGGGTTTGCGCAGCTTGATCGTGATCTGCGCCGCGGTGACGTGTGCCGCCTGGGCGACGGCCACGGAACCTGTGACTTTCGGTGACATCGAGTACTGGGTCGGCCAGGGTCCCAACCGGGCGGCCCTGGTGATCGACTGGAACGACGGCCTGGAGCCGCAGTCGCTGGTGTGGGGTTTCCGCTGGCAAGGCACGGCCACCGGCTGGGATATGCTGCTCGCCGTCGTGCAAGCTGACGAACGGCTCGTGCTGTTCCCGATCGGCGCGGACGGCGTGTTCGGCCTCGGCTATGACCGCGACGGCGACGGGGGCGCGTTCCACCCCGGCACGCCCGGCTATGCCAGCGAAACCGGTTACGCCGACGACCCTGACGATCACTACGAGGAAGGCTGGTACACGGGGTTCTGGTGCTACTGGACGTGCGATACGGCCGGCGCGACCTTCCCCGCCGACGACGATTGGGAGTTCTCCTTCTGGTCGGCGGGCGATCGCGTGCTGGCTAACGGATCCTGGGACGGCTGGAGCTTCGACGCAAGCTTCAGCTTCGACCTGATCCCCAGCCCGCCGATGCCGGCCCCCGCGCCGTACCAACTCGGTGACCTGAACTGCGACGGCGTCGTCAACTCGTTCGACATTGATCCGTTCGTGCTCGCGCTGACGCTGCCGGAGGTGTACGAACTCGCGCATCCCGACTGCAGCTTAATGCTGGCGGACATCAACGGGGACGGCGTGGTCAACGTGTTCGACATCGATCCGTTCGTGGCGCTGCTGACGTCGTAAATGCTTAATAGAAAAGCGTTTTCGCTGATTGAGCTGCTGGTGGTGATGGCCGTTGTAGCCGTCCTGATGTCGATCCTCGCGCCCGCCCTCGGGCGGGCGCGCCGCCAGGTCCATCGTGTAACCTGCGCAGCCCGCTGTGCTCAGCTCGGGCACGCCTTTCACATGTACGCCGGCGAGCACCGCGGCTTGGCCATGCCGCTGGGCTACACCGATCCGTCGATCATCGGCACCGGCCCGCCGATCTACTGGTGGGGCACGAACGGCCCGACCGGCGTGGACCATACCAAGGGCTTCGTGTGGCCATACCTGCGGTCCGACTTGCGCGACGGCGGAATCTATGAGTGCCCGGCTCAGCCCTGGGGAACCTACGTGCCCCAGGGCGCAGCCAAGGCGGTGACCAGCACTTACGGCTACAACGGCTACTACCTGTGCCCCCCGCACACGCCCGGATGGTCCTATATCATCCGCAAGCGACCCTGGCAGAATATCAGCACGCTAAACTCGCCGGCGAGACTCTTCGTGTTCGCCGACACCCTGATCGACCTGGCGGCTCACAAGTTGCCGCAGAACAATGCCTTACTGGACCCACCGATGCGTTTCACCGGCCGTCAGTGGGTGCGGAACACGCACCCGACGACGGCCTTTCGGCACGATGGCCGCGCGTGCGTCTTGCTCGCTGACGGGCACGTCGAAGCGTTTGCCCCCGGCGACGGCGAGATCACGTCGCGCCGGTTCGGCATCGGCTCGGTCGGGAGCGATAACGACCCACACTACGTGCCGGACTGGCGCGAATGGTAGCCCCCGCCGAATCTCCGTCAGATTAATTGGATCTCTGGTCCGATTTTAGTTGCGGCGAAAGCACGCGGGCCGGGGCTGCTTAGCGTAAGCAACTGCTAATAAACGACTTGCTGTAGCCATGCCGCCCGATTACATGGCTGTCAATATGCTGGTTTGATTCTCGGACGTTGAGTCGGCTGGGGTGCCGCGGGGCCTCGATATGGCTCGCCCCGGATCGGATCTGCGAAGTTTTTCTCCCTTGCAGCTTGATATCGCTGTTTTCGGGTGCCTATGAATTGTCGTCTCAAGTTGCAGTTTAGGGTGTGTGGCACCCATCTCGGTCAATGGAGGCCGGAAGCGCGCCTGAGTCAGAAAACCTTATGAGGGAGAATGGAACAATGAGAAACATTCTTGTCGCGGTTGCTTGCATGGGTATGTTCGCGATGGTCGCGAACGCGAATGATCTGCACATTTACCTCGGCTCGCCGGTCGATACCGCGGCCTTCGTGCCCGATGACGGCGGCCTCGTGCACCCGGTTGTTACGGACCCGGTCGGAGAAGTGACGTACGGCGTTTGGGCTGAGGTTGGCGTGAATTGGACTACCGGCGTTGTGGATGTGTGGAACGGTATCGCCGTCGACTACATGGCTACCGGCGGTGTGACGGTCGTTGACTCCCTTATGAACAACGACGATCACAATCCTTCGCCATTGCAGACGGCCTACCGGTGGGAAGACAGTTCGACCTTCCAAAGCACTGACGGCTTCTTCCTGGTTGCCGTTACCCGCTTCGGTCTGGGTGGTTTGCTCCCCGCCGACGTTGGCGGCACGCCGCCCGACATGTATGCCTACACGCCTGAGATCGGTGTCAGTGGGATCAAGTACTGGCTCGGCAACATCACCTTGGCCTGCGACGCCCCCGGCGACCTGTACTTCGGCGTTGGCAGTGGCGGCATCTCTCGTCAGGGCGGCGACGTCGACACTGACCTGGTTTACTTCGGGTCGGCCGACGGCATGCGCGGCGACGCGTTCGGCGAGTTCGGGTCGGCCCCGATGCTGACCTGCATCCCCGAGCCGGCCAGCCTGCTGCTGCTCGGCCTGGCGGGCCTGTTCCTCCGCCGGCGCTAAACCGGCTTGGTCAGTCCTAGAATTAGGACCGATAACTGCGATAACAAGGAGCCGGACTTTTGTCCGGCTCCTCTCTTTTTTAAGCTCAGGCCAAAATCCTGCTCCGCTCCAGGAAATGCTTGACGCCACGCGGCCGGCCCTGCTATAGTCGCTGCTGTGAGAGAGTTTGGGTGAGCGGCACCCCGACTTTGGTTCTTTGGAGGCCGGGAAGCACTCCGAGTGTAGTTTGAAGTAACATTGTGTGTAGTGGGAGACAGGAAAGATGAGGAAAGTTCTTACGATAGTGGCCTGCCTGGGGATGATGGCGGTCGTCGCCAACGCGAACGACCTGCACATTTACCTCGGCACGCCGGTCGATACCGCGGCCTTCGTGGCCGACGACGGCGGCCTCGTACATCCGGTCGTTACAGATCCGGTTGGAGAAGTGACGTACGGTGTCTGGGCCGAGGTCGGCGTGGATTGGACTTCAGGCGTTGTGGACGTGTGGAACGGTATCGCCGTCGATTACATGGCTACCGGCGGCGTGACGGTCGTTGACTCCCTTATGAACAACGACGATCACAACCCTTCGCCATTGCAGACGGCCTACCGGTGGGAAGATAGCTCGGACTTCGGCGGCACTGACGGCTTCTTCCTGGTTGCCGTTACCCGCTTCGGTCTGGGTGGTTTGCTCCCCGCCGACGTTGGCGGCACGCCGCCCGACATGTATGCCTACACGCCTGAGATCGGTGTCAGTGGGATCAAGTACTGGCTCGGCAACATCACCTTGGCCTGCGACGCCCCCGGCGACCTGTACTTCGGCGTTGGCAGTGGCGGCATCTCTCGTCAGGGCGGCGACGTCGACACTGACCTGGTTTACTTCGGGTCGGCCGACGGCATGCGCGGCGACGCGTTCGGCGAGTTCGCGTCCGCCCCGATGCTGACCTGCATCCCTGAGCCGGCCAGCTTGCTGCTGCTCGGTCTCGCGGGCCTGGTCCTGCGTCGTCGCTAGTATCTGCTAGCCGGCAAAGTCCAAGCGACAATCGAAGGAGTCGGACGATCCGTCCGGCTCCTTTCGTTTTCTAGCCGCCGCGCGCCCGCCGGCCAGCGCCGAAACCTAACCGGCATTTTCAGGACCTGCACGTCTGAAAATGTTTGACTTCTCCAGACCGGCCGGGCTACGATCAGTTGTACCGGGCGATTCAAGTGAATGGCTCGAACGGGAGGCGACAATGACAGCGATCAAGAAGTTTCTGCGGCTGGCCGCGTGCCTCGGAGTGCTGGGAGTCCTGGCAGACGCGGGTGACCTGCACATCTACCTCGGCACGCCGCAATACCCTGAACCCTGGGGTGCCGGCTCCGTGTCTGACGACGGTGGCCTCATGCATCCGGTTGTCACGGACCCGGTCGGAGAGGTAACGTACGGCGTCTGGGCCGAAATCGAAGTTGATTGGGGCGCGGGCACTTGGGACGTATGGAATGGCATCGGCGTCCATTACATGACCACCGGCGGTGTAACCGTCGTCGACTCGGTCATGAACAACGATAGCCACGCGCCCTGTGGATGGGCTTGCCGCTGGGAAGACAGCTCTGACTTCGGCGGTGCTGACGGCTTCTTCCTGGTTGCCGTTACGCGCTACGGCCTAGGTGGCATGTTGCCGCCGGACTTCGGTGTCTACCCCCCCGACACATACTCCTACGTGCCAACGATGGGCAGCGGCCCGCTGAAGTACTGGCTCGGCAACATCACCCTGGCCTGTGACGCCCCCGGCGAGTTGTACTTGGGCGTTGGCACCGGCGGCATCTTCCGGCAGGGCGGCTCCGCAGCCACCGACCTGATCTACTTCGGCTCTGCCGAAGGCATGCGCGGCGACGCGTTCGCCGAGTTCCCGACGGTCCCGCTACTGACCTGCATCCCCGAGCCGGCCAGCTTGCTGCTGCTCGCGCTCGCGGGCATGGTCCTGCGTCGTCGCTAGAATCAGGCAGCCCAGGCAGTCAACTCACTAGGGGAATCGGGTGTGTCGTCGCCGTTACGCCGCCGGCTTCCGCGACCGCAACCCGCGTTTCCGCCACATCTCGCCGGATTTGTGCCGCTAGCTCCGCCGGGCTGTCATAGCGCACCTGGCCGCGCAGGCGGCGGAGCAGATGCAGACCCAACGGCCGACCATTGAGTGCGGCTGACCAGCCCAACAAATGCGCCTCGACGCGCGGCGTGCTGACCTGGAAGGTCAGTTGCGGGCCGATGTTGACCGCCGCCGGATGCAGGCTGCCATCATCGCACTGCGCGACGGCGGCGTAGACGGCCTGCTGCGGCAGCATGTGCTGGATGTCGCTCAGGTTGGCGGTCGGGAAGCCCAGCCCGGTCCCGCGCCCCGCCCCGGATTCGACCATCCCCACAATGCGATAGGGGCGCCCGAGCATCGCCCATGCCACGTCAACGCGTCCTTCCCGCAGCGCCGCCCGGATCGCCGCACTGTGCACGGACGGCGCGCCGGGCAATTCCGGGCAGCGGGCCATGTCAATCTCGTGGAAGGCGAAGCCCAGGCGTGGGCCGAAGAACCGCAGGGTCTGCCCGGATCCCGCCCGGCCGTGTCCGAAGTTGAAGTCGGGCCCCTCGACGAACGCGCGCGGCCGGTAGTGCTCGCAGAGCCTGACCAGGAACGTCTCGGCCGGCTGGTCCAACAAGGCCGGTCCGCTGCGGAGAACCACGCAGGCATCGACGCCCAGCGCGGCCAGCAGGTGCAGCTTCTCGCTGAGCGTGACCAGCCGCGCCGGCGCCCGGTCCGGCGCGATGATCTCGCGCGGGTGCGGGTCGAACGTCATGGCGACTACCGGGGTGCCCAATTCGCCCGCCACAGCCTGGGCCCGAGCCAAGATGGCCTGGTGCCCGCGGTGCACGCCGTCAAAATTGCCGATCGTCAGCGTCGTGCCGGCCGGCGGCGGCGAATAGTCCGCGATGCCATAATAGACTTTCATCTGGCCCTGGCCGATACGCTCCCGGGTCACGGTTGCGGCCGCCGCCGACGAAGGCGGGCGTTAGTCGGCGCGAGCGGCCCGATCACTTAGGCAACTCGACACCAAGCGCCTCGGCCTGCTGCCGAAAGGCGCTCTCGGTGAGGGTGTGCAGCGTGTACTGCGTGCCGTCGAAGAGAATCAGATGCCGCCGATCTTCCCGCAGGAAGAGATCCAGCGGCCCCTGGTTGTAACACACGAACGCGGGGCGCTCCGGCTGGCCCTGCCAGCGGTGCGCCTGGTTATAGGTGTAGCGCAGCAGCCGATCGAGCTGTTCCTCCTCGAACCGTTCGCGCTGGGCGGGCGAGGCGTCCGGTGGCAACTCGCCGCGCGGCGGCAGCGGCAAGCGCGGCGGCGCCAATCCGCCGCGGTCGAACGCGGCCTGAAGCTCGGCGCGGACGTACTCCAGCTCCTCATACGAATCCTGAATCGGGCCGCGCAACGACTGCTCATCCCGGCCTATGACCGACAGCAAGACTACCAAGCCGCTCGTCACCACCATCAGTATAATGTTACGCCATACGCGCCGACGGCGCTGTGCCATGGTGCGCAGGGCGACCCGGTCGGCGGGGCGGGGTAGCTCACGGCTGGCGGGCGTATCGACCACTGATGCGGATCCTCGGATGCCGGCTGCCAGGCCGGTTTCGTATCTGGGCTCGTATTCTATAATCGTCGCAGTGGCGGAGAAAGTCCGGCGTTCCTGCCCAGGAGCAACAGCCGTGACCATGACGCTGATCGATTACGTTGCCGCCGGTGCCGGCGCGGTCATTACGCTGCTCATTGGCGGCGCTGTGCTGTACTGGATTGACCAGGAATGGCGCGACCTGCGCCGGCGCCGGCCGCCGGTGGCACGGCCCGTCCAGCCTACGCCGCCCAAGCCGCGCGAAGATCCGCTACCGCCACCCGCTGAGCACCCACGCTGAACCAGCCATCCTCCGCGACGTGCCCGACGGCGACCGCCGCAACGCCGCGCCCGCGCAACAGACGCTCCAGACCGGCCGGGTCGCGCACCTCGACGACGTAGGCCCCACACGTTTCGCCGAAGGGCGGCAGGTCGCGCTCATCCGGCAACTCTACGCTCGCCCCGCGGCCGGCCGCAATCGCCATTTCCGCCAGCGCCACCAGCCAGCCGCCGTCGCCGACATCATGACAGGCGGCGACGAGCCCTTGCTGAATGGCGTCCGCGACGGCGGCATGCACCTGCGCGGCCTCGGCCAACGGGAAGCCGATCTGAGCCCAACCGCCGACGCGCAACAGCGGCCGGCCCGGCTGCTTAAGGTCCGGCGTCACGCAGCGACGCACGTCGGGCACGATGCTAACCGCACTGATAAGCAGCGTGCCGGGGATGCTGAGCCGCCGCGTCGCGCGCAGGCGCGCTTCGATCCCCGGCAGGATGCGGCGCAAACGCTGCGCGTCCACGCCGTCGCCGACGGCATAACGCCGCAACTCGGCCAGCAGCGGCTCGACGTCAGAAGCATCCAGGGCGAACTCGTTGTTCAGCGAATCCTTGCCTGAGATGAACGGCACGCCGAAAGCCAGCGCGACGTCATAACAAGCCTGGCAGGCGCGCACGAGCGCGCCGAGCTGCCGCGGATCATCAGCGCGGCCCCAGCAGAAGTTATCCAGCACGGCCGTCTGCCGCGGATCGCCGCCCACGGCGACGACGTTGCGAACCGCCTCGTCGATCGCGGCCGCGGCCATCCAGTAGGGATCCACGTCGCCCAGGTGTGGCGCCAGGCCGCAACCGAGCGCAATGCCACGCTGCGACGAGAGCACGGGACGCAGCACCGCGGCGTCGGCCGGGCCCTGACCGGGTCCGACCAGCGGCTTGACGCCGCTGCCGCCCTGGACCTCGTGATCATACTGCCGAATGATCCATTCCTTGGCGGCGACGTCCGGCCTGGACAGGTGGGCCCGCAGGTCCGCGAGCACATCGGCGCCAGTGCGGTCTGTGGCCGGAGCAGCAGCCGACTGGGTCGGCCACCATTCCACGGTGTGCGCCCGCTGCGGCAGGCCGTCGTGCAGGAAGTCCATGTCGAGGTCGCCGACGACGTGGCCTTCGAAGCGAACGACGAGGCGCGGCCGACCGGAAGCGCCAGGCGATCCGTCCACTCCGGTGCCGAAGACGCCGATTACCGTCGCCTCGACCTCGTCGGCGCACATGATCTGGAGGAATCGCTCGAGGTTGGCCGGCGGAACGGCTAGGACCATCCGCTCCTGAGCCTCGCTGATCCAGATTTCGTCGTAGCGCAGGCCGGCGTACTTCAGCGGGACCTTCTCAAGATCGACCGTCGCCCCGACGTGCTGGGCCATCTCGCCGACGGCGCTACTCAGCCCGCCCGCTCCGCAGTCTGTAATGGCGCTGTACAGGCAGCCGCCGCGCTCGTCCCGGGCGCGCAGCACCGCGTCGAGGAAGCGCTTCTCGGTAATGGCGTTGCCGATCTGGACGGCGTGGGAGAACTCGTCGGCGTGCGTGTCGGTCAACTCGGCGGATGAGAACGTCGCGCCGTGAATGCCGTCGCGCCCGGTCTGGCCGCCGATCAGCACAACCAGGTCGCCCGGCTGGGCGGCCTTCTCGACCTTGTCGCGCGGGATCAGGCCGACGCAGCCGCAGTAGACCAACGGGTTGCCCAGATAACGTGGGTCAAAGACGACCGCGCCGTTGACCGTCGGGATACCCATGCGGTTGCCATAGTCGGAGACGCCCAGGGCGATGCCCCGCAGGATGCGCCGCGGATGCAGCACGCCCTTGGGCAGATGTTCACGCCGCCAGTCGCCGGGCGCGACGCAGAAAACGTCGGTGCTGGCAATGGGCTTAGCCCCCAGGCCGCAGCCGATGACATCACGAATGCAGCCGCCCACCCCGGTTGCGGCGCCGCCGTACGGCTCGATGGCCGAAGGATGATTGTGCGTCTCGACCTTGAAGGCGATGCCGAACTCGTCGTCGAAGGCGATGATGCCGGCGTTGTCCTTGAAGACCGAGAGGCAGCGCGGACCCCGGCCGGCGGCAATCAGCTCATCGGTCGCGCGCGCGATCGTGTCGCGCAGCAGGTTCCCGTAGTGCCGTTCGCAAGTGTCGCCCCGGGCACCGTCGCCGAAGGGCGCCCCGCGGTAGTCAATGCGGCTCTTGAGCGTCTTGTGTACGCAGTGTTCCGACCAGGTCTGCGCGAGCGTCTCGAGTTCGAGGTCGGTCGGCTCACGTCCCAGTGCCTGGTAGTGGGCCTGCAACGTCCGCATCTCGGCCGTTGATAGGAACAGGTGCCCCGTGCGCGACAGCTCGTCCAGACCAACGTCGTCCAGGTCACGGATCGGAACGTGCCGCAGGGAGAAGCGGAAGATCGGCGGCTGGGGCGCCGGCCGCACGCCGGCCGTGCCCGGCACGACTTCCTCGATGCAGTCGTTGGCCAGGGCCCGGCGCACGCTCTCCAGCAGAGCCGTCGCGCTGCCGCAACCGGTCACGACGTAGCGCCGGGCCGTGCGGACAGTCTCCACGGCGACGCCCTGGGCATGCAGCTCGGCCAACGTGCTCTGCGCCACGGGGTCCATGACGCCGGGGCGGCCATGCACCTCGACCTCGCACGTGTCCGGCGCGGCCTGGTGCACGTGCGTCGGGTCGTGAACCTGCCACGACTCCACCACCGGATCACACAGCAGCTCGGCAGCCACCCGCTCGGCGTTTGCCCGCCCAAGCTCACCTTCCAGGAAGAACAGCCGCACGACGTGGGCTGTCGTGAAGTGCTCCAAACCGGCCTCGCGCAACTGCGCGCACAAGGCCGCGTCGCACACGGTCCGGCCGCCTTTGGCGACCGGCCTGATCTCAACGCCGAAGACTGGCATAATGGAGGGATTCTCGCCTGGACAGGTCCGTTAGTCTATCCAGTCCGGGTGCTGGAATTTCTCGGCTACCCAGGCGCTGCGGATCTGGGCGGCGCGGGCCAACAAGTGCTCGATGTTGCCGTGCTCATGCCGTTCGAGCCAGGTGTCGAGGTGCGTCAGGTCCTCGATCAGCAGCGCGATGGCGGCACGCATGTGGTCGCGATTGGAGATCAGGATATCGTGCCACAGCTCCGCATCACGGGCCGCCACGCGCGTCACGTCCAGCAGCCCCGGGGCCGCGACCTGCAAGCCGCCTTCGCGTTCGGCCAGCAAGAGCAGCAGGGCGGCGACAGCGTGCGGCAGGTGACTGACCCGCGCCACGGTCGCATCATGCCCTTCTGGGGACATGTCCTTAACATGCGCGCCCACCCGCTCCCAGACCGAGCGGACGAGCTCTACCGCTGCGGGTCGCGTGGCGGACAGCGGAGTCAGCACCACGGTGGCCCCGTGGAACAGGTCGGCCCGGGCGAAGCTCACGCCCCGCTGCCGCAGGCCCGTCATGGGGTGTCCACCGACGAAGTTGCACGGGTGCGGCATGATGCTGCCGGCGGCGTCGACCACCGGGGACTTGACGCTGCCGACATCCGTCACGACGACGCTCTGGTCGCCCAGGCGCGGGGCGAGTTGCCGAAGCACGCCGGTCATAGCGCAAAGGGGCGTGCAGAGGCAATAGAGCTGCGTGTCAGCAGGCAGGTCGTCCACCCGCGTGACCCCGGAGTGCACGGCTCCGGTCTCGACCGCGGCCTCGACATCACTTGGGTCGCGTGCGAGCGCTATAATCTGGCCGTGGAAGCCCGCGGCCTGCAGGGCCAGACCCAGGGACCCGCCTATCATGCCGGGGCCGACGATGCATACGGAATGTAAATCTTGTTTTGACAGAATCTTACACCAAGTGTTCGCACTGACGGCTGACGGTAATCCGTCTTGCCGCACTGCGATTCTCAGGAATAAGCTTGCATTTTGCGCTCCAATCGATTAACGAATCCCCTGCAAACAGAGGTGTGGACGCGCTGCGGCGCGGCATTGGCGCGGTTCAGACATTCGAGTGAATATGAGTGCTCAGCCTGGTGAGACGAGCAGGTCTGGGGGTGCACACCTGCTCGACTTCGAAAAACGCATCGGCAAGATGGAGCAGGAGATTCGGCGTCTGGAAGCTTCCCAGGCCGAATCGGGGCGTGATTTCTCTGAAGTTATCGAGGGAATTCGCGCACAACTCCAAACTGCTCTGAAGGAGGCGTACGCCAAGCTTACGCCCTGGGAGCACGTCCTCGTGTCGCGGCATCCGCGCCGGCCGCTGCTGCGCGACTACATCAGGTTGATTACCGAGGACTTCTACGAGCTGCATGGGGACAGGGCTTACGGCGATGACAAGGCGATCGTGTGCGGTTTCGCCCGCATCGCCCGCCAGCGCGTCATGCTTATCGGACATCAGAAGGGCCGCGACACGCGCGAGAAGATCGAGGTCAACTTCGGTTGCGCCCACCCGGAGGGGTACCGTAAAGCATTGCAGAAAATGAAGTTGGCCGCGAAGTTCAGGGTGCCCGTGGTTTGCCTGGTTGATACGCCCGGCGCTTATCCGGGGGTTGAAGCCGAGGAACGCGGCATTGCCCAGGCAATCGCCGTCAATCTGATGGAGATGTCGCGCCTGCCCACGCCCATCATCGCCGTCGTGATTGGCGAGGGCGGCAGCGGCGGGGCGCTGGGTATCGGCGTGGCGGATCAGGTTGCCGTGATGCAGTATGCGTATTTCTCGGTGATAAGCCCGGAGGGGTGTGCGGCAATCCTGTGGAAGTCCGGGGAAGAGGCACCGCGAGCGGCCAAGGCGCTGCGGCTGACGCCCAGCGATTTGAAGCAGTTGGAACTTATTGACGCCATCATTGAGGAGCCGCTCGGGGCGGCGCATCGCGACCCCGCGGCGGCAGCCAAGAACCTGGAGGCGTGGATCGGGCAGAAGCTGCGCGAACTGAAGCGGGTTCGCGTGGACACGCTGCTGAAGAGGCGTTACGCGCGGCTGCGGAACCTCGGTTCAGCGTTTGTGTCGGGAGAGGTCGGCGAGGGCAAACCGGCCCGCACCCGTGGCCGTCGCGTGCCGGCGACCGGCCGTGTAACAACCGCGGCCGACCCGGCGTAAGTGTTTTGGTGCCAGCACGTTGACACCAGGCGATATAATCATGTGGGCGCATTAGGGCGGGATGGGCACTTGGAGCCCTGGGGCTCCGAAAGGTGTGGGGAATCAGGCGGAACGAGCCGGTGCGGATAACCAGGCACCGTGTGGCAGGAATTAGGCAACATGGTGCTCGGACGGATGAGTAGTATGGATTCGGCGACACGGCCGGTCGCGATTGAATTGGACCGCACTCGTGAGTTGCGGATCACGTGGGCTGACGGGAAGCAAAGCGTTTGTCCGCTCCCGCGGCTGCGGCAGGCCTGTCCGTGTGCGGCATGCCGGCAAGCACGGGCCACGGAGCAGGCGAATCCGCTGCGGGTCATTCCCGGAGCGGACGCCGAACTCAACATGGTCATCGCTGCCGAGGTCCGGATGGTTGGGCATTACGGCCTGCAACTGTCGTGGCTGGATGGTCACAGCGCGGGCATCTACGACTATGGGCTGTTGCGTGCCTTGGCGGATTCGGCAGGCGCGCGGGGCCGGAACGGCGCGAACGGGTGCAGCCGTGATGAAGGAAAAGTGAATAAGAAGTAGCGTTTTCGCGCTAGTCAAGGTAAAATGGTACTTTTGGCCTGTTTGTGTAGGAATGAGGATGGCACCTGAAGACACTCTCAATCGGACGGACCTGGGCGGCAGGATAGTGCAGGCCAGCGACCTGCACCTGTTTCTGTACGATCGCCCGTTGCATCCGGAGTTGTTCCGTCATTACCGCGACTTCCGCGTGGCGCAAGGCCGCTATCTCGCCGACATCTGGATCGTCGGTCTGAGTCATGTGGTCACGCTGACGCTCGGCCAGCGCACGCTGACCGAGTTGCTCTGGGTTGATAGTGATCTGCTGCCTTCGCGCGGCGTGATCTCGCGTTTTCGTCTCAAGGGCGAGCGCGACCAGGAGCGTCGCCTGCCGGACGGCTGGTGCCACCTGATCAGCAGCCAGGTCGAGACCATGGACGAGCCGTTGTACAAGTCCGTGCACAACGACCTGCTGCGGCACGCCGCGCGCCGCGGATCATTCGTGGCGTACGACGAGTGGGCTGATCGCGACCTGCTGCCGTTTTCGTATGTTGATTGCGAGGCGCGCGACGCCGAGTTCCACATTTATGCGTTCCACGCCTTTCCGCAGGAGCGGACACTAGTCAAAACACAATCCATTTTCGAGGTGACTGCCTGACGACCGAGATCCTTGAGAACGCGACCGGTCGCGAGCCCGCCGGGGCCCGCGGCCGGTCGCAGTCTTTGCGGGCCGAGGCGCGCCCGGCGGAGGGCGAACTGGCCGTCATGGCAAGCGGCACGCCACAGTCCATCCGGATCGTTGGGGCGCGGGTTCACAACCTGGCGGACATCTGCCTGGAGCTGCCCCGGAATCAACTGATCTGCTTCACGGGCGTGTCCGGCAGCGGCAAGAGCAGCCTGGCTTTTGACACGTTGTATGCCGAAGGTCAGCGGCGTTACGTCGAGTCGCTCAGTTCGTACGCGCGCCAGTTCATGGGGCAACTGCCCAAGCCGGAGGTTGACCAGATTACCGGCCTGGCGCCGGCGATCGCGATTCAACAGAAGACCAGCGGCTGGAACCCGCGCAGCACGGTCGGCACGATCACCCAGATACACGATTACCTGCGTGTTCTGATGGCGCGGGGCGGCCGCGCCCACTGCACTAACTGCGGCCGGCCGATCAGCGCGCAGACGCGCGAACAACTGCTGGGGCGCATACTGGCCCTGGAACCGGAGACGCGCTTCCTCCTGCTGGCGCCGCGGGTGCGCGGCCAGAAGGGCGAGTACAAGGATCTGTTCGCGGAGTTGCTCCAGGAGGGCTTCGTGCGGGCCCGGGTGGATGGCGAGCTCATAGAGCTCACGGCCGCGCCGGCGCTCGATCGCAACCGGCGTCATGACATTGAGGTCGTCATTGACCGGCTGGTCAACCGACCGGGCAGCCGGGCCCGACTGGCCGAGGCCCTGGATGTCGCCCTCAGCGTCGGACACGGCACCGCCCTTGTCGCGGTTCTCCCGCCGGCCGAATCCGGGGGGGCGCGCGGCGGACTGCAGCCGGCAGCGGACATCGTACTGTCGTCGGACTACTCCTGCACCACGTGCAACCTGGGCTTCGCACCGCCCACGCCGCAGATGTTCAGCTTCAACAGTCCGCAGGGCATGTGTGAGCACTGTGAGGGACTTGGCACGCGTTTCGATTTCGATCCGGACCTGCTCATCCCCGACTCCAGCCTGGACTTCCTGGCCCCGTGCGTGGTGGCCCTGCGCCACCGGCCGGGCAAATGGCAGCAGCACATCTACGAAGGCGTGGCGCGGCATGTTGGCTTCGACCTGCGCACACCCTGGCGCGACCTGCCGACCGAGGCCCAGGCCGCCCTGCTGCGGGGCACCGGCGACGCACACATCACGTTCGAATGGCGCGCGCGCCGCGGGACATGGAAGCACGGCGGCACTTTTGCCGGCGTGGTCGCGGAACTGCACGCGCGCCACAAGAAGACCAGTTCAGCGCTGTTGCGCCGCTATTACGAGCGATTCATGCGGTCGTCGGTCTGTCCGCGGTGTCAGGGCGCCCGGCTCAACGCCCAGGCGCTCGCGGTGCGGCTGACCGGCCCGGTCGCCGGCGCGCAACGGGCGCTGAACATTGACGAGGTCGGCCGGCTGCCGATCAGCGCGGCGTTGGAGTTCTTCGCCAACCTGGAGTTGGACGAGGTGCGGGCGTTCATCGCGGCCGAGCCGCTGAAGGAGATTCGCGGGCGGTTGCAGTTCCTGGTTGATGTCGGACTGGAGTACCTGACATTGGGCCGGACGGCACCCACGCTCTCAGGGGGCGAGTCCCAGCGTATCCGTCTGGCGAGCCAAATCGGCTGCGGGCTGGTGGGCGTGCTTTACGTGCTGGACGAACCGAGCATCGGCCTGCACCCGCGTGACAATCGCCGCCTGTTGGATTCACTCCGCCGCCTGCGCGACATAGGCAACACGGTCATCGTCGTCGAGCATGACCGCGACACCATGGAGGCGGCGGACCGGCTGGTGGATTTCGGTCCCGGTCCCGGGGTGCGGGGCGGGCAGGTCGTCGCGCAGGGCGGCCTGGCCGACCTGGCTGCCGAACCGCGCTCGGCGACCGGCGCGTACCTGGCCGGCCGGCAGGAAATTGCCCTGCCCGTGTCGCGTCGTCCCATAAACCCGCCGGGCGGCAACGGTGCGCGGCCCAGTGCCCGCGGCGGACGCCGCTAGCCGCCCGGTCGCCCAAGCCAATCGAAACTCCCCCCCGCACATCGTCTGTGGTACACGGGTCTGTTCGTGTTGCCGGTGTGGAGTGGTGAATGAATACCGGGCCGGCCGCGTCCGGCCGCGCGACGCACGTTAGGCTGCCGCGCTCTGGCCGGCGCACACAGCGGGCCAGCACCTCAGCTCTTTGAGCATTTCCGCAGTGATTATCGGCCGTCCGTGACCGCGCGGTACCGGGCGCTGCCGGTGCCGGCCGTTGGTGGTGGGCGAGCGGCAATCTGCCGATACGACAACGACTCGGCGCGGCGCCAGTCAGAGGTGACGGGAACGATGGTTCCGATAACCATGATCTGCCCAAACCTGAAGTGCCGCCAGACGGTGGTCACGCCGCCCTCGGCGCGCGGCAAGGTGGTGCGCTGTCCGCACTGTCGCCAGTTGTTCATGGTACCGGACCGTGTCAGCAATCCGGTCGCCGCACCAGAAGCCGAGCCCGATTCCAACGCAAAGAACGACGCATAGAACTTCAACCGCGGCACACACCCGCGCCGCGGACACCGGAACGACACAACAATGACGCAGAGCATGGAGTGGGGTGATCCGGTGAGAGGCGCGACACCCGGCCGACGGCAGCCCAGCGTGCGGCGATCTGCTGCCGAACTCTTCGCGGCGGAACCCGAGTTGATCCTGGCCTACCTGGAAGGGTCCGGAGAGGAGTACCCGTGGAATGCGCAGCGCGTTCTGGCGAGCGCGTTGGACGCGCTGGCGCTACGTAGCGGCTATGCGGACCTGCACTACTGCGCGGCCCACGCGGCGCTGGCGGCCGAGCAGCCGGCGCTGGCGCTCGAGCTGCTGCACACCGCTCTACGGATAAATCCCAGCTACGACGCGGCCTTGATCCTCGCGGCGCGCATCCGCGAAAAGCAGGGCAAGCACGAGGAGGCCACTCGGCACTTGGAAGAAGTGCTCGCGCACGGCGCGGACTACCCGGATGTGCACCTGATGCTGGGAGATCTATGGCAAACGCGCAGTGACCTGCCGCGCGCCCGGGCCGCCTATCGCCGCGCGCTCCAGCTCAACAGCAACTTCACCGCGGCGGCCGAGCGGCTGGCGCGGGTAGGCGCTGCCGGAGGTACTAATGGGCTACCTGCTTGAAGCACTGGGACGCGGGCTGCTGGCGGAACTGCTGGCGGCCTTCGAGAACCAACTCCCGGGCTTCCAGGAGGATGAGCCGGACGAGCTGCGCGCCCGACAGGCGTCCTCGCCGACCTCCGTCGATCTAGCCCTGCGGCTGGGGATGTCCTGCCTGCGGAGCCGCCGGCTGTCAGAAGCGCTACGCGTGTTCCAGAACGCGCTGGAGCTGGGGCCGCCCTCGGCCCAGCCGGCACTCGGACTGGCCTGCGTGTACGACGAGCTGGGACAGCTTGACCAGGCCCTGCGCTACCTGTCCATCGCCCAGGCGCACGATCCGCAGGACCCGGCCATCGCCTTTGCCATGGGCGTCTGTCACGAGCGTCGGGAGGAAGTGGACGCGGCCACCGTGAACTACCGCCGCGCGTTGGAGCTCTGTCCGCACCTGCGCAACGCGTGTGAACGGCTGGCGGCCATCGCGCTGCACCAGGGCGACCTGGAGGAGGCCACCGGCTATTACGAGCGGCTGGCGGAGCTCGAACCGGGGGATGTTGACGTGCTGCTATCGCTGGCCAACCTGCTGCTGCTGACCGGGCGGCCGCGCGAGGCCTCCGATCACTATCAACAGGCGCTGGTGATTGAGCCAGATCTGGCGGAAGAGGCGCTGCCGGAAACCGAAGGACTTGACGCGGACGATCGGCTGGCAGACGCGATCAAGACGCTGGAATCCCTGGTCCGCAAGTACCCCAACATGGCGCCGTTCCACATTCACCTGGGCGATTTGTATGCCAGATCCGGCGCGGACGGCGCGGCGATCGAGCAGTACCGTGCGGCCCTGGCCGCCCAGCCCGACCTGCTGGAGGCGACCGTCAAGCTCGGTACGCAGCACTTGCGGCTGGAGCGCTACGCCGACGCGGCCCAGACCTTCAACCGCGCCGTGGAGCTCAATGACCGGTTGATGCTGGGGTTCGTCGGCCTGGGCGTGTCGCAGCACACGGCGGGCAACCAGCACGAGGCACTGGCCACGCTGGACCTGGCGGCCAGCCTGGAGCCTAGTACGACGCTGCTGTTTGCCGAGACCGCCCGGCTGCACCTGCGGGCCGAACGGGCGGAGCAGGCGGACCTGCGCAGCCATTTCGATATTTCCGGGGACGAAGACGATGAGGAGCCGGACCACCAGGAACTGTTAGAGGAGGTGCTGCGCCGACACCGCCGGGCGCTGGTCGCCAACCCCAACCACGCCGATCTGCATTACCGCTACGGGCTGCTGTTGCGCCAGGTGGGTGAGTACGAGGAGGCCATTCAGGCCTTCCGGCACGCGGTCGAGCTCAATCCGTCTTACGCCAAGGCCCTGATCAAGCTTGGCATTCTGCTCAAAGAAACCGGCGAAGTCGAAGAAGCCATCGAGGTGTTCCGCCGGGCACTCGCGCTCGACAACCGCTACGTGGACGTGCATTATCAACTTGGCCTGCTTTTCGCGCAGCGCAACCGCTTCGAGCTGGCGGTGGAGGAGTTCGAGCAGGCCGTGGCCGGCAACGAGCGCAACGTCGCGTTCCGCGCCAACTTGGCGCTGGCTCTGCAGAACATCGGCATGCTCGACCGGGCAGCCGCGACCTGGCGCGCGATCTGCGAGCTGTCACGCGACGGCGACAGCGTCCTCGAGCGCCGGCGGCAGTTCCTGCGCGAAGCCAATCGGGAATAGGTCCGGCTAGGAATCAAGGAATAGAAAGAGTGCTCCCCGCCAGAGGGGCGACAAGCCCTGGCGGGGAGCACTTTCACAAGACACGTGGGCCGCACGACACACAGTGCAGAAGTTCGGCCACGGGGCGCGGGCGTCAGGCCATCCGGCCGTCGCGCTACGACGCCACCAGCACGTTCTCGTCGATTACCGTGCGCAGTTTGCGCAGGGCCCGGTTCTGAATCTGACGCACCCGCTCCTTGCTGACGCCCAGCAAGGCGCCGACCTGCTCCAGCGTCCGCCCGCGCGGCGGGTTCAGCTTGCGGCCGGCGCGATCCAGCGCGAAGCGGGCGTTGATCACGCGCTGCTCGACCTTGCTCAGCTCCGCGGAGTTATTCGACAGAATCAGCTTCAGTCCGTTGACGCAGTCCGCGGCTTCGTCTTCGCGCTGCGTTTCGACGTAGTCGCTGCGCTCGAAGCTCGGGTCATATACCGTCGGGAAGTGGGTGCGATAGCGGGCACTCTTGGCACCCAGCCGGGCGAAGCTGCTCATGATCGCCCGACAGGCGTAAGTGCTGAGCTTGAAGCCGCGCGAGCAGTCGAACTTGTCCACACAGCGCAGCAGCGCCAGGTTGCCCTCACTGACCAGGTCGCCCAACTCCACGCCGGCGGTCCTCGTACGCCGGGCCATGGCCATAACGAGCGAAGTATTCAAACGAACAATGTGATTCCTGGTACGCAGCGTGGCGTAAGCCCATCGCAGCAGCTCGCGCGAAGCCTGGGCACCGAGGCGCTTGTCGTTATGGGCCCTGACAAGCCGCATCATGCGATAGCGACAGTAGTTAAACCGCAGGAAGAGTTGTTGCTCCTCGTCCGCATTCAGGACCCGGTGCCGGGGCGGCAACACGACGTCAACAGCCAAGCCATCCCGTCCAGGTGCGCCCGAGATGCTCTCCGCCAGGTCCGGTAGCGGTACCATTAGCTGGCGCGCCGCCGAAGCCCGCTTGAACGACGGATGATAAACGCACTCCATCGTTTCAGAGAGGATCTGCGTCAGCAAGCGTCGATCCATGGTGGTCATACGCTGCAGGACGGCTGTGGTCGGCAACTTGGCCTTTGGTCGCAACCTCTTGAGGTTGGAAGTCTTTGCTGGCTTCTTCATGGTCAATTACGCCTTTGGGCGCTGCGCCGCGTCCGATAGGTCCTTTTGGGCCCTCATCTTTGTATACGCTCAACGTACGCCGTTGGTTCCCAAACAGTTCCACTAACGTGCCGATTATGACGGCCAACCGACTTCGTGTCCAGTAAATTAGCACAAAAATACTACGCTTTATTTCTTAGAGCGGGCCCGCCGGGAGCGCTTACGGATCTCCAGATGGCCGTTGCTCTGGGCATCCGGCACGTCCGATAGGCGGCCTGCTTCTTGTCTCATGAAGCCCGAAATTATCGGCCCGCTAGCCACTTCCGCGTTCTCCTTCAGGGCGCCGGCAGCCGGGCCCGCCGACTGATGGCCGCGCTGGGCTGCCTGCCACCCATACAACGCTTGAAGAGTGATTATTGTTCCCGAAGTCCCCCCGAAGGTACAAGATCTGACGCCACAGTGGCGAATGACACCCCCGTCGACGCCGGCTCAGGCGGCTGGCACGTCGCGATGACAGAACCGCCACAGGCCGCCCAGGTATGCCAGGAGGCCCACGGTCGCCAACGCGGCGACGTCCTGGGAAAGCGAGTGGTCTGGGCGGATGCATTGGAGAGGCTTGTAGTAGTGCAGGGGCCCGAACATGGCGAGCCACTCGATGGCCGCCCACAAGGTCGCCAGGTAGTTCAGGAGGAACGAGGCCAGCAGGCCCGTAAGGACAACTGCAATTGCCGCGCCGCGCCGGGAGACGATGCTACCGACCAGCATCGTTACGCCGCCGATGGACAGATACAGCGCCAGCAGGTTCACGATCAGGATCCGTAGCCGCCCGAGGTCGACCGGCTCCCACAGAGGGAACAGACGCAGCCCGAGCCAGACACCCAGGAACGGGGCTGCGCACAAGGCCAGGCCGGCGAGCGCCCAGATCACCGACGTGCTGATGTAGATGGCCGCCCGGGACAGTGGCAGCGTCAGTAACAGGTCGGCCGTGCCGCGTTCCATCTCGCCCACCGTCACGCGGGTGCAGATGGTCAGCGGGACGATCCACGTAACCGCGAACAGGAACGGATGCGCGAAACCGAGGGTCATCAAACCGGTCGCGGTGAAACTCTCGGCCAGGTCCGCCCCCAGGAGCATGCGCAAGAACGGCTTGAAGAACGGGCGGTCCAACCAGGCGGCGGCCTCGGCCGGCATCTCGCCGAGGGCGCGCACAAGCAGTAGCTCGAAGACCACTATGGCCAGCGGCAGTAGCACCACTAGCCTCCAAGAGTCGCGCCACGTTCTCACGGCCACGGCTACGCTCACGGCCGCACCTCCGCCGCAGCACCGGCAGTGCTGTAGTACGCCAGGAAGAGATCCTCGAGATTGGGGGCTCCGATGGTCACGTCCTCCACGGCGCAGGTCGCCAGCCACGCCAGCAGCGGCTGTACGGTACCGACCCAAGTGGCGCTGAGGCGCTCATCTTCACGGGTCGCGCAGCGCAAGCCGGCCGGAGCAGGCGGGCGGGCCGTGCCGGCGCGAAAGCGAACCTCGACATGCCGCACGGCGCGCTCCCGCAGCGTGGCGATCCGATCCTGCTCGATCAGGAGCCCGTCCCGGAGAATCGCCACACGGTCGCACAACTCCGCCACCTCGGACAGCGTGTGGCTGGAGAACAGCACCGTCCGTCCGGCACCCTGCGCTTCGCGCAGCAGCTCATACAACGTCTGCCGCACAAGCGGGTCGAGTGCGGTGGTGGGCTCGTCGAGGATGATCAGCCGGGGTCGGTGCATGAGCGCCTGAATCAGGCCAAGCTTCTGCTTCATGCCGCGCGAGTAGTCGCGGATGCGCCGGTCGAGTTCCAGATCAAGGCGGCGTGCCAGTCGTTCAATCTCAGGTCCGGACCTGCCGCCGCGCACAGCGTCGAGAAACCGCAGCGTGGCCCGGCCGGTCATATGCTCATGGAAGCGGACGTCGCCCGGCAGGTAGCCCACGTCGGCTCGCAGCGCCGGTCCCTGTTGCCAAGCATCTCGGCCCAACACTTCCGCCGTCCCGTCCGAAGCTCGCAGCAGGCCCAGAAGAATGCGGATGGTTGTCGTCTTGCCGGCCCCGTTTGGCCCGAGAAACCCGAACAGGCTGCCGGCCGGCACGCGCAGGTTCACACCGGCCAGCGCCAGTTTGGCGTCATAAGACTTGGACAGATCGTGCGTGCGAATCGCATCCATCGCCGTGGATTAAAGGCCGTCCGGGGCGGCCGTGCAATGGCGTGACGGCACGGGCGGATAGATGCTTGGGTCGCGGGGCCTCGGCTATGCGGCGGCCGTGTTGTCGGCGGAGATGGCCTTCTTCGACAACTTCTTCTTGGCCGGGCTCTGGGCCAAAGCTGCGGCGGGCGCCGGCGTATCGGACGAGGATGAGGTCGCCGACGACGGAGCGGGCGTATCGGACGAGGATGAAGTTGAGGACGACGGAGCCAGCGTGCCGGCTTCAGCGGCAGCCGCCCGCTTATACGACTCGCTGCGATAGTCGGTCTCGTAGAACCCGGAGCCACGGAAGATGATGCCGCCGCCCGTGCCGATCAGCCGCTGCAAGGTGCGCCGGGCACACTTGGGGCACTTCTTGAGCGGGGCGGCTGTAATGGACTGGAATTGCTCAAATGCGTGGCCGCAGGCGCCACACTTGTAGTCATAGGTCGGCATCGCTATTCCTCATCGGCCGCCGAGCCGGAGTCAGTCTTGGCCGCCGGACCGCCCGACACGACCACGCGGCTGTAGCGCAGGACACGATCGTGCATCCGGTAGCCACGGGCCAGCTCCTGGATTACGGTGCCGGCGGCGTGCTCGTCGCTGGGCTGCTGCAGGACGGCCTCGTGCAGGTCCGGGTCAGAAGGCCGGCCCTCGGCCTCAATCTGCGTGATGTGCCAGTCTGCCAGTATCTTGAGGAAATGCTCGTAGACAATCCGGACGCCGTCCGCCACGGTCTCAACCTGGGTCGCGCTCCGGGCCGAGTCCAGCGTGCGCTCCAGGTCATCAATGATCACCAGCAGGTCACGCGCGAAATCGCCTGCGGCATGGCGCACCGCCTCGGCCTTATCGCGCGCGGCGCGCTGCTGGAGATTGCGGGTCTCGGCGATCAACCGCAGGTTCTGATCGCGCAGCTCTTCAATCTCGCGCTGCAAGTCGGCGAGGCTGGGCGTCTCCGCGGCGTTGCCCGCCGGCGTCTCAGCCGGGTCCGCAGCGCGCTGCGCCTCAACTGTCTCCTGCCGCTCGACCTCTTCCGGCGATGACTTGTCTTTCCCAACATTCACGGCAATCACCACGCCTCGCTCACTCTTTGCTCTCGCTCTCGCCGGTCAGATACTCCTTGACGCGCTCGAAGAAACCCTTGGTTTCCGGCAGCACCGTATTGTCCTCGGTGGCCGCGAACTGCCGCAACAGCTCCTCCTGCTCCCGCGTCAGCCGGCTGGGTATCTCGACCAGGACGCGCACGATCTCGTCACCAGTCCGCCCGGATTGCAGGTTGGGCAACCCTTTGCCCGGCAGGCGGAAGATGGCCCCGTGCTGAGTGCCCGGCGGAATGCGCACCGGCGTCGTGCCCGTCAACGTCGGCACGTCGATCTGGGCTCCCAGGGCCGCCTGCGTGAAGCTGATCGGCAGAGTGCAAACCAGGTGGTCGCCGTCGCGCTCAAAGAGATCTGACTCGCGCAGCCGGACGGTGACGCGCAGGTCGCCGCGCAGACTGTCGCCCGGCCCCGGCTCGCCTTCGCCGCGCAGGCGAATGCTCTGGCCCTCGTGGATGCCGGCGGGGATCTTGACGGTCAGGACGCGTTCCTTGGTGGCCCGGCCATGGCCGGCACACGCCCGGCAGGGTCGCTCCGGCAGCTTGCTCCGACCGTGGCAGGTGGGACACTCCGTGACCGTGCGTGTCACGAAGAAGCCCATCGACGTCTGGCGCTCGACCTGGCCATAGCCGCCGCACGTCGGACAGGTCCGCAGGCCGGCCCCGGGCTCGGCCCCGTTCCCGCCGCAGTGATCGCAGAAGTCCACGCGTTCGAAACGCAGCGTCTTCTCGACACCCGTGGCGACCTCCTTCAGGTCAATATCGACGACGGTCTGGATATCAACCCCGCGTGCGGCCCGGGCACGCACCCGCGGCCCGCCGAACGCGTCGCCGAACAGGTCGCTGAAGACACTGAAGATGTCGTCGATGCCCATCCCGGAGAAATCGTGGACGCCGGCGCCCTCCAGGCCCGCATGACCGTAACGATCAAAGCGCTGGCGCTTCTCCGGGTCGGACAGGACTTCGTACGCCTCGGCGGCCTCCTTGAAGCGCTGCTCAGCGTCGGGGGAGCTGTTGCGATCGGGATGGTACTTCAGGGCCGCTTGGCGATAGGCGCGCTTGATTTCCTCGGGCGCGGCCGTGCGAGCAACGCCCAAGACCTCGTAGTAATCGCGTTTCTGCGACACGGTACCGCCGATCATAACCCGCTGACATCGGGCGGTGGGCGGCCGGCTGCATTGACCGACCCGCCCGCCGCAGGCCCAGAATTACTATCGACCGGGCGGCCGCGCAAGTTGCGGCGTCGTGGTCCGGCAAGAACCGGCCGGGGCAGCGCTTCGTTAAGGCCACCCCGGCCGCGAATTACGAGCACGCGGGGCAACTAGTGCGTCGCGCCCTCGATGTTGGCGTGCTTATCCTTGTCGTACTCGGTGCACAGCACGTCCGTGGTGAGCATCAGGGCCGCCACGCTGGCAGCGTTCTGCAGCGCCACGCGGGCCACCTTGGCCGGGTCGATGATGCCGGCCTCGAACATGTCCACGTATTCGCCGCGGGCGGCGTCGTAGCCGATGTTCTTGCCCTGCGTGAGGATCTCGTCGACGACGACACCGCCGTCAACGCCGGCGTTTTCGGCGATCTGCCGGGCTGGCTCCTCGAGCGCCCGGGCGAGAATCCGGTAGCCGATGGCCTCGTCGCCGGCGACTTCCTTGGCCGCGGCCTTGACCGCCTTGGCGGCCCGCAGCAAGGCCACGCCGCCGCCGGGGATGATGCCCTCTTCCGCCGCCGCCTTGGTGGCGTGGAAAGCATCCTCGACCAGGTCCTTGCGTTCCTTGACTTCGGTCTCCGTCGCGCCGCCGACATGCACCACCGCGACGCCGCCGGTGAGCTTGGCCAGGCGCTCCTGGAGCTTCTCGCGATCGTAGTCGCTGGTGGTCTTCTCGATCTGAGCGCGGATCTGGCCGATGCGGGCCTCGATGTCCTTCTTCTTGCCGGCGCCCTCGACGATCGTGGTGTAGTCCTTGGTGACGGCGACGCGCTTGGCCCGGCCCATCAGGCTCAGATCGACGCTCTCCAGCTTGATGCCCTGGTCCTCGCTGATGAAGGTGCCGCCCGTCAGTGTCGCGATGTCACCCAGCATGGCCTTGCGGCGGTCGCCGAAGCCGGGAGCCTTGACGGCACAAACGTGCAGCACGCCGCGCAGCCGGTTGACCACCAGGGCCGCCAGGGCCTCGCCCTCGACGTCCTCGGAGATGATCAGCAGCGGCTTGCCGACGTTCACGACCTTCTCAAGCACCGGAACCAGGTCGCGCAGGGAGCTGATCTTCTTCTCGAAGATCATGATGTAGGGATCGTCCAGGACGGCCTCCAGCGCACTTGGATTGGTGATGAAGTAGGGCGAGATGAAGCCCTTGTCGAACTGCATCCCTTCCACATGCTCCCAGGTCGTCTCCAGGCTCTTGCCTTCCTCGATCTCGATCACGCCGTCCTTGCCGACCTTCTCGAAGGCCGCGGCGAGCATCTTGCCGACCTCGGCGTCACCGTTGGCGCTGATGGCCGCGACCTTGGCGATGTCGTCCTTGCCGCGCACCTTGATCGACTGGTCCTTGATGCTGCGGACGGCTACTTCGACGGCCGCTTCGATGCCGCGCTTCACCGCCGTGGCGCTGGCCCCGGCGGTGATGTTCTTCAACCCCTCGCTGAAGATGGCCTCGGCCAGCACCGTGGCCGTGGTGGTGCCGTCGCCGGCGACGGTGGAGGTCTTGCTGGCGACCTCGTTGACCAGCTTGGCACCCATGTTCTGGAAAGGCTCCGGCAGCTCGATCTCCTTGCTGACCGTGACGCCGTCCTTCGTGATGCGCGGACTACCCCAGGACTTGTGCAGCACCACGTTGCGCCCGACCGGCCCGAGCGTGGACTTGACCGTCCGGGCCAGCTTGCGGACGCCGGCCAGCATCTCGCGCCGGGCATGATCGCTATACATCAATTGCTTAGCAGGCATGATCGTTCCTCTTATCGCCTTCTGCCGACGGCGGCCGGCTCACTTACTCCTCGATGGCGAGGATGTCGCTCTCCCGCAGGATCACGTAGGTCTCGCCTTCCAAATCCACCTCGGTGCCGCTGTACTTGCCGTAGATGACCCGGTCACCAACCTTGACCGACATCTGGCCGCGCTCACCGGTCTTCTCGATGAGCTTGCCCGGCCCGGCCGCGATAACCTTGCCCTGCAGCGGCTTCTCGCGGGCACTGTCCGGCAGCACAATGCCGCCGCGGGTCTTCTCTTCCGCCTCAAACGGCTGCACGACAACGCGATCATCCAGGGGCTGAATCTTGAGCTTCTTAGCGGTGGCTGTGGCCATTGCTATTCTCTCTTACTCTTGGGGTTACTTGTTAAGGTCCGAAGTCCGATCCCGGCCGCCCACCTCACTGGGCCGGGCCCATCGACTACATCATGTCCATGCCGCCCATGCCGCCCATGCCACCCATGCCGCCCATGCCACCCATCTCGTCGTCCATGCCGGGCGGGCCGCCGTGCCCCTTCTTCTCCTGGGGCTTCTCGGCCACCAGGCAGGCCGTGGATAGCAGGACGCGCGCGACGCTGCTGGCGTTCTCCAGGGCGCTGCGGACGACCTTGGTCGGGTCGATCACGCCCATCTTGATCAGGTCGCCGAACTCGCCGGTCTCGGCGTTGAAGCCGAAGGCACCGGTCTTGTCCTGCACCTTCTTGAGAATGACAGCCCCCTCGAAGCCCGCGTTCTCGACGATCTGCCGCAGGGGCGTGGTCAGGACGTCATTGATGATCCGCACGCCGGCCTTCTCCGAATCACCCTTGATCCGCAGGTTCGCCAGCGCGGCCTGGGCCCGTACGAGCGCCACCCCGCCGCCCGGCACAATCCCCTCCTCGATCGCCGCCCGGGTGGCGTGCAAAGCGTCCTCGACCCGCGACTTCCTCTCTTTCAGCTCCGCTTCCGAGGCCGCGCCCACCTTGATCTGGGCCACGCCGCCGGCCAGCTTGGCCAGCCGCTCCTGCAGCTTCTCACGATCGTAATCGCTGGTGGTCGTCTCAATCTCGCGGCGAATCTGCTCGATCCGGCCGCGAATCTCGCCGCTGCTGCCGGCGCCCTCGACCACCGTGGTGTGCTCGGCATCCACGCGCACGCGCTTGGCCTGGCCCAGATCGCCGATCGCGACACTGTCGAGCTCGATCCCCAGGTCCTTGAAGATCGGCTTGCCGCCCGTCAGTATCGCAATGTCCTGCAGCATGGCCTTGCGGCGATCGCCGTAGCCCGGCGCCTTCACCGCCACGCACTGCAGGATCCCGCGCAGCTTGTTGACCACCAGCGTCGCCAAGGCCTCGCCTTCGACGTCCTCCGCAATGATCAGCAGCGGCCGCTTGGCCTGGGCCACCTTCTCGAGCAGCGGCACCAGCTTCGTGACGCTGGAGATCTTCTCCTCGAAGACCAGCACGAAGGCCTTCTCCAGCACGCACTCCATCGCGTCGGGGTCGGTGACGAAGTGCGGGCTGAGGTAGCCGCGATCGAACTGCATGCCTTCAACGACGTCCACCTCGGTTTCCAGGCTCTTGCCCTCTTCGACCGTGATGACGCCGTCTTTGCCGACCTGCGCGAAACACCGGGCCATGATCTCGCCGATGCTGCGATCGTTGTTGGCCGAGATGCTGGCGATGTTGATGATGTCGTCCGGCTTCTTGGGATCAAGCTTGACAGGCCGGGCCATATTCTTCAGCTCGCCGACCACCGCCTTGACCGCGGCCGCGATGCCCCGGTTAAGCCCGTTCGGGTCGTGACCGGCCACCACGTTCCGCAGGCCGGCCTTGTAGATCGCCTCCGCCAGAACGGTTGCGGTCGTCGTGCCGTCGCCCGCCACGTCGGACGTCTTGCTGGCAGCCTCCTTCACGAGCTGCGCCCCCATGTTCTCGTACTTGTCGTGCAACTCGATCTCTTCGGCAACCGTGACGCCGTCCTTGGTCACGTTCGGGCCGCCCCAACCCTTGTCGAGAACTGCGCTGCGCCCGCGCGGCCCGAAAGTGCTGCGCACCGCCGCCGCGAGCTTCTCCACCCCCGCCAGGATGGCGCGCTGGGCCTCCTGGTCGAACGCCAGTTGTTTAACCGCCATGCGGACGTCTCCTTCACCTACGCTCACTGTCAAAAAGGCACACGGGTACCCGTGCCCGTCGCGGGCGACATGCCCGTACCATCGCTGCTGTACGGCGGACTGCAAGAAAGATGCCAGACACCGCCGGCCGACAAATAGGACGTAAGCTCGCCCGCCATTGCATCTTATGAAACCCGACCCGTTGATCCTCTCCCCGGCCCCGGCCGCCGGAACGGCCGGGGGGTGCCATTCTGACAGGCCGCCCCGCGCCGGTTGCGTTCCCACCACCCTATCGCTATCGTGGCCCGCCCTGGGATTATACGAGCGCGGTAGGCACGGCGAACGCCCGTCGGAGCGGCGGGAGCCCCCCGAAACGATGAGCAACGGCGTAATGGGCAATTCGGGTGCGTCAACGCATGGCCTGCTCGGCCAGCGCGAGCGGCGACCGGACAAGAAAGAGGCCCGCCGCGCGTTCTGGCGCATGCTGGCCCTCGTCCGCCCGCACCGCCGACGCATGACCCTCGGCATCGTCCTGGGCCTGGGCGTCGCCCTGACCTATGCCGCCAGCCTCGGCGGCATCCTCCCAGTCCTCAAGGTCATCGTCAGCCAGGACAGCCTGCGCGAGTCCGCCCTCAACGCCGCCCAGCACACCGAACGCTGGTACGCGCCCACCCTCGAATTGCTAGCCGGCTTCCTCCCCGAGGGCAACGAACCCGCCGACCGCATGCGAACACTCGTCCTGCTGGTCGGCGCCCTCGTCGCCGTCAACGTGGTCGGCAATATCCTACGCTGCTTGTCGCAATACTTCGTCCTGTATGCCTCCCATCGCATGATGATGGACCTGCGCCGCGACATGTACCGCAAGTCGCTGCGCGTGCCCGTACGCGAGCTCACCGGCGACGTCTCCAACCGCGTCAATCAGTTCATGTCGGACTCCCGCGAGGTTTTCCTCGGCGTCGTCACCCTCTTCGGCAAGGTCGCCCGCGAGCCGCTCAAGGCCGTCTGCGTCCTCGCAGTGGCCTTCATGCTCGACTTCAGGCTGACCATCGTCGTGCTGGCGATTGCCCCGGTCGCCGTGGGCGTCCTGTGGTACTTTGGCCGCAAGGTCCGCAAAGCCACCACTCGCCTGCTCCAAGGCTACGGCGAGATGCTGGGCGGCCTCGAAGAGACTCTGCAAGGCATCGACGTCGTGAAGGGTTATGCCCGCGAGGGACATGAGCGCCGCCGCATGTGGCGGATCGAGCGGCGCATGTTTCGACAACTCCTGAAGCTGGCCTGGATCGAGTCCCTGGCCTCACCGCTGATTGAGGTCGTCGGCGTCATCGCGACTTCGCTGGGCATCGTCTGGCTGGCGGCTCGCCAGTTCCGCGGGGAGATCGAGCCGTCGCTGTTCATCACCATGGTCGGGCTGCTGGCCGCCATGCTGGACCCCGTCCGCAAGGTGGCCAACGTCTACAACGTGGTGCAGCGCTCCGGCGCGGCCGCCACCAGGATCTTCGAGTTCCTCGACCTGCCCGAGGAGCAGTCGCCGCCGCGGGCCAAGCGCCTGCGTGGCTCCGGCCCGCGCGCCGTGCAGTTCGAGCACGTCACCTATCGCTACACGCCGACACAGGAGCCGGCGGCGCTCGACGACGTCTCAGTCGATATCCAACCCGGCGAGTGCGTCGCCATCGTCGGACCCAACGGCAGCGGCAAATCCACGCTGCTCAAGGCCGTGCCGCGCCTGCTCGATCCGCAGCGCGGCCGCGTCCTGATCGACGGCACTGACGTGCGCGACCTCAGCCTGCGCAACCTGCGGCAGCAGATCGCCGTGGTGACCCAGCATCCGGTGATCTTCGCGCGCACCGTGGCCGAGAACATCGCCTACGGCAACGCGCGGGCCTCGGCGGCGGAGATCCGCGCCGCCGCGGAGCAAGCCTACGCCGCCGAGTTCATCGAGCAATGGCCGGACAAGTACGAAACAGTGATGGGTGAGTTCGGTGCCAGCGTCTCGGGCGGGCAGCGGCAGCGGATCGCAATCGCCCGCGCTTTCCTCAAGCCGGCCTCGATCGTGATCTTTGACGAAGCTACCAGCGAGATCGACGCCGAAAGCGAGCGCAAGATTCATGCGGCGCTCAACGTCCTGCGCCAGGGCAGGACCACCTTCCTGATCGCCCACCGGCACACCGTCATGGAAATGGCCGAGCGCATCGTCGTCATGGACGCCGGCCGAATCGTCGACGTGGGCACCCAAGCTGAGCTGCTCGACCGTTGCCCGCTGTTTGTGGCGTTGTATCGTTCACCGGTCAACGCGTGAGCTGCGCCGTGCCGCGCAGGCCGCAATTAGCAGACTGCGCGGCCACGTGGTGGACCAGCGCCTCAGCGACTTCGTGTACCCCCGCCACGGCATCGACTTCAACCAGCGGCGCAGGTAACGCACGACCAGCCGGCCAGGGCCAACCCGTGAGCAGCTCGGAGCGGCCTGTGCCGGCGGCGACCGCGACACGGCCGAGCGGCCCAGTGCCGACGCGGATTCACCGATAACCCATAGCCAACGGGCGGGGCCGGTTCGTTGGGGGTGGACTGACACGGGTCATGTGTTGTGCATATGGCGTTGCCAAGGGGTCTGAACGTGCGTGGCGGCGCCATCGGGAGCGGTTCCGGTTCATCCGAAACCGGTTTCGGTCACCACTCGGAACTTCTCCGCCGCAATTGCTCTGATTCTCCCATTTGCCGAGAACTGCGGCGTGCCTATTTGTATCATTCTTCATGATGGCGCGGTCGGCCTGCTTTCAGGCCATTCCAACACCGAAACCGCGCCCAGGAGTAGCTGTCCGATGCAATCCAAGCGGCTCTTAGCCACCGACCTCGACGGTACGTTTATCGGCGACGACGACGCCATGCGAACGCTGTGGGACGACCTCAAGCGGCATGACATCGTCGTGGCGTTCTCCACCGGCCGCCACCTGAAGTCGATCCACGACTTCTACGACGAACGCCATTTCGCCGGCCGGGCCGACGTCTGCATCTGCATGGTCGGCACGGATGTGCACTTCCGCGCGGACGGCCGCTATACCCTGGACTCCGGCTGGCACGATTACATTCATGCCGGCTGGGACAAGGCCGCCGTCGAGGCGATTCTCCAGGCCATCCCGGAAGCCCGCCAACAGGACGAGCAATGGCAGTCGCCTTACAAGAGTAGCTACTACCTGGAGGAGAACGTCGAGACGCGGCTGGCAGAGATCCACGCGCGCCTGCGCGAGCGCGGCCTGGACGCGAAGGTGGTCTACTCGGCCGGTCAGTTCCTGGACCTGCTGCCCATCCGTTCCGGCAAGGGCGAGGCGGTCCGCTACGTCGCCACCAAACTCGGCATCGCGCCCGAGAACGTGGTCACCAGCGGCGACACGGGCAACGACCTCGACATGCTGCGCACCGAGCTCGGCTTTCGCGGCATCGCCGTCGGCAACGCCGCGCCGGAGCTGAAAGCCTTCCGCGAACCCCACGTGTACCATGCCGAAGCGCACTTCGCCGCCGGCATCCACGAAGGGCTGCGGCGTTTCGGTTGGCTCTGAGGCCGCGTCGGTCTCACCGCTGCGGCCGTGTGCTTCCGGCCACAGCGCAATAATCGAGGTTACTAGGGACATCGACAGTACTACGGGGCACGAGGTAGGCCAGATGGCGGTGGCAGGACAGCTCGACTTCCTGGACAAGACCCGTACACACGTGCTGATGATCACCAATCACGGCATGCACCAGTGGCAGGTCATTCCCGGATTGCCGGACACCGGCGGACAGAACGTGTACGTCAACCAGTTCACCGAGGCGCTGGTGGAACAGGGCTACCGCGTGACGATCGTCAACCGCGGCGGCTACGCGCACCCGGTAACCGGCGTGCTACAACAAGGCGTGCACTTCCACCCTTCCGGCCACGCGCGCATCGTCTACATCGAGGACAGTAAGAAGGAGTTCGTCCGCAAGGAGGACATGGACGCGCAACTCCCCGAGCTGGCCCATGATCTGCGCCGCCGCTTCACCGACGAGAACGATTCGTTCGACCTGATCATCTCGCACTACTGGGATGCCGGCCGCCTCGGCACGCTGGTAAACACCGGCCCCCAGCGGCTGCCGCACGTGTGGGTCCCGCATTCGCTGGGCACACTCAAGAAGCGCAACATGGACCCGGCGACCTGGGCCGGCCTGCGCATCGACGAACGCATCAACCGCGAACGCGAGCTGCTCAAGCTAATCGACAGCGGCGTCGCCACCTCGAGCGCCATCCGCGACGCCTTCGTCAACGACTATGGCGTCGCGCCCAAGTACTTCCTGCCACCGTGCATTGACGTCAGCCGCATCCACGTCATGCCGGACTCAGCCCTGGAGCCGACCTGGCATTTTCTGGCGCAATCTTCCGGCCGCGCGGTCGCCGACCTGAAACGCTGCCAGATCATCACGGAGATCAGCCGCACCGACAAGACCAAGCGCAAGGACGTGCTCATCAAGGCCTTCGCGCAGGTCAAGCGCGCCGTGCCCGAGGCACTGCTGGTAGTCTCGATCGACGATCGCACGCCCGCCCTGTACGAGGCCCTGCACGGCCTGATTGCCGAACTCGGCCTCCAGCAGGATGTCATCGTGCTCGGCTCGGTATGGGAGCAACTGCCCGGCCTGTACAACGTGACCAGCGTGTACTGCACGCCGTCGGTGATGGAAGGCTTCGGCATGAGCGCCCAGGAGGGCGCCGCCACCGCCAAGCCCGTGGTCGCATCAGACCTCGTGCCGTTCGTCATGGAATACCTGCTGGGCGAGAACCCGGAGCAGGTCGCAGTTGAAGACCAGCACGTGCTGTTCGGCGCGGGAGCGGTGGTCGTCCCGGCGGACTTCGTGGAAGGCTTCGCCGCGGCCCTCATCCGCCTGCTCCAGAATGACGCCGAACGTGAACGCATGGGCGGCCGGGCGCTGGAAATCACGATTCCCTACTTCACCTGGCACAACCGCACGCAGGACCTGCTGGACGATCTGGGCGTTTGCCCCAGCCGCTGCGAACCGGGAGGGGCGTCATGATTCGACGCTGGCGGGACTTGCCGGGAGCACAACTTGGCGAAGCCCTGGTTGCGAACTGGGCCAGGCAGGGTCACGACGGCTTCCTGCTCTCCGACCCGGCCGCGGCTGACCTGGAAGTCAAGGAAGCCCAGGACGCCGAGAGCGGCGTGCGCTTCCGCTTTCGCTGGATGCCCCACCGCGAAATCCGCGGCAACGTGGCGGAACTGGAGCGCCGCGGCATCCTGAACCCCGACCGCAACGAAACCAGGCTGTTCCGCGACCCACGCGATCCCCAGGGCCGGCACTGCTTCCTGTGCGCGACCAACGTCCACGAATGCCATCCGAAGGAAGTCCTCATCCCGCTGCAACTGGCGGGGCGCGACTACTTCGCCGGCGCCAACTTCGCCTGGATCGAGCCCGACCATTACACCGTGATGGCCGCCGAGCACGTGGACCAGGCCTACTCGGGCAACGCCCTGGCAGCCATGCTGGAGCTGCACCTGCGCACGCAGCGCCGCTTCCGCGTCCTCTTCAACGGCAACGGCGCCGGCGCCACCATCCCCTGGCACCTGCACTACCAGATCACCACCGCGGCCATGCCCATCGAGAAGCTGCAGTTCGGTAACGAAGAACGCTACCCGACGCTGGTGCAACGCTTCACCGGCGACGACGACGGCCTGGCCGCGGCCGATGCCGCCGCCGAAGCCTGGCTGCAGCGCGATCTGCAGAACCACAGTGTGAACATCCTGATCGCCAGCCCCGACGACCAGACGCAGATCTTCGTCTTCCCGCGCGATCAACGCCGCGCCACGGCACCCGGCAAAGGCCTGGTCGGCGGCTTCGAAGTAGCCGGCGACTTCGTCATGAGCGCCCCGAACGAACGCGACGCCTTCCTGGCCGCCTCGGCCCAGGTGGCCCGCGCCATCCTGGCGGCCATCAGACCCCAGACCATGTAGTGCGTTGGTGACACGACAGCCCAGACGCACTCACGCGGGCTCCGCTCAACGCGGAGCCCGCTTCATTGCCACCCAAAGAAAGAGAGCGCGGAGCGCCGACCGCCGGCTCACCGGCCGCCGGGCGCGGCCGGCAGCGGCCGGATCTTGATGTTCCGGTACCACACCGGGTCGCCGTGATCCTGGAGCACGATGCGCCCCTTGGGGGCGCGGCCGAAGCGCGGCATGCCGGCAAACTTGCTTTCGGCCACGCGCTTGAGCCAATCCGCGCTGCCCAGCTCGTATTCAACGATCTTCACGTCGTTGAGCCAGTGTTCAACGTGCGCGCCGGCCACCACTATGCGGGCGCGATTGAAAAAGCCGACCGGCGCCGTGACGTCGCGCAGCGGCGCATGCAGCGCGTAGTCAGCCCCCGCGGACGTGAGCGGATTGCCCCCGTCAGCGTGCAGGCTGTTGTCCAGCACCTGGAATTCCGGCCCCGTCTCCCAGGCCCAGCCGGCCTTCTCGTCCACGCGGAAGAAGATCCCGCTGTTCCCGCCCGCGCCGATCCGCCACTCGATCTGCAACTCGAAGCTGTCGAACTCCTCCACCGTGCAGATGTCGCCGCCCGGACCAACGCGCGTCAGGCAGCCGTCCTTGACCACCCAGCCGGCCGGAAAATGATCCTTGCGGTAGCCGCGCCAGCCGTTCGTCGTCTGCCCGTCGAACAAAAACTGCCAACCCGCGGCCTGCTCCTCCGCCGTCAGGACGTTCTGCGGCGCGGCTTCTGGCGGCGTGCCAATCTCACCCAGCCGGTCCGCCGGCAGGGCGTTCAACGTGAACCACGCTTCCGTACCCCAAAGCTGCTCACCCTCGACGGAGTAGCACGGCGGCAGCAGGCGCAGGTAGACCACGTGCGAAACCTTCAGGTCGCCGATTTCCAGGAACACCCGCCGGGAATCCGCGGACACACTCGCCGACTTGACCCGGTAGATCACGCCGTCCCGCCGCGGGCCTTCGCCCCGCTGCACGTCGAAGGGCCATTGCTCGATGAAGTAGCACTCCGGATCCCAGCCGCAGCGCGGGTCCAGCGGCTTGGTGAACTCGATCTCCAGGCCGTTGGTCATCGCGCGGACCCGGTTCATCTCGAACACGGTCGCGTCCGTGTTCTGTATGCGTGTCACGCAGGGGTCCAGGCCGTCGGCGAAACGAAACGCCGCTGCACACGTATCGGCCGCGGCCGCGCCCGGCGCGTGTGGAACCGGGTCCATGACCACGCGAAAGATGCTGTCGCCGGATTGCACGAGCGTATGAGTGGTGACGGCGGGCGGCATATGGGATTGCCAGATCCACGGGAATGTCGTCGTCTTGCGCGGCCCGGCCCGGCCCGGCACCCACAGCAGCGGCTGCTCGTTCACGCCCGGCAGCAGTGGCCGGCCAATGATCCCCACCGCGGCACTCCCAACAAACATGACACTGTCGGGTAGTTGGCCGCCCGTGCCAATCTGGGCCGCCGGGTGCAGCCCCGCCACCGGCGTACCGTCGCCCGGCCGACCGCGCCGTAGCGGCGGGATAATGCGCTTCTTCCCTGTGGCCGTCGCGTGTTCGGCCGCACGCTCGTGCGTCAACACTCCGGCGGGCACGGCCTCGAACTCCTCCGCCCCGGGCGGCTTCCACAACAGCACCAGCCGCTCGGCCCCACCCGCGTCGAAATGCCGGATGTTCAACTCATGCTGGCCGACCGCCAACTCAACGGTCCCATCCTTGGGCTCCGCCCCGTGCAGGCCGTCGTGGTCAACGACTACTTCACCATCGATCCGCAAGATCGACCCATCGTCGCTGACCAGCCGGAAGACGTACTCGCCCGCCTGCCGCACATTCAGAAAGCCATCCACCGTCGTGAGGAAGTTGTCCTCCATGGGCGCGAACTCGTCCGGCCCGAGGTCGATCGTCAGCAGCTCCTTGACGACATTCGGCAACTGGCCCGGGGCCAGTTCCGGCACGGCGCGCAACTGCGTGTCTATCTCATACAGCCGCACCAGCACCCCCGGCGCCCCGCGGTCAATGAGATCCTCGCCACACGCGGCCGCCAGGCCACCCGCCAGCACGCACAGCGGCGCGAGCACGCGAACACTCCAGGAACGTCTCATGCTGAATACCTCCGCACGTTCGGGCCGACCGGGTCGCTCACGTCGGCGGTCCGCCGGCTCATTGCACCTCGAATCGGAGCGGCGCCAGCTCCCGCCCCCCCGCCGGCCGCACGCCGCACGAAAAACCCCATCCACCGCTGCCGTTGACAACCTTCAACACCAGCCGGTTCCAACCCTGTTGCAGCGTAATGTCAACCAGATCCTCGCCGGGCACTAAGCCGCGCTGGACCGGGTTGCTGTGAACCAGCGTGCCGTTCAGCCAGACCTTGACGCCGTCGTCGCTGCCCACGGCCAGACGCGCCGGCTGGGTCGCCTCCGACCAGACCGCCGTCTCAGCATACATGCAGCAGTTGCTGCACGCGCTTCGCCGATCCACCTCGAACGTCCACGGATCGTTCGGCCGGGACGCTGTCAGAAGCCGCCAATCCGCGCCAGCCGGCTCAGATTCCGGCGCAAAGGCCGTCTCGAACACGTCCGCGTAACGCTGACCGGCGACCGAGAACGGCCCGGCGCAGCGCCAGACGCCGATGTCGTGCCGCCGCTCGTCCAGCAGCACCAACGCGGCCGCCGCCTGGGCCGCAACGTCCGCGCCGACAACCTCGACCTGCCCGCGCAATTCCTCCAGGACGGCGCCGGCCCGCTCAGGGTGACGGCCGGCCAAGCCGCGCGCGACGCTCACTGCGGCAGCACCGACCTCCGGAGCCAGCTCCGCGTCCCAGTGATCCGACATTATCGCGTCCAGCGCGGCCAGGTCGACGATCTCCCCCAGGGCACCCAGCACGAGCCGTTGCTCATCGAGGCGCCGCGCCAGCAACCGGGCCGATTCCAGCAACACCAACGTCTGCTCCGGCGAACGGTCGGCCGCCTGGCGGACAAGCCGCACGTAGCCGCGCAGCGCCAGCACGTAATGCGCCTCGTCGTCCGCGTCGCGCGCCAATCGCGCCAACTCATCCAGAGCCGCCGGATCATCCCAAGCCGCCAGCGCCCGCACGGCCGCGTCGCGCACCACGGCCTCAGGAGCATCGAGCGCCGTGCTCACTGCCGTCAGGGCGGTTGTGCCCTGTAACCGCCCCAGCACGCGAATCAGCGGCACGGCCGCAGCGCCAACCGCGCGCGACAACGCGGTCGTGACCGGCGTGACGCGCCGCTCGCGCTCGTGATCGCGCTGGCAAACCGCAACCACCGCATCCTCCGCCGCCTGCGCCGCGTCTTCCTCCTGCTCGGCCACCAGCAGCGCCAGTAGCTTCGGCAGGTCTGTTTCGGCGACCAGTTCGCCCAGCGCCGCGAAGCTGGCCGCCCGCACGGTTGCGCTCGGATCGCGCGCTGCGCTCAGCAGCCTCGGCACGGCCAGCGCGAAACGCCGGGCCGCGAGACTGCGAATGAGCTCAGCGCGTACGCCCTCGTCCACCTCCTGATCAAGCCCTGCAGTAAGCGCCGGATCGACCGCGAAGCCGCGCAGCCGCGCCAGCGCGGCCCGGGCGGCATCCTGCTCCCGGCCGCCGGTCGTGGCCGCCACGGTTGCCAGCCGCGCGATGTCGCTGGCATCGCCAAGCTGCCGCAGCGCGTCCAGCGCCGCCACCCGCACCGCGGTGTCAGTGCTGTCCAGCGCCTTGATCACGGCCGGCTTGGCATGCGCGTCGCCGCGCTCGGCCAGCACGTCCAGCACGATCACTTGCAGTTCCGGCGAGACGCCGCTCAGCACGCGTACCAGCTCCCGCGTCGCACGCGGGCCCGGAATCTCCCCCAGCAGCCGCACCGCACTCGCGCGAACGGAAGCATCCAGCCCGCCGCACACGACGGACGATACCTGCGACACCGACGACTGCGGTGCCGCCATGACCAGCCCGCACAGGGCCGCCAGTTGCAGGCGCGCCGGCAACGCGCTCTGACACAGCTCCATGTACAGCCGACTCGCGGCCTCTGTCTGGCCGGCCGCCACCTGCTGCTCCGCAATCCGCAGCAAGGCCGCGACCGCCTGCTCCTGCTCCGCCGGGTCGGCACTCCGCGCCCGCTGCTGCACCCAATCTACAGTACGGCCGTCGGTCGGCCATTCGGGCTGCAGTGCGATGACCGCGGCCCGCACGGCCGGATCGGCACTTTCCGCCCGTGACCAAATAATCGGCCAACAGTTCAGCGCGTGCTCACCGCTGTCGGCCAGAGCGTTGAGCAGCGCCACCTGCCAAACTGGATCCGTCGCCTGCTGCAGAGCCTCGCACAACACCAGCGTCGCCGCCGGACTCGAGTTACCCTGCAACGCGCGGCGGGCCAGCTCCCGAACCTCCGGGTCGTCGTCGCGGAGCAACTCACCCAGCCGCGTCACCGACTCCCCGCCGCCGATGCGCTCAAGCTGCCGCAACAGCCAGACGCGCGCCGGACGGGCCGTGCCCGGCCCCAGGTGCGGCAACATGGCCTGGCACAGCGCCACGCGCTTGTCCACCGCGCTCGGCATGCCGACTTGCAAGCAAATCCGCTCAAACTCCTGCTGCGCGGCCGCCCGGTCCGTCACCTCCGCCGCACCCATCCCCGGCAGCAATTCGTCGAGCAGGCCCGCATACATCGTCACCAGATCGGGCGCTTCCCGCTCGGTCGTCAGCGGCGGCGCCGGGGGCGCGGCACGCGGGCCACAGGCCACCATCATCAGCGACCCGATCAGGGCGAGCGTCGCACATAATCTGCTCATGACGAAACTCCGCGCTCAGTGATGCAGGCGCCACGGCGCCCGCTTGGGCCGGTCCAGCCAACGCGCCGCCGCCTCATCCCCAATGATCTCACCCTTCGCCGGATCCCACCGCAGCGCCCGACCCAGCCAGCAGGCGATGTTGCCCAGGTGACAGACCGTCGCTGAGCTGGCGCCAATTGCCACGTCGCAGACAGGCCGCCGACGACTGCGGATGCAGTTGAGCCAGTCCGCATGGTGGCCGGGACTCTCGTACAGGTGCACCTCCTGCGGGCCGATCGGCGACCGCCCAATCGACTCCGGCCAAGTCTCCAAATGCCCCCGGTTGACCTCGACCCGACCCTCCGTGCCCACGAACAGCACCCCATTGGCCCCGCCCCGACTCATCCGCACTCCGTTGGCATAGCGAAACGTGAGCGTCTCGCAGTCCCTACCGTTCGGCGGATGAACCTCCACCGGCCCGCTGCCATCCATGCCCAAACCCCACTGCGCGATATCGAAATGGTGCGCCCCCCAGTCCGTCGTCATGCCGCCCGAGTAATCCCGAATCAAGCGCCACCCGCCCGAGTAATCGCCGCTGCACCGCTCAGCGCTGTAAGGCTGCCACGCCGCCGGCCCAAGCCAACGCTCCCAATCGAGCCCGTCCGGAACCGGTTCCGGCGGCAGGTATGCCTCGCCCGACGGCTGCCCGATCCCCACGTGGACCGCCTTGACCTCACCGATGCGCCCACTGCGCACCAACTCGCAGGCATAGCGGAAGTTGTCGCTGGAGCGCTGCTGGCTGCCGGTCTGGAAGACCGTGTTGTGCCGCCGCGCCGCCGCCACCATCTCGCGCGCCTCGCGGATCGTCAGCGAGAGCGGCTTCTCGCAGTACACATCCTTGCCGGCCCGGCAGGCCGCAATCGCGATGATGGCATGCCAATGATCCGGCACGGCAATGAGCACGGCGTCAATGTCGTCACGCGCCAACACCGCCTCGTACTCGTTGTATGCCGCACAGCCGCCGGACGCGCGCCCACCGCCCGCGGCCGAGTAGTGCTCGTCGATCCGCGCGGCGGCCTGCTCGCGCTGCCAGCGCTTGACGTCCGCGACGGCCAGGATGTGCACATCCGGATGCTCCAGCAGCGTGGCGACGTGCCCCATGCCCATGTTGCCCACGCCGATAATGCCGATCGTGATGCGCTCACCAGCCGCCGCCCGGCCCCCTCGGCCCAGGGCCGCAGCCGGCACGAAATACGGCGCCGCCAACACCGCGGCCGCGCCCTTAAGAAACTGTCGGCGTGTGGTCCCGTTCGTTTTCGGCATGGCTCGCGCTCCGGGGCAGAACGCCGCACCGCCACATGCGGCGGCGGCTCACTGCGCACGATACCCGCCGCCGGCCGCCACCGGAATGCCTCGCCCGACCGCAGACGTCCGCCTCGGACTACTTGGCGCCGCCGTTCTCGCCGTTCTTCAGGCCGAAGAACCGCAGTTGCCGCCGCTCGAAGACGTCCTTCTCAAACGTCGGATCTATGGGGATGGGATACTCACCGGTAAAGCAGGCGTGGCAAAACCGACTGCCGGCCTGCTGCATGGCCCCCAACATGCCTTCCAGTGACAGATACGCCAGCGAGTCAACGTTCAGATAGGCGCGGATCTCCTCGACCGTGCGGCCGTGGGCGATCAACTCCTTCTTGCTAGGGAAGTCGATGCCGTAGTAGCAGGGGTGCTTGACCGGCGGGCTGGCAACCCGCAGGTGAATCTCGCGCGCCCCGGCCTTGCGCAGCGACTCCATCTTGCCGCGCGTCGTCGTGCCGCGCACGATCGAATCCTCCACCACCACCAGGCGCTTGCCGGCCACGCTGGCCCGAATCGGGTTGAGCTTCATGCGCACCGTCAGGTCGCGCACGGACTGAGTGGGCTGGATGAAGGAGCGCCCGACGTAGTGGTTGGTCGTGAAGCCGCGCTCGATGGGCAGGCCCGACTCCTCGTGAAAACCCATGGCCGCGCAGCGGGCGCAGTTCGGCACGGCAATAACCAGGTCAGCATCCGCCGGCGCCTCGCGCGCCAGCGCCCGCCCCATCTCCTTGCGGGCCTGGTGTACATTCTCACCGAAAACCTGGCTGGACGGATCCGCGAAGTAGACGTGCTCGAAGATGCAGTGGGCCGGCCGCGCCTCCTGCGGGTCAACAAAGCGGCGCGACTCCATCCCGTTGACCGTCAGCGTCACGATCTCGCCGGGCTCGACATCGCGCACGTATTCCGCGTCAACAATGTCCAAAGCACAGGTCTCGCTGGCCACAATCCAGGCGTCGCCCAGCCGGCCCAGACACAGCGGCCGGTTGCCGGACGGATCACGCACCGCCTTGATGCGGTCCGGATAGGCCAGCAACAGGCAGTATGAGCCGCGCAAACAGCGCAACACCGCCGCCAACGCGTCCGGCTGCTCCACAAACTGCTTGTCCGCCAGCAGGTGCAGGATGACCTCCGTGTCGGAGGTCGAGGTGAAAATGTGTCCGTGTTCCTCGTGCACGCGACGAATCTCCGCCGCATTGACGAGATTACCGTTGTGACAAATGGCCACCTGGCCGATCGAGCACGAAACCAGCAGCGGCTGAGTATTCGAGGCGCTGGACGAACCGGTGGTCGAATAGCGCACGTGACCAATGGCCAGCTTGCCCGCGGCCTCACGCAACTCGCGCTGGCAGATGGCGTCCGTCACCAGTCCCAGACCAGCCACGCGCCGCACGCGCTCCCCGTCGGCCACGCAGATGCCGGCCGACTCCTGCCCACGATGTTGTTGCGCGTAGAGCCCCAGGTAGGTCAGTTGAGCCGCGTCAGGGTGCCCGGCAATTCCGAACAGCCCGCAGTAATGCCGTACTTCAGCCTGCATTCAATATCTATAGCGGCTCCACCCCCGCACCGCAACGCCCCGAACCTCGGCCACCCCTGTACCACCCCATTGACCCACGCCGCCGGTGGCCGATAATGGCCGCCGAGCGAGATTCACGACTCCGTCAGAGAGCAATTGGTGCGGTCAGGTCTACAACGCTTATGGTGCTACTGCGATACGCGCGGCCCTGCCGCTTGGCTACCGGCCGCCCGCCTGCTGCTCCTGTCCGCGGCAATCCTCCTGGCCACGCCGGCAAGTGCTCAACTGGATATTGAAGAGCCACTACTACCCCAGGACATCAGCGAGCAGGACGTCGAAATGTCCGGCCGCTACGCGCGCCAATGGCGCCAGGACGACGGAATTCTCGTCGTCCAGTTCACCGGCGGCTTCACGCTGACCATGGGCCGCCGGCACCTGTCGGCCAACGACGCCGTCCTCTGGATCACGCCCCGCCGCTCCGAGCCCGACCTCCGCAAGTACTACGAGTTGACGGTCTATCTTTCCGGCGACGCGCAAGTGCAGGAGTTCGGCGGAACGACCATGGCGGACCGCGTCTTGCTCGTCAGCAACCTGCGGACCTATGGCCGCATCGCCAAGAGTCATGACGCCCACTCGCCCGAGTCGAACGAGCAGTCGGCCCTCTACCAGCAGGCCCAACACGACCGGGCCGCGATTGAAGCCGGCCTGCCGCTTGCGCCGGAGCCGGCCGCGCCGCCCGAGGTCGAGCCCCGGGTTGTGGCTCCGGACGTCCGCGCGGACCGGCCACCGGCCGTAATCCGCTACAACCTGCCCAACGTCGAACCGGCGGAAACAGCCGACGGGCTGCCCGTCTACGTCGTAACTCGCACCGCCCAGCGGCGCGTCTACTTCGGCCGGGCCGGCGGCCCGGACAGCGCCATGCTCGAAATCCACGCCGACAATGCGGTTATCTTCCCCGGCGAGCGCTTCGCACGCGGCCTGCTCGGCACCGCGGTCGCCGGCGAGCAGCACGAGCCGGCGGATGCCGACCGCCCCACGCCCGTCGCCCAGCCGGCGGCCACGCCCGCCGCAGCCGACTCGACCACCGGTCTGCCCGCCCTGGAAGCTGGTATCCGCGGCGTTTACCTCGAAGGCGACGTGTTGCTGTCGCTGGGCACCAGCTTCGTCCGCGCCAGCCGCCTGTACTATGACTTCGAACGTGACCGCGCCCTGATCCTCGACGCCGTCTTCCGCACCGACATCCCGGAACGCAACATCCCACTTTATGTCCGGGCCGCAGAGATCCGCCAGCTTTCCGCTACCGAGTACTACGCCGAGGACGCCCGCATCACCACCAGCGAGTTCCACACGCCGCACTACCACGTCGGCGTCGAACGCATCAGGCTGCGCGACCTCACGCCGCGCGACGCCGGCGGCCAACCGGCCGGCAAGGTCGCCGGCCAGTACGAACTGCACAACGCCACCGTCAACGTCGAGACGTTTCCGATCCTCTGGTGGCCCTATGCCCGCGGCCCGTTCGAGACCAGCGAGACCGGCCTGCGGCGGCTGCGCACCGGCCACAGCAGCCAGTTCGGCGCCGAAATCGAAACCTCCTGGCACCTATTCAACCTGCTCGGCGTCGAAACCCCACCCGGCTATGACGCCACCGCCCGTTTCGACTACTTGTCGCAGCGCGGTCCGGCCACCGGCATCGACGTGGACTATCAGCGCGACGACCACTTCGGCCTGCTGCGCAACTACTACATCTTCGACGAGGGTGAGGACCACCTCGGCGTGCTGCGGCGCCACGAGCGCGAGCCGGACAGCAAGCACCGCGGCCGGGCCCTGTGGCGCCACCGCCACTACTTGCCCGACGACTGGGAAGTCACCTTCGAGGCCAGCTACATCAGCGACCCGAACTTCCTCGAGGAATATGAGCGCGCCGAGTTCAACGAGGGCAAGGACCAGGAAACACTCGTCTATCTGAAACGCGCCCGCGAGGTGGACGCGATCAGCCTGCTGGCCAACTGGCGGCTCCTAGATTCCCTCACGCAGACCGAGCACCTGCCCGAGCTGGCCTACCGCCGCATCGGCGATACCTTCCTCTCACCGCTGGTCATGTACCACGAGTCGCGCGTCGGCGGCGTCCGCTACCGCCCGGACGATCGTTACCCCTTGCGCCGCTGGCTGCGCGGCGAGCCCGGCCCGACCGACCTGACCTTCCGCACCGACCTGCGCCAGGAAGTCGAGCTGCCGCTCAAGCTGGCCGCCCTGAACATCGTCCCGTTCGCCACCTGGCGCGCCTCCCATTGGGACGGCCAGCCCGGCAGCGACGGCCACGTCTGGCGCGGCATGGGCATCTACGGCCTGCGCGGCAGCACGGTCTTCAGCCGCGTGTTCGACGACATCGAGTCCGAACTGCTCGACATCCACCGGCTGCGACACATCGTCAAACCGGAATTCGTCGCCTGGTGGTCACACAGCAACACACGCAGCGAAAGCTTCACGCCCTTCGACTACGGCATCGAGACCATCGACGACTTCTACGGCTGCCTGTTCGCCCTGCGGCAGACCTGGCAAACCCAGCGCGGCGCCGAGACCGACCGCCGCACGGTCGATCTGCTGACCTTGAATCTCGAAGCCGGCCTCTTCGGCGACACCCACGGCCGAAACGAGGTATCCAACGGCTGGGTCAACCCGCTGCGCCCGGAGAACAGCCGCACGCGCAACTACGCGGCCGGCGACCTGATCTATCGCCTCAGCGACACGACCAGCCTGCTGTACGAATTCAACGTCGATCTGAACGACTGGAACCTCGATCGCCACAACGTCGCCGTCGCCGTCGAGCGTTCGCCCCGGCTGGCGTACGTGTTCGGCTACCGGCACGCCGGCGATATCGACCTCGACTTGGTCGGCGGCGGCTGGAACTACAGGCTCACCGAGAAGCACACCACGTCCGTGCGCATGTGGTTCGACATCGATCGCGGCGACTTCGGCGAGGTCGCGCTGGCCTATGTCCGCAAGCTGCCCCGCTGGTACGTCGCGGTCAGCGTCGAATACGACCGCATCGACGACGACCTGTCCGTCTCGCTGTCGGTCTGGCCCGAGGGCGTCCCCGAGTGGACCGTCGGCTCGCGCCGCTACACCCGCCTGGGCACCAGCACCGGCATCCGACCATAGCCTGCAGCACCCGCGCCAACGATGTAAACGAGGCGCGGCGGCCGGCTCGGTCAGCGGCTTTCGTGACCCCTACGCCGCTTCACAGCAGTCGGCGATGTGCTCGGCAATCTGGCCGGGCAGCTCAACCAGCCAGCTCTGCCACTCGGGGATGTCCTCGATCCCCAGTGCTTGCACACACGGCTCGTTGAAGAAGTCGCAGGGCGCGGCGGCGGTGTAGCCGAGCTGCGCGCACGTCAGGTCCGCGAACTGCAGCATGTATCGGTAGGGCGCCCACTCATCTTCAGGCGACACTGTGCTGTGATGGTCGCCGATCAGGCTGGGTAGCGGTTCATCAAATTTCCACCGGACGGCGAGCGTGCGACCCGCACGTTCGTGCCACTGCTCGACCAACCAGTCGAACAGCAGCACGGGCATGTTACTGCTGTAATGGCGCGCGTACAGATGCGTCACCCGCAGCGCCGCCAGTGCCCCGATGTCGTGCAGCAAGCCGACCAGGAATGCCAGCTCGGGATCAAGCCGCCAGCGCGGCGCGCCGGAATCCATGATCGTCGCAGTGGCGATCGAGCACTTCCACAGTCGCTCGCCCAGGATCTTCGCTTCCCCGGCTTCCTTGACGGCGACGTCCCTAACGCTGGCCGCCAGCAGCACGTTCTGCACCCGCCGCCGCCCCAGCCGTGTCACAGCCTCGCGCAGTGACGTGACCTTGTGCGCCCCGCCAAACGCGGCCGAGTTCACCAAGCGCAACAGCCGCGCCGTGGTGGCGGCATCCTGTTGCAGGACCTGCGCCAGCTTCGCGAAGTCCACACTCTCATCGCGCACCATCGCCAGTGCCGCTTCCGTAACGCGCGGCAGCGCCGGCAGCTCAATCTCCGCGTGCTCGGTGGCGCGCTGCAGGAACTCGACCAGTTCCGGCGCGTCCTTCTCGGCGGGCCGCTTCGGCGGGGAAACCAACCCCGTCGCCGCATTACGCCACCACATCAACTCCGCCGGGATGCCCGAATCGGCCGCCACCAGCTCGCTGGCCGCCGCGGCAACGGCGGCCGGCTGCTCCGGTTCGCTCGCGACCAATTCCACCCCACCCGGCTCGGCATCCGCTGCGGCGGCGACCAACTCCTCCTCCTCGGCCGCCGTCTCGGCCGTCAGGAGCGGCTCAACCTCCGGCAAACGTGCTTCCGCCGGCTCTTCCAGTACGGCCGTCTCAGTCGCCACAACGGGATCCATGCGTGTTGAATGCGCTTCAGCGGATTCGTCAGCGTTCGCCTCGCCGTCCGGCGCGGCCGCACCAACAGCGGCCGGCTGCTCCGGTTCGCTCGCGACAGATTCCACCGCAGCCGGCTCGGCATCAGTTGCGGGCGTGTCTGCCGGCTCCTCCGGGAGCGCCGCTTCGGCCGTCGGAAACTCCTCGACCTCGGGCGTGAACGCGCTAGCCGACTCTTCCTGAACAGGCGCCGCGTCCGCGTCCGCCAACTCGTTCGGGTGCCCAGCGCAGGATTCAGCAGCCGAAACGGCTACAGCTTCTGCTATCGTCCTCGGGGGCGCCGCCTGCGGCGGGATGGGGCTTGCCGCCGAATCGGCCTGAGGCGTCGTTCGCCGATCACCGGTGTCCGAAACGACTCTGCCTGCCTGAGCCTCTGCCGCGGACGACGGAGTAGCTTCCGCGGGGCGCGTCACGTCGGCCTCGCTAAGGCAATATTCGACACCGGCCCGGTAGGCGCCGGCCTGGTCGGGCGCGCTCACGTACACCACGCGCCCCACGACCCAGCTCTTCAAGCCGGCGTTGATCTCCACCCGCGAGCCAATGGGCAGCGGCCTGGGCACGTACAGACCAACCCCGGAAGCGCTCACGTTAAACGCCTGCGCCGGTATCTCCGTACCGCCCGATCGCAGCAGCAACCCGCGCGCCCACTCCCAGCGCACGTGCCGGCGCGATCTGTTCGGCGTAACCGCGTGTGAACCCAGGCGGGCAGACCCAACCCATTGCGAGACCACATCCTGGGCAGAATTCCGCTCCGACCGCTTCCCAATCCCCAGCAGCCGCAATAGCGATCCGAACACGACGGGCACCCCCATCCAGGCCGGCTAAACCGGCCGCTTCAAGTTCGATAGGTCACGTTCACGCACAGCGACAGAACCCGGGACCAGGCCGCTGCGCTACCAACCTCTGCGCATCGTCGTCGACGTATTGGCGTGTCTCGTACACTGCGCACCTTGCCATTGTCTATATCGACCGCGAGACCTTCCGCGTGCATAAAGGCCGCTGCGCCTGACCGCGAATCCCCTCGACCGCTGATACCCCCACCCCTCGCCCGGCGCGCCAATGATTACCGGCCCCATGCTTAAACAGCCTTCGGCAGCAACGACGCCCGCATCCGCTCAATCGCGGCCGCAGGGTCGCCAGTGGCCAATCCCTGACGGCGACCCATGCGCTCAACAATGTCGCCTTCAGGGGCCACGTGGCGACTGAGCGGCTGAGTCTCATAATGGCGCTCGTCGGACGGGCGACGGGACGGGACGGGCCCTGCAACGCGACGCCTATCGAGCTGCGGGAGCCGTTGCCGATCGAGCAGGAGCCGCCCCCGCTACGCATCCATGATCCCAGCGCTTACGATACCTGAGCACGCGACACGCGCCAACGGAGTTGCGAGATGCCCAACACCAAAACCAAACCCGCCAAGTCCGGCAAACGTTCCCCCGCCCAGCCGACGCAGGAGAGTCCCAGCGCGCGCCAGCAGCGCGCCCTGCGCATCCTGAAGGGGCTGCGCGCCGGCTACCCCGACGCCGACTGCGCGCTCCGGCACAACAGCGCATACGAGCTGCTCGTCGCCACGATCCTGTCGGCCCAGTGTACGGACGAGCGGGTCAACATGGTTACGCCCGAGCTGTTTCGGCACTACCCACACCCGGCCGTGCTGGCGACGGCCCGCCCAGATGACCTCGAGGCGCTCATCCGCTCGACCGGCTTCTTCCGCAACAAGACCAAGAGCCTGCTGGGAATGGCGCAGACTATCTGCGAGCGCTTCGACGGCGAGGTACCGCAAACCATGGACGACCTGTTGACTCTGCCAGGTGTCGCCCGCAAGACGGCCAACTGCGTGCTCGGGACCTGGTTCCGCCACAACGTTGGCGTGGTTGTCGATACGCACGTCGGCCGAGTCGCGCTCCGCCTGGGCATGTCCGACAGCGCGCGCGACGACAAGGACGCCGTCCGGATCGAGCGCGACCTCATGGACCTGTTTCCACGCCGATCATGGACCTACCTCGCCCACGCACTGATCTGGCACGGTCGGCGAGTGTGTGCGGCCCGGCGACCGAAGTGTGGCGAGTGCGTGCTGATGAAGGACTGCCCGTCGGCTGAATCAACTGGTACGTAGCTGCGTCGCCGGTGACGCGCAGGCGACCGCACGAACCGCATTCCATGACCCCAGGCGCCAGCCCGACCGATGTTATGGGACGTCGTCGGCCCAAATGCGGAATCACGCTTGAAGCGCGCTCCGGATTAGTCCTAAGCTTCAGGCGGGCTGCGAGTTCGATTGCCGGGTACGCGAAACGAGCCGGCCCAACGGACTCCGCCGAGACGCGACCCGACGGCCGACGCTGGGCCGCGTGTCCGGGCATATTGCCCAGAGGACCGATGCGCAGACTGAGAACAGTCATCCACGCCCACACGAATTACTCGCCGGACTCCAACCGGTCCCCCCTGGAGCTGGTCGAGACCGCCCTGGGGCAGGGGGTGGATTGTGTGGCCATCACCGATCACGACGAGATCGAAGGGGCCCTGGCGGCCCGCGCGGACGGGCGCGTGCGGGTCATTGTCGGCCAGGAAGTCTCGACGGCGGACGGCCACCTGCTCGGGTTGTTCCTGGAAGAGCTTGTCCCCCCCGGCCGGCCAGCCGTGGAGACCGCCAAACGCATACATGCGCGGGGCGGCCTGGTCCTGGCACCCCATCCGTTCTCGACGCTCTGTGACGACAGCCTCGGGTCCGCCATCGTCGGGCTGCTGCCGCACTTGGACGCAGTCGAGGTGAGCAACGCCCGGAACCCGCTGCCCTGGCAGGACGCCCGGGCGGCACGCTTTGCCCGCCGGCACGGCCTGCCCGGCTACGTCGGCGCCGACGCGCACCTGCGCGGCACGCTGGCCGCGTGCTACCAGCTCATGCCGGACTTCCAGGATGCCGCAAGCTTCCGGACGGCACTGCTCCAAGCCGAACTCTTCCCGGGTCGCCTGGGGGTCGCCTACCTGGCCACCATGGTATGCCAGTCGCTCTGCAGCAGCCTGCTGGGGCGGCCGCTGCCGGGATTCGGCGGCAACGCGGCAACCCGGCCGGCGCTTGCTCCCGCCCGGCAGCCGGCCGGCGCGTGAATTTCGCGCCGCGCCGTTGAATACCGCCACCTGCGTCGGTACTCTATTGTCCTTCCCTTGGTTCCCACACGCACAGAACGCTGGAGGAGCGGCCATGACGCCGGAGAAGGTGCTGGAATACATTCAGAAGAACAACATTGAGTACGTCGATCTGCGCTTCCTGGATTTCCCCGGGTTGTGGCAGCATTTAACGGTGCCGGTTCGCGAGTTGACGCTCGAGTCGTTCACCAACGGCTTCGGGTTTGACGGCTCCTCTATCCGCGGCTGGGCGGTGATCAACGAGTCCGACATGATCATCGTGCCGGTGCCCAGCACGATGATCCTGGATCCCTTCTACCAGCACCCAACAGTCTCGATGATCTGCGACGTCAAGAACCCCATCACCAAGGCGGAGTATTCGCGTGATCCGCGCTCGGTGGCCCGCAAGGCGGCCGCCTACATGCGCAGCACCGGCGTCGCTGACAAAGCGTACTTCGGACCGGAGCTGGAGTTCTTCATCTTCGACCGCGTCATGTACGACCAGGGCATGAACTACGCCAAGTACGAGGTGGACTCGCGCGAGGGTGTCTGGCGGCGCGGCAGCGCGGAGCCGGACAACCTGGGCAACCAGTTGCGCGCCAAGGAGGGCTACTTCCCCTGTCCACCGGCCGACACCATGCACAACCTGCGGGCTGAGATGGTGGCGGTGCTCGAGCAGTGCGGCATCCGCGTGGAAACCCACCACCACGAGGTGGCCACCGGCGGCCAGGCTGAGATCGACATGCGTTTCGGACCGCTGGTCGAGATGGGCGACAAGGTCATGACCTACAAGTACATCCTCAAGAACGTGGCGGCCCGCCACGGCAAGGTCGTGACTTTCATGCCCAAGCCGCTGTACGGCGACAACGGCAGCGGCATGCACACGCACTTCTCGCTCTGGCGCGGCGACACGCCGCTGTTCTATGACAAGAGCAAGTACGCCGAGTTGTCGGACCTGGGCCGCTGGACGATCGGCGGCCTCACCAAGCACGCCGGCGCCCTGCTGGCCTTCACGAATCCGACCACGAACAGCTACAAGCGGCTGGTGCCGGGATATGAGGCCCCGGTCAACCTCATCTGGTCGATGCAGAACCGCTCCGCCTTCGTGCGCATCCCCATGTACCAGCACAACCCCAACACCAAGCGCATCGAGTTCCGTTGCCCGGACTCGAGCTGCAACCCGTACCTGGCCTTCAGCGCGATGCTGATGGCGGCACTGGACGGCATCGAGAACCAGATCGACCCGGGCCCGCCGAGCGAGCGAAACCTCTACGAGCTGACCGACGCGGAGCGCGCCGACATCCGACAAACACCGGATTCACTCGACGGCGCCCTGCGCGCCCTCGAGCAGGATCACGCCTTCCTGCTCAAGGGCAACGTCTTCACCGAGGACGTCATTCGCTACTGGATCAAGTACAAGATGGAGCACGAGGTAAACGCGCTGCGCTCGCGCCCGCACCCCTACGAGTTCTGCCTGTACTTCGATCTGTAAGACGACATTCCCCGGCCCCGACTCCACGCCTGCCACCGCCCGCGGCGTGGAGCTGGGGCCGCCGGGCTACACCCCCCAGGCAACCCCGCGCATGACCTACTCCGGCCGCAGCCGTTCCCCCAGCGCGCGATAGTCCGTCTTGCCGTTGCCCAGCAGGGGAATCTCATCGACCTGAATCACGCGGCTGATGTTGTGCAAGCCCGAGAGACCCGCCGCGCGCAACTGCTGGTTGACCGTCTCGCGGCGGGCCGGACGTGTGCTGAACAGGACCAGTTCGGGCCGCAGTTCGGCCGGCGCGGCTGACACCGCCAGCACCGGACCCTCGTCGTCCGCGCCGACATAGTGCGGCGCGAGGGCCGCCTCGATCGCCGGCAGCGAGACCATTTCCCCACCAATCTTCACAAAGCGCGTCAGCCGACCGCGAAACGTCAGCACGCCGTCGTGATCCTCTGTCAGCAGATCACCAGTGCGATACCACTGTTTACCGTCATGCTCGACGAACGGCGTGGCGGCGGCGCTGCCCAGGTAGCCGCCGAAGATGCTCGGACCGCGCACCAGCAACATGCCGGCCTGGCCGCGCTCGACCGGCCGGCCGGTCTCACTATCCACCAGCACGTACTCCACCGACGGCAGCACGCGGCCGACCGTCCCCGGCCGGGCGTCCTGCGGTCGATTCACCGCCACGATCGGCGAGCATTCCGTAATGCCGTAGCCTTCCAGCACGGTTGCGTGCGGACACTGAACGGCGAAGGCGCGATAGATGCGCTCCGGGCATTTCTCCGCCCCGCTCACGACCAGCCGCACCGACGCCAACTGCGCCGGGTCGCGCGCCGCTCGCAGGATGCCGCCCAGGAATGTCGGCGTGCCGAGCAGCAACGTCACGCGGTACGCCGCGATGAGCTGCGCCAGCGTGTACGCTTCCGTCGGGCTCGGGTGATACACGACGCGCAGCCCCGCCACCAACGGCGCCACCGCCGTCACAACCAGGCCGAACGAGTGGAACGGCGGCAAGAAGCCGAGCATGGCGTCGTCCGCCCGCACCGCGGCGGCCCGCAGCGCGTCCCGAACGTTCACGAGCACGTTTTCGTGCGTCAGCGGCACGGCCTTCGGCAGACTCTCCGAACCACTGGTGACCAGCACGACGGCCGTCTCCGCGACCCCCGCCCGGTCCAAGCCCACCCAACTCACGTGGCTGCGAACCAGGGCCCACAGCTTGCCCAGGCGCGAAATGCGGCGCGCCAGATCCTCCAGCAGCACCAGCCGCGCCCGCACCGGCCCCAGATCGACGCCCTGTGATTCCAGGCGCTCGACCAGCGCCCCAGCGCTCAGGACGTGCCGCACATCGATCGTGTCCAGGCTGTGCTCCAACGCCCGGGCGCCCGTCGTCCAGTTGATCATCACCGGGATCTTCCCGGCGAACAGGGCGGCCCAGTAGGCGACCGTCGCCGCCACCGAGGCGGGCAGCATGATCCCGGCGTACCGCCCGTCCAGCTTCCGAATCAGCGGCCGCAACGCCAGGATGGCGGTAATCAGCTCGCGGTATGTTCTGGTCCCGCTAAGCTGGTCGGCCACGGCGATGCAGTCCGGTCCCCGCCGCGCCGCGGCCAGGAAAGCCGCGGTGATGGTCGCCGCGCTGGGCAACTGCAAGCCCGGAGCGCGGCTGCGGTGCCAGGCCGGCGGCGGCGGCGCCAGCGGCTTGGGCCGCGTGACGATGGCTTCGCCACAAGCGGCCAGCAGCACGTCGCCGACCGTCACCAGCATGTCGCCGTCCTGCTCCGTACAGCCGAATTCACGGCCCAGCCACAGGAGCAACTCGGTGCGGGCGAGGCTGTCGAGCCCAAGATCCTGGGCCAGCAACCGGTCGTCACTGAGCGTGGCCGCACCGGTCAGCTCGCAGAGATGCGACTCGACCCGCTGGCGTGTCAGCGCCGGCACGTCGGCCGGCGCGCCGCGCGCCTGCGTCCAGGTCGGCTCAGGCAACACCCGTCGTAGCGGCCGCGCGCCCAAGCGATATGCCACGCGCGTATTCAACGGAGCGGACTGGTTGTAATAGTCCTCAAGGAAGGCGTTGAGCGTGTTGCGGTCGGCGTGGCGCGGGAAGTCCCGCGGTTCCCAGAGCTCGATGGTCACGTCGCGCCGCGGCATGAAGAACACGTAGCTCAGCAGCAGATTCCCAAGCTGCGCCCAGAGGAGCCGTCCCAGGCGCGGGTACTCCCCACCCGCCAGGCTGAACCCGCTGCCCCACAGCCCGCGCGTGCGCACCAGCACGACCCGCACACCCGGCACCGCCCGCAGAATCTGCTCAACGCCGCTGTTGCCGCGCAGATTCTCGTAGCGCGTGCGGTAGATGTGCCCCGAGGGATAGAACAGCACGTTGCCGCCGCTCGCCAAGGTCGCGCTGCAAGTCTCCCGGGCGGCTTCAACTTCGGCCAGTGCCGCCGATCCGTACATCTTGATATCGGGCATCGGTATGACCCGCATGCGGCGCGCCAGCCAGCGCAGCCCGGGCCGGCTGACCTGGTCACGGTCAGCCAGCGCCCGCGGCGCGAACCAGCCGTGCAGATGGGCCAGCAGGATGATCGGATCAATCAACGCCGGATGATTGGGCAGAAACAGTATCCCGGTCCGGCCGCGCCGCACGACGGGCGCCAGGCCGCGCACGCGGACGCGGTACCGCAGGGCCAGCAGCAGCTTCACTGCCGTCCGCAGCGCGGCGTCCAACAGCCGTCCGCCAATGCCGGTGTGTTGCCTATTCATCGCCGCGGAAATGATAGCCGCCCGGGGCGCTCGGGCGGAATCGTGGCGCGCAGGATCCGCCAGGCGCGTGACTAAATCGCGCCACCGGCAACAGTTGCCCCACGGTCCACGACAGACCGGCCGCCAGCCGTCCTAGCATCGTGCGCGGCGCGCGTGTTCGGCGGGGCAGGCGTACAGACCCCCCGCGCGGCCGCCAACCTCTTGGGAGCCCTGGCCATGGCCACTACCCTCATCAGCTTCGATACCACTACCAAGTCCATTCCTGCGCAGGCCGGCAAGATCATCCAGGTGCATCGCATTCTGGTCGCCACGGTCGGCAGCATCTTCGGCACGCAGAGCATCCGTCTCTGTGATGATCAGAACCAGGATCTGATCCCGCCGCTGCCGCTCGTGGCGGGCCCGACCGACGTCTCATTCCCGCGCGAGCAGCCGCAGGGCAATCGTGGGCAAGCAGTTGTCCTTGAGGCTTCAACCGTGTCAAGCTTCACACACATGTGGATTGAGTATCGCTACGTGGATTAGCGCGCGTTGCCATGCCCGTCGGCCGGCACGGTTGGCGCACCGAACAACTCGCGGATCGTGGCGGCGGGGTCGGCGCTGCGCATCAGCGTCTCGCCGACAAGCAGGGCACGCGCCCCGGCCGCATGCATGCGCTCCACGTCGCGCCGCGTTCTGATGCCGCTCTCAGCCACAATCGGCATGCCGGGCGGAACGAGCTCCGCCAGGCGCTCGGTGGTCGCCAGGTCAACGCGCTGCGCCTGCAGGTCGCGATTGTTGAGCCCCAAGAGAATGTTCGCGCGATTGGACGCGTCGAGCGCCGACAGCGTCCTCATTAGCGTGGGCCTGGCATGCACCTCCAGCAGCACACACAATCCCAGTTGCCGCGCCAGGTCGGCCAGCGCCACAAGTCGCACTGGCTCCATTGCTTCGGCAATCAGCAGAACGGCGTCGGCCCCGTACGCCCGACTTTCATGAATCTGGTACTCGTCGAGCAGGAAATCCTTGCGCAGAACCGGCAGCCCAACCGCCGCCTTGATCTCGTCGATATGCTCCAGCCGGCCGCCGAAATACGGCTCATCCGTCAGTACGCTGAGGGCGGCGGCGCCGGCGGCGGCATAGGTCCGAGCAATGGCAACTGGGTCGAAGTCCGCGCGAATCACGCCGGCCGAGGGGCTAGCGCGTTTGATCTCGGCAATGAGATTCGGCCGCCCCGCCCGCGGAGCACTCACTGTCCCGAAGAAGTTGCGCCGCGGCACAGCGTAGCCCGGCAGCGCCTTGAGCAGCTCGACCGGCCGCGCGACGCGGGCACGCTCGATCTCCACGCGCTTGCTTGCCAGGATCTCGTCCAGTACGTTGGCCACCGGCACTCCGAGTGACAGACTGGCCGTACAGCAGTTGCCGCTGATCGGCACGCTCGGCCGCGTAACACAAGGCCCCCATGCGACGGTTTTCATGCTAGCCGCCGACGCGCCGCACATGCAAGTTGCCGAGCTGGCCAATGCCGCCGTGATCGCGCTCGGGGTCATCCTGGGCTGCGGCTTCGTAATTCGACTCATCCGCCGCGGCGAGTGGCGCGACCCGCTGGCCGGCGTGCGCGGTACCGCCCGGGGCCCGTCGCTGGTCCAGCTATGCGAAATCGTGCTGGCCTACGTCGTTCTGGCGGTCGTCTTCGGGTTGGCGCTCGAGCGCATCTTCAAGCCGGACCCGGCGGCCGAGCCGGGCACGCAGCGCTGGCACCTGGCCGTGCTGGCCGACTCCGCGGCCAAGCTCTGTGCCGCCGCCGTCGCCGTGTACGTGCTGTACTTCCGGCTCGCGCCACCCGTGGCGCGGCGGCGAAGCCTGGCGGGAGTGACGGCGGTGGGCGTGCTGGCCGGCGTGATCCTGATCGCCGTCTGCACCCTGCAGTTGTCAACAATGACCATCCTGTGGCAGTGGATCAATCCGACCCAGCGGCCGCCATTGCATGACGTGCTGGTCGCCTTCTGGCAAAGCGAGTGGGGCGTGTGGGGCCAGGTGCAGTTGTTCGTGACAGCCGTCGTGGTGGCGGCGACCGTCGAGGAGCTGCTCTTTCGCGGGCTGCTGCTGCAGACCATCTGGCGCTATTCACAGCGCGCCTGGCTGGCCATAGCCCTGTCGGCACTCGCCTTTGGCTTCATGCACTTCACGCAGCCGCAAGGGATTCTGCCGCTAGCCACGATGGGCGTGGTGCTGGGCTACGTGCGCCTGCGGACGGGGTCACTGGCGGCCTGCGTGATTGCCCACGCGTTTTTCAACGCGCGGACAATGGTCCTGGCAACGTTTTTCCCCGAATTGTTGGAAGCTGCCGGATAAACGCCCCAGCCAACGGGGCGGTCTAAGAAGAACGCCGGGACACAAGCTTGTGCGCCCCGGCGCTCTCGGAATTACTCAGTTCGACGGAAACCCGTCGGTTGCAGTCACTACATGCCCCGCATGCCGCCGCCCTTCTTATCGTCGTCTTTCTCCTTGATCTCGCTGACGATGGCATCGGTGGTGAGCAGCAGACCAGCGACGCTGGCGGCGTTCTGGAGCGCTACGCGCTCAACCTTCAGTGGCACGATCACGCCCATCTTGATCATGTCGCCATACTCCTCGGTCAGGGCGTTGTAGCCAAAGTTCCGCTCCTTGGCCTCGGCCACCTTCTGACAGACTATCGACCCGTCCAGGCCGGCGTTCTCGGCAATCAGCCGGATCGGCGCCCGCAGGGCCCGGCGGACGATATCGACGCCCGTCTTCTGGTCGCCGCGCACCTTCTTGTAGGCCGCGTCCAGCGCCTCGCCGGTGCGCAACACCGCGACGCCACCGCCCGGCAGGATGCCCTCTTCAACGGCCGCCCGGCAGGCGTGCAGGGCGTCCTCGACGCGCGCCTTCTTCTCCTTCATCTCGACTTCGGTCGCCGCACCGACGTTGATCTGCGCGACGCCGCCCGAGAGCTTGGCCAGGCGCTCTTCGAGCTTCTCGCGATCGTAGTCGCTGGTGGTGATCTCAATTTCGTTCTTGATGGCCTCGATGCGGCCCTTGATTTCCGCAGCGCTGCCGGCACCCTCGATGATCGTGCAAGTGTCCTTGTCCACGGTCACGCGCTTGGCGCGGCCCAGCTCGCTGAGTTGCATCTTCTCAACGTTGATGCCCAGGTCCTCGAAGACGGGCGTGCCGCCCGTCAGCACGGCGATGTCCTGGAGCATGGCCTTGCGCCGGTCGCCAAAGCCGGGGGCCTTGACCGCCGCACACTGGACGATGCCACGCAGCTTGTTCAGCACCAGCGTCGCCAGCGCTTCACCCTCAACGTCCTCAGCGACAATGAGCAGCGGCTTGCCGGCCTTGGCAATCGCCTCCAGGAGCGGCAGCATGTCCTTGACGCTGGAGATCTTCTTCTCGTGCACCAGGATGTACGGGTTGTCCAGGACAACCTCCATCGACTCCGGCTTGTTGATGAAGTGCGGCGAGATGTAGCCCTTGTCGAACTGCATGCCCTCGACGAGATCGACGGTCGTCTCGATGCCCTTGCCCTCCTCGACCGTAATCACGCCGTCCTTGCCGACCTTGTCCATCGCCTCGGCAATCTTGTCGCCGATTTCCTTGTCCTGGTTGGCGGCACACATGCCGACCTGCGCGATCTGCTCTTTGCCCTTCACCGGCACAACCATGCCCTTCAGCGCGTCGACCACGGCCGTCACGCCCACGTCGATGCCGCGCCTCAGATCCATGGCATTGGCGCCGGCCGCGAGGTTCTTCAGACCTTCGTCATAGATGGCCTCGGCGTAGATCGTGGCGGTGGTGGTGCCGTCGCCGGCCGCCGTGGAGGTCTTGCTCGCAACCTCCTTGACCATCTGGGCCCCCATATTCTCATAGGCGTCCTCGAGCTCGATTTCCTTCGCCACCGTCACGCCGTCCTTGGTCACCGTCGGCGACCCGAACGACTTCTCCAGCACCACGTTGCGCCCGCGCGGCCCAAGTGTCACCTTGACGGCCTTGGCCAACTGGCGAATGCCACGTCGAATTGCCTCGCGCGCTTCCATGTCGTACGCAATCTGTTTCGCTGCCATCGACCTCTCCTGTTCGGCAGATGCACCGCGGGCCGGCCGCCCGCCGTGTCAATCAGTCTTCACCCTGCTATTGAGTACCGGCTATCGCCTGTCGGCGGAATGAGCCGAACGCCGCCCGCAAAGGGCGCGGCAGATCGCCCTCACACTACCAACCCCTAATCGCATATCACGTCGCGTGCCAGCCAAGTTAGAACCAGACTCAATCGCACAAACCATTGTAGAAGCCACATTTACCGTAATGTCATCCGGTGGCCCGCGTTCAGTATGACCGAAGCGCTGTCAAACTGGCAGGCCAGCGCCAGTCTCCGCCGTACCCACGGAACATCCGGTGAATGCCCGCCCACCTGGCGAGCATCGGCCCCAGAACGCTGAACACCGCACCGGCCCCGCCGCCGTGGTCCAGCCGCACAACAGACGACGGCTAGTGGCCGATCAACTCGGCGCTGATATCCGCCAACTCGGCAATCGTCCCATCGACCGTCTCAAAGCCGGCCCGGAACGAGAATCGTTCTCCCTGCAGCGTCGCCGAATTCGCCAGCAGGGCGACGTTGCTGCACTCAGCCGAGTTCCGGAACCGCAGCCGCACACAAGCCCGGCCCGCGTGAGCGTTTACAAGATTAACGGCGTCGACCACTGCCCGTTCAAGCTGCGAGTCCTGCACACCGGTCATGCTGGTCCTACTTGAGTACCGCGAGGATATCCCCCTCATCCATGATCAGCATCTCCTCGCCTTGAACCTTGATCTCCGTACCCGCGTAACTCGTGAACAAGACCTGGTCGCCGGCCTTGACGTGCAACGGCTTACGCTGGCCGGAATCCAACAGCTTGCCGTCGCCTACGCTCAGGACCGTCCCACGCTTGGGCTTCTCCTTGGCCGAATCCGGCAGGACAATCCCGCCGGAAGTCGTCTCCTCTGCCTCCAAACGCTTGACCAGCACTTTCTCGCCCAACGGCCGAATCCCAACCTTGCTCATGTGGTACTCCAGAACAGTTGAATTGTCGTTCGCGTTCCCAAAATGGTCAAACAACATCCCCGCACTCGCCCCCTCAACTGCAAATGTCATGCCAGGAAGCTGCGGCCGGACAGTCAGCAGCGTGGAAACGGCGCCCGAGCGTAAATCACGTACGCCGTGGCCTTTGCGAGAGGATGACCTTGGGGATGTTAGCGCGAAACGCCGCCACGCCCGCGCGGCCCGCAATCGTCCGGACTGTCAAAGTGGCAGAGCCTCGCCCCCCCCCGAGGCGGATCGCCGCCGACCGTTACCGCTCCCGGCGACAATCAGTACTGATCGTACGCCAGATTCTCGGCGTCCAAGGCGTCGGAGTTCATTACGATGTCACCCGTTTGGTAGTTGTAGACCCAACCCGCTCCATTGGCCTCCGGAAGGAAGCCCGGGCGGATGGTGACCATCACCACGCCGGTTTGCCCCCGGCGCGGCGGCACAAGGCACGGCGGGATTCCAGCCCGCAAATATGGACCGAACCGATGTCTATCGTCTTTCCGATCGGCAACGCGGCCCGCCTCATCAGTGAACTTGGTCAACTGACTCCGGAAAGCCGCCGCACTGCCCGCCGGATGCATCCCGTCCGGATTCTGACCGGGATAAGCCCCGTGGTCGAAGTAGTACATCTCAATCGCGTTGCGCAGCACGCTCAACGGCATCCGAACGTCCGGTTCGATGTCGGCCGAGCCTGCCCGGCTGAAGCGCGGCACCGTAAGCGCCGCCACCAGGCCCAGTAGCAGTACGACCAGGATCACCTCGATGATGCTCAAGCCGGATTTCACGTCTGAACCTCTCGGGCTGTTCTAGATGCTGCCTCCGGACGGCGGCGCCGGCGCGTCTGCCGCCTCGTCATCCGCGGTCGCCGCGGGTTGCTGCTGCGCGGGCGCTTCCGGCGACCGGGCAGTACCGCCTCGTGCGAGGTGCTCCGGCAAGCCTTTCATCACGTCCGTCGCAATGTCTATGTACTGGGTGCGGGCGTAGTCCAACAGACCTAAAGCACGCTGCAACAAGGGCTTGCCGCCATTGCCGCCACCGCGGCCGATCGCCTGCTCCCCTGATATGCCTTCCGAATCATACGTGGCGAACGCTCGGACGGCCGCAGTCCGACCCGCCGAACTGGTTCCCGCCAGTCCGGCCCGCAGTCGCAGCGGTCGAGGCTCACTGACGCCCGTGGCTGATGTGACAAGAGCCGTGGAGGCCGGGTCGAGGACCTCGCTCTGAATCGTGTCGATCAGTTTCTCCGCCAGCAGCGTGGCCAGCGACGTATCGACGTTGCGCAGCACAACAAGGAACCGCTCGTCGCTGAGTCGACCGAGGACATCTCCCGGTCGCGCCCGGCTGCGCAGAACGCACCCCAGTCGCTCGACAACACGGTCACGATCCCCCCAGTGCCCTGAGTCGTCCAACTGCCGGAAACCCTCGACGGCCAAAGCCAGCAGCATGACCGACTCCCCGTTCTCGTCGGCAACCGCCAGGATCTCGTCGAGCTCTTGCAGCAAGTCTGCGCGGCGCAATAGCCCACTCTGCCGATCCAGCCGCATAACCGTCCAGAGCGACCGCAACGCGACCAGATGGCTCCAGAACAACTGTGTTTGGTTGCGGGCCGCGACCGCGGCCGCGACCGTGTGGTACTCCGGCCGCTCAATGCGTCCGACGGTTATCAGCGCCCGGGTACGCCGATCCTGCTGAATGGGCAGAATCCACGCCCAATCCGGACGAGCGGGCTGCTCCGAATCCTCCTCCCCCTTCCGACACTCGCCCGCGTTCTTACCCGCCGCCCGCCGTACGGCCGCCGCGCCGTTGCGGATGACTACCCGCCCGCTGGCGACCGCTTCGCCCACGGTGCCCTCGCGGGCCGCCAACCGCTCACACGTGTTCGTCCCGCCACGCGTGGCCGGTTCCAGCCACTGACCATCGGCTGAGAGGATGTAAAGGCGTACGCTTGCCGCACCAAACCGGCTCCGCAGCGCGGTGCGCACGAATTGGTCAAACGCGGACCAGTCAGCGGGCTCGGCATAACTCTGTCGGCCCGCTTCCGAATCCACCCACTCACCAAAGTCGGTCGCCAATGCCCCGAGCGCAGTATCTACCGGTGACTGGGCAGCCGTGCCGCCGCGCGCGCGTCTCGAATAATCCGTGCTCGTTCTGCCCCAGGGCTCGAGACGCTCGGCCGACCCCGGCGCCCCCCCCCGGGGTTCGCCGGTTCGTTGACCGAGCATGCCGGAAAGGTAGCCCACCAGGCCGAGGATGCCGGTGGAAACGACTATGAAAGCGGCCGTGCCGCTGATGGGCGAAGGGAAGTGCAGGGCCAGTCCGGTGGAGGCCACCAGGCCGGCCAGCGTGCCGGCCAGGGCCCCCCGACCGGCGCCCACGTCGCGGGCGAAGATCACAAGCGCCGCACAGGCTGCCACGACAACGCAGAACACGGGCCCCGCCGTGACGGCCCCAAACGAGCTTCGCAGAAGATAGGATGACGCCACGGCGGCCAGCAGTGCCCCGCCCGCGATCAAGCGGCCCGTTGACCGGCTCAGGATGCAAGACGCACTCATTGTGATCCCCCCGCAGCGGAGCCGTTCGAAGTTGCGGCGGAAGCGGCCGCAGCGGGAGCCGGGCAGGCGTCCCCGCTGCCCGCCGGGATGTGCGGGAAGCGCTGCCGAAAGTCCTCCTGTTGCTCACGCATGTAGCGCTCGAACAACGCAATAAACACTTCGGTGACGGCCGGATCGGTGCCGTGCCCAGCCTCCTCCCGCAGGATTTTGACGGCACAATCCACCGGGAAACCCCGGCGGTAGGAGCGCGTCGACGTGAGCGCGTCGAAGGTGTCCACGATCCGGATGATCCGGGCCGAAAGGGGAATCTGCTCGCCGCTCAGGCCATGCGGATAGCCCGAGCCGTCCCAGTTCTCATGGTGGTGCAGCACGCCCGACAGCACCGGCCCCAGGCGTGCCACCGGCTTGAGCACTTCGTAGCTCATGTGCGGATGACGCTTCATCTCCTCGAACTCTTCCGACGTCAACTTGCCGGGCTTGTTGAGGATGTTCTCGGCCACGCCGATCTTGCCGACATCGTGCAGGATGCCCGCCCACTCCAGCAGCTTCAGGTCGGGCTCGGGCAATCCCAGGGCCGCCCCCGTCTGCCGCGCCAGCCAGCCAACGCGCTCCGAGTGACCGCAGGTGTAGTTGTCCTTGGCATCGATGGCGTTGGCCAGCGCGAGGACGGTCTCAAACGCGGTCTGCTCGAGGTTGCGGACCATCATCACGTTCGACAGAACCTGTCCGCCATAGCCAAGCACTGACTCGGACGCCAGCATGTCGCTGGAATCGAAATCCGGTTCACCCGGCGGGCGCAGCACGATCACGACAGCCGGATCGGCGTCCTGCTGGCGCAGCGGTACCACCAGCACGTGGGCGCCCCCCAACGCTTGGCGCAGCGCTTCATCGCAGTTCGGCACCATGGCGCGCTGGGTGGTGCGCGCCAGCGCAATCTCCTTGGCCAGCAAAGTGTGAACCTGTTCCGGTCTCAGGTACTCGAGCCACTCACTCCCGGCGCGCGGCTCGATCGCCATGCACTCACCGCCCAGATCAACAAACAGCGCCCCGGCCCCGATCACGGACCCGAAGCGCTGCAGCAGCGAGTGTTGGATATGCTCCGGGTCCTGAAGCTTGGCAATGTTCTCCGTGATCTCGAAGACCAGGTTCAGTTGTTCGTAGCAGCGCAGCAGCTCGCGCCCCAACGCATCATTCTCCTCGTGGAGCTGATCCAGCCGCTCCGACAGCGCCGGCGCGTCCGCCCCCAGCGCAGCCCCTTCCCGGTCAGCGGTATCGGCCAGGTGCGGCGGCGCCATCACTCTCCTCCGCGGGCTGCGGCCGCCGCGTCCGGCGCTACGGCGGCGCCTGCCACCTGCTCAGCCGTGACGCGCGCCACCTCACTCAGTAGCTGTGAGGGACTGAACGGCTTGGGAAACAAGCTGACCCGCGCGCGACAGGCCAGTTGGGCCAACATCTCCTCCTGGTCGCAACGCGAGCTGACCAGAAACACCCAGCGCAGCGTCGGACACACGTCAAATGCCGCGCCCGCCAGGGCAATCCCGTCCATCTCCGGCATATTCACATCGGTAATCAGCAGGTCGGCCGGAATCTCCTGCAAACAGGCGAGCGCGGCACGCCCGTCCGTGGCGCTGCGCACCTCGTGTCCGTTGCGCGAGAGCCACATCGACAGCACGTTGCGGATGTGGACGCTATCCTCAGCGATCACGATGCGCGCCATTTGCGTTCCCTGCCGGTTGGGGTCCAGGCGTCGAAGCGACGATCGGCAGTTCGACGGTGAAGGTCGTGCCTGTATCCTCGATGCTGTCCACCGCGATCGTCCCGCCATGCAAGCGAACCACGTCGCGCACGATCGCCAGCCCCAGGCCGGTCCCTTCAACCCGGTCCAGCGCCGCGTTCGGGACGCGGAAGAACTTCTCGAAAATCCGCTCGCGCCACTGCGGCGCGATTCCAACGCCGGTGTCGGCCACGTCCAGCCGCACCGACTGCTCGCCGCCGGAAACGCGCACCAGGACGGCACCCCCCGGCGCGGTGTACTTGATCGCGTTGCTGATGAGATTCACGCCGACCTGATGCAGGCGGATACGGTCACCCGAAATCATCGGCACGGGACCATGCACCTCGAGCGTCAGCTCAACGGACTTCGCGTCCGCGCTGGCCTGCAGATCCCGCACCGCCTGCCGCATCAGCTCGTCAAGCTGCACGCTGCTGCGCGTCAGCCGCGCCGCCCCCGCGTCCACCTGCGAAACGCTCAGCAGATCCTCGATGAGCTTCGACAGACGACCGGTCTCGGCCGAGATCACCTGGTAGCACTCGCGCTGCGTCTGCTTGTCATCGAAGAGGTCGCCGCTGAGCGTCTCCGCGTAGGCGCGGATGTTGGTCAACGGCGTGCGCAGCTCGTGTGTGATGTGCGCCAACAGCTCGTCGCGCGAACGCTCCGCCTTCTTCAGTTCCGTAATGTCCTGTATGCTCACGATCAACTCGTCACAAGGGGGCCCCAGCTTGATTGGTGTCAGGCGAACGACTGCGGCGTCTTGTTCTTGCCCGAGGCGGCAGTCCACGCCTTCCGCGCCGATGTGGTGCCGGAGGCCGAGCAGCGTCTCGGCCAGCGCCGGCTGCGCCAACCGTTCCTGCAAGGCGACCCCGGGATCATCCAGATTCCGTAGCCGCAGCAGACGGACGGCCGACTGGTTGGCGTAAACCAGGCGATCACGTTGATCCAAGCGCACGATCCCAATCGAAAGCGCATCCAGGATCCGCCGCGCCGCAGGTACGCCCAGGTCCAGCGCCGCGCCGCACTCCTGGCCGCGCGCCGGCACCTGGTCCAGCTCCCGCTGCATCCGGCCCACCGCAGCCAGCAGGGCTTCCCATTGCCCCTGCTCCTCCCGGCTGGCGTGCTTCTCCATCAGAACCGTCAACAAGTCGGCGGCAACCTGCCGCCCGCCCGCCCGCACAGCCGCCGCGGCCATCTGCCGGCGCCGCGCACCAACGTACATCAGCCCCAGGGCCGTGACGCCGGCCGCTACCAGCACCGTAGCCAGTGCCCACAGCGGGATAACAACTACTGACCCGCCCGGTGCGCCGGCCCCACCAAGCTTCACCGCGGTGCCCGCCGCCGCCAGGCTGGATGTCCCCACCAAACCCGTAACCAGTCCGGTAATAACCAGGCCAGCGGAGACGATTGCCAGCAACAGCGCGCTTACGCGCACCCACCGACGGCCCCAGAAGACCGCCGGCCGGGCTGCCTGGCTCAAAGCGTCCCCGCCCGATCGGGCTAGGGACCGCCGGAGCGCGGGCAGAACACGACTGTCCGCAATCCCATTCACGAAGGCAGTATCGATCGGTGTGTGGCAGAGCTTCGTCCCACGGGCCGCGCGGGCCGCGCGGTCGGCTCAAGGCAGCGAATCTGGGACGCTGGTCTCCGGAGTCGTCGGATAATATCAGCCGGCCGACCGGTACCAGTCGATCGTCCGGGCGAAGCCCGTCGCCCGATCCACCCCCGGAGTCCAGCCCAAGAGCTCGCGGGCCCTGCTGATGTCCGGCCGCCGCAGACACGGATCGTCGGCCGGCCGCGGCGCAAATGCAATCTCGCTGGTACTGCCAGTCAGCCGGATAACCTCCTGGGCCGCTTGCAGAACGGTGATCTCCACCGGGTTACCCAGGTTGACCGGCACGTCCACGTCGCTCTGGGCCAGACGCAGCAGACCCTCCACCAGGTCGCTGACGTAACAGAAACTGCGGGTCTGGCTGCCGTCACCGTGCACGGTCAGCGGCTGGCCGGCCAGGGCCTGGTTTATGAAAGTCGGCAGCATGCGGCCGTCATCGCTGCGCATGCGCGGGCCATAAGTATTGAATACCCGCGCCAACCGCGTCCGTACGCCGTGCTGCGCCCGGTAAGCCGTGGCCAGGGCCTCGCCGAAGCGCTTGCCCTCGTCATAGCATGACCGCGGGCCGATCGGATTGACGTGCCCCCAGTACGTCTCCCGCTGGGGATGCTCGCGGGGGTCGCCATACACCTCACTCGTGCTCGTGTGCAGTACGGTGGCGTCCCAGGCCCGCGCCGCCTCCAGCACGTGGCGCAAACCATCCGCGCACACCGCCAGAATCTGCAACGGCCGGCGGGAGAAATCCACCGGCGAAGCCGGACAAGCCAGGTTGAAGATCAGGTCGAACGGCCCCGCGACCGCCAAACCCGTCGTGATATCCTGCTCAATGAACCGGAAGCGTGTCTGCCCCTTCAAGTCCTCGGCATTGCGGCGGCTGCCCGTGGAGAAATCATCCAGCCCCACGACCTCATGGCCGTCGCGCAGCAGGCGCTCCGTCAGGTGAAAGCCGATGAAGCCCGCACATCCGGTCACCATCACCCGCATGCTCAACCTCCGCGACGCTTTTTTCTGTGCCGGCCGTGCTCCATCACGCGCGCCGGAGCGGCCGATTATACTAAGCGCCGGCGTGCATTACGAATCGGCCCCGGCAGTTCGGCTCGAACCATAATCACCAAGGATGACAGCCATGCGGATCGGCGTAGTAGGTTCCGGATACGTTGGCTTGGTTACCAGCGCATGCCTGGCGGACAACGGCAACAACGTGGTCGCGGTCGACAACGACGCGGACAAGGTGCGTGAGCTCTCCGCCGGCCGTTGCCCGATCTTCGAGCCCGGCCTGGGCGAGCTGCTGGTCGACAACCTGAATGCCGGCCGGCTGCGATTCACCACCAACCTGCCCGAGTGCGTGGCCGACTCACGCGTGGTCTTCATCGCGGTCGGCACGCCCTGCCGGCCGGATGGCTCGGCCGACCTGTCCATGGTCGAGTCCGTCGCCGCCCAGATCGGGCAGGCCATGACCGGCCCGACCGTCGTCGTCACCAAGAGCACCGTGCCGGTCGGCAGCGGCGCCCGCATCGAAGCAATCATCCGGGCCGAAACCCGCCATCCCTGCCAGGTCGTGAGCAACCCGGAATTCCTCAAGGAGGGCAACGCGGTCAACGACTTCCTGCGCCCCGACCGCGTCGTCATCGGCGCCGACGACCCGGCCGCCGGCAACCTGGTGGCCGAACTCTACCAGCCTTTCGTCCGCAACAACAAGCCGATCCTGCGCATGAGTCGCTCGGCCAGCGAGCTCACCAAGTACGCCGCCAACGCTTACCTGGCCATGCGCATCAGCTTCATCAACGAAGTCGCCGCCGTGTGCGAACACTTCAACACCGACATCGACGAGGTGCGCCGCGGAATCGGCGCCGACGCGCGTATCGGCTACCACTTCATGTATCCCGGCATCGGCTACGGCGGCAGTTGCTTCCCCAAAGACGTGCAGGCCCTGGCCAGCACCGCGCGCGAGGTCGGCGTGCACTGCCGCCTGCTCGAGGCGGTACATGAACGAAACCTCGAACAGCGTGACGCCCTGGCCCGCCGCGTGCTCGGCCGCCTGGGACCCGATCTGCGCGGTAGGCGCCTGGCCGTCTGGGGCCTGGCCTTCAAGCCCAAGACCGACGACGTGCGCGAAGCCCCCGCCCTCGACATCATCAGGGCCTTGCTGGACGCCGGCGCCACCATCGTCGCCTATGACCCGCGGGCGGCGGACAGCACTAAGCAGGTCTTGGGCGACCGCATAGTGTACGACACCGACGCCTACGCCGCCCTGCGCGAGGCCGAGGCCCTCTTGATCTGCACGGAGTGGAACGAGTTTCGCAGCCCCGACTTCACGCGGATGCGCCAAGCCCTGCGCCAGCCCCTCATCTTCGACGGCCGTAACCTGTTCGATCCCGCCGCTGCCGCGCAGTACGGCTTTGAGTATCATAGTGTTGGCCGGCCACCGGCCTACCCAGAGCCGGAGGGGCCGGCGCAGTCCTGAAGTCATCCCGCAGCAGGCGCCCATATGTCGCCCCGCTCCATCAACCTCCGCGACCTGCTGGCCCAGCACACCACCGCCGCCGCGCCGGAGTTGCTGCGCCAGGAAGCCGACAACAGCCTGCGCTGCCTGGCCTGCGGCCACCGCTGCCGCCTGCGACCCGGCCGGCACGGCGCCTGCCACGTCCGCTTCAACGACAACGGACAACTGCGCGTGCCGTGGGGCTACGTCTCCTCACTGGCGGCCGACCCCATCGAGAAGAAACCCTTCTATCACGCCTACCCAGGCAGCGCCGCCCTCTCCTTCGGCATGTTCGGCTGCAATTTCCACTGCCCCTTCTGCCAGAACTGGGTCACCAGCCAGACCCTGCGCGACAGCCACGCCCTGGCGAATCCGCAGCTCATCGACGCCGAGCGCATCGTGCGGCTCGCCCTCGAACACGAATGCCGCACGCTCAGCAGCACCTACAACGAGCCACTCATCACCGCCGAGTGGGCGGTCGAGGTCTTCAAGCTCGGCCAACCGCACGGCCTGATCGGCTCATTCGTCTCCAACGGCCACGCCACGCCGGAGGCCCTGGAGTTCCTGCGTCCGCACGTGCGCCTGCTGAACATCGATCTGAAAGCCTGGCAGGAGGCCTCCTACCGCCAGCTCGGCGGCGTGCTGGACCGCGTCCTCGACACCATCCGCCGCGCGCACGCCCTGGGCTTCTGGATCGAGGTCGCCACGCTGGTCGTCCCCGGCTGGAACGACTCGGACGACGAGCTGCGGCAAATCGCGGATTTCGTAGCCGGCGTATCGCCCGATATCCCCTGGCACGTGACGGCCTTCCACCCGACCTACAAGATGACCACGCCGTCCCGAACGCCGGCCGACGCCCTGCTGCGCGCCTACGACGCCGGCCGGGCCGCCGGCCTCAAGTTCATCTACGCCGGCAACCTGCCCGGCTCAGTCGGCAACCACGAGAACACCTATTGCCCCGCCTGCAACGAGCTGCTCATCGAGCGAAGCGGCTTCTATGTGCGCCAGGTCCGCCTCCGGAACGGCACCTGCCCGGCCTGCGGCGAGCACATCCCCGGCGTCTGGCAATAAAACGACGGCTCAACTACCAGGCCCCCGCGGCTGCCCCCTATGGTCGGTCGCCGCGCCGTTGCATGGCCTCCGCCATCCCCCGCCGGGCTGCGATGTGTTCGGGGTCAAGCCGCAGCACTGCCTCGTACTCCGCGAGCGCCTCCTCCAACTCACCCTGCTGCAGCAGGGCCGTGGCCAGGTAGTAACGCGCCTGGACGAAGTCCGGACGGGCCGCCACGGCCCGCCGGAAATGCTCAACGGACGCGGCCAGGTCCCCCGCGCGATGCGTGACCACACCCAGGTTCAGATGTGCCTGCGGCAGGTCGGGCTGGATCTGCAAGGCGGCTCGGTACTCCTCAGCCGCCTCCGCAAGCTGACCCTGCTGCATCAGCACCCAACCGAGATTCACCCGCGCTTCCGCGTGTTTCGGCTTCGATCTCAGTGCTGCGCGGTACTGCTGTTCGGCCTCCGCCAGCCGGCCCTGGTCCTTGAGCAGGATGCCGAGGTTGTAGTGGGCCACCGCGTAGCCGGGCTCCACTTCCAACGCCCGCTCATAAGCCGCCGTCGCCTCTTCCAGCCGACCTTGCTGCTTCAGCACGGCGGCCAGGTTGCTGTGACCCTTGGGCAGCGTGGGCCGGATCTCCAGGGTTTGCCGCAAGTGCCGCTCCGCCTCCTCCAGCCGCCCGGTGTTGCGCAGCAGGATCGCGAGGTTGTGATGGGCGATCCACGCCCGTGGACTCTTCGCCAGCGTGTCGCGCCACAGCCCTTCCAGGTCCGCATATACGTACCCCTGCCGCCACGTCAGCGTGCCCAGCACACCCAGCAAGATCGCCGCCGTCACGACACCCACTCGCTTGCCCCAGGAGCCACCCCAATGGGCACATTGCCACCCGGCCGCCACGATCAGGACAATCACGCCAATACTCGCCAGATACTGCCAGTGGTCAGCAACATACGAGTACCGCATGTAGTACACGTTGAAGAACCCGAGCGCGGGAAAGAGCGTTCCGGCAAAACACAGGACCGCGACCAGCGGCCCGCGACCCAGCCGCCCGCGCAGCAGCCAAAGCACCGCCAATACGCCAACCGCCGCCAGCGGATACACGTACTGCCACCATTGGCCCGCATCGATCTCCCACCGCGCGTATATGAAGGCCAGCGGGCTGGGCCACACCAGCTTGCCGGCATAGAACCACAGGGCCCGGCCGGCAACCAGGCACCGCTCAACCAGCGTCAGGCTCCAGTCAGGCCCCACCGCGCCCGCGTAGCGCGTCTCCACCCAACTCGTGAGTAACCCCAGCGCCATGCCCAGCACAAAGAGTGGTAGCAGCGCCAGCAGGTCGACCCGCCGCAGGCTCCCGCGCCGCCACCACAGCACCAGGACCAGCACCGCCGGAAGCGTGCACGTCACCGTCTTGCTCAGCAGGGCCGCCAGGAACAGCACGATCGCCGCCACATACCAGGTGGCGCGCCGCCCGCGGCCGTCCTGCCCGGGCGCCGGCCAGGCGAAACGCAGATACGCCGCCATGGCCGCCAGGTAGAACACCCCCGACAACACGTTCTTACGCTGCGTGATCCACGCCACCGACTCGACATGCACTGGGTGCAGCGCGAACACCGCCGCCGCCAGCCAGGCCCCCGGAACACCCAGCCGGACCAGCACATGCCACAGCAACAACGCCACGCCGACGTGCAGCAGCACGTTCACCACGTGGTAGCCGAGCGGATCCAGACCCCACGCGCGGTACTCGAGCCAGTACGTCGTATACACCAGCGGGTAATACTGCGGCGTAGCCTCCAGATCGAACCAGATGCGCCACAGCCCCGCCGCCGACCGCAAGGCCTCATTCTCCGCGACATAGTCACCGTCGTCCCATACGAACCCCCCCGCCGTGGCCGGCAGGTACGCCACGACGGTCGCCGCCACCAGCAGCACGCCGGCCACCATAAGCCGCCCGCGCCGACCGCCCGGCACCACCAAACCCCCGGCGGCTCCATCCTGGCGGCTCTGTCGGCGGCTGGTGCGCTGCGGTTTCATGGCACTTGGCGCCCATCGATGGCGACGCACCGCCGGAACGTCCACCGGCGCGCCCGCCCACGGCTCCGAACGATAGTCCGGCGTCCGTTCGGCAGCGTCAAGCAGGAGGACCGGGCCCCAGAAAAAAGTTGCAGAAATATGTTGCATAAGTCGACATAGTATATAGAATGTGACACCATGCGTGAGGAACGGCAACAAGCGATTCGGCGGGCGATCGACAGCGCCTCGATCGGAACCCAGCAGGAGTTGCGGGATGCCCTGGCGGCCGCCGGCTTCCCGGTCGACCAGTCCACGCTCAGCCGCGACCTGCGCGAGCTGGGCGTGCACAAGGCGCGCGGCCGCTACGTCTGGCCCCAGGCCGCGCCCGCCGGCCCGCCAGCCGAGCCGGACTACGGCGCCGCCGTCCTTGGGTTCCTCCCCTGCGGGCCGCACCTGATCGTGGTCCGCACGGCCGTCGGCCAGGCCCAGCCGGTCGCCCTCAGCATCGACGTCCACGGCGACGCGGCCATCGTGGCCACCCTGGCCGGCGACGACACGATTTTCATTGCGACTAAGACTCAGAAAACCCAGGCCGTCGCCCTGCGGCGGCTGACAACCTGGTTTGGAGACAAGCGTGAGCGGTAACAAATGTGTTCTGGCGTATTCGGGCGGACTGGACACCTCCGCCATGTTGCCCTGGCTGTGTGAGCGGGGCTACGAGGTGCATGCCGTCCTCGTGGACGTTGGGCAAGAGGAAGACCTTAACGCGCTGTGCGACAAGGCCATGAACTACGGCGCTGCCAGCGCCGTGGTGCGCGACGCCAAGCCGGCCATGCTGGCCCATGCCGTGCCGCTGGCAATCGGCCTGGCGGCCACGTACGAAGGCTGCTACCGGCTCGGCACCGCCCTGGCCCGCCCCTTCATTGCCCTGGAGCAGGTGCGCGTGGCCCGGCAGCTTGGCGGCGCGACGCTGGCCCACGGCGCCACCGGCAAGGGCAACGACCAGGTGCGCTTCGAGTTCGCCTACCGCTCACTCGCGCCCGAATGCCCCGTCCTCGCCCCATGGAAGACGTGGGAGTTCGGCGGCCGCACGGACCTGATCAACTACCTGCGCTCCCGCGGCTGCACCGACGACTACGCCGTCCAGAAGGACTACAGCCTGGACGAGAACCTCTGGCATATCAGCGTCGAGGGCGGCCCGCTGGAGGACCCCGCCGCCCACGTCAACATCGCCGAGATCCTCGCCGCCGCCGCCGGCCGCTTCGCCTGGCACAACACGTTCGGGCCGGGCGCGCCGGAAGTGACGGTCGAGTTCCAGGACGGCGTGCCGATCGGGCTTAACTGGCAGCACCTGCCCTTGGGCGTCATTGTGGCGCAGCTCAATCAGCAATACCGGCAGGCACCCTGGGGCTGGGACCTGCTCATCGAGAACCGCTTCACGGGCGTGAAGTCGCGCGGCCTGTATATCAACCCGGCGGCCAAGCTGCTGCACCTGGCCGTCGATGCCCTGGCCCGCACTGGCCTCAACAAGCCCACCTATGACCGCTACGTGCAGCTCGGGCAGGACTACGCCGGCCTGATGTATCGCGGCGAGTACTTCTCCGATCAGCGCCGCGTGGTGGCAGCCGCCGCCCAGGCCCTGCTACCACAGCTCACCGGCACGGTAACTGTGCAGCTCGAGCCGACGCCCTACGTTGCGAAGATCGAGAACCGGGCGGCTATCTTCACGAGCGCGCTGGCGACCTTCGAGGCCAGCGACTACGCTCACGCCGACGCGGCCGGCTTCATCCACCTGAGCTGGCTGGCGAACATCGGCAAACCCTGTCCGGAGGGCCTTGATGGCGACGCTCTGGAAACAGCAAGCGGCCTTGCATCCGACCTTTGCGCCTCTGAATCGCTGTCTCCAGGAGGACTGGTTCCTGCTTCCGCATGAGCTGCGCCTGCAGCGGGCCCATGCAGAAGCGCTGCTGTCCGCCGGGATTCTCTCGGCCACCGAGCACGCCGCTCTGGTCGCGGCCTTGGCACAGGTCGAGCGGGAGTGCGCGGGCATGCCCTGCCCGCATGACCCCGCCGAAGACCTGCATACGTGGGTCGAGGCGCGCCTGACCGCGCTGACCGGCACGGCCGGCCGCAAGATCCACACGGCCCGCTCGCGCAACGATCAGGTCGCCACGCTGCTGAAGCTGTACGCCATCGCGGCGGGCGAGCAGTTGGCCGAGGACCTGGCCGAGCTGATCCGGGTCGCCGGCCGGCGGGCTACCGAGTGGGCCGACTGGCTGTTCCCCCTGCACACGCATCAGCAGTTCGCCGCCCCGGGCAGCGTCGGGTTCTGGGTGCTGCGCTATGCGACGAGCGCAGCGCGCGTGCGGCGGCAGTTGCTCTGGCATGTCGCCGAATGGCGCCGCTACTGTCCGCTGGGCAGCGCCGCGGTGGCCGGCTCGTCGATCCCGATCGAGCGCGACATCCAGGCGCGCGAGTTGGGCTTCGCTGAGCCCACGGCCAATGCGCTCGACGCCACGTCCACGCGCGACGAATGCCTGGAGCTGCTGGCCGTGGCAACCCGGGCGGCGCTGCATCTTCAGTCGTTGGCGACCGACATCATCCTGTTTTCGCAGACGTCGCTCGGCTGGACGCGCTACCCCGCCGCCTTCGCCACCGGCTCGTCCATGATGCCCAACAAGGTCAACCCGGACGCCATGGAGCTGCTGCGCGGTGAATGCAACGCGCTCGGAGCCGCGCACGCCCACGCCGTAGCCATTCTCAAGGGCCTGCCCAGCGGCTACAACCGCGACCTGCAATGCCTCAAGCCAATCGTCCGCGACGCGGCCACCAAGCTACACGAACTGCTGCGGCTGGCGACGGCGTTCCTGGAGCAGCTCGATTTTGACCGCGATCGGCTCGCCGCCGCGACGCAACAGGGCAACATTTGCGCCACACTCCGCATGGAGCAGCAGGTCTTGGCCGGACGCCCGCTGCGCGAGGCCCATCACGCCGTGGCCGCCGAACTCGCGGACACCGGGGCTGAAGGCCTGCCCGACCCCCTCAGCCGCTACCGCACCAGCGGCAGCACCAACCCCCAGGAGGTCCAGCGCGTGGCAGCGGCCCTGCTGGCCGAACTGGAGCGGCCCGGCCAACCCTGATGTCGCGGCTCACGCCACCTTGCATTCACGGACAGATTCCGGCCGGCCCGCGACGCCCAGCGCCCTACTCGCCGAAGCTTGCGCTCTGTGCTCTTGGTTTGATATTCGCCATCCGGTCTGTTAGACTCAAGGGACCAGTGGTCTTAGCTTGTCGCAAAGCCACTTGCGCTTGAGGTCCAGAACTTGCTCCGACGACTGCGCACATGACTGTTGACTTGCCGCGCCCTGGTCCAGGGCGCCCAACGCTGCCATCGGCCGCGCGCTTACGGTGCGCCCGGTACCTGCCAGCGCACCCGCGCACGTCAATAGCGGCCCCCGTTCTTCACCAACGGCTCCCCCGGCTTATCGGCCGAGTCAATCACCGGCGCGACCCATGCCCGGCTGTCATCGGCCGGCCGGCGCCGGCGCGTGCCCTGGCGAGTCTCATCCACAGGAGGCTTCAGACATGAAGCGACCCAAAGACCCGTTCGCAACACTGGTCGGCATCATCATCGTCGGGCTGCTGCTGGGCGCCGCGGCGGCCACGCTCCAGAAGCTCGGCAACCCGCCGAACATGGGCATCTGCGTGGCGTGCTTCACGCGCGACATCGCCGGCGCCCTCGGCTGGCACCGCGCCGCCGTCGTCCAGTACCTGCGCCCGGAGATCCCGGCCTTCTGCCTGGGCGCGTTCCTGGCCGCCCTGCTGTTCCGCGAGTTCCGCCCGCGCACCGGCTCGGCCCCCGCGGTCCGGTTCGTGCTCGGCATGTTCGCCATGATCGGGGCCCTGGTCTTTCTCGGCTGTCCGTGGCGAGCCCTCTTACGCCTGGCCGGCGGCGACTGGAACGCCCTGCTCGGCCTAGCCGGCCTGATCGTCGGCATCGGCGTCGGCGTGGTCTTCCTCCGCATGGGCTTCAGCCTGGGGCGCTCCCATCCCGCCCGCTCAGTGGCCGGCCTGGCCATGCCCTTCGTCATGCTCGTATTGTTGTTGCTGGCAATCTTCTATCCCCAGGTCAGCGCCGACCCGGCCAAGCCCGCCGCCCTGTTCCGCAGCACCAGCGGCCCAGGCGCGGCCGCCGCCAACATCTGGCTATCCACCGCCGTCGGGCTGATCATCGGCTTCCTGGCCCAACGCACCCGCTTCTGCACGGTCGGCGGCCTGCGCGACGTAATCCTCATGCGCGATTTCCACCTGCTAAGCGGCGTGCTTGGCTTCCTGGCGGCCGCTTTTGTGCTGAACCAGGTATTCGGCCAGTTTAACCCCGGCTTCGCAGGTCAGCCTGCGGCCCACACCAACGCGCTACTCAACTTCGGCGGCATGGTCCTGGCCGGACTGTCGTTCACACTCGCGGGCGGCTGCCCCGGCCGGCAGGTCTTCCTCTCCGGCGAAGGTGACGGCGACGCCGCGATCTTCGTACTTGGCATGTTGGCCGGCGCCGCGGTCTCGCACAACTTCCTGATGGTCGCGGACGGGCCGACGGCGCCGCACATCGTCGTGGCCGGCCTGGTGATCGTATGTCTTATTGGACTGCTGGGACGCGAGCGGTTCATTCCAGCGAGGTGAAGAGATGTCACAGAACGTTGATGCCCGCGGACTTTCCTGCCCGCAGCCCGTCATACTGACCCGTGCCGCCCTGCAGCAGGCCGGCAGCGGCGAGGTCATCGTCACGGTCGATACCATGACGCAAGTGCACAACTGCACGCGCGCGGCCGAAAAGTTGGGTTGGCAGGCCGCCATGCAGGTTAAGGCCGACGCCTTCGAGCTCAGATTCACGAAGTAACCCGCGGTTGCCCGGAAGATGATCTACCTCGACAACGCCGCCACCTCGTGGCCCAAGCCCGAGCCCGTTACCGCGGCCATGGCGCGCTTCCTGCGCGACGTGGGCGCCAGCCCGGGCCGTAGCGGCCACCGCTTGGCCAACGAGGCGGAGCGCGTGCGCTTCGAGGCCCGTGAACTGCTGGCAAGCCTCTTCGGCTTGGCCGACCCGCTCCGCGTCATCTTCACGCACAACGCGACGGCGGCCCTCAACCTCGTCATCCGCGGGCTGCTCACGCCCGGCACGCACGTCATCACCACGGGCATGGAGCACAACGCCGTCATGCGCCCGCTGAGCGCCTTGGCGGCAACCGGCGTCAGCCTGACGATCCTGCCGTGCGCGCCCGACGGCACGCTGGACCCGACGCTGCTCGATCAGCACGTGCGCTCGGACACCCGCTTGGTCATCTGCAACCACGCCTCCAACGTCTGCGGCACCGTCCTGCCCATCCGCGCCCTGGGCGCCCGGGCCCACGCGCATGGCCTGCCGCTGCTCGTGGACGCCGCCCAGACCGCCGGCGTGCGGCCCATCAACCTGCACGACGACAACGTGGACCTGCTCGCTTTCACCGGACACAAGGGCCTGCTCGGCCCGACCGGCACCGGCGGCCTCGTCATTCATGAAGACTTCGACATCGCACGCCTGCCCGCACTCATCCACGGCGGCACGGGCAGCCGCTCGGAAAGCGAACGGCAACCCGACTTCCTGCCCGACAAGTATGAGGCCGGCACGCCCAACGCCGTCGGCCTGGCCGGTCTCGTCGCCGGCCTGCAATACGTGCTGGCCCGCGGCGTCGCCGCCATCAGCGCCCATGAGCAGGAGCTGGCGCGCCGCCTGATTACGGGCCTGACGCACTTGCCGAACGTGCAGGTCCAGGGCACGCACGATCCGCAGCGCCAAACCGCGGTCGTCTCTTTCACGATCGACGGCCGGGCCTGCTCAGAAGTCGCCTACGCACTCGACGAGCGCTTTGACATCATGTGCCGCCCCGGCCTGCACTGCGCACCACGGGCGCACCAGACGCTGGGCACGCTGCCGGCCGGCACGCTGCGCCTCTCGCCGGGCCTGTTCACTACGCTCGACGAGATCGACGAGGCGCTCGCCCGGGTCGCCGAACTGGCCGGGGTAGAATCAGATGGCTGAGTACGGCGTAATCCTGGTGCACACCACGAGTCACGCGATACAGGCCGAGCGCGTGCTCCTGCGAGCCGGCCTGGGCGTCAAGCTGATTCCCACGCCACGCCATCTCAGCAGCGATTGCGGCTCGGCCGTCCGGATCGAAATCGCCGACCGGCCCGCCGCCGAAGCGGCCCTGGCCGCCGCCGGCTTGCCGATTGACCGGATCGAACCCCTCGATGAGTAGGACATGGACGCCAGAGAACGAATCAGATTGACGCAAATGACCAAGGCGGCCGGCTGAGCGGCCAAGACGCCCCCCGGGGCGTTGGCGCAGGTCTTGCGCCCGGTCGAAGCCCTCTTCGCGGAGGAGCACTACCCGGACCTGCTGGTGGGCCTGGGCACGCAACGCGACGACGCGGCCGTCTACAAGCTCACCGACGACCGCGCCTTGATTGTCACGCTGGACTTCTTCACGCCCGTCGTGGACGACCCCTTCCAGTTCGGCGCCATCGCGGCCGTCAATTCCATGAGCGACGTGTACGCCATGGGCGGAAACGTGACCCTCGCCCTGAACATTTCCTGCCTGTCGGGCTGCCTGCCGCCCGAGGTGGTTGGCGAGATCCTGCTGGGCGGCGCCACGAAGGTAATCGAGGCCGGCGGCGTGCTCGTCGGCGGCCACTCCGTCGACGACCGCGAACCCAAGTACGGCCTGGCAGTACTGGGCGTCGTTCACCCGCAGCGCATCTGGACCAAACGCGGGGCGCGGGTCGGCGATGCCCTGATCCTGACCAAATCGCTCGGCGTCGGAATCATCACCACCGCCGCCAAGGCCGACCAGGCGGCCGACGCGCACGTCGAGGCCGCCATCGCCTCCATGCTCAGGCTCAACCGCGCCGCCACCGAGTTGCTGCAGACGGCGACCGTACACGCCTGCACGGACATAACCGGCTTCGCCCTGCTGGGGCATGGCTGCGAAATGGCCGAACGCGGCGGCGTGCGGCTGCGGCTGCGGGTCGGCCAGCTTCCGCTCCTCCCCGGCGCCGCGGAGTACGCCGACCAGTGGCTATTCCCCGGCGGCACCATCAACAACCGGGAGGCGTTTCGGCCGCACGTGCACTGTGCGTCAGATATACCAGAGGAGACCGAGCATCTCCTGTACACGCCGGAGACTTCGGGCGGGCTGCTGGCGGCGGTCTCCCCCGACGAACTGCCCGGACTGCAGGAGCGCTTCGCCGCCGCGGGCGAGCCATTGCACGTGATTGGCGAGGTCCTGCCGGCCGCCGGCGACTGCCAAATCGAGTTGGAGCCGTAGCGGCGGACGGATCGCGCCGCCGCCCGCAATCATCAGTAGAACGTCGGGCCGTCCGCGCTCCAGGCCGGGTCGCTGTCTTCCACTGTGTCACCGGAACCCAGCACGCCGGATACCGCGCTCGTGCCCCGGTTGACCAACGTCTGCCCGCTTCCTTCGTTGAACCGCCAGTATCCCAGCAAACCCGTCTGACCGCTGCTCAGCCGCCGGTCGAGCGCCGTGGCTATCGCCGTCGCACTGCGGGCCGCGTTCCACAAGCGCACGTCGGTAAGCTTGCCGGAGAAGCCGGCCCCCACGGTGATCAGGGTTGGAGTAATCTCTTCCCCGGCCGTATCGCTGACCAAGGCCGTGCCGTTTACGTACAGTGTGGCCAGCCCACCGGCCTGGTTCACCAGCGCCAGGTGGTGCCAGGAGCCCGCCATGTTGGCGAAGGCTGTCTCCACAGCCGTCCCGGCCACCTGAAAGCGAATCAGGTTGAGCGCCGGCTGCACTTCCACCAGCACCGTCGTGGATCCCAGCGTGGTGATCGGCCCGCCCCCCGTACTCGTAACCTTGAACCACGTTTCGAAGGTCCAGTCGGATAGCTGCCGCTCGGTGCCCAGCGGCAGCGTGGCGAACTGCCCACCGTTGAACTGCAGCGATCCCGTGCGCGTGTCCGTACCGTCGTCGGGGTCATGCACCGTGACATTAACTGTCGCCGTACCCTCCACACCCCCACCGGTGCGGACCGTCAGGGTCACCGTGTAGGTCCCGGGAGTGCTGAAGACGTGCATCGGCGCCGCCAGACCGCTGCTGGGCGACCCATCCCCGAAATCCCATATGTAGTCGCGTATCTCATCGTCCGGGGAGCTGCTGCCACTGCCGTCAAGCCGCACCAGTAACGGGGCGTTACCGCTGGTGGGGTCGGCACTGATTACGGCGGTCGGCGCGGCCCCGCGCACCCGGATGTCCACGCTGGTCGTACCGACTTCACCGACCGCATCCGTCACGGTAAGCGTCACGACATACAGGCCGGGATTCGCAAAAGCATGCGTAGCCGTGAGCGTAGTCGCGCTGGCCGCACCGGCGAAGTCCCAGGCGTAGGACAACTCGCCCTCGTTCTGGGAAGACGATCCTTCCGCCGAGAACGTCACGGTCAGCGGCGGATCGCCGGAGGTCACGCTGGCAGTGATGCGCGCGGTGACCACCGACGTGGGTGGCGTAATGCAACTCCCCAGCAGTATCAGCGGCATCAGGCCCAGAAACACGCCTGGGCGACATAGCGTGCATGCACGGCTCATGCTCATACCTCCATTGATACGACCGGGATCACAGCGGCCCGTCGGCATCCGCACGCCACGCGCCAACCCCGGGCAATCAGGCTCTGGCATTATACCGGCTCCGACGAGTCCCGGTCGATCCGCATCAGGAACACCCCCCAACGCTGCGTTCGATGACCCCCGCGGGTTCGCGTAGAATGCCGTAGCGCTGCGGACGCGCACCGGACAGAGCCCCGCGCGCCAAGCAGCCCTGGAGGACTCCCGCGTGGCCCTCAAGCTAGAGCCCATGACGGCACGCCTGACCGAGGTCGCTGAGCACTACGACATCCACGATTGCTGGCCGCAGCGCTCCATCGACATCATCGCCGCCGCCGGCTGCTGGAAATGGGTAATCCCGAAGAAATGTGGTGGCGCCGGCCTGCGCGGCGTCGAGCTGCTCGAGGCCTACGAGGCCGTGGCCCGCGGCTGCATGGCAACCGCGCTCATCCTCACCCAGCGCGACGGAGCCTGCGACCTCATCGCCCAGGGCGAGAACGAAGGCCTCAAACAACGCCTCCTGCGAGCCTACGCCCGCGCCGAGCGCTTCACCTCCGTCGGCATCGCCCAGCTCACCACCTCCTACGCCGGCCGCAAGCCAGCCATGCAGGCCCGCCGGGCCGGGCGCGGCTTCGTCCTGGACGGCGTCATGCCATGGGTGACCGCCGCCGAACACTGCGACGAGATCGTCACCGGGGCGGTGCTGCCCGACGGCCGCCAGATCCTGGCCTGCGTGTCCTGCGAGGATCCCGGCGTGGCCGTCGAGCCGCCCATGAAGCTACTGGCCGTCGGCGCGTCGGCCACCAGCCGCGTCCGCTGCCGGGCCGTGCGCATCAAGCCCGATGATGTCATCCGTGGGCCGGCCGACATCGCCGCCACCATGCCCGCTCCCGTCAAGCCGCGGGTTGTCTCCGCGGTCGGCCTCGGCCTGGCCGGGGCGCTGCACGACCGCCTGACACGCACCCGCCTGACCCCCGACCTCAAGCAGAGCCTGGCGCCACTTCGACAGGCCTACAAACATCTGCGAACGCAACTGTTGACCACCGCGCCGGCCACCCGCCACCAGCCGGCCGATGCCGACGACTTGCGCATCCGCGTGGCCGTCAACGAACTGGTTACGAAAATGGGGCTGGCCTACCTGACCCTCAGCAAGGGCACGGGCTATTGTCGCCCCCACCCCGCCGAACGCCTGCTGCGCGAAGCGCTGCTGTTCCTGGTGTGGTCGGCCGGCCCGGAAACCCAGCTTCAGACCATGCGGGCGCTGATTGGCCCCGGCCTGGCCACGCTGCCCTGACCGGACGCCCCGCGCGCGACACGGGCGCCGGATTCCATTCCGACGCCCGCTCGCAGGTGTCACAGTTAACCGCTATTACCCCGGGCCGCTCAGTCCTTGGCTTGCTCCGCAGCCGCCTGTTCGCCGCTGCCGGCGCCCGCCAACGCCTCCGTACGAGTCTCCGTTGTGTCGCTACCCAGCGAGTCGATGCCCCGCAGCGGCACGCCGATGCGCGGCCACGTCTCGACCGTGCGCCGGCGCGCCCGCATCTTCGTCTCGGTGAGGGCCACCCGCACCTCGGCGAAGGCCTTCTTCACACTTGACAGGGCCGTCTCGGCACTGCGGTTGGCGTTCCGCATCGACGACAGTTCGGTCTCGTAGAATTGCCGCTGCTCGATCAGCCGCGCGCTCTCGCGCTCCATATGCGCGATGTGCGACTGCAGCTTCTTCTTCTCGGCCCGCAGCGACTCGATCTTGTCGGTTAGCTCCTCCTGTACGCGGGCAAGTTCGCGGGCCCGATCGTCGGCCACCCGCAGCATAATCTGGTGTTGGTGACGGTCGGACCGCGCCTCGTCCAGCGCCACCGTCATCTCCTGGATCCGGGCATTCAGCGCGTTGCGCTCATCGAGCAGGTCGCGCTGTCCGCGCTCCAGTTCCTCGGCCTTCGCCGTAATCGCCTTGACGTCGCTGCGCAGCCCATCCCGTTCCTTACGCACCGCCCACAGCTCTTCAAGCTGCTTGTTCGCAGCCTTCAACTCCGCGCGCAGCCGCCCGCGCTCCTTCTCGACCCGCCCCTGCTCGTCGGTCAGCCGCTGGATGTGCCCGTTGGCGTTGGCCACCTCGTCTTCCAGCAGCGCGACCTCCTGCCGCACCTGCTCCAGCGCTTCCACCCGCGTCTGCAGCGTGACCACCTGCCACTCGAGCTCCTGCGCCCGCTGGCCGGTCGTCTGGAGGTTCTCGTTGGCCTCCTTCAATTCCGTTTCGAGACGCTCACGCACCTCCTGATGGCGGTCGAGCTGATCCTCCAGCTCGTTAATCACCTCCATCACGTCATTGCGCTCGTCTAGAAACAGGTCCTGCGGCACCGGCGGAACGGTGCGCTCCACGCTGTCCGCGGTGCGATTGACGGTCTGAATGCGCTGCCGGGCCTCCTCGATGGCCGGCCGCGTTGTCCGGGTACCGCCCAGCGCATCGGGAGGCGCTTCCCCAACCGACACTCCGCTTCTCTTGGGCTGCGTCTCAGTTGTCTGGGTCGATTCGGGTGAATCCACTGCGGTCGCGCTCCGTTGCGAGGGAGTGTTCTTCTTTTCCATTGCTTTCCGCTTCCTTCGGCGCTGCACCACTTCAGAAAACCTAGCCAAGTCGCCGCGTCCCCCGACCCGCCGCCAGCGTGCGGGCCGTGAGAGCATGAGTATTATCGGTGCGACCGTTCAGCCATCTTGACGTGCGCCCAACGGCCCGCAAAAAGTTCCCCAGCCAAACCACCGACACGCTTCTTATCGGTCGCTGCCGCCCCTTTACGCGCGCACAATCACCGCTATACTGACACCTAGGCGGCTAGGCTGCGGTCGGCGACCAGCGCACGGCAAACCCCGGCGCTCCGCGCAGGACCGCCCGCCATGACCTGCGGTGGCGTAGCTCAGCTGGTTTAGAGCGTGGGATTCATAACCCCAAGGTCGACGGTTCAAGTCCGTCCGCCACCATTCCCCTGACACCGCTAACAACGAGCCATGTCGCCACTTTAATCTTAAACCAATATCTCATAGAGACTTATGCGTGTGCAGGGCCGCGGCCCGCATTCGCGCGTCCACCAGCCTGACCGGCACCGCTTGCCCGCCCCACGACCACCGCCTCGCCCGCGCAGGCCCGAAACGCCACGCCGCCCAACCAGTTCAAATCGCTGCCGACACCCCCCAATACCCGCTGTCGCAAGTCAGAAATCCACTGTAACTGCAACGGTGGCAACCGTATAATTTCGATGAATGTCCTGGGAATGATCCACTCCCCCCGCCGGGCCGGTTCTGCCCAGCCCGGCTGCTGGATGTGGGCGCTGGTGCTATGGGATCTTAAGGGCCTGCGACTGCCTCCGCCCGAACCGCCGACCGGGCTCCACACCCGGCCGAAAGTTCTGCCGCGACAGTCGCCTACGGCGGCGCTGGGATGGCCCGCCGAGCACGAATAGGAGCGTTACATATGTTCTACGCTTGTTTTACGGCGTTAACCTCCGCGCGCCGGGCACTGCTCGGACTGACAATCCTGGCCTGCCTGCTCGTTCCATACGCAGCCGGCCAGGCGGCACACAGCACCGTCGAGCTGCTGCGGGCCGGTCCGACGTTCGAACTCCGCTGCTCGGTCCAGTTTACGGAAGACGACCTCGTCCTTGACCAGCGACTCGGCTACGACGTCGTACGCCTCGTCGATGGCAGCGCAACATCCGAACCAGGCCACCCCGCACTGCCGACTTGGAGTGCCGGCATCGCCCTCCCCGCCGGCATGGCGGTCACCGGCGTGCGCGTCGTCGACTCCGAATTCGTCGAGTTACCGGGCGAATACCTGATCATGCCGGCCCAATGGCCGCAACGCGTCTCACAGCGTTCAGCCCCGCTGGAGGAGCCGGACGCCGCCGCATATGCCGCCGCCGAGCCCTACCCCGGTCGCCTGGCCGAGTTCACTCACCAGGTTGACCTCGCCGGCCAGAGCATGGCTTTCGTGCGCTTCTACCCCCTCCAGTACCGGCCGGCGGAACAGCGGCTCATGCTGTACACGTCGATCGAAGTGATACTGGAGGGCGATGCCGGCTACGAAAGCGCCGGCCTGCCCGCCCGCACATCCGCGCGCTCCCGCCAGATGTACCAGCAGATGATCAACAGCCTGGTCGTCAACCCCCACGACGTCACGCTACGCACGGAGCCGACGCCCGCCGTTTCTCGCAGCCTCCCCGCCGGCAACTACGAGTACGTAATCATCACCCAAAGCAGTTGGGTCAGCTACTTCCAGCCCCTGGCCGACTGGAAGACCCGCAAAGGCGTACCAGCGCTCATCGTGGACACAGGCTTCATCAACGGCGCGTATGGCGGCTCCACCGCGCCGGACCGCATCAAGGCCTTCATCATGGACGCGCACAACACCTGGGGCACGCCCTACTTCATGCTCGGCGGCGACACCAACGTGGTCCCCACCGGCACACGCGAAATGACTGTCCCGGGACACGACCCCGACCTGATCCCCAATGACACCTTCTACGCTGATTTCGGCACGAACTACATCTGTAACGTCAACGTCGGCCGCGCGTCCGTTCGTTCCGCCGCCCAGTTGAACGCCTTCATCAACAAGATCCTGACCTACGAACGCACCCCGCCCTCCGGCAACTACGCCACCAGCGCCGCCTTCTTCGGCTTCGACCTGCACAGCCTCGACAGCGGCGAGGGCGAGGCCTGCAAAACCAGCATCCGCAGCAGCTACGTCCCCGAAACCTGGCTGTTCAACCGCGAGTACGACAGCGAGACCGGCGGCCACAAGTACGATGTCCTGGCCTACCTGAACCAGGGACACCACCTGGTCAATCACATTGACCACTCCTTCACGACTTCCATGGGTGTCGGTTCCACCAATCACTACACTTATATCTACAACAGCGACGTCGGCGCACTCACCAACGGCAACAAACAGAGCATCGTCAAGTCGGTCGGCTGCTGGGCCTGCGACTTCGATAACTCCACCAACTGCATCGCCGAGGCCTTCATCCGCAACCCCGGCGGCGGAGCCATCGCCTTCATCGGCAACTCCCGCTATGGCTGGTACTACTCCTTCAGCGGCGACGGCCTGTCGCATACCTACGACCAGTACTTCTTCAAGTCCATCATGCCCCCGCCCGACGGCGACGGCATTCCCAGTCTGGGCGCCGCCTTCTCAACCTGCAAGAACGACGCCTATGCCACCGATCCCACCGCCACCATGCGTTACATCTTCGTCGAGCTGACACTCCTGGGTGATCCGGAACTCCCCGTCTGGTCGGCTGAGCCGCAGGAACTCATCGTCTCCCACGACGACATCCTCACGGTCAACGTCTTCACCACCTTCCCCGTCCAGGTGGCCGACGCCGACGGCCCGCTGGCCGACGCAACCGTCTGCCTCTGGAAGGGTGATGAGGTTTACGAAATCGCCCAAACGAACGGCAGTGGCGTAGCCACCTTCTGGTTCGCCCCCACATCCGAAGGCGAGATGTTCGTCACCGCCCGCAAACAGAACTACCTGCCCTACGAAGGCCAGGCCTATGCTAGCGACGGCACCGGCCCATACGCTCTGACCGTCCTGATCGAGGGCGAGGGCACGGTCACGCTCGATCCCGATCAGCAGACGTACGAGTTCGGTACGCCCGTCCTCGTCGAAGCCCTGCCTGCCACGCAATGGTGCTTCTCGCACTGGTCCGGCGCCCTCTCCGGATCGGACAACCCCGATACCGTCGCCATGAGTGGGAACCGCATCCTGACGGCCCACTTCCTGCCCGACTGCAACGAGAACGGCATCCCGGACGACATCGATATCCTCAGCGACACCAGCCAGGACTGTAACGGCAACGGCATCCCCGACGAGTGTGACATTGCCGCCGGCACCAGCGAGGATTGCCAACCTAATGGCATCCCCGACGAGTGCGACCTAGCCCCACCGGCCTACGTCGAGGCCGCCGATGACGTCGAAGATGCCCTCATCGTCTGTCCGCCAACCGTGTACTACGGAACAACCGAGCTGGCCACCAACGACGGCAGCGCCACCTGCGGCTACTCCGACTCCTCCCCTGACGTCTGGTACTTCTACGAGCCCTTCGGCTCGGGCATGCTGACCGTCTCTCTGTGCGGCTCGGACTTCGACACCGTCCTCTCCGTCTACCGCGACACCGGCAGCGGACCGCCCGGCACCCAGATCGCCTGCAACGACAACTACTGCGGCGAGGCATCACAGGTGACCGTCTTCGTGACCCACCAGAACCACTACTACATCCGCATCTCCGGCAACTACGGTGACACCGGCCTCTACCAGATGGTGCTCACCGGCCCAACCTGCGGCTACAGCGTCGGTGACGAAGACGGCGACGGCATCCCCGACGAGTGCCAGACGCCGTGCCTCCAAACGGCGGACTCAAACTGCGACGGCTTCATAAACTCGTTCGACATCGACCCGTTCGTCATCGCCCTGACCGACCCGGACCTGTGGCAGGCTACGTACGACTGCGATTTCCTGTGCGCCAACGACTGCAACGGCGACGGCGTCGTGAACTCCTTTGACATCGACCCGTTCGTCATGATCCTCACCGGCGGCAGCCCCTGAACAATACGCCCGCAACCGCCCGGCCCACTGCCATGCAGCGGGCCGGGCGCCGACCCACCCCCGTACGCGACGCCCCGCCACGGCGGGGGCTGACTCAAACCTCTCCCGCCACTACCATGCACACGGTCGGACCGCGTCCAGCCCCCTCGTCGCGCGGCCGCGGCCGCGCCATTAACCGGAGGTAACGGGCATGCAGGTGCCGACAGACTACGAACACGCCATCGAGCGCAAATACCCCGAAGCCGTCGCCGTCGCGATCGCCAAGGACGAGCGCGGCCGTTACAACCCGATCACGCTGTGCTGGGTCATGCGAACCTCGCTCGAACCGCCCATGCTCGCCATCTCGATCGGGCTGCAACGCCACTCCCTCACCGCCATCCGCGGTGCCGGAGCATTCGTCGTCGCAATCGCCTCCACAACCCTGCATGACGACGCCCTCTACTTCGGAACCACCTCCGGCCGCGACGCCGATAAGCTGGCCGCCCGCCAGACCAAAACGCAACCCGCCGCCGCCATCGACAGCGTCCTGCTCGCCGACGCCGTCGCCAACTTCGAGTGCCGTCTCGAAGGCGAGTTCAAGACCGGCGACCATGTCATCTTCTGTGGACGCGTGCTCGCTGCACACGTGAATGACGATCCCACCGTGCGCGCCCTGTACTACCTGGGCAACGATCAGTTCGGCGGCGTTATCCCGGGCTGACCCCAACCACCCGGTGGGCCAGCGGCCGACCCACGCCCGGTTCACACCCGCCGGTGTCGCAAACCCGCTCTACCCGGACGACCGCCGCACCGGCCGCTCCCACACATCCGCAGGCCTTCGCCGCCCCTGCGCGTTTTTCCACCGGTCGGTACTCCGGCCGGTTGTCCCCCGGCCCGTTCCTTTGGTAATGTGCGGTTGCGCCGCGAAATCAGATTGCTCGGGGCATCCGACCCGGGAGCGGCACGCGGCGTGCAAGCGGGCGCGGGTTGTTACGCGACGCAGTGGGCGGCGCGACGCGACCTTGTGTACCGCAACTGCCAGGACCGACAGCGGGTCGGCCTGAGGGCGTGAGTCCAGGAGTATGCTTCATGGCGAAGTACAAGATCGAAGTGGATCGTGATTTGTGCGTGGGTGACGGCGCGTGCTGCAACGAAGCGCCGCAGGTCTTCGAGATGGACGACGAATCCATCGCGGTCGTGCTGGGTTCCGACGGCAACACGCCCGAGGAAATCCTCGCGGCCGCCCAGTCCTGCCCCGTGGATGCCATCATCCTCACCGATGCCGAGACCGGCGAGAAAATCTGGCCTGAAGACTAGCCGGACAGCTAACTTACGACCGGCGCGCACACGACCAGGACGGGGCAACCCCCGCCGCCCGGCTGCGAGCAACTGCTGGCCGCGGTCGTGTGCGCGCCGCTCTGTTTCCCGGCGGGCGCCGGCCCAACCGGCCGCAACGCCTCCAGCCGGAACAGGAGAACGCCATTGGCCACCAGGCAGCTAATCTGCGCCGTTCTCGTAACTTCTTTCTCCATCTGCGCTTGGGCGCAGCCTGGCGACGCGCTGGACGAAACTCTGGCGCTTGTGGGACTCCGGCGGCCCGATCTCGGCTGGCAACCCAAGGCCTGGTGGCCGCGCTTCCCCGTCGATGTCCCCTACAAATTGCGGGCCTTCGACGCCCTCTTCGCCGAACCCCTCGACACCATCACCTTCGCCCGCGCCCTCGCCCAAACCGCCTGGGAACGCCTCGACCCGGCCACACTCGACCAGCCCGATGGACGCGGCTCCGGCAACCTCTACCAGGCCGTCCAGCGACTCGGCATCGACCCCAAGTTCGGCGGCTTCCGCGGCTACACCGCCAACGTCCTCGCACCTCTGACCCCCCTGGACGCGGCCATCCTGCAGCTTACACGCGCGGCCGGGCGCCCCACACGCATCAATACGTTCGGCATGGAGCTGCCCTATCCCAAGCCGGCCGAGCAGCTCGCCGCCCAGGTCGAGCGCCTGCCCGAGGGCGTCAGCCCGATACTCGGACAACTCGTCCTCAACATTGTTGACGCCCACCACTGGATCGAACTCGCGTTTCGCAAGGTCGACGGCAACGACCGCCGCATTGTCGCCACCCGCTTCAACATCGGCGACGAGATGGTCGACGCCTTCGACTACTGCCCCCAAGTGGACGACGTGGCCCGCACGCTCGACGAAGCCAGCCTCTGGTATGCCGGCCAGAAATGCGTCGACGCCCTCGACCAGGCCCGCATTCAACTTGCCAAGCTCGACCTCACCGACGTGCCCGCCTTCGAGTTAGACTGGGAAACGCCCTGGGGCTGGATCCGTATCCGCGGCGGAGCCGACGATACGCTCGACGGCACAGATTCGCTGCTGATCGTCGATCTCGGCGGCAACGATCACTACCTGGGCCCCGTCGCCGCCGCCAGCAGCACGCAGCCCATCAGCCTCCTGCTCGATATGGCCGGGAACGACCTCTACACCTCCAACGTGCCGGCCCAGGGCGCCGGCCTCTGCGGAATCGGCGTGCTGATCGACGCCGCCGGCAACGACCGCTACGTCGCCCAGCGCCACTCCCAGGGCGTCGGCCAGTTCGGCCTCGGCGTCCTGGCGGACCTGGGGGGTGACGATCGCTACGAGCTTGGCTTCAGCGGCCAGGGTTGCGGCTATTTCGGCGTCGGCCTGCTGCTCGACGCCGCCGGGAACGACCAGTACCAGATCCTCGGCGACGGCCAGGGGTTCGGCGGCGTCGCCGGAGTCGGCGTGCTCGCGGACCGCAGCGGCGACGACCGCTACGTGGCCGTCCGCCAACACAGCGTCACCGGCCGGCCCTCCTACCACTCGCCCGACCACGACGTCTGCGTCTCCAACGCGCAAGGCGTGGGCGCCGGCCGCCGCGGCGACGGTGCCGACGGCCATTGCTGGGCCGGCGGTCTCGGGGCCCTGCTCGACGGCAGCGGCAACGACTACTACTCCGCCGGCAACTGGTCCATGGGCACCGGCTACTGGTTCGGCATCGGCATCCTGCACGACCGCGAAGGCGACGACGAGTACCACGGCGTCGTGTACTCCCAGGGCAGCGGGGCCCACTTCTGCGTCGGCGTCTGTATCGACGAGGCCGGCGACGACCAGCACTTGGCCGAGGAAAACTCCAACTCCTCGCTCGCCTGGGCCCACGACTTCACAATCGCGATATTGTTGGACGTCTCCGGCAACGACATGTACAGCGTTGACCGCGGCGGCTTGGGCTACTCCATCAACCGCAGCGTCGCCATGCTGCTCGATCTCGACGGCAACGACGTCTACAAAACCAAGGAAGTCCCGCGCCCCGGTTACGCGGAGAACAGCGAGAGCTTCCGCGCCCGCGACGGCGTCAGCACCTACTTCGCCGACAGTACGTCGCTCGGACTGTTCCTCGACATCGGCGGCAATGACACCTACTGGGGCGAACTGAAGAACAACGACCACTGGCTTGATCCGCCCGATTCGCCCAACTGGGCGGACCGCAACTTCAGCGTCGGCGTCGATCGCGCCGCCGGCTCGGTCAGCTTTCAGCCCCGCCCCGTTCGGGTGCCCAGCGCGACCGCGCCGCCGACGCAGTCTTCCGTGGAGCCGCAGCCATGAATCGCATCCACTGCCTGATCGTTATTCTGGCCGGTCTCGCCTGCCTCGCGCTCCGCGCGTCCGCCCAGGACGACGCCTTGCCGCCCGTGCCGCTGTTTCAGCCCCGCAACGCCGAACTCGGCTTGCCGTACCCGTTGCCGGACGAACCATCCGTCGCGCTGCTGGACTTCAATCGCGACGGCCACGTTGATCTAATCGTCGGCCGGCAGATGTGGCGCAACGACGGCCGCCGGCGCTTCTCGTCCGCCTATCGCCTGCCCGGACCTTACTACAGCTTCGGCGACTTCAATAACGACGGCAAACTGGACATCTACGTCACTAGCCCGGTGGACCACGCCCAGGCCAAGGGTGTGAACTTCGACCACTGGCTCTTGCGCTGTGACGGAGACGGCCGGTACACCGACATTCTCAAGGATTCCGGGCTGCCAACGGCGGGTGAACCCCCCTCCCCTTACGACCCCTATCCCAAGTACGACAACCTCAGCAAGGCCCACGGGTTCCTGGACTACGACAACGACGGCAACCTGGACCTCTTCGTAGCCGGCCACGTCACCTCGCGCGGCAAAGGCGTGCAGAAGCGCATTCAGGCGCTGCCCGATCAGCTCTACCGCGGTGACGGCCAGGGCAAATTCGTTGACGTTACCCAGCAGGCGGGCCTGGTAGCTACGCCGCGACAGGCCGTAGGCCTCGCGTTCTGCGATTTCGACCTGGATGGCTTCGTGGATATCTACGTGGCCAACGCCAACCTGACCTCGAATTCCCTCTGGCACAACCAGGGCGACGGCACCTTCGTGGACATCGCCGAACCCGTCGGCGCCTGCGGCGGCGCGGCCAGCTCCTTCAGCGTCGTGTGCGTCGACTTCGACCACGATGGCGACTTCGACATCTTCCTGGTGAACCACGCCGCCGCCACGCGCGAGAAGGAGGAGCCCCGTTCAGTCCTGCTGCGCAACGAGTTCATCCCGGAAGGCCAGTTGCGCTTCACCGACGTGACCGCCGAACTGGGGCTCGACTGGGCCCCGCCCGCGGGCTTCCGACCCCAGGCCATGTGGGTCAGCGCCGCCTGGGCCGACTTCAACAACAGCGGCTATCACGATCTGTTCGTAACCGAGTCTTGCGACGGCGGCTACAACCATCCCGAAATCCCGCTCGATCTGGGCCGCCTGGACTCCGGCTACAGCAAGCTCTTCGTCAACAACCAGAACCGCCGCTTCGTCCGCGCCGACACCGCACGCAACAACCTGCGCATCGAAGACAGTTGGGGCTGCGCCGCGGCAGACATCGACAACGACGGCTGGCTCGACCTGCTCGTGGGCTCCAACACCGTCCGAAAGGACTCCAAGGTCACGTGGTTCGATCCGCGCAAGCAGCGCGCCGTCTTCCTCCACAACCGCGGCCTCAGCGCCGCGACCGCCCAGCCGCCCGGACCCCAGCAGCGCTACCTCAACGTCACCATCACCGCCCACGACCGCGCTCTCACCGGCACCGTAGTCGAAGCGATCCTGGACGACGGCGAACGCCGCCGCGCGCTGCTCGACACCAGCTTCGGCGGCTACGCCACCGGCTCCAACCAGTTGCACTTCGGACTGGCCGACCGCCGCGTTACCGAGATAATCGCGCACTTCCCCGGCCGCGACACCGTCTCATTCAAGGGCAACTGGCAAAACACCACGCTGCTCGTCGACGTCTCCCGCGACGACCGCCAACCACCAGAAACCGTCAGCCGCTGGGAGTAATCCCCGCCCCGACAGGCCGTTGGCAGCCCGCCGGCGCAACACTTGCGCTCTTAAGCGACCCCCGCCGCCCGACCGATAATCAACACGAATGATCGCGCCGCGCGCCAGGCGCGCCGGGGCGGGCAGCGCGCCGCGTGCTGCCAGGGCGGCGGTGGTTGATGCGGGCGTCGGCCGTCGGCAACCAACCCGGCCTGAGGCCCAGGTTCACATAAGTGACGAGCGCATGAGCCGGTTGGACATTCCTGTCATCATCCAGGCCACCCATCACAGCCCGGTCTTCGAGGGCAAGGGCACCGTCCATATCTCCGACGGGCTGAGCGTGCTGGGATACCTCGTCCGGCGCCTGCGGGCGCGCTGACCCGGGCCAATCGTTCTGGCCACCAGCGACCAACCGGAGGACGAAGGCCTGGTTGCCGAGGCACGCCGCTGCGAGATCACCTGTGTGCGCGGCTCGCACCTGGACCTGGTGCAGCGGTTGTCGCACGCCGTGGAGACCTGCCCGTGCGCGCATTTCGTGCGCGCTTTCGGCAACTACCCGTTGCTGGACGTGAATGCGCTGGCCGCCCTGGTCGAGTCCCACCTGGAGACGGACGCGGACTACTCGTACAACGATCATCAGCACGGCGTGCCTTGGGGCATGGGCTGCGAGGCAATCGCCACACGCACGCTCCGGCGCCTGCAAACGCTCGACCTCAACGCCGAGCAGCGCCAGATCGGCACACTCTACATCCGGCAGAACCCTGACGCCTTCCACGTCAATCGCTGGACCTCATCGCACGCCCATCCCGAGTTCAAACTGGTCTTCGAGACCCACCAGGACCTGGCCCTGCTGCGCGACGTGGTGGCCCACGTGCCGGACCCCGACGCCGAATCCGTGGCTCGTTACCTGCTGGCGCACCCCGTCCTGCTGGCTAGCAACAAGGAATCGCCATCGAAAGAGGTCGGTCTCGAGAAGCTGTTTCTGCATCCCGGCAAGATCGCCATCCTGCGCGCCTCGGCCACCGGCCGCCTGGACGCGTCCTTTCCGATCAGCGTCGAGCTGTCACTGACCAACCGCTGCAACCTCGGCTGCGTGTACTGCTCGGACCGCGGGCTGCGCACCCGCGCCGCCGCCCAGCCCGACCTCGCCCCGGACGTACTCTGCCGCCTGTTCGACGAGCTCGATGCCGGCGGCACCCAGGGCATTGTCCTGGAAGGCGGCGGCGAGCCCACGATGCACGCTGACTTCGCCGCCATCACGCGGCATCTGCAGACCACGCGTCTGTCCGCCGGCCTGATCACCAACGGTGCTGCCAGCCTGGCCCCCGAGCTGCTCGCGGCCTTCCAGTGGATCCGCGTCAGCCTCGATGCCTCTACCGCCCCGGAATGGCGCGCCCTCAAGGGCCGCGACCTGTTCAACCAGGTGCTCTCCAACCTGCGCGACTATGCCCAGCACTGCCCGACCGTCGGCGTCGGCTTCGTGGTCACCAACAACAACACCAGCGAGATCGACACGCTCGTGCTTCGCGTGCGCCAACACGGTGTGGCGTACATCCAGTTGCGCCCCGTGGTCGACGCGCCCGAGCTGTACCCGACCCAGATTGACCTGAGCTACCTCCTGCGCTACCAGACTCAAAGCTTCTCCGTGCTCCTCGACGGCATGTATGAGAACGGCTTGTCCGCCAACGCCGGCCTGCCGTGCCGGGCGCACAGTCTGACTACAGTAGTGAGCGCCGACGGCAGCGTTTATCTCTGCGGGCGCCTGAACATCCATCCGTGGCTGAAGCCCATCGGCAACATCTGCGAGCAGTCATTCCGGGAAATCTGGGAAGGGGTGGAACGCCACCGCCAGGCCCGCCAGGTGCGCGATCCCGACTTCTGCCGCCAGCACTGTCCGCCGTGCCGCCTGACGGCCTTCAACCGGTTGCTGCACCGTCTCGACCACACGCGGACGCCGCACTTCATCTGAACGAAAGGAGCCCGCCGGATGCGCATCCCGTTCGAGCCCGAGTATCGCCAGCGTTACTTCGAGCTGCTCAACGAGGTGTTCGATTCGAACTTCTGGAGCGCGGGGCCGCTGTTGGCGCGCTTCGAGCAGAGCTTCGGCGAGTACGTGCACCTGCCGGCCCGGGCGGTCAACAGCGGCGGCGCGGCGCTGCTGGCGATCTTCGAGTACTTGCGCGTTCGCGGCGGCGACGTCATCGTGCCGGCCAATACGTTCTGGGCGACGCCGTTGGCCGCGCGCAAGGCCGGGGCACGCGTGGTCTATGCCGACTGCAACCGCACTGACCTGTGCCTCAGCCTCGACAGCCTGAAGCGCCTGGTCACGCCGGCGACCCGGGCCGTCTGTGTAGTGCACATCGGCGGCCACCTCGCGTTCGAGATTGACGAGATCGCCGCCTTCTGTCGCGAACGGGACATCCCCCTGGTCGAGGACTGTGCCCACGTCCACGGCGGCTGGTGGAAGGGCAAGACCGGCGGCCACTACGGCTTCGCCGGCGCATACTCCTTCTACGCCACCAAAACCATGCCCCTTGGCGAGGCCGGCATGGTCGTCAGCCGCGACGAGGAATTCCTGCACTGGCTGGAGCACTACCGCGACTATGGCAAACGCGTCGAGGCCGGCGTGGTCAGCTACCCGCTCAAGGACGGCTTCAACTACCGCATTAGCGAGTTCACGGCGGCGCTTGGTATCGTTCAGCTCGAGCGCCTGCCACGCATCCTGGCCTGGAAGCGCGCCCTGGCGGCCAAGTTCGACCTCATCTTCGACCGGCGGCCACGCTTCCCGGAGGGCATGATCTCCGGCTACTACAAGTACATCGTCTTCGATTACCCGCAGTTGAAAGAACGCACCGGGCAGGTCTTCGGGCCGGGCGACTTAGGCCCGCACATCGACGGCGTGCCCGCCGACATCCCCCACGCCCGCTGGATCGCCGCGCACCACCAGTGCCCACCCATCTGGTACGGCTGGGAGCGGGCCGACGACGACCTCGAAGCCCTGAAGGTGGCGCTGCTATGACTGGTGTATCCGCCGACTATCACGATTACGTCTTCCGGAACGGCGCCTTCGTGGGTGACTTCGAAGGCATGTACCGGCATAGCGCCGCTGTTCCCTGGCACCAGGACGAGACGGCCTACGACGTCTTCTCGGAGATCGGCCTGGCGATCCTGCGCAAGCAGCGCTACCGCACCATCTGCGACGTGGGCTGTGGGCTGGGGTACTTCACCGCCCGCTGCCGGCGCGAGCTCGAACATCCCGCCGGCGGCCGGCCAACCGTCACCGGCCTGGGAATCTCGGAAACCGCCGTGACCAAGGCACGCCGCCGCTTCCCCGAAATCCGCTTCCTGACCGGCAACATCCTGGCGCCGGCGCTGCCCGTAACCGAAACCTTCGACCTCGTGCTCGCCAAAGACCTCATGTGGTACGTCTGCGCCCAGCTCGACGAGGTATTGGGCCGGCTCACGCGCTTGACCGGGCAGACTCTCTACATCGGGCAGTCCTTCCCCGACACACAGCCCTGGGTAGGGCAGGACGTACTGAGCTGCCCGGACGACCTGCTGGGACGCGTCGCAGCGTTCGCGGACGTCAAGTACGCCTGTATCGAACGTGACAACGACTTCGGCGGTCGGCCCTACATTCATCTGCTGGCGGCCCCGCGCCCGCGCGAGTCCGGCCGGCCGGGCTGGAGTTAGGAAGCGCTTATCGTGGCGGCCATGCAGATCAACAAGGACCAGTTCAGCCTGTCGTCCTGGCGCGAGAACGCGCGGTTCCACTACTACCGCGGGCAGGGCCACCTGCCGCGCTACCTGCTCAACCGGCTGCGCTGGCACGTCTATCCGCGCCTGCACATCGTCACGCGCTACCCCGAACACGTGGACATGGAGCTGTCCGCCGTCTGCAACATGCGCTGCCCGATGTGCTACACAATCACGGATGATTTTCGGCAGCGCGTCAAGCGCGGCCTCATGGATGGCGCCCTGTGGCGGAAGATAGTCGACGAGGCGGCCACGGGCGGTGTGTTCTCGCTGCGCCTGAGCCTGCGCGGCGAACCGACGCTGCACCCCGAGTTCGTTGCGGCGGCACACTACGCCAAGCGCCGCGGCATCAAGGAGGTCGCCAGCCTGACCAACGCCCTGGCCCTGACGCCGGAGATGTTCGAGCAACTGGTGGAGGCCGGCCTGGACTGGCTCACCATCAGCGTGGACGGGGTTGGGCAGACATACGAGCGGATTCGCTGGCCAGCCCGCTTCGACGACCTGCTCGGCAAGCTGCGGGCGTTTCAGGCGATCAAGCGGCGCCGTCGCCGCCACAAGCCCGTCGTCAAGGTGCAGAGCGTTTGGCCGGCCATCCAGGATGATCCGCAGCAGTATTATCAGACGTTACGGCCGTGGGTCGATCAAATCGCCTGCAATCCGCTGGTGGATTACCTCGGCCGCGACACCGCCGCCGGACTGGTTGAGTACCAGCGCAACTTCGACTGCCACGTGCTCTACCAGCGGCTCGCGGTCGGCGCCGATGGCAAGGTGCTCTTCTGTATTTACGATGAATTCGGGGACGACTACATCGGCGATCTCAACCGGCAGACCATCCACGAAATCTGGCATGGCGCCGCGTTGACGGTCGCGCGGGCCGCGCACCGCCAGCACCGCGGCGTGGCTGTGTACCGAAGCTGCGCCCGCTGCCCGAACGCGCGCCAGACGGAGGTCATCACGACGGCGCGCGTCGGCACACGACCAATCGCCGTCAACGCTCTTACAGCACGGGTGCAGGAGCTCGGGCGCTAGGACAACCATGGACACACTCTCCGCGAACACCACGAAACGCATCAGACGCGGCAAGCTGATCGACAGCGGCGAACTCAAACGCAACCTGAACAAGCGCGCATCCGTCGCAGCGGCACGCCAGGCCTCCCTGTGCACGCGGCCCGGCCCGCCGCTGTCTCACTGCCCCATCTGTGCGGGCTCTCGACACCACCCGCTCGTCGAGATCTACGGATACACGTATCACGAATGCGGCAACTGCGGCGTTGTGTTCGTCTGCAATATGCCTACCGAATCGGAGCTGACCCGGCTGTACGCGTCCGAGTGTTACTCACAGAGCGCCGCCGCGCTCCTGACCAACGACCAGGTACTCAACTACCGGATCGCGCACGTCGCCCGGCCCAAGGTTGATTACGTGCTGGAACGCATCCGCCCGCGACGCCGCGCCTGGCTGGACATCGGCTGCGGCACTGGCGAGGTGCTGTCAGTTCTGAAGGAATACGGCTGGTTGGTCAAGGGGCTGGAGTGTAATGCGCACGAGCGGACTTGTGCGCGCCGCAGGTTCGGGCTGGACGTCGATGACGCGTTTCTGACGCGGGATAATGCGGTCGCTTGCGCCGGCGACTTCGAAGTCATATCGCTGTTCGGCGTGCTCGAACACCTCACTGACCCACATGCCATCGTGCAGATGCTCGGCGCCGCGCAGTGCGCCGGCGGCTATCTTGTCATTGAAGTACCGCACTACCCTTCCGTTTCGGCTTACAGCCAGTTGGCATTCCCCGACATGGTGAACCGCATCATGCATCCTCCTCTGCATCTATACCTGTTTGCGCTCAAGTCGCTGACGCATCTGCTGGGCGCCCATGGCTATGAGATCACCGATGCCTGGCTGTATGGACAGGACATGTATGAAGTATGGAGCACACTGGGCCTGGTCGTTGATGCGCTCGACGGATCACGCCTGGCCGACGCCATGGCCGCCATGCTGGCCGCCTTCCAGCAGTCGGTCGATCAGGCCGGGCTCAGTGACGAGGTGCTCGTCATCGCAACCAGACGATAGGCGGCGGACACAAACACGTTGGCAGGTATGATCGTCACGATCCATCAACCCGAACATCTCCCCTGGCTGGGCTTCTTCCACAAGCTGGCCCAGGCCGACTGCCTGATTGTGCTCGACACCGTGCAATACCGCCGCCGCTACTTCCAGAACCGCAATCGCATCCGCACCTCAACCGGCAGCCAGTGGCTCACGGTGCCGTTGCAGGCCGGCCCGCGCGACATGACGCGCATCTGCGACGTCCGCATCGCCCGGGACGACCATCGTTGGTTGCGCAAGAACCTGGCCGCCATCCAGGCCAATTGCGGGCACGCGCCGCACTTCGCTGACCACTGGCCGGCCTTCCGCGCCGCCTACGAGGCCCCCCCCGAGTACCTCGCGGACTACAACGTGCGCCTGATCCGCTTCCTGATGGCCGCGCTCGACATCGACCGCCCCCTCATATCCGCATCCGAGCTCAACGCCGGCGGCCGCAAGGGCGACCTCATGCTGGCCCTGTGCCGCGCCGTCGGCGCCACGCACTACCACTCCGGCATCTCCGGCCGCGACTACCTGGACCAGGCCGCCTTCGCCGCCGCTGGCATCAAGCTGACTTACCAGGAATTCCACCACCCCATCTACCCGCAGGTCTATGAGCCCTTCGAGCCCTGCATGAGCGCGCTCGACCTTGTCTTCAACTGCGGCCCACAAAGCGGCCACATCCTGATGGGCACCGGCGTGCCCGTCATGGCGGAGGTGTTCACGTGAATAGACCGGCCGATGGCAGCACGGCGACTCCCGGCGACCCGCGCGCAATCCACGTCAGCGAGCGCGTCACCATCGGCGCCGGGTTGCCGACCTTCGTCATCGCCGAGATCGGCTACAACTTCAACACGCTCGACGAGGGCCTGGCCTCAATCGACGCGGCCGCCGATTGCGGCGTCGACGCCGTCAAGTTCCAGACCTTCCGGGCCGAGACGATCGTCACGCGCGACGTGGCCTTTCCACCCGAGGCCGGCGGCGGCAACCAGTTCGACGAGTTCAAGCGCTACGAACTCTCCGCGGACTGGCACGCCCAACTCTTTGCCCGGGCTCGCCAACACGGCCTGGTTCCGTTCTCCACCCCCTCCCACCAGAGCGACCTGCCGCTGCTCGAGCGCCTCAACACTGAGATCTACAAGCTCGGCTCCGACGACCTGACCAACTTGCCCTTCCAAACCGCCGTAGCGCGCCTCGGACGCCCCATGATCATCTCGACCGGCATGGCCTACCTGTGGGAGGTGGCCCAGACGGTTGAAGCCATCCGCCAGGCCGGCAACGAGCAGCTCGTCGTTCTGCACTGCCTGTCGAACTACCCGATCAAGGACCTGGCCGAAGTCAACCTGCGGGCCATTTGCAGGCTGGCAGCCGGCCTCGGAGTGCCAATCGGCTACTCCGATCACACCACGACACTGTCCGCCCCCGTCGCCGCCGTCACGCTCGGCGCGTGCGTCTACGAACGGCACTTCACGCTTGATAAACGCTTGCCGGCTCCCGACGCCGCCCTCTCCGCAGACCCCGCCGAAATGCGGCGAATCGTCGCGCTCATCCGCGAAACCGAGCGCATGCTCGGCGATGGCCGTAAACGCCCGGCCCGCTCCGAACGTGATATGCGCCGCGACACGCGCAAGAGCCTGGTCGCCCGCGGCCCGATCCGCGCCGGCGAAACCCTGACGACCGAGAACGTAACCGTCAAGCGCCCCGGCCACGGCATCGACCCGCGCGAACTGCCGCTGGCGCTCGAGCGCGCCGCCAAGCGCGACATCCCCGCCGACGCCATCATCACCTGGGATGCCATCGGATGAACGCTGCATGTGACAGCCCTGCCCGACCACAACGCGTGCTTTTCCGCACACGCGGCAACCACGCCCAGGGCATGGGCGATCTGCACGGCACCTGGGCCCTGGCCGCGCAGTTCCTGCAGCGCGGCTGCGAAGTCATGGTCCTGGCCGAGCCGGACGCCGAAGCCGTCACCTTCCTGGATGCCGTTGGCCTTCGGCACGTCCCCGCCGGCCCACCCGCGCACGATCACGCCCTGGCCCGCCGCTTCCGCCCCGACGTCCTCGTCTTCAACATGCTGCGTAACGAGCCGGCGTACGTGCGGGGTTTCCGACACGCCGCCGCTCTGCTCGTCACCGTGGACGACGACGGGCCCGCAGCCGCACTGGCCGACCTGCGCCTCAACCCGCTCTACGCCGTCGCCGACGCCCTGACCGACCCGGCCCTCATCCCCCTCAAACCGGTCTTCCAACAGTTCAACCGCCGTGAGCGTTCCTGGCCGGCCGAGGTCGCACAGCTCCTGGTAACACTTGGCGGCGCCGACACGCATGGCTTCACACCGCGCGTCGTGACAGCCCTCGCCACGCTGCCGCTGAACATATCCGTCGAGATAGTACTTGGCCCGGCCTTCCGCCATGACGACGAACTGGCGGCCGCGCTGCGCGGCGTGCCGGAGCAGCCGTTCATCGTGCACCGGGCGGTCGCCGACCTGCCGGAGCGCATGGCCGCCGCTGACTTGGCCATCTGCTCAGCAGGCCTGACCATCTTCGAGATGGCCTGCGTCGGCACACCCGCGGTGGTCCTGTGCGGCGAACCATTCGAAGAGCAAACCGCCGACCGGCTCGCCCGCCTGGGCTACGGTTGCAGCCTCGGTTTTGGCCGGAACGTCACCGCCGAGATGCTGACCCGCGTCGTGTACGACCTGCTGTGCAACCCCGAACACCGCCGGCGCATGGGCCAGCGCGGCCGCTTGCTAGTCGACGGCCGCGGGGCCGAACGCTGCGTGGCGGAAATCCTGAGTCATGGGAGGGTACCGGCATGAGGATCCTCGTTGTGGCCCCGCACATGGACGACGAGGTCCTGGGCTGTGGCGGCACGATCGCACGGCACGTGGCGGCCGGGCATCACGTCACGACCTGTGTCGTGGCCAACCGCGCCTACGGCCACCGCTACGAGCCGGAGTTGATCGAGCGCGAGAGGCGGGCCTGCCAGCGGGCGCAGGAGGTGCTCGGTTACCAGGAACTGCTGTTCCTCGACTTGCCCGATGAGCGCCTCGACGCCGGGCTGATAGACATCATCACGCCCCTGGAGGAGGTGCTCGCGCGCGTGCGCCCGGACCTGCTGTACTGCCCGCATCGCGGCGACTATCACCAGGACCATCGCGCCGTCTTCGATGCCGTCCGCGTCGCCTGCCGCCCGCACGCCTCGCCCCCCGTCCGGACGATCCGTGTCTGCGAGAGCCCCTCCGCTGGCGACCACGTGTGCGCGTGCGGCGACTGGACCTTTCGGCCCGTGCTTTACGTCAACATCGCCGAGGTGCTGGAACAGAAAGTCGCGGCCCTGGCCTGCTACGAGGTTGAGAGTCGCGCCTGGCCCAACCCGCGCTCACCCGAGGGCCTGCGCGTCTGGGCCCGCCGCCGCGGTATGGACGTCGGCCTCCCGGCGGCCGAGGCCTTCATGATCATGCGAGACGTGTGGTGAGCGTGAACCGAAACACCCCCCCGGGAGACGTCGTGGCCCTCGTGCAGGCCCGCCTGGGCTCGACACGCCTGCCCGGCAAGGCCCTGCTGGATTTGTGTGGCCACCCCGTGCTGCATTGGGTCCTCGCCCGCACCGCCCGCGCCCGCACGTTGGATACGGTTGTGCTCGCGACGAGCACCGCTCCGCGCGACGACGCCCTGGCGGCCCTGGCCGGCGCGCTCGACATCGCCTGCCACCGCGGCTGCGAGGACGACGTGCTCGCACGTTTCGCTGACGCCGCCGTGGCCCACGGCGCCGCGGTTGTGGTCCGTGTTTGCGCGGACAACCCCCTGATCGCTCCGGAAGAAATCGACCGCCTCGTGTGCTGCTACCAGGACGCCCGCGCCGCCGGCGCCGGCGCCGACCGACTGTACGTGTTCAACAACGTCCCGGCCTTGGGCAGCAACTACGCCGACGGCCTGGGCGCCGAAGCTTTCTCCGCAGAGATCCTCCACCACCTGAACGCCACGGCCACGCGACCCGCCGACCGCGAACACGTGACCGCGCATATCCTGGACCACCCGGAACTGTACGACATCCGCACGATCGTCGCCCCGCTCGCCCTGGCGCACCCACACGTCAAGCTGGACATCGATACCCCGGCCGATCTCGACTACCTCCGCCGACTGTGCCGCGACCTGTCTCTAACAAGCAGCTCCGCGGAAGTGGTCAGCGCCGCTCTGGCGATGCAGAAGGTGGTCCCGCCTTGACGGAACCCCTCCGCGAACTCGTGCTCACCGGCGTGCCGGAGCTCTGGCCGGCCGACGCAGGCCGCGCCCTCTTCCTGGGACCGTGGTGCTTCGCCTATCACCCCACTTACCGCTTCCGCGAATACCGGAGCTTCCGACTCGTCCCTTCACCCCACGATGGCCCCGATGACCTACTGCGCGCTGCCACATACATCGACTCCCTGTGCGACCGGCTCATCCCGCCGCTTGCCCGCCTGCTCAACGATCTCCACGGTGTCGAGCACTCCGCCCGCTTCTGGCAAATCGTGAGCATCACCTGGCTCACGCACTGGCTCGGCATGTGTCACGACCGTTACCAGCGCCTGCGCCGCGCCGGACACCTGCGACCCGCCCACGAACACTTGCGCGTCCGCATCTGCCGGCCAGGTTGCTTCGAAGTACGAAGTTGGCCACACCTGGCGTACAACGTGAGCGAGCACGCCTATAACCTGCAACTCATCTCAGACATTATTCGCGCCGCGCCCGAACTGGACTTCCTCGCGCCCCGCGAGACTGCCGTAACGCTGGCGGACTCTCCGCCGCGCCGCCTCTCACCCGCGAACCCCGCGACCACCCGCGAACCCTCGGCGGCGCGTTTGCGCCGCTCGCTGACACACCTGATCGATCGCCTCGAATCGGCCCTCCTGCGCCGCACGCACGCGCGCTGCCTGCTCGGCACAATCTACGGCGTCACGCGCCGCGACAAGCTGATGCTGCAACTGCTGCTCGATCCGCTGACGCTCCTGCGCAAAACCCCCCGCCACGACCTCCCGGCGCCACGCACGGCCGACCGCGCCCACCTGCTGAGCCACCCCTTCGAATTCGAGCCGCAGTCCAACTTCGAGAACGTCATAGCACGTCTGCTGCCCCACCACTTGCCGGCCTCTTTCCTTACCTATTGCCCCGCCGGCCAACCCGACCGCGACATCAGTCGCCTCTGGGTCGGCAACGACGTCTACGACCGCATCGAGCTACGCTACCGCATCGCCCATATTGTCGCTAACGGCGGCCGCTGGATATCCGCCCAGCACGGCAGCGGCTACGGGCAGACGCGCGCCTTCCCCCTCGGCAAGATCGAGTACGAATCCGCCGACTGCTTCATCACCTGGGGCTGGTCGCACCAACACCATTACCCCGCCTCGTATCACCCGCTGCCCGCACCACTGCTCGCCAAGCTGCCCCGACACCATGGCCGCGGCAACTACCTGGTCTTCGCCGGTGCCCTCGTCCCCGCCTATCACTACCGCTATCACTCAGTCGGGCAGCCGGAAGACCTGCTCGGCTACCTCGAGTGGAAACAGCACTTTCTGCGCCACCTCCACGAGCCCCTCCGGGCACGGGTCTACTACCGCCCATACATCCATGACTACGGCGTTCAGGAACTGGAATGCGTCCACGCCGCCACACCAGCCTGCCGCGTCATCAACACCGGTACCCTGGTTGATTGGCTTCCCGCGGCCCGCCTGCTGGTCATCGACCGGCCCACGACCAGCCTGCTCGAAGCTCTCGCCATGAACATGCCCACCATTCTCTTCTGGGACCCGACCGTCTTCCCACTCCACCCCGCGGCCCAGCCCGCTTTCGAAGAACTGCGCCACGCCGGTATACTCCACGACTCCCCAACACAAGCCGCCGATTGCGTCAATGCCGTATGGCCCAACGCGCCAACCTGGTGGCGGCAGCCGCACATCCAGACTGCCCGCACCCACTTCTGCCGGCAATTCGCCCGCCACGATCGCCACTGGCGCCGCGCCTGGACCGCCTTCCTCAGGAGCCAGCTCGCCGGCAACCCCAAAGCCCCCGACACCGAAATCGCCCAAACCACTAAACAATTCCTCTGTAACGACCTGAATCCCAACCACCAGCACGCCGCCACCGCCGACCGGGAAACCGCCACCGCCCAGCACCGGTAAGGCCAAGCCGCCCTGACGACCGATAAGACCCACGGATTACCGATGGATCACGTCCCGCTCGACATCTTGCAGGTCAACACGTTCGACCTCGCCGGCGGCGCCGAGCGCATCTCCTGGAACCTGTTCCGCGAGTATCGCCGCCGCGGCCACGCTGCCTGGCTGGCCGTCGGCCGTAAACGCTCCGATGACCCGGACGTCTTCCGCTTCCCACATCACCGCGTCGGGAATCCCTGGTCGCGCGCCTGCTGGTGGGCCCACGAGCGCCTCCAACCCCTATACCCGCGCCACGCCCTCGCCCGCTTCCTGTGTCGCGCCACCCACGCCCTCGCGGCCCCCGCCGGCGTCCTCGACTACTGGCGCGGCCACGAGGACTTCAACTACCCCGGCAGCCGTCGACTGCTCGACCTGACGCCTCGCCGACCAACCGTGCTCCACTGCCACAATCTCCACGGCAAGTACTTCGACCTGCGCGCACTACCGCTGCTCTGCCGCCAAGTCCCCGTCTTCCTGACGCTACACGACGCCTGGCTGCTCAGCGGCCACTGCGCTCACAGCTTCGACTGCCAACGCTGGACCACCGGCTGCGGCGAATGCCCCGACCTCGCGACGTACCCCCCAGTCCGGCGCGACGCCACCCACGCCAACTGGCGCCGCAAACGCGACATCTACGCCAGGTCACGCTTCTACTTCGCCGCCCCGTGCCGCTGGCTCCTGGAGCGGGCCGAACGCTCCATCCTCGCCGCCGGCATCATCGCGGCGCGCGTCATTCCCAACGGCGTCGACCAGACCATCTTCCGGCCCGGCGACCGCAACGCCGCCCGCGCCCGCCTGCGCATTCCCCCCGAAGCCCGCGTGCTACTCTTCGCGGCCAACGGCATTCGTCGTAACCCCTACAAGGACTACGCCACGCTGCGTTCCGCGCTGGAGCGCCTGGCGACCCGGCCGTCGCAGCGCCCCATCGTATTCCTGGCCCTCGGCGAGGACACTCCCCCCGAGGACGTCGGCGGCGCCCAGATCCAGTTCGTCCCATTCCAGAGCCGCCCCCAGGACGTTGCGCGCTACTATCACGCCGCCGACCTCTACGTCCACGCCGCCCGCGTAGATACCTTTCCCAACACGATCCTCGAGGCCCTGGCCTGTGGCCGGCCGGTCGTCGCCACCGCCGTCGGCGGCATCCCCGAGCAGGTGACATCCCTGCCGCTGGGTACCCACCGCCTCGTAAACGTCACCTACGCCGGCGGGTCACGCCCGCCGACGGGCCTGCTCGTCCGCCCGGCCGACCCCGACGCCCTCGCCGCCGCCATCGCCCACTTACTGGACAATGGCACCCTGTGTGACGACCTCGGCCGCCATGCCGCCGAAGTAGCCCGCCAGCGCTTCGACCTGCGCCGTCAAGCTGATGAATACCTGGAATGGTACCAAGCGGCCGCCGGCGGCAGCACTTCCCCCCACCCCACAGAGAATTCTGCGCACCACCACCGCTGGACGTGCCCGGCTCTCGGCCGCCAGGCATGAACAAGCCCTGTGGAGAACGACATCCCAACCCGCCCCATACGGCCGCGCAGCGCGAGCACCGCCCCGCCCAGCCACGTGCCGACCGCCCCGCTATCCGCTAAACTCCACCCATATGACCACCATCAACGGCGCATTCCTGCGGCCGGGCAGCGCGCCGGGCCTGCGGCGGCGGTTCCAGGACCTCTGGTCCCGACGGGAGACCGTGCGCTACCTGACCAGAGCAGCCCTCGAGGCCGGCCACCGCAACAAGGTCCTTGGCCACCTCTGGAACCTGCTCGACCCGCTCATGTTCATGCTGGTCTACTTCTTCGTCTTCGGCGTCCTATTCAACCTCGCCGAGGGCGGCCGGCCGATCGACTACATGCTCTACATCCTGGTCGGTGTGCTGACCTACCAGTTCATCAGCGCCACCATCAGCCAGGCTGCCACCTGCATTCGCGGCAACCGCGGCCTCATCCACGAAATCAGCTTCCCCAAGGCGGTCTTCCCCGTCTCCGTCGCCCTGGCCCGCCTATATGACCTCGTCTGGGGTCTGTGCGTCCTGATCGTCATCCTCCTCGTGGCCGGCGTCTGGCCCACCCTGCACTACCTCTGGCTGCCACTGCTCGTGGCTCTCACACTGCTGTTCACGCTGGGCGCCGCCTTCGTCACCGCCTACCTCGGAGCCTTCTTCGCCGACACGTCCAACGTCGTCGCGGTGTTGCTGCGGCTGCTCTTCTACTGCTCGCCCATCTTCTACTTCGTTCGCGACCACGGTCCCCACCGCGCCATGTTCCACGACGAGACGTATCGCTTCCTATACATGCTTAATCCCATCGCCTGCTTCCTGGAGTGCTACCGGGATGCCCTTCTGTGGGGCACCACGCCCGAGCCGCGCCTGTTAATCTACGCGGCGTGTGTTTCGGTCCTGGGCTGCCTGATCGGCTTCGCCATCTTCTGTCACGGAGAAGGGAAGTTCGCCAAGTATGTCTGACGTCGCCGTTGACCAGTTGGCCGTGTACGCCGAGAGCCTGTGGATCGGGTTCCTGATCCGCTACCACCGCGCCGAGGTCACGCTGCGCGAGACATTCGTCCGCCTGCTCGATCGCCTGCGCCCCGGCGACGCGCGCAACGGCCGCTGGAGCCAGAAGTTCTGGGCCCTGAGCGACATCAACCTCGCCGTCGACCACGGCGACGTCGTCGGCATCGTAGGCCGCAACGGCTCCGGCAAGACCACCCTGCTGCGCGCCCTGGCCGGAATCCTCGGCCCCGACCGCGGCCGCGTCATCGTCCGCGGCAAGGTCGGCTGCCTCCTGAGCTTCGGCGTCGGCTTCAAGCCCGATCTCACCGGCCGCGAAAACATCTTCATCAACGGCTCGATCCTCGGCTTCGCTCAGCGCGAGATCCAGGCCCGCCTCCAGGACATCATCGAGTTCAGCGAGTTGGGCGAGTTCATCGACGCCCCGGTGCGCGCCTATTCCACCGGCATGAAGGGCCGGCTGGGCTTCTCCATCGCCGTCCACATCAATCCGGACGTGCTGCTGCTGGACGAGGTCCTCACCGTCGGCGACGCCGGCTTCCGCGCCAAGGCCGGCTCCATCCTCGACCGCTTCCGCAACGAGGGCAAGACCGTCATCATCGCCACGCACAGCATGGACCTGGTACGCACCAAATGCACGCGGGCCATCTGGCTCGACGCCGGCCGCCTTCGCCTGCAAGGCACCCCGGACGACGTCACCAAGGCCTACCTGGCCTCCACCAAGGGGGGCAGCGCTGATGGGTGACACGCCGCCGGCCGCGGGCGACCGCGCGGCCATGCGCGTGCTGCTCTACGCCCCGGTCGATCTGAACGTAATCGACGGCTCCGCCATCTGGTGTGTCTCCGTCGCCCAGATGCTGTGCGTCGACCCCTCCATTTTCGTGGACATACTCCTTGAACGGCCGCTCGGACGCGACATCAACCTCCAGACCCTGCGCACCTCCGGATGCATCGGCCTGCTCGATCCGCACACTGGCTGCCGGTACGACCCCGCCAACCTCGCGCTCAGTCCGGACCCGGGCCTGCGCATCACCCCCGCGCAAGCACTCGACGCCATCACGCAGGCCCAGGCGCAGCGCCCCTACGACTTGCTCATCATCCGCGGCACACCCATCGGCCACCTGGTAGCCCAGGTCCCCGAACTGGCCGCCCGCACATGGTTCTACCTGACTCAACACGGCACCGACTACGAAACCACCGCCGCCATAGCCCGCAGCAACGGCCGCGTCGCCTGCCAGACACCCCTCCTGCAAACCTACCTCGAAGGTCTGCTCGGCCCGGCCCCCGACCGCTACATCGCCCTGCCGCCGCTCGTGCCGCGCCTGACCAGCGCTAACCCCCGCACCAAACTCGCGGCCCGGCGCCTGTGTTACGTCGGCAAATTCGATCCCCACTACTACATCGACGAACTGATCGACGGCTTCAGCCAGGTGCGGGCCGCAGTCCCCCAGGCCGAACTGGTCATCGCCGGCGACAAATTCTACGACCCCGCCGGCGACACGCGCGCCTACCGCGGCCGCCTGCTGCCCAAGCTCTCCCGCACGCCCGGCGTCGTGTGGCGCGGCGCCCTGCCGCGCGCGGCCGTCGCGGAGCTCGTCGTCGGCTGCGACCTCGGCGACTGTTGGCGCTCACCGCACTACGACGACTCGCTAGAACTGAGCACCAAGGTCCTCGAGTACGGCGCCGCCGGCCTGCCCGTCCTGTTAAACCCGGCCCGCATCAACCGGCTGCTCCTCGGCGAGGATTACCCTCTGTTCGTCGACACGCCCGCTTCCTTCGTCGCCGCGCTGTCCCGGGCTCTCACTGATCCCCCCACGTACCGGCACGCAGCCGAGGTGGCGCACGAGGCCGCCCGCCACTTCACCTTCGAGGCCGTCAACGCCGGCTTGCAGCCGCACCTTGAGCCGTATCGCCCCGCCCGCACTGCGGCTCGCCCGCGCGCCGCCCTGCACCGCATCGTCTTCGCCGGCCACGACCTCAAGTTCGCCCGCGACATCATCGACCACTTCGCCGCCCGCCCCGATTGCTGCATCCGCATCGACCAATGGGACGGCCACGAACGCCACGACCAGCGCCGCAGCATCGCCCTGCTGCAATGGGCCGATGCCATCTGGTGCGAATGGTGCGCCGGCAACGCCGTCTGGTATTCACAGCGCGTCCGCCCCGCCCAACGACTGGTCGTGCGGTTGCATCGCTACGAAATGACCACGTCCACACCGGAAGAGGTGCAGTGGGAGAACGTAGACCGCCTGATCTTCATCGCCCCACACGTCCGCGACGCCGTGGTCGCCCGACTCGGAACCCGGGCCGCCCGCCCGGCCGACCTCGTCTACAACACGTTTGACTGCCGTTGCTTCGCCCGCTCCAAGCACGACTCCGCCCCCTGGACACTGGGCCTGCTGGGCTACTGCCCCAAGCTGAAGAACCCACGCTTAGCCGCCGAAATCCTGCTCCGCCTGCGCCGCCATGACCAGCGCTGGCGGCTGCGACTGACCGGGCGCCCGCCCGAAAGCTACGAATGGGTCTGGAGCAATCCCGAAGAACGCCGCTACTACCAGGCGCTGGAAGCGTTCATCGCCTCCGCCAACCTCGCGCCCCACATCATTCGTGAGGACTGGACCGACGACCCCCCCGGCTGGTTCGCCCGCGTCGGTTTCATCCTGTCATGCAGCGACTTCGAGGGCAGCCACCAAGCCGTCGCCGAGGGCCTCGCCAGCGGCGCGATCCCCGTGGTGCACCGCTGGCCCGGCGCCGCCGACATTTATCCCGACAGCCTGCTGTTCGACACCGCCGACCGGGCCGCCGACCTCATTAACACCGTCACCACACAGGGCCGCTGGACCGAGCTGTCAGAACAAGCCCGGCGCGAGGCCCGCCAACGCTTCGACCTGCCCGTAGTACTGCCGCAAATCGAACACGCCGTGCTCGGCCGGCCCGTCACAGCGCCCGCCGCCGAACTGTTACCCGCCTGATCAAACCAGCGCCGCTTGCAGGCTGGCCGTCTGCCCCCCTTTATCACCCCCAGCGATCGCCCCCACAGGCTCCGCCACGCCCTCCTGCCGCACGTAATTGAACCGGTCCGAAGAGTACACCTGCCCAACGGCCGCAACCGCCCGCTGCCACCACTCATCCGCCGCCAAGTCAGCCGGCAGCTCCTTGACCAGACGCCGCGCCTGCGCCCCTCGCAGGCACAACGTCGCGGGACAAACCTGCGCCACCGACCGGTATTCCTGCCCGCCCCCGACAACTCGCGCTACACCAGCCCCGTCGCGCTGATAGTAACTCGCCTTGCCCAGCGCCAAATCATCCACGTACAGGCTCGCGTGCGCGTAGTCCGTCAGGTAGTCGGCCCCGTAGTGATCCTGCGTTCGCATAAGCACCACGAAGTCCGCCGTCACATCGCCCAGCGCTTCCGCCAGCAACCCCGACCACGTGGCGCCTTCCCGCGCCAGCACGCGCACCCCCTGGCCCGCCGGACCGCGCCCGCCGCTCAGCGCCTGCCCCAATTCCCCGCGCATGCCACACAGCACGAACTCCTTCTCCTGGTAATGCTGGCGCCGGAAACTCTCAACCGCCGCCGCAACCTCCTCAGCGCGCTCAACCGGCGTCACCACCAGGAACTTCGGCCGCCGCAGCGCGTGTCCCCCCAAACCCACCACCCGCAGCAACTCCTCCAGCCGATGACCGTACGTGTGCTCACCAAAGACTCTGCGCTGCCCGCGCAGCGCCAGCCGCTCGCGATACTCGCCATCGCCCAGCAGCCGCACCAGCAGCTCACCCGTCGTCTCCGCATCCTCGCTCATCTGCACGACGTCCCCACCCAGCAAGCGCTCGATACCAAGCGAATACGCGCTCACCACCGGCGTGCCGCACGCCAACAACTCAAACACGCGCCGCGCAAACATCGTCGGCGAGTCGGCCACGCTGTTGACGTTCAGAAAGACCTTGTAACGCTTGTACGCCACCAGCATCTGCGCATACGACAGCGCGCCGCGCAGCGCCGGCTCATACTCAATCGGCCAGCGATAGTTGTCGTTCTCCACCGCCGCCATCCGGTCATAAACGTGCAGCCCGTGCGACAGCGCCGGCTTGAGAATCACCTCCGCCTCGTCCTGCCGGTTGAAATGACGGTGGGCATACCACGTCCCCGCAAAACACACCGTCTCCGTGCGCGCTCCTGGCACCCAGCGCGGGTTGTGTATCCGCGGCTGCGCGGCAAATGGCAGCGCAAACACCCGCTCGTGCTTCAGGTGCTTGCGATAATCCTCGCAGCAATTCGCATCCGACGTGAACACGTAGTCGAACAGCTGCGCCGCCTCGATGAACACGTCGAAGTTCGCCGGATCTTCCTTGTTATAGAACACGGTCGGAATACCGCGCTGCCGACACCACGCCAGCATCTCCGGTAGCGCATACCGCCGCACGAAACCACCCCGCCGCCCCAAATCACGCACCTGCAACTGCCACGAGTCCCGCAACCCGCTCCAGGCCGATTCCACCAGCAGCAGGTCCGGCGGCCGCGCCTCCATGGCCCGCTGCCAATCCTGCGGCGTAAACGTGTACAGGTCCGCCTCGTACTGCCACGCCCGCCACGAAAACTCGTCCATCACGCCCGCGATGCACAACGTCCGCCGCGCCACCTGCTCTTCCGGCACGCGCGCATAAGCCGGCAGCAGCGGCGCCGCCTCCATGTCAACCGGCTGCCCGCCGCAACTCGCCGCCAACGCTGCCCGGCCGCCCGTCGGCGTGGCCGCGGCCCGACGGACGGCGGCTTCCCGCCGCCGCGCCCACGCCCGCGCCAGCCCCGTACCAAGCAGTTGCGCCAACCGCACCGGCAGCAGCAAGGTATCCTTCGACGGCCGCAGCGCCCGGATCAGAGCATCCCCCAGCCGATACCGTACCTCATTCTCGCGCAGCTCGAGCGTCGCCTTGGTATACCGCAGTTGCTCCTTCAGCGAGCTGACCTGCTGTTGCAGCTTCCGCCGCAGCGACTGCTCCGTCCGTAGCGACTCCCGTAAACTATTGCCCGGCCCGTGGCTAGCCTCCGCAGCCGGCTCAGAATCCCGCCCGCCGCGACGCTCCGCCGCCAGCGCCTGCTCCAGCCCCGCCACCTCGCCGCGCAGCCGCTCCAGCTCAGCCCGGCTCTCCGCCAACTCAGCGCGCAGCCGCCCCGCCACCCCGCCTTGCTCTCCATCCACGCCCGGCCCCGGCTCACCGGCCCGGACCACGTCGTCGCCCATACTCCGCCTCACGCTCTCACAGCCCCGCCGCCCGGTCGACCCGACTGCCGCAGCCGAGCAGCCCCACCGCGCCCGTTCGTTTGGCCAAACCGCGTACCCTGCCCTCCGAACCTGCGGGGCAACCGGATCATAACTGGCCCAACGGCACCGGCCAAGCTCGCCGGTGGCACGCCCACCCGCGCGACACAACGCCCGCAGAAAGAAACAGGGTCAGAAGTGCTCTGCAGAAGAAGCCCTGCAGCAAGAGAACCAGGATCTTGTGGACGATGGCCTTGAGCAGCATGGCCCGGCGCTGACAGCGATCGGGGCGCACGTTGACGCCGGCGCCCAGCCGGCGTTTGGTGTTCAACGTCGGCTACCAGCCGCGCCGGACTGGCTCAGTATCGACACCACCGAAAGACTATCGGAGCGGGTGATTTGCCCAGGGAGCGGGTCATTTGCCCTGGGGGGCAGCCGCCGCCACTTCCGCGGCGAGATGCCAGCGCCCCCCGCTCAGCCCATTAGCTCAGCCCACCGACTCCACCGTCCGAATCTCCGGCACGCGCTCGCGCATGTGCCGCTCCACGCCGGCCTTCAGCGTCATCTGGCTCATCGGGCACGACGCGCACGCACCCCGCAGCTTGACCTTCACCACGTCGCCCTCAATCGCCACCAGCTCAATGTCGCCGCCGTCGGCCTGAATGTACGGGCGTACGCTCTCGATCACCTCGCGAACGCGCGCATCCAGCGGCTTGTCTGCGGGGGAAGTCTCGCTCATGGAAATCTCGCTCCTGCTACCGGCTCGGCTCGCTCGCCGCCCATCGGCGGCGCACACCCAGCCACCGGGCCGGGCGAACTCAACCCTAGGCTACTGAGGTCACGCCCCGCGGGCAACCCACCCCACACCCACAATCGCCCCCGCCGCCCATCCCCGATCGTCCGCCGCGGCACGCGCTGCGGCGGACTGCCACGCGCATCCCTGATCAAACAAACACACGACCGCCCCTCAATGCACCGCCAACTGAATAATGTTCATCACGATGCTCACGGCCGCCAGCGCCCCCAGCACGATCAGCCACATCGTCGTCGTCGCCAGGGCCGCCTCCTGCCGCGCCGCCCGCCGCGCACTGCGCTGCACCGCCTTGCGCAGATACTCCGGCACCGCCTCCCCCTCCGACAGGTGCGTCAGGTCTGAGTCGGCCAGACTGCGCGAGGCGTACTTGGGCGCCTCGCCCCGCGCTAGTTGCGTTAGGTCGGTCAGCAACTCACGCGTGCTCGGATACCGCCGGTCCCGGTCCTTTTCCATCAGCATCTCGATCATCGCCCCGCAGCCGGCACTCAGCCGGGTGTTCAGATGATCCGGCGGCGTCAGCGGCTCCTTCAGATGCTTGTGCATCACCGCCGACGGCGTAGCCCCCTCAAACGGCACCCGCCCCGTCACCATGTGATAGAACGTCGCCCCCAGCGAGTACAGGTCCGCCCGGCAGTCTATGTGCACCTCGCCCCGAATCTGCTCCGGACTGATGTAATACGGCGTGCCATACGCCCGCCCCGCCTCGGCCATCGCCGCCTCATGGTCCGCCGCCTCCCGCGCCAGACCCATGTCCGCCAGCTTCGCAACCCGATCACGCGTCAGCATGATGTTCTTGGGCTTCACATCCCGGTGAATGATCCCCCGCTCGTGCGCGTGCTGCAGCGCCCGGGCAATCTGCGTGATTATCCCGATCGCCTCGGATTCTTCGTAAACCGTACCCTCCGCCAGCTCGTCGTAGACCGTGCAGCCCTCGACGTACTCCATCACGAAGTAGTGGTAGCCCCCCGCCTCACCTACGTCGATCGCTTGCACAATGTTGTTGTGGTTGAGCTGCGCCGCCGCCCGACCCTCGCGATAGAAACGCTCCACGAACTCCTTGTTCTTGCTCAGCCGGCGCGGCAACACCTTCACCGCCACAACCCGGTCCAGGCTCATCTGCTTGGCCCGGTACACCACCGCCATCGCCCCCGCCCCGCACTTGTTCAGCAACTGGTAGCCCGGAATCTGCTGCGCCGGCTGCCCCCCCGAATCGTCATTGGCGCCCTGCAACCGATTGAGCTGCGTCCGCGTAAGAAACCCGAGATCAACCAGCACTTCGCCCATCGGCCGCTGCCGTCCACGCGTCGCCAGCTTGTCCTTGTGCTCAGTCGCGGTGCGCACTTCTTGCGCCGTGACCAGTTGCCGGTCTACCGCGAACCTACATATTTGGCTGTCTTCCGGGCTGTCCGACATGAGTTGCTCTGAAAGCGCGAAAGTCGCAGGCGGTCGCCCTAAACCTTAATCATGCAATTCTACGCGGTTACGACCACAGATTCAAACGCCGCCATCCACATCGGCCCGACCAGCTCCCAAGCCCGCCGCGCGGCAATACGCCGGCCGCGCCCCAGTCTTATCGGTGGCCCCGGCATGCCCCTGCGATAGCTTGGCCGCTCTCCCAAGCACAAATCCCCGAATCCCCGCCACCGCCAAGCCCCTCACGCGCCCCGCCCGAGGCGCCAGAACCCGATGTGCCCCTCCCACAACGAGTGCGCAACCCTTGCATTAACACCAGATTACTGGGACGTGTCCGGGTGACGGCCATCCGTCGTTAAGCCCGCCGCCCCGTCCACGCAATCGACGGCAGCACCCTCTTCGGCTACCCATTCGCCAATCCGCTCAGTCCCGCACCAAGTGTCTCAGCACTGACCCCCTCCATACTCCGCCCACGTCTTCGGCGTTTCCCATACCCGCACGCGCTCCAACCGGGCCGGCCCCACCTGCCCCGCCAACAGCCCATAAATGACCCGCGCTATGTTCTCCACGCTAGGGTTCAGCGCCCGAAACTCATCCGTGTCCGTGTTAAGATGCTTGTGATCCAGCCGCTCTATTACCCGCTCCTGCACCAGCGCCTCGAACTCCGGCAACGGCAGCACCGCCCCCGTCCGCTCATCCGGCGCGCCGACCACCGTCACCTCCACGACATAGTTGTGCCCATGCCCGCTCGGGTTGTTACATTTCCCGAACGTCCGCCGGTTCTCAGCCTCCGACAGACCGGGACAGTGCAGCCGATGCGCCGCCGAAAACTCGAACTGTTGCGTCAAGCGCACCATCGTGGGCTCCTCCCGCGTGACCCCGTACCGCAGGTAAGGCGTAGCACACAGTTCCAGCGCAACCAGCGGCGCCCGCGCCGGCGTCTTCGACACCACCCGCCGCCAGATCCCCTGCAACAAGCGCTCCGCCGACATCCGCCAACCGTGGCTCCGCAGCACTTCCGCCGTATACGGAATCGCGTGCCGCCGCAGCATGTCGTCCAACACCGCGATATTGCACAAATAGCCCGTCGTCGCGTCCGGCTCGCCGGCCACCGTCGCACGCAAGCACAAGTATGGCACCACCCCCACCGCGCTGGGCCAGCCAGCCCACGAATTCGTCACCGGCCGGCCCGGCTCAACCCGACCCGCCCAGTCGCGGTCAACCGAGAACCGTACCTCCCGCGTCAGCCTCACCATATGGCTGATTCTATCCCTCGCCGCCCGCCGCCGCAGCGTTGACCCTTCCGCACCACACGACTAGGCTCAATTTGCGCCCCGGCCGTTCCGACGCGCCCGGCCCCGAAAGGACCTGAAGATGCCGACGAGAACGTGTGTCATCACCGGCGCCAGCCGCGGCATCGGCCTGGCCGCCGCCCTGCGTTTTGCCCAATCCGGCTGCAACATCGTCGCCGCGGCCCGCCACGCCCCCGCCCTCGATGACGCCGTCGCACAGATCCGCGCCGCCGGCGCTGCCTGCGAGCCGGTCGCCCTGGATGTCGCTCGCCCGGCGGATGCCCGCCGCCTCATCGACCACGCCGTTCAGTGCTTCGGCCGCCTCGACGTCCTGGTCAACAACGCCGGCTACGCCGTCCTGAAGCCGCTCGACCAGATGAGCCCGGAAGAATTCGACCAGACCACCGCGGTCAACGTCGCGGCCGTCTTCCACACCACCCAGGCCGCCTGGCCGATCATGAAAGCCCAACGCGCCGGCGTCATCATCAACGTCTCCTCGCTCTCCTCGATCGACCCCTTCCCCGGCTTCGCCGTCTACGGCGCGTCGAAAGCCTGGGTCAACCTGTTCTCCCAGGCCACCGGCGCGGAAGGCCGCCAGTTCGGCATCCGCGTCTACGCCGTCGCTCCGGCCGCCGTGGAGACAACCATGCTGCGCAGCATAGCCCCCGACCTGCCCCCGGAGCACACGCTCGCCCCCGCCGAGGTGGCCGCGGTGATCACCAAGCTGTGCGACGACGACCTCGCCCCCGCCTCCGGCCAAACCATCTTCGTCCGCAAGTCCTGAAGCAGCCCACCCGCTTTGCACTTGTGGCGCCAGTTGTGGAGCCGCTTCCAGGTAGAAACGCGGCGTCTCCGGAACCACGCCATCCCCCCAACAATACGACACCCGGCGCCTGGCGTGACGGCCAGGCGCCGGGTCGGTTGTCCAGAGTCACAGGCGATGTCAGTACGCTGCCTGCCAGCGGTCTGCTATCCGCCGCCGGTCAGACATTGCACGAACGGATCGATGTCGAACGCATTTACCAGCCCGTCGCCGTTGATGTCCGCCAGCATGTAGTCGCAGTCGGGGTACATCTCGGCGTGGAGCTCCGGGTCCGTGAGAGCCAGGACGAATGGGTCAATGTCGAAGGCATTGATCAGGCCGTCACAGTTGAGATCGCCGACGTCGAAAGGTGCGGGAGGTTGCAGGAACAAGTCGTCGTAGAAGACGGCGGTTGACCCGTGGGCGTATAGATCCACGGCTGCGATGCTCAAGGCGCCGCCACCACCGCCCAGGACGCCGCCGGTCCAGGCATACCCGGCCACCAACTCGTCGTCGTAGTAGACCTCCGTCCAGTCGTCATCGAGGTCAACGACCACCGCGATCTCAGCCCACTCCTCAACCACGTACGGCACGTCAATCGTGTTGGTGCCATTGCCGTAGTACACCTTGAGCAGGCCGTCATTGGAGTCGAACTGCATCTGCACCGACCAGTGATAGGGTTCCACGGCCTCATACGTATTCAGCAGGATGAGATACGAGCCCGGCATTGACCCGGTTCCACCGGACGAGAAGTCTCCCGGAATGTACTGCCACGCCGAGAATACCCAGCGGCCGCTGTCGGCCCCGACGAATTCGTGCACCAGATCAGTCGGACCGGCCACTTCGAGCGCGTGCGGCTCACTGAGGAACAGGGCGTCCGTCACGAAGCCCGCCGCCGCGGGATCGCCGGCCCAACCGATCCAGTCGCCTACGTCGTGTAACGCCTCGCCCGCCGGATACACGTCAAAGTCGTCCCACCACGGGACGTTCGGCAGCGGTGGCACCGGGCACGGGTCGGGACTCGGGAATGCGGCGGGCTCAGTGATGTCGGCCAGCTCGACGCCCGGATCCAGAAGCACCGTGCCATGCACACAGATCGACTCACCCGCGATGATCGCCGGTACACCGGCCGGGATGCCGCTGAGGATGATCAGGCCGTCCGGTCCGCCAGCGTCAATGAATACACTGGTGTCGGCCTGGATTGCACCCTCCGGCAGCCCGGCCATGTCGATCAGGCCGCCCGGGCCAACGAGGATGGAGACCGTGTCGCCGGACTGCCAATCACCCGGCAGGAACAGGACGTACTCGTGGGCCGAAGTGGTAGCGAGGCCCCGTTTGCCTGAGCCTGTGTAGCCAGTGCCAGCCCTACCGCCGACCTTTTTGCCAGGTTCGCACGCTTCATCCGCTTCGTTGTGGACGTTGCCGCCGTTGGCGCCCGGTCCCGAAGTACCCGTGTGATCGCCGCCGGCACCGCCGGCTTCCATACCCTTATTGGTGACGTTCTTGCCATCCAGCCTGACGTGACCGCCGTTCGTAGGCTTCTTTCCGCTGTGGCCGTTGCCGCCAGTGATCGTCCCGCGGTTGGTCACGTTGCCACCGGTCGACTTGATGTAGACATTGCCGCCATCGCTATACTTGCCGCCGTCACACCCGGTGACCGTGTTGCGCGCGCCGACGTAGATTTCGCCGCTGGCATTGATTATGACCGAGTCGCCGGGTTTGGCGCCAGTGATGTGCGTACCCTTAGGTTTCTCGGGATCCTCAGGTTCGGGGGAATCCCTAACTTCAAGCGATTTTACTGACTTCGGTTGACCATTGGTCGTAATTTCGCCCGAGTCGGGCGGGATGACGACGTCGTCACCCGCCCCGGGGACCTTGTTGCCGGACCAGTTCCCGGGGGACTCCCACTTCTTGTCCCCCGCGCCACCGGTCCAGGTCCTAGTGTCGGCCGTAGCCGCCGTACTGCCCCACACCACGCCCAATACCGCAATTAGTAGTGCTCTTTTCATGGTAACACCTCATGTTTCTGCCAAGCTCTGCTTGGCGCCGTCCCAGGTTCATCAGGCCCCGCCGCGCACGTTGCCGGCAGAATCACTGCCTCGTCAGACTCTTTGTCACTCGTACGCTGAATGCCGGGCGGGCCCATGCTCGCCGCGCAGCCACTGGCACATAGCGTCCATGCGGGCCGATCTGACAGGCACCGCTCAGTAGCGCGGCGAGGAAATGGTTTTCGGCACGCGCGCCCCCAAAAACGTCCCGGGCGGGCTCAGTCGTGAAAGTGGTCGATAACCTTGTCTTTTTGGTGGATATCGGCCTGAAAGGCGTGAGTATGGGCGCGTCTGGTGAGGCTCGCGGCCGGATTATCGGCCCGCGCGCCACAGCCGGGTACCCGCGATGGCCTCCCAGTCCACGCCAGCAGCCGCCAGCCACCACCAATCCCACCCCAACACTTTGACCCCACCCCATTCACGCGCCATACATCAAGTGCTCACGCAGTGCCCGGAACGCCTTGGCGAACCTGTCGGCCCCAGCGCCAACCGCGCCGGATAAGCTGACCGTCCCGTGACACGTGCGATGGACGCAGCGCTACTCGCCGAACGCCTCTGACATGCCGGCCAGCGCCAGTTGAGGTCGTGCATCACCTGTATACAATGGGCTTGTTCGCCGGGGCCGTCTGGCTGGCGCAGGTCGCCGACGCCGGGTTCCGGCCTGGCGTGATCCCCTGTGAGCACAGATCGGACTGCAATAGCGGGCATGAGGTGTTTCTCGGGCTGCGGCCCGAAGGAGGCGCGGGAGCATGGCATGAGTGAACCAGCATCGCGGTTCTGGGAGATCTTCTTCGAGGTCTATGAGGCCCTGCCTCGGCAAGGACCTGGCAATCGCGCCTGCGCGGTGCGGGCCCTGGCCCTCTGCCGCGACCTGCCGGCCGCACCCGCGGTGTTGGACATGGGCTGCGGCATCGGCGGACAGACGCTTCAACTTGCCGAACTCACCTCCGGATCCATCGTCGCCATCGATAATCATGCCCCCAGTATCAAACGGCTCAGCGCGACCATTGCCGCGCGCGGCCTTGGCCAGCGCGTCCGCGCGCTTGTCGCCGATATGGCGAACACCGGCTTGCCGCCTGCCAGTTTCGATCTCATCTGGTCCGAAGGAGCGCTCTACAACCTCGGCCTCGAGAACGCCCTGCGCGTCTGTCACGCTCTGTTGCGGACTGGCGGGTATCTGGCCTTCACCGACGCGGTCTGGCGGAAGGCGAGCCCGCCGCCCGAAGTGCGGGCAGCCTTCGACCTGGACTACCCGACCATGGGATGGACGACCGACGTTCTGGCCGCCATCGCGAGCTGCGGCTTCGAGCTGCTTGGCCATTTCACGCTGCCTGACGAGGCGTGGTGGGATGATTTCTACACGCCCATGCAGGACCGCGTGCAGCAGCTTCGCGCTGCTTACGCGGCCGACCGCGAAGCGCTCGAAGTGCTGGATCATGTCGCACAGGAGCCCGAACTCCATCGCATGCACTCGGATTGCTATGCCTATGAGTTCTTCGTGACGCGCCGCGCGGATTGAAGCGGTCGAGGCACCGCGGCACGGGCGGTCGGGCGGTACCCTGGGTTCCGGTGTCGCGGAAGGGCTGCTCACTCACTCCGGCTACTCGAGCACGTGTCCGCACGTGCCGGCGAGGGGCTGGCTTATTCGTTGGCCGCGTGGTGTTCGGGGGGCGGTTCCTGGTCTTCGCGTGCTGCGAGTCGGCGGAGGGTTTTGCCGATTGTGTCGATGGTCTCCTCAGCCAGGGCAACATGGTCGCCTTCGCGGAAGGCCCGGCTTTCGACGCGGACGATGGCGTCGGCCAGCAGCCGACCATCGACGGAGAACCTGGTGCGCACGAGTGACTGCGCGCCGCTGAGCAGGCCCTTCTTCTGGAAGTAGAGGACGTCACTGGAAATGGTGAGGGCCAGCGGGCCGCCGGGGAAGCTGCCGTAAAGCTCCGTTGTCAAGGCCTGGGCGGCGCGGTCGTATTCGTGCTGGAAGGCGGGCGGGCACAGGCGGGGACCGATGGTCGTGGTGGCGGGCTCGAACCGGACTGATTGGCAGGCCCGCACGTCGTCCGCTTGCAGCTCATTGATGTAAAGCATGGAGCCTTGGGCGCCGCGAACCTCGTAGAACGCGTGTTTGGCGGCCGTGGTGCAGCCTGAAAGGGACAGCAGTGCGATAAGAACCGGCACGGCGGCCAGGCCGGTCGGGCTAGTCATCATGTGTCTGGCCTCCCTGAAGATGAACATTGGTGGGCGGCGAAACTTGCGGCGGCCGGTCATTACTGGGCCAGCCGCTCGGCGTCTTCCGCGGACATCTCGAAGTTAGTGCAGACGTTCTGGACGTCGTCGTGCTCCTCGAGCGCGTCGATCAGCCGCATCATCTTATCGGCTTGCTCGCCCTGGAGCGTAATGGTGGAGGAGGCGACCATGGAGACCTCGGCACTCTCGGGCTTGATGCCGGCATTCTCCAGGGCCTGCCGGACGTCGCCGAAGACGGCCGGGTCGCAGCTCAACTCGAAGGCCTCGTCGCCGATCGGCTGAACGTCGTCGGCGCCGGCCTCGAGGGCCAGGTGCGTGAGGGCTTCCTCGTCGGCCTGCTCACGGGCGATGACGAAGATACCGCGCTGGTTGAACATCCAGGCAACGCAGTTGGTGGCGCCGAGGTTGCCGCCGCGGGTTTCGAAGATCTTCTTGATTTCGGGTGCGGTGCGGTTGCGGTTGTCGGTCAGGGCGGTGCAGAGGATGGCGACGCCGCCGGGGCCGTAGCCCTCGAATACCATCTCGACGTAGTCGGTTTCGCCGCCGGCGCCGCTGCCCTTCTTGATGGCCCGGTCGATGGTGTCCTTGGGCATGTTGGCGTCTTTGGCGGCGTCGATGGCGTAACGTAGGTTGAGGTTCATGGAGGGATCGCCGCCGCCCTGCCGGGCGGCCACTATGACGGCGCGTGAGAGTTTGCTCCACAGCCGCCCGCGACGGGCATCCGTAACCGCCTTGGCCCGCTTGATGCGGGCCCAATGAGAGTGTCCAGCCATGCGTAAGCCCTGCTTAAGGTAACCGGCACCATTCTACGAGAAGCGGGGATTGGCGCGAAGGGCCGGCAGAGCGCGCCGGCCGAAAGGCGTGTCGGGCCGGCTCAGGTGTCGAGGTAGAGGGTGAACTCGTACGGGTGCGGGTAGACGTTCATGGCCTGGGTTTCGTCGGCCCGCTTGGCGGCAATCCAGTGCTGGATGAAGGCGGCGGGGAAGACGTCGCCGCGCAGCAGGAAGGCGTGGTCGGCGGCCAGGGCGTCCAGGGCGTCATACAGCGTGCGGGGCAGCGCCGCGATGTGGCTGCGGAACTCGGGGCTCTCGCGCTCGATGTTGACGTCGTAGGGGCCGAAGTGGTGCTGGCCCAGGTCGATGCGTGACTGGATGCCGTCCAGGCCGGCCATGAGCATGGCCGCGAGCGTGAGGTAGATGTTGCCGGTGAAGTCGGGCGGGCGGTACTCGATGCGTTTGTCCTGCGGCTGGATGGCGTAGCGCGGGACGCGGATGGCGGCGGAACGGTTGGCGAGTGAGAAGAACAGGTTGACCGGCGCCTCGTAGCCCTCGACCAGGCGCTTGTAGGAGTTGGTGGAGGGGTTCGTGAAGCCGGCCATGGCGCGGCCGTGGCGGAGCAGGCCGCCGATGTACTGGAGCGCGAGGTCGCTCAGGTTGGCGTAGTTGCGGCCGGATTCGTCGAAGAAGAGCGGGCAGCCGGCCCGGTCGAGCTTCTGGTGCACGTGCATGCCGCTGCCGGCCTCGGCCGCGAGCGGCTTGGGCATGAAAGTGGCCAGACGACCGTGGCGGCGGGCAACGTTCTTGATGACGTACTTGATGAGCATGGTGTGGTCGGCCGCGTCGAGCAACTCGGCGAGCTCGATCTCGATTTCGCACTGGCCCGGGGCGCCGGTCTCGTGGTGGTGGTACTTGACTGGCACGCCCAGCTTCTCAAGGGTCAGCGTGATTTCGCTGCGCAGGTCGTGCAACTGCTCCAGGGGCGGGACGCGCATGTAGCCATGCCGGGCGGGGATGGCGGGCGTGAGGCCCTCGGTTTCGACCTCCGGGGCGGTGATGCGGAAGCCGGCGCTGTGGGGATCGTTCCAGACCTCGACGCGTTCGAAGACGTAGAACTCGAACTCCGGGCCCATCCAGGCTTCGTCGGCAATGCCGCTGTCGCGCATGTACTGGACGGCCCGGCCGGCGATGGTGCGTGGGTCGCCGCCGAAGGGTTCCTTGGTGTCGGCCGTCACGGTTTCGCAGAGGAAGCTGAGGGTGGGGTCCTGGTAGAAGGGGTCGAGGAAGGCGGTGTGGGGCAGCGGGCGGGCGGCGACGTCGCCGTTTTCGACGGTGCTGAAGCCGGCGCCGGAGGAGCCGTCATAGCCGACGCCTTCGTCGAAGTGCTTCTGCGCGAATTGGCGCGCGGGGATGGTGACGTGCAACCACTGGCCGGCGATGCCGGTGATCTTGAGGTCGACCATCGCTATGTCGTTATCTTTAATGTACTTAAGCGCTTCGGTGGCCGAACTGAACACGCACGAACCTCCATTCGCCCCCTGCCTTGTTCAGGTAGCATGCCGCGAACGGCACTTTTTGTGCCAGGGGTCGGTGCGGCAGACACCGTAGATTATCGGCTCATGGCGGGTTAGCGCGGTAGTTCGAGGCACACGAGGCGTTCGAGGTTGCGGGCGTAAATGCGGCCGCGGTAGATGGTTGGCACGGTCCAGCAGAGGCCGTCGAGGATGGTGGCGCGGGCGGTGGGCTCGAAGCCGGCGGGTGTGGCCCGGCCAAGGACCAGCTCGCCCTTCTCGGTGAGGATGATGAGGGTGTCGCCGGCGAGGACGACGGTGCCGTTCTGGAACTGCTTGTCGCGGCGGTCGCCGTGCTGCCACTTGAGTTGGCCGGTGGCCAGCTCGACGCACTTGAGGCCGACCTGGTCGCAGGTGTAGAGGTGGCCGTCGTGTAATACCGGCGTCTGGAACTTGGCGAGGATGGCCTGGCCGGACCAGAGCTTCTCGACGGTCAGGCGGGAATCTTCGGCGGGGCGCAGCTTGAGCACGGCCGAACCGTGCTCGTAGCCGGAGCTGAAGAACAGGTGGCCGTCGTGGAAGATGGGGGTGGCGGCGTTGACGTCCCAGCTTGTTTCCCAGGGCATGCTCCAGACTTCGCGACCGGTGAGGGCCTCGACGATGACGGCGGACTTGCCGAGCAGGGCGGCGATGTAGCGGCGGTCGGCGAAGGTGAAGGGGAGCGGGGTGGAATAGCCGACGGGCGTGGCGCCGTGTTGCCAAGCGGTTTCGCCGGTGCGTTTGTTCACGGCGACGAGGACGCCGGCGTCGTCGCCGCCGATCACGATAGCGAGGTCGCCTTCGATGAGGACGGAGCCGCTGTAGCCCCACTTGGGCATGGCGTTGAACTGACGGCTCCAGACTTCGCGGCCGGTTTGGGCGTCGAAGCAGATGAGTCGGCCGCGGGCGCTCTGGAGGTAGATGTGGCCGGCGTAGACGGTGGGTGTGCCGCGGGTGCCGTCGCCACCCTGACGCTCGCGATACTCTTCCTCGAAGGCGGAGCGCCAGATGATCTGGCCGGTGTCGGCGTCGAGGCAGAAGAGGACCTGTTGGGCGTCCTGGGTGCCGCAGGTGTAAGCGCGGCCTTCAACGCAGGATACGGCGCTGAAGGCGGAGCCGATGCGGGCTTGCCAGAGTTGTTTGGGCGGGGCCTCCCAGCGGGTCTGGAAGCCGGATTCGAGGCTGATGCCGTCGTGATTGGGGCCGCGCCAGTTGGGCCAGTCCTGGCCGAAGGCCAGGCCGGTCAGGAGCAGTCCGCCGGTCATGGTCATGGTCAGGAAGCGTGGTAGGCTGACGCGCATGGGTGTTCTCCGTTCGTGGGATTCCGCTGGCTCGAGAAGTGAGGATACCAGGTGGCGGCTTGTAGGGCGAGCCGCGCTGGCGGTTATTCGGAGCGCAAGGCGGGCAGCAGCGAGGCGCGGAGGGAGAAGGCGAGGGCCAGGTAGCCGGTGAGCAGGCCGGCGGCAAAGATGGCCGCGAACATGAGCAGCAGGCTTGGCCAGGGGGTGGCCACCGCACGCGCGACAACATGGGGGACGGCGACGACGGCCGCGCTGAGCAGGCCGGTGGCCAGTCCCGCGCCCACCAGGAGTGCGTTCTCGCTCAGCACGAGCCAATGCAGCGCGGCGCGGGAGAAGCCGAGGGCCTGGAGCAGGGCCAGTTCGCCGCGGCGTTCCCAGATGTTGCGCAGGAGCACGACGGCAAGGCCGCCCGTACCCAGCAGCAGGCCGAGGCCGCCGAGCGTCTGGAAGGTGGATAGATACGTGTTCTGGATGGTCTGCAGTTCGGCGAGTCGCCGGCGCGTCGAGGTGGCGGCGAGGCCGAAATCCGACAGGCCGCGTTCGAGGGCTTGTTCGACGTGGTCGGCCTGGTCGGAAGCGGTTTCGATTAGGAAGAAGGCGTGTCCGCTGACGGATGGGAAGAGGCGTTTGAATTGCGACTCCGCGACGATGAGCGGGCCTTGCAGGCAACTGCCGCGCAGCAGGGCGACGATGCGCAGGCGCACGTCCTGGCCGTGCTCGGTGGAGATGGTGACGTCCTGGCCCAGGCCGACGTGGAGTTGCCATTGGGCGGCGGCGGCGTCGGCGATGGCGGGGACGACGCCGTCGGGCAGGTCGCGCTGCAGGAGGAGCCAGGGGTTTTCGCGTTCGGCGGGAGTGTCGGCGAGGGTGGCGGAGAAGCCGAAGCCGCCTCGCTGGATCATGGCCGGCGGGGCGCCCAGGAGGGTGGGCTGCGTGGGGCGGTAGAGGTTCAGGCAGCTTGCATCGTCGCCGGGTTGGAGGCGGAAGGAGCAGATGGCGGCGCCGGCTAGGGTCCGTTCGGCGGATTCGGGCAGGCCGAGGGCGGCGCGGCCGGCGGGCGTGTTCGGGTCGTAGTGGAGCGGCACGGTCGCCTCGGCCAGGAGCGTGAACCCGCCGGTGCCGGAGTCGCGGGCCGTGGCGTCCGGCGGTGGTGCGAGGCGCATGGCGTGCAGGGAGGTGATGAGGAAGGTGGCGGCGGCGATCAGGCCGGCGGTCAGCAGGCTGCGGCCGGCGCGGCGGCGGGCGTTGCGGAGGCCGAGTCGCAGTAATGCCAGCCGGCCGGTGGAGGGGGTGGGGCGATGCGGCTCGGCGTGCAGCCAGGCGGCTAGTCCGGTCAGGCAGGCCAGCAACAGGCAGGTGCCGCTCAGGAAGAATGCCAGCGTTTGTGAAAGGGCGGCGGTTGTCGGGACGGCGGCCGCGAAGACGACGGCGAGGCCGGCCAGCAGTAGTGCGATCGTCGTGATGATGGCGGCGCGACCGGGGCGGCGGGCAGGTCGGCCGGCTTGCACGACGCCGGCCAGCAGGGCCCGGGCCGGCATTCGCACGAGCCCGCGCAGCGACCAGGCGACTGCGGCGGTCGCGGCGGCCAGGCTGAAGGTGAAGCCGAGGAGATAATCCAGCGGGGTTTCGTACAGGCCCAGGAAGGGAGTGTTAACGGCCGGAGCCCACCAGGTGCGGAGACCGTGGAGCATGAGGGCGGCGTAGCCGCGGGCGGCGAGCAGGCCGAGGGCGGCGCCGGCGGCGGCCAGCAGGAGGCCTTCGGCGAGCAGCAGGCGGCGGATGCGCGGCGGCGTGAAGCCCAGGGCCAGCAGCAGTCCGACTTCGTGGCAGCGGCGCTCGATGTTGAGCCGGAACAGCAGGCCGACCAGGAGCGCCGCCGAGATGATCAAGAGGAAGCTGAAGCCGATGAAGAGGCCGGCGAAGTCGGTCGTGCCGGTGCCGGCGGTGAGTGCGCGGGCGCGGATGGCGTCGAAGCGCAGGCCGGCCGCGGCGGGGTCGAGGTGGGCGTGCAGGCATCGCGCGAAGGCGGCCTGGACATCGGACAGTTGCTCGCCGGTGCGGGCGTAGACGCGAAAGGAGGTTACGCGGCCGAGGCGCTGGGTGTCGTGGGTCCAGAGGCGCTGGCCGTCGGTGAGGGTGACGAAGGCCTTGGGGGTGGTGCGGTGGGCGTCCCAGTAGTCTTCGTCGCGGTCGCGTATGCGGGTCAGGTCGATGGGGAAGGGTGGGTCCCAGTCGGCCAGACCGGTCGCGTCGGTAATGCCAGGGTAGTCGGGCGTGAAGCCGGGGTCGGCGGCTGGGCCGTGGAGCGGGAGGACGTGGCGCAGGCGGAACGTGGCGCGTTCGGTGCGCAGCTCGCCGGTGTGGGCCAGGACGTAGTATGCCAGGGTGATGAGGCGGCCGGGTTGGACGTCCAGGTTGGTTGCGGCCCAGTCGTTCAGGGCGATCTCGCCGGGCGCAAGCGGCGGTAGCGGGATGGCGTCGCCGGGCTCAACGGCGGCCACGGTGGAGTAGGGGATGGCGTCGGCGGCCTGGTCGGGGCCGGTGATCTCGTTTGCCAGGTAGGCCAGGACGCCGGCGGCGGGGAGGTCTGTTTCGGCGACGGCGGCGCGGGCGGCGGCCTCGGCGAACGTGGGCAGCAGGAAGGCATCGCTTTCGAGCGCGACGTAGCCGAATTCGGGGGTCGGGCGCAGGCGCAGGCCAAGGTCGGCGAGTTGCACGTGGGTCTTCAGGCTGGTGGTTAGCTCGCCGGTTTCGCGTTGTCCGGCGGTCAGGAGGGTGTTGGCGCGGTCCGGCTGATCGAGGAGGCGCTGCAGTGTTGCCAGGGGGACGTAGGCGTTGCGTGGCGCGCCTTGCTGAGGGGAGAGGGTGAACGCGCCGAGGCTTTCGGCGGCGATGATGCGGTCAACCGTCAGACGCATGGTGAGACTGCCGTCGTCGCGGCGGCCGAGCAGGGTTTCGGGGGAGACGGCCGCCGGGCGGGCGAGGCGCAGGAGAACATCGTCGCCGGCGCGGGCGGCGAGATCGTCGGCGAGGGCCTGGTTTAGCCAAACGACACGGCCTGTCGCGGGCATGGTGGGCGAGGTGGCGTGGGTCGGGCCGAGTTGCCAGAAGCGTTCGTCCACGCCGAACACTTGGATAGGGGCGGCGGTGGCGTAAGAAGCGGCGTGTGTTGCGCTGGCGCGGGCCATTATCAGGGGGCAGACGGTGGCGGTTTCGTCCGGGCCGGCCAGGTCCGCGGCCAGGGCAGCGCGGAAGAAGCGCGGGGCGCGCCAGGCGTGTTCGACGCGGCCGAGGCGGTCGAGCGCAGCCGCGCGCAGGCTGCCGCGCATGGAGGTGCCGACCAGTAGGGCGCCGGTCAGGACGGCGGAGCCGGCCAGGGCGCCCAAAGCGACGGCCAAGCCGGCGCGCCAGTGGTATCTCAGGCTGCGCAGGTATGCGGTCGTCAGGTGCACGGGGACACCTCAGCCAGTGGTCAAGGCGCCGTCGCGCAGCTCGAAGCGGCGTTCGAAGCGCGCGGCCAGGGCGGAACTGTGTGTTACGACCAGGAGGATCAGGTCGCCGGCGCGATGCAGCTCGGCCAGCAGGTCGCCGACCTGGTCGGCGTGGTGCTGGTCGAGGTTGCCGGTGGGCTCGTCGGCCAGGACGAGGCGCGGGCGGTTGATGAGCGCGCGGGCGATGGCGACGCGCTGGCGCTCGCCGCCGGAGAGTTCCGCCGGCCGATGGTCGCGGCGGTTGGCCAGGCCGACGCGTTCGAGCAGCTCGTGGGCGCGGGGCGTAGCGTCTTCGGTGGGCGGCGTGGCGATAGTGGGCAGCAGGGTGTTTTCCAGCACGGAGCACTGGGGCAGCAGGTGGTGGTCCTGGAAGATGAAGCCGACGTGGCGGTTGCGGAAGCGGGCTAGCCCGTTGGGTGGCAGCGTGAACGGATCGCGGCCGTCGAGGGTGACCTGGCCGGCGTCGGGCGGTTCGAGCGTGCCGAGGATGTTGAGGAGCGTGCTCTTGCCGCAGCCGGAGGGGCCCTGGATGACGGCCGTGTCGCCCGGGGCGAGCGCAAGCGAGATGTCGCGTAGGACCGTGAGCGGGCCGGCGCCGGTCGCGTAGCGTTTCGCGATGTGACTGGCCGTAAGCATGATGATTCCGCAACGTACTCCGGGCGACGCCGGCGGCCAAGCCTATGGCCGGGCGAATCGGCGGAAGAGCTGCCAGGCCTGGTCAGCCATGCGGTCGGCGGAGAATTCGGCGTGGACGCGGTCGCGGCCGCGCGTGCCGAGTTCCCGGCGCAGGTCGGCGTCGTCGGCCAGGCGGGTCAACGTATGTGCCAGGGCGTCCGGGTCGTCGGGGTCGTACAGCAGGCCGCCGCCAGTGGCGTCGATGAGTTCGGGGAAGGATCCGCGGCGGGGCAGTACGACCGGCACGCCGGCGGCGAGGCTCTCGAGCACTGAGAAGCCTTTGGCTTCGGGGTAAGTGGTCGGCATGGCGAGCATGTCGATCGAGCGCAGGAAGGCGAGCTTGCCGGCCCGGTCAATCACACCGGCGTATTCGAATGCGTCGGCGGCGTCGGCGTGGTGGAGGCGTGTGCGGATGCGGTCGAGATAGGGGCGCTCGGCCGGGCCGAGATAGCCGGCGGCGCACAGGCGGCAGTGGCGGCGGGTTTGGCGAAGCTGGATGAACGCCTCGGCCAGCACGTGCAAGCCCTTGTCGGGGCAGATGCGGCCGAGGTAGCCGAGCGTGACCGGCGTGCCGGGCGGGCGGTCCGGCGGCGCGGGGAAATCCCCTGCGCGGATGCCCATGGGGATGCGGTGGATGCGCTCGCGGGGCAGGCCGAAGTGTTCGGCGGCGTGGTCGGCAGAGTAGTCTGTTAGGGCGACGAACGCTTCCACGTTGGCCGCGCCGGCGCGGATCAGGCGCAGGGTTTCGTCCAGGTGCGGCGCGGGCAGGCGGTCGATGAAGATATCCTCGCCGGACAGGCCGCAGAGCACGGGCACTCCCAGGGCGGTCTTGAGCGGGCCGGCAAAGCCGATGAACAGCAGGTTGGGGAGGTACACGAGGGCCGGGCGCAGGCGGCGCAGCGCGTCTATGAGCTTGTCGAGTTCCTTGCGCTGGGGGCCGTCCTGACCGCGAAGAACGGAGACGGTCATGGCGCCGAGTTGGCGGGGGTCGGTGCCGGCGGCGCGGCGGGCGACGAGGTTGAGCAGCCAGCGGGCGTCGAAGAGGCGGTCGAGCAGGCGCGGCGTGTGGCGGAAGAAGGCGGAGACCTGTTGCAGGTAGACGTTGATGCCGCCGAAGAAGATGCGCTGCCGGCTGACGTCCTGCTCGTCGGTGCGCAGGGGCGTGTAGAGAGGGATGAGGATGACGTCGTGGCCGTGGGCGCGCAGCGTGGCGGCGAGGCGGTTGTCGTGCATGCAACTGCCGCAGTACATACCGGCGGCCCCGGTGGCCAGGTGGACGATTCGCATCGCGGCGGACTCCGCTGTAGGCGTGGCTGCGCCGGCCGGCACGGTCGGCGGCGGGGGCGTTTTTGTCAATAGTAGGTTTCGTACTCGTCCGGGGGCTGGAACATCTCGAAGATTGTGGTGAAGGCGAAGTCCACGTGGCCGTCGGCGAATAGCAGGTGGCTGTGGTGGAGCTTGGGGTGGTGCCACTGAGCGCGGGCGTCATTCATGTTGAACATTGGGTTGAAGACGGGTTCCTGGAAGACGATCTTCCTGCTGGGGAAGCGAATATGCGTACGCGGCAGGCCGCGGCAGCTCTGGATTCCGAAGGTGGGGACCGGATAGGGGATGAACTCGTCGATGTCGCGGCTGTCGCTGGCATAGGTGTAGCTGGTGCCGTGCTCGATGAAGAATGTGCCGGTGAGTTGCTTGCCGTCGGCCGTGTAGGCGTCGCCCCGGTCGCGGGGACATTCGAACACGTGTACCTTGCGCTGGTCGGCCTGGGCGATGGTTTCGGAGATGTTGTCCTCGACGCCGAGGTAGCGATTCAGCGGACGCCGGTTCTCGGGCAGCCTGCTGCCGAGAATCTGATGGCGGTCGCTGCGGGCCACGTAGCCGAGGCAGCCGTAGAAGGGGGCCGCGGGCAGCATGTCGGCGTTCTCGCCCAGGTAAAACTCGACGGCGTGGCCGATGGTGCGCAGGTTGGACCGGCAGCGCACGCGCTGGGTCTGATCGCGCGCCGCCCCCAGGCTGGGCACGAGTATGCTGATGAGAGTAGCGATGATCGCGATGACGACCAGCAGCTCGATGAGCGTGAAGGCGTGCTTGCGTTGCACCGGTATGCCCTCGGTACCGTCGGTCCGCGACGAACGTGGTCGCGGGCGCTATCCTCTGTGAATAGTATGGTACGCGCATTCGCGCGGATGGCGACTTCCGCGTGTCGAAACTGGTAAACGGAAGTTCCGAAGCGCGTTCATCGGCAAGCCGTGGTCCGGTAGGCTGTTCGCGGGCAAGTTGTGCCGCGAGAACGAAGCGAGGTGGCAGGTGATGGCAGGACGACGGACAGGGTCGGCCGTGGTGAAGCTGGTGGCGGCCGGGCTGGGTGCGGCGGCGCTGGCGGGGGCGCCGACCACGCAGCCGGGGCCGGCCGCGTGGCCGATGTGGGGCGGCGGGCCCACGCGCAACGCGGTCGCGACGGCGCAAGGTATTCCACACGAGTGGGACGTGGAGACGAAACGGAACATCCGCTGGAGCGCACCGCTGGGATCGGTGACGTACGCCGGGCCGGTCGTGGCGGGTGGGCGCGTGTTTGTCGGCACGAACAACGCCGGCGAGTATCGGCCGCACAGCAAGGGCGACAAGGGCTGCCTGTTGTGCTTCGACGCGCGGACGGGGCGGCTGTTGTGGCAGGCGACGCACGACAAGCTGCCCAGCGGGCCGGCCAACGATTGGCCGGGGCAGGGGGTGGCCTCCACGCCGTTCGTGGATGGCGAGCGGGCGTACTACGTGAGCAACCGCTGCGAACTGGTGTGCGCGGACGTGCAGGGCTTTCACGACGGCAAGAACGACGGGCCGCATACGGCGGAGCGGCACACGGAGTTGCTGGACGCCGACTTCGTCTGGATCCTGGACATGATAGGCACGCTGGGGGTGTATCCGCACAACCTGGCGGCCTGTGCGCCGGTTGGGGCGGGGGATCTGATTTTCGTCTGCACGGGGAACGCGGTGGATGATGATCATGAGCAGCCGCCGGCCCCACAGGCGCCGTCGTTCATCGCGGTCAACAAGCACACCGGCGCCGTAGTGTGGCAGCGGAACGACCCGGGGGCGCAGATTCTGCATGGGCAATGGTCTTCGCCGGCGTATGGCGTCATCGGCGGCGTGCCGCAGGTGGTCTTCGGCGGCGGCGACGGGTGGTGCTACGCCTTTGAGCCGTTGACGGGCGCGCCGCTCTGGAAGTTCGACCTGAACCCGAAGGACGCGGTGTGGCAGATGGGTGGTCGGGGCACCAAGACCAGCATCGTCGCCACGCCGGTGATTCATGACGACCGGGTGTTCCTGGCGGTCGGCGATGATCCGGAGCAATGCAGCGGGCCGGGGCATCTGTACGCGATTGACGCGACACAGCGGGGTGACACTACGGAGAAGGGGCGCGTCTGGCACTTCGGCGGCAAGGATTTCGGCCGGACGATCGCGAGTGTGGCGGCGGCGGACGGGCTGCTGTACGCGGTTGATCTGGACGGCTTCCTGTCGTGTCTCGATGTGAAGAACGGTGAGCGGTTGTGGCAGCATGACATGGAGGCGGCCGTGTGGGGCTCGCCGTTGGTGGCCGACGGCAAGGTCTTTCTGGGCAATGCGGACGGCGAGATGGTCGTCGTCAGGCATGGGCGGACGCTCGATGAACTGGGGCGGCACGACATGCGACAGGCGATTTATACGTCGGCCGCGGCCGCGGATGACACTCTGTACGTGGCCACGCAGCGCACGCTCTATGCGATTGGCACGCCGCGTCCGGCAACGGGTGGCTGGCCCATGTTCCGCGGGAACGGGCAGCTCACGGGCGCGGCTGGGGCGAAGCTGCCGGCGGAGCCGGTGGTGCGTTGGAAGCACACGGCGGCCGGGGCGGTGTTGTCCACGGCGGCGATTGTGGACGGGGTGGTGTATGTGGGTTGTAGCGCGGACCGGCTCTTGGCGCTGGAGTTGGCCGGCGGGCGGCTGAAGTGGCAATACGAGACGACAGACACGGTGGAGGCCGCGCCGCTGGTAGCGGACGGAATGGTCTACGTCGGCGACATGGCGGGCGTCTTCCACGCGTGCGATGCGGCGACCGGGGCGCGGCGCTGGTCGTTCAAGACGGGGGGGCAAATCAGCTCGTCAGCGAACTACGTGGAGGGGCGCGTGCTGTTCGGCTCATATGACGGGACGCTGTACTGCCTGAACGCGGCGGATGGGGCGGAGGTGTGGAAGTACGAGACGGATGACCGCTTGCACGCGACGCCGGCGGTGGCGGACGGCCACGTGCTGATAGCGGGCTGCGACGGGAATCTGCATATAGTCAAGCTGGATGATGGTACGGCGGTGCGGCGGGTGCCGCTGGGGTCGGTGACGGGGTGCTCGCCGGCGGTGCAGGGGGCGCGGGCGTTTGTGGGGACATACGGCGGACAGATGCTGGGGTTGGACTGGCAGGCGGGCAACGAGGCGTGGCGCTTCGAGGACACAGAGCGCGGGCAGCCGTTTCTGAGCTCGCCGGCGGTGGCGGGCGGGCTGGTGATTGCGGGCGGGCGCGACCGGCGGCTGCGGGCGTTCGCGGCTGAGAGCGGCGCGCAGCGCTGGGCGTTTGCGACCAGGGGGCGGATCGACTCCTCGCCGGTAGTGGTGGGTGAGCGTGTGTTTGTGGGCTCGGCGGACGGCCGGTTGTACGCGATTGGGCTGCAGAGCGGTGAGGAACTGTGGCGGTTCGAGGCGGGGGCGGCGATTTATGCGTCGCCGGCGGTGGCGGAGGATTGCCTGGTGATTGGGGCCGAGGATGGCGTGATCTACTGTTTGGGGGCGGCGTTGCCGGCGGCGGGCGGGGACTGACCGCCGGGCGGGGCGGCGTCTTCGTGTCGCAGGGCCAGGGCGCCGGTGGGGCAGGCGGCGGCGCATTCGCGCGCGGCGTGCCGGAGGGCCTCGGCCAACGGGCCGTCCAGGGGGACATCCACGCGGACGTTGAACCCGTGTCCGATGAAAGTCAGGCCGAGCGGCTCGCCGGCGCGTTCGGCTATCTGCACGCACAGGCCGCACAGGATGCACTTGCCCGGCTCGTAGACAATCTCGGGGTGGTGGTAGTGGCGTTCGAAGTGCCGGCGGGCGCCGCGATAGCGGGCGGCGTCGGCGCCGTAGAGCTCGGCGTAGTGGCGCAGGCGACAGGTGTGCAGGGCGCGGCAATCGCAGTGCAGGCAGCGCTGGGCCTCGCGGCGGGCCTGTTCGGGGGTAAGTCCGGCGTTTCGATCCGCCGGTGCGGCGCGGGGGGCGGGGCTGACGGCGCGGGCGAGTTCGGCGACTTCGGCGGCGCTGGGGCGGCCGGTTCGCAAGGCAACGAGTTTGGGCGGTCCGGCCGGCTGTTCGCCGCGCAGATGGTGATCGATGCAGGTGGCGGCGGCTTTGCCGTCGGCAGCCGCCAGGACGGGCTGTCGGCGGGGGCGCCACACGTCGCCGGCGGCGAACACGCCGGGGATGGCGGTTGCGTGAGTGCGACGGTCGGCGGCGAGACGGCCGGCCGGGGCGGCTATGCCGAGATGTCCGGCGGTGTCGGTTGGTAGTGCGCCGGTGGCGATCAGGACGGCGTCGTGGTTGCCGCGCAGGGCGGTCAGAGCGGAAGGGTTGCCTATTGGGCGGCTCAATTCGAACCGGACGCCGAGTTGGGCGATGAGGTCGATTTCCGCGGCGAGCACGGCCCGCGGCAGGTGTTGCTCCGTGGCATCGAGCAGTTGTCCGGCGGGCCGTGGGCGGCTTTCGAGGATGGTGACGGTGTGGCCGGCACGGGCCAGGAAATATGCGGCGGACAGGCCGGCCGGACCGGCGCCGATGATGGCGACGCGGCGGGTCGTGGCGGGTTGCCGCGGCAGGATATGCGCGGCTGTGTGGGCGGGGGCGCTTGGTTCTGGCAGTAAGCCGTGCTCGGCGACGTAGCGTTTCAGCAGGCCGATGGCGGCGGGCTGGTCAACGGCGCAACGCCGGCAGGCGCGCTCGACGAATTCGGTTTCGAAGCGGCTGAGGACAGCGGAAAGCGGCATGGCGCTGCGCAGCGTGACGATCGCGTCAGCAATGCGGTCGGCGGCGATTTGGCGCATCAGGCTGGGAATGTCGGTGTCGAACGGGCAGGCGTACTGGCAGGGTGCGCGGCATTCGCCGGCGTGGTCGCTCAGCAGCAGTTCGAGGGCGGCCTTGCGAATCTGCCGCACCTCTTCGGTTTCGCTCTCGGCGCGCAGGCCGTCGGCGGCGGGTGTGGCGCAGGACGGCATGGTGCGGGTTTCGCCCTGGCCGTTGGTGACTTTCATGACGCAGGCCATGCAGCTTATGCTCGGCGTGCAGTCGGGCCGGTGGCACAGTGCGGGCACATCCAGGCCGAGCTGCCGGGCCGCGTCGAGCAGCGTCGCGCCGTCGGGCACCGTGACTTCCCGGTTGTCGATCAGCACGCGCGGCATGTTGCTTCCTGGTCGGTCAGTGGCCCGGCGGGCGGCGGGCCGGCGGGCGACACGATGGTGATGGCATCTTCCGGACAGTATCGGCGGCAGGCGTCGCAGCAGGTGCACTTGTCGGTATCGATCGTGTGGCGCTCGTAGGGGCGCGGCGTGATGGCGTCGACCGGGCAGTGCTGGGCGCAGATGGTGCAGCCGGTGCAGTCCGCCGTGACTTCGTAGCGGATCAGGGCGTGGCACTTGCCGGCCGGACAGCGGCCTGCGAGATGGGCCTCGAACTCGTCGCGGAAGTAGCGCAGCGCGGTCAGGACGGGGTTGGGGGCGGTGCGGCCCAGCCCACACAGGCTGCCGGCCTGGACCATGCGGGCCAGGTGTTCCAGCTTGTCGAGGTCGTCGGGCCGGCCCTGTCCGGCGCAGAGGCGTTCGAGTATGTCCAGTAGGCGGCGCGTGCCGACGCGACAGGGAGCGCATTTGCCGCAGGATTGCTCCTGCGTGAAGCTCAGGAAGTAGCGGGCCATGTCAACCATGCAATCGCTGTCGTCCAGTACGACCAGGCCGCCGGAGCCCATCATCGCGCCGACCGCCGTGAGCGCTTCGTAGTCAACGGGCGTGTCGGCCAGGTGGGCGGGGATGCAGCCGCCGGAGGGGCCGCCGATCTGAACGGCCTTCAGGCGTCGGCCGGCGGGGACGCCGCCGCCGATGTCCTCGACGATGCGGCGCACGGTGATGCCCATGGGGACTTCGATGAGGCCGCCGCGGTCGATCTTGCCGGCCAGGGCGAAGACCTTGGTGCCGGTGCTGGTAGGGGTGCCCAGGGCGGCGAAGGCTTCCGGGCCGTTGCGGATGATCCAGGGCACGAGGGCGTAGGTTTCGACATTGCCGACCAGCGTGGGGCGGCCGTGCAGGCCGCGTTCGGCCGGATAGGGCGGGCGCAGGCTGGGCGTGCCGCGGCGGCCTTCGAGCGTGGCGATCAGGGCGGATTCTTCGCCGCAGACGAACGCCCCGGCGCCTTCAACGACACGCAGGTGCAGGCCGTCCGAGAGCAGGCCGCGTTGGTCGCACTGCTGCAGGGCGGCGCGGATGCGCTCGGCGGCCAGGGGGTATTCGCGGCGGATGTAGAAGATGCCTGCGGTGGCGCCGGTGGCGTGGGCCGCGATGGCTACGCCCTCGATGATGCGATAGGGGTAGGACTCCATCAACATGCGGTCCATGAACGCGCCGGGGTCGCCTTCGTCGCCATTGCAGATGATGTACTTGGGTCGGCCGGGTGCGGCGCGGACCTTGACCCACTTGGCGGCGGTGGGGAAGCCGGCGCCGCCGCGGCCGCGCAGACCGCTACGTTCGATCAGGGCGATGGTCTCTTCAGGCTTAAGCTGCGCGCGGCAGTGTCGCAGCGCGGCGAAGCCGCCGTGGGCCAGGTACTCGTCGAGGTCGGTGGGGTCGAGGTTGCCGCAGTGCTCGGTCGCGATGTGTGTCTGCGGCTGAAGGAAGGCGGCGACGGGCGGGTCGTCGGGGGCGATGCGGCGGCCGTTCGATTGTGCGGCGGCGGCATCGCGGCGGAGCCAGTCAATTGTGGCGGTGCAGGCCTGGTGCAGGCGGCGGAAGACGTTCGGGGCGGGGAAGTGGCGGCGCACGATGGCAGCGCAGTGTTCGGGCGTCACGCGGGCATAGCTGACCGTTCGGCCGTCGGCGAGGTCGAGCTCGACGAGCGGCGTCTGGTGGCACATGCCGACGCAGCCGACGCGTTTGACGCCGACATGGGTGCCGTTGCGGCCCAGGGCGGCGCTGAGGGTGTCGTGGACGCGGCCGCTGCCGTTGGCCACGCAGCAGGAACCCAGGCCGATGCGGATTTCGCCGGCCCGGGGGCGCCCGTCGGTCGTGTGCGGCGCGGGCGGCGCGGGCGGCCGGCCGTTGCGTGCCGCCGTGGCATTCAGGACGGTCTGGACCACGGTGTCACTGAGCAGGTGGCCGTGGGTGGTGCCGTCAACTTGCAGGACGGGCGCGAGCGTGCAGCAGCCCATGCAGGCCACCGGTTCGATGGTGTACTTGCGGTGCGCGTCGGTGTCGGTATCCGGGGCGATCGCCAGGCCGCGGCGCAGCTCATCGGTGATCCGGGCGGCGCCGGCAACATGGCAGGCCGTGCCGTGGCAGACCTTGATGACGTGCTCGCCCACCGGTGTGTGGCGGAATTGCGGGTAGAAGGTCGCCACGCTCATAAGCTGGGCCGGCGTGATGTCCGTGTGTTGGCAGATGTGGCGCAGGGCGGCAGCGGGGAGATAGCGGTAGTGGGCCTGTACGGCTTGCAGGATGGGAATCGCGGCGGCCCGATCGGTACCGGTGTGCGCGATGATCTGATCGACCGGCGCCAGGTCGATTTCGTCGGGGGCCGGTTTGGCTGCGGGCGGTGCCGCCACGGGTTGTATCACGGGCAAGGCGACCACCCCGGGCTTGGTCGGCACGGCGGGCGGACGCGCGGCGATCAGGCGCCCGGCACTGAGGAGGAATGCGGCCGCGGCCGTCAGGAGCGTCCAGGCCAGCGCCCTCGAACGCTCGTCGCGCGTGAGCGTGGCCAGCGTCTCGGTTTCGTACTCCTGGTGCAGGACGGCTGCCACCGCCGCATCGTGCTGGCCTTGCTCGCGCAATGCCGTGACAAGTGCGGCATGTGCCGCGGCGCGGCGGTGGGCGACGAGCGCGTCGGCCGTCAGCCAGCCGGCCGTGACGAGCGTGGCAACGCCGGTCACGATGGTCAGCAGCAGGGCGACGGTCTTTGCGGGATAAGCGCGCACGCGGGGCCTCGAGGGCTAATCTGACGGGGTGGTGGTTGACGGCTGCGGGTCGCGGTCTCGCACGCGGTGCCGGGGGCAGTAGTTGAAGCACCGGGCGCAATACAGGCACGTGCTGCGCTCGGCGCGCAGGTTCTTGATGGCGCCGTAGGGGCAGGCGTCGGCGCACAGGCCGCAGTCCAGCTCCTTGTCGGGCGTGATGTTTACGCTGCGCCAGGAGAAGCGGGAAAGGAGCGACAGCAGCACGCCGTAGGGGCACAGGTAGCGGCAGTAGGGTCGGCCGACGAACAGGGCAAGTATGAGCAGGCCGCCGCCGATGAGCAGCATGTAAGTGGGGCCGGCGAAGCGGAAGAAGGGCACGAAGGGATCAAAGCGGCAGATGATGAAATCGCGGGTGAAGGTGGGGTCGGAGTCGGCGCCGGTGGCGGCCGACCGGGTGGCCAGCCAGATCGCCAGCAGGAGGTAGAGCCATTTGACCGCGCGCAGCGGGCGGTCCAGCCAGTTGGGTACACGCAGCGGCTTGAGCAGCACGAGTTCCTGGATCGCCCCCAGCGGGCAGACGCCGCCGCAGAAGACGCGCCCGAACAGCACGGCCATGATGAGCGGCAGCAGGAAGATGGCGATGACGTAGTAGGAGATGAGCGCGTCAGGGTCAGTGAGGGCGGCGGCGACGTTCTGTATGGCGCCGATCGGGCAGATGCAGCCCTGGCGGTAGAAGCCGAAGTAGATCAGGCAGGCGCCGGCTAGGGCGAGGAGGCCGGCGCGACTGCGGCGTTTTAGCACCAGCCAGACGCCGATGAGCAGGGCCGCCGCGAGCAGGCCAACGTCAAGGGCGGCGTGCCACTGTGGCCGTGGTGGGTGGTACTGGACGACGGGGGTGACGTAGCCTTCGCCGATGTCCGCTTCGCTTGGGGCGGCCTCGACGGGGCGGTGGTAGTCATACTGATGCTGTGCCAGCAGCGGTGTGCCGCCGAGTGTCAGCAGCAGGAGTGCTGCCAGGGTAGTCCGGTGGCGGCGCGGCGACGGACTAGTTGTAAGCGGGCCGCCGGGCTTCACCGGGCGGCCTCGCTGGGGCGCGGCGGCTCGCGCAGGTAGGCCGCGTGGGGACAGGCCAGGGCGATGGCGCAGCGATTGCAGTCGAGGCAGAGGCTGTGGCGGACTTCGAGGCGAATGGAGCTGAGGCCGGCCGGCTCCTTGCAGGCCAGGACGCACTTGCCGCAGCCGTTGCAGCGCTCCTCGTCGATGGTGTACTCGTAGTAGTTGTTGGCAGGGTCGTCCGGGTCGATCCAGCCGATTGGTTTGCGTTCGATGGCGTCGCGCGGGCAGAGCTTCAGGCTGGGCAGGCCGCGTTCATCGATGGCGCTCTTCACGTCGAAGTACGCCGGACAGATGTAGCAGCGGCCGCAGCGGGCGTGGTCGTTGACGGCCCGAACGGCTGAAAGGGGCAGGACGCACTGACTGGCGCACAGCTCACACGCCTCAATGCCGACGGCGCCGAGTCGGCTGTTGATGCACAGGTCGCAGTTGATGCGCCAGGCGCCTTCGGCGTCGGCCCGCCGCAAAAGCAATGCCCCTAGTCCGCCCAGGCCGAGTAAGGCCGTGCCGCGGACGGCGTGCCCGAGCAGCTCGCGGCGTGTTTGCGGTTCGTTCATGGCTGCACCCCTTGGTTGGTGGGGGCATCGGCGACTGGGGGGCCGAGTGCGGCCGGCTCTGGTGCAAACACGCAGATGTGCAGCCGGACCGTATCGACGACATACAAGTGCCCCTGGTTGTCCGTCGCAATGCTCATGTTCTTGCAGGCGGGGTCGAAGCTGTCCGGGCCGATAACCGTGAGGAGTTGTCCGGCGGTGTTGTAGAGCTTGACGCCCGGCGGGGCCTTCACGGTGACGGCGATGTCGCCGGCGCCGGTGATGGCGAGATTAGTCGGGTTGCAGCAGCCGGTGAAGCCGGCCGGGTCGCGGCCGTCGAAGCGGCCGATGTGACCGAGCAACTCGCCGGCGGTCGTGTAGCGCTCGACGCGGTGCCGGCCGGAATTGGTGACGTGGATCACGTTCTCGTTGTCGACCGTCAGGTCAAGCACGCCGCTAGGCAGTTGGAGGCCGCGGCCGCGTGCCGGTCGGCCGATGTCGCCCTGGAACTCGCCTTTCTGATCGTAGCGGTGGACGCAGCGAGCACGGGCGTCGGCGAGCAGGACCTCGTCGCCGGCGAAGCCGATGGCTGTGATAAGCCCCAGGCGCTGCGGATCGCGCCAGGTGTCGCGGAGGTTGCCGCAGGCGTCGAAGCGTTCGACCTGCTCGGCCTGGCCGACGTAGATAGTACCGTCGGGCGCGATGGCGATGCAGTGCCCCGGACGGGCGGTATTCCAGGAGTGGAGCAGTTCGCCGGCGGGTGAGAAGACCTTGACCGCGCTGTCACCGACGGTGTGGATGCGGCCGGCTGAGTCGACGGCGATTCCGCGCAGGGCCTCGGCGAACTGGGCCGGGCCGGAACCCTGGCCGGCGATGGTGCGCACCAGGCGGTACGGAGGCGTGGCCGGGCGAGCGGGCGGTTCACCCGCGCGGTGGTCGGGCGGGGCGACGAAGGAGACGCCGGCCACGCGTGTAGCGGCCGCGGCGGAGGCTGCGGCGGCGGGCGCGGCGGCCACGTCAATGCAGATCATTCTGGTCATGTCGCGCAGCACGAGCTTGCCGTTGGAGAGCGCCATGGGGGCCCAGGCGTCGTGTCCGGGCAGCAGCTTGGCGCTGGCCAGCTCGCGGTATTCGCTGGTGTTGGCCTCCAGCAGGCGCAACACGCCGGTCTTGCCTTCGAGGATGAAGAACAGGTCGTCGGCCAGGAGGAAGCTGCCAAGCTCGAACGAGGCATGGTTCTGGCTGGTCCAGACTTCGCGGCCGCTGAGGTCGAGGCAGGTGAACAGCCCGCGGCGCTTCTTGCCGACGGCGAACATGTGGTCTTGATACAGGATCGGCGTGTGGACTTCGGAGTTCCACTCCTCGCCGCCGAGATCAAACACGGTTTCGGTGGTGAACTGGTCGTCGGTGCGGCTGACGCGCAGCATGATGCTGCCGGCGTCGTAGCCGGCGGTCATGAAGACGCGCTCGCCGTCGATCGGCAGGGGTGACGGGGCGACCGCGACGTTGAACTTGCGTGGGTGGAACCAGAGCAGGCGGCCGTCATCGGCGGCGACGCCAAGCGGTCCGAAGAGCGTGCACCAGAGGTACTGCTTCACGCCGGCCAGTTCGGCGGGCATGACGGAGGAATGGGAGAGCGGCCACTTCTCGGGATTGGGGGTGCGCCAGATTTCGTCGCCGGTGTCCTTGCGGAGCGCGACCATTAGGGCGTCGCCGCCGGGGGCGAGGATAACGCGGTCGGGCTCGATGAGGGGGCACTGGCCGTTGTACCACGGGGGGATCTGGGCGCCGTAGTCGTGCACGAAGCTCTTGCGCCACAGTTCCTGGCCGGTCTGGGCGTCCAGGCAGTAGAAGACGCACTTGGGATCGAGGGAGAAGACATATTTGTCATCGACGGCCGGGACGGCGCGCGTGATGCCGTGGTTGGGGCGGATGCGCTGGGTAGTGCGATAACGCCACACTTCGCGGCCCTCGTCCAACGTAACGCAACGGACGTACCACTCGTTGTCGTCCTGGCTGTAGTCGTTGAAGTAGACGCGGTCGCCGTGGATGGCGACGCCGGCGTAGCCCTGGCAGACGTCCAGGCTCCAGCGGACCGGCGGGCCGTCCGGAGGCCACTGGCGCAGGAGGCCGGTGGCGCGTGCGATGTTGTCGCGGCGCGGCCCGCGGAATTGCGGCCAATTCTCCGCCGCGGCCGTGCTCGCGAGAACTGCCCCGGCCCAGATGGTCAACAGCCAACGTCGCATGGGTCGTCGCTCTGCCTGCCGCGGCCCGGCTCGCAACCGGCCCGGCGCGTGGATTGCTACCCATTGTACCCGCTTCGTCGGCGAGTGGCGCGCAAATCCGCGCGGCGGCGGCGGGGTGTGTCGGAACTTGTCAGTCGCTTTGCGGGCGCCACGGTAGCCAGCTAACCTGTGAGGCGCAGAGTGGCGGCCCGCGCGCGGGACCGCCAGCGTGGCGTCCGCTGCGTCTGCGGGACGCGGTTTGAGCGGGATAGGCATGGCTGTTCAAGCGGGCAGATCGTGGCCGGATCAGGAACATGCGAAACTCTGAATACGTAACTTGTGGGCGCGTATGCGCGTGGTCGCGGGGCGCGCTGGTGGTCGTCGCGCTGTTGGTGTCGGCGGCTGAGGCAGCGGGGCAGTGGCCGCAGTGGGGTGGGCCGCAGCGCAATTTCTGCTGCGACGCCGGACCGTTGGCGGACAAGTGGTCGGCCGAAGGACCGCCGAAGGTCTGGAGCCGGGACATCAGCTACGGCCATTCGGCCATAGTCGTCGATGAGGGCACGCTGTATACGATGTACCGGCGCGACGACCAGGATATCGTGCTGGCCCTGAAGGCTGACACCGGTGAGACGGTCTGGGAGACGGCCTACGCGGCGCCGACGAAGCCGGACATGCAGCTTGATTTTGGCCCGGGGCCGCACGCGACGCCGCTGGTTGTCGGGGAGCGCGTGTTCACCGTCGGGGCGATGGTGCATCTGACCGCGCTGGACAAGCGCAGCGGGCAGGTGGCGTGGTCGCATGATCTGATGGAGAAGCTGGGGGCCGGTCACCTGGGGCGCGGCTATGGGGCCAGCCCGATCGCCTACGACGACATGGTCATCGTGAACGTGGGCGGGCGGGCGGCGGAAGTGGCCGGCGTGGCGGCGTTCAAGCAGGCGACCGGCGAAGCGGTCTGGCAGAGTGAGCATCTGGGCGGCGGCTATCCGTCGCCGATCCTGGCGCGCTTCAACGGTGTAGATCATCTGATCGTGACGCAGGGTGCGGAGCGCGTCGGTCTGGACCCGGCGACCGGCAAGACGCGCTGGCGTCTGACGGTTGATTCGCAGTCGGCCGCGATCATGGCCACGCCGGTCTGGATCGAGCCTGACCGGGTGTTCTTCACAGCGGCCTACGGGGGCGGCAGCCGGCTGCTGCGGCTTAGCGTGACGGACGAGGGTGATTATGCGGTGGAAGAGCTGTGGCATAGTCGGAAGATGAAGGTGCACCACGCGAGCGTCGTGCAGATTGGCGATTACGTTTACGGCTCCAGCGGGGATTTCGGGCCGGCTTTCATGATGGCGATAGACCTGCGGGACGGCGCGGTGGTCTGGCGGGAGCGCGGGCTTGCCAAGGCCAACGTGTTGTACGCCGACGGGAAGCTGATCATTCTGGACGAGACCGGGCTGCTCGCGCTGGCGACGGCGACGCCGGAGGGGCTGACGGTTCATTCTCAAGTCCAGATGCTGGCGGAGAAGGCCTGGACGGCGCCGACGCTGGTTGGAACGCGGCTATACCTGCGCGACTATAAGACGATCATGGCGTTGGAGTTGGGCGCCGTTGCCGGTTCGTAGGTCGCTGGGCCGGCGCCGGCACCGGCTGCGCGTGTCTTGCATGCAGGAGGTGCGCTGATGTTGAGGGTTTGCCCGGCGGGGTTGCTGGTGACCATAGTGCTGGCGTTGGCGGCTGACAGGCTGGCGGCTGGTGGTGAGGTGCCGCCGCGGGCCGCGAGTGGTCAGACATTGGTTATCCCGCCGGAAGTGGCCGAGCTCGGCGAGGTCTATCACGTTGTGCCGGACACCGTGGCGCAGCTCACGCTGACTTCCGATGCGGCCATGCGGCGGGCGGTCATTGCGAGCCAGCGCGTGGTGGGCTACCTGGCGGCGCCGTTCGAGCCGGAGGATACGCCGCAGCCGCTGCTGGCGGGGGCGGCGCGGGTGCCGGCGGCGTCACTGCGCTGCGGCCTGGATGGGATGGACACGTTCCTCCAGAGCGCCACGGCCTTCAGCACGGCCGACCATCCTGAACTCACATTGCAGTTCAAGGATTTCCGTGACGCGCAGCTCGAAAGCGATGCGGACGGGCGCCGAATCTTCACGCTGACGGTGGCAGCCGAGCTGAAGGTCAAGGACAAGATGGTGCCGCTCGAGTTTCCGGCGCGGCTGACGTTCGTGCCATTCACGTGGCGGACAATGCGCATCAGCCTGGGCGACCTGTTGATGCTGCGTGGCACGGTTGACGTCAAGACGATCGCGCTGGGTCTGCTGCCGGAAGGACATACGAACTTCGATCTGCTGGCGGAAGAACTGCGGCTGGATCTGTGCCTGCTGGCCAGCACGGTGGCGCCCGACGCGCATCTCGATCCGACCTTCAGCGTCATGGAGTACCATCAGCAGTTGCAGCTTCTTACGCTGCTGCGTGATTTCCGTGACACTGAGCAGGGCTACGCGTTCGGGCGGAAGGCGGTCCGCGAGCACTGGGACGATGGGCCGGCCTTGAATCGGCTGGCGACGGCCGTGCTGGACCTGACCGAGGTTGAGCTGCGCGACCTGGCCTTTGTGCGCAGCGCCGCCGAGCGGGCCAACGAACTGACCGGGTCCCGTGATCCGGCGGTGCTGTATACGCTGGCACGCCTGAGCCGGACATGCGGCGAGTTGCCGGCAGCGCTGGAGTGGATCCGCAAGGCGGCCGAGCACCTGGAGGGGGCGGCGCGCGACGTGGCGGGCCCGATCCGCGCCACGCTGGGGCGCTACGAGGCAGAAGCGCGCGCGGCCGAGAGCGACGGGGATGGCGGTTGAGGGGCGGCGGCCGGGACGCGGCCGTGATCGGCGCTGACGAAGCGGCTACGGCGGCAAGCGCACTTCGCAGGTGCGCTGAGCCGAGAGCACGCGCTGCGTTAGGTAGTCGATGAAGGTGGCGTTGATCGTGATTGTGCTGTGGCGGGGCGGGCCGTGCGGCCAGGGGCATCTCACCGTGTAATGATTGGTCAGCAGCTTGCCGTGCCACAGTTCGCGGGCCTGCTCGACGGGAAACACGTATTCGCCGACGAGGTTCTCGCCCGGGGGGGCGGCCAGGTCGTATAGCTGGATGCGTATCTCGCCGGCGACCTTCAGGACGTCGCCCTCAGCGTCGCGCGGCCGCAGGTAGACGACCACGCCATCGTCGCCCGGCTGCCCGTCCGCGTCATAGCCGCCGGACAAGCGGTCGATTTCAAGCTGGACCGGGTGGAAGAGCTTGGCGAGGTCCTCCGGCTTGATGGCCCGCACGGTGTCCAGCCGCTTGGTAAGCGTGTCGATGGTGGCGCGCTGAGCGGTGAGCTGGTCCTGCTGGCCGGCAATGGTTTCGCGCAGCACTTGCAGCTCGCGCTCGTAGTCGATCCGCCCTGTGGTCTGGCAAGCGCCGGTCAGCAACAGGGTCATCACGCCCGCCAGCAGCGCCACGCACCCGGCGACGCGGGCGCCATGGTTCCGGCCGATCCTTCGGGCCGGCGGCAGCGGGCAATTCGGCGACATGCGGTCCTCGTCAATTCGTCCTGAGGGCCGGCGTTTCCGGCATGGCCTCCAGAATGCTGTCCACCAGGTTATAGGCCACGGATTGTTCGGCGTCCATCCAGTTGTTGCGATCACAGTCGGCGGTGACCTGTTCGAGCGTCTTGCCGGTGTGATGGGCCAGCACGCGGTAAAGGTGCTCCTGCGTGCGGATCATCTCCTCGATTTCGATCTTGAGGTCGGTGGCCGGTCCGCGCGAGCCGCCCATGGGCTGGTGGATCATCATGCGGGCGTGCGGGAGGATGAAGCGTTTGCCGGGCGCGCCGGCGGCCGCCAGGACGGCGCCCATGCTGGCGGCGATGCCAATGACGTAGGTGGCCACGGGACAGGGCACGTACTGCATGGTGTCGTAGATACCCATGCCGCTGTAGACGCTGCCGCCGGGCGAGTTGATGTACAGGTGGATGTCGGCCTTCTTGTCCTCGTTGGCCAGGAAGAGCATCTGGGCAACGATAAGGTTGGTGAGGTCCGAGGTGACCTCGTCGCCGAGGAAGATGATGCGGTCTTTGAGGAGGCGGGAGTAGATGTCATAGGCGCGCTCGGCGCGACCCTCGCGCTCCACCACGATCGGCACCAGTTGCGAACTCGACATGCGGGTCATCCTTCCCTATTTCTTCTTCTTGATGTTCTTGCTTTCTTCCAGGATCTCGTCGATGAGGCCGTACTCCTGCGCTTCCTGGGCGCTCATGAAGCGGTCGCGCTCGATGTCCCGGGCGATCTGGTCGGTGGCCTTGCCGGTGCAACTGGCCAGGATCTCTATAATGGTCTTCTTGACCTTGAGGATCTCGTCGGCCTGGATGCGCATGTCGGCGGCCTGTCCGTACATGTAGCCCCAGGGCTGGTGGATCATGACCTTGGCGTGCGGCAAGGCGTAGCGTTTGCCCTTGGTGCCGGCCGCCAGGATCAGAGCCGCGCCGCTGCTGGCCGCCCCGACGCAATAAGTGGCGATCTCGCAGTTGAGGAACTGGATGGTGTCGTAGATCGCCAGCGTGTCGTCGATGTCGCCGCCGGGGCAATTGATGTACATGTGGATGTCTTGATCGCGCTTGACCGACTGCAGGTAGAGCATGCTCTTGATGGTGTGGGAGCAGACGGTGCTGCTGTTGATGGTGATGCCCGGGTCCAGCGGCAAGTCCAGGAAGATGATGCGGTTTTCCAGGAGCAGTTCGTTGAGCCCCATCTGCCGCCAGGCTTGGGGCTGCGCTTGCAGTCGCGGACGTTGAATCTCCGGCCAGTAAGCCATGCGCTCTCCTTCGGTTTCGATCGGCAACGCAGTGATTGTAGGACGCTCACTGCGGATACTGCCGCTTATGCACCGGCCGCCGGCCCCCTTGCCCGGTCGGCCACCGCGCCCGGTGGGCCAGTTGCTAGTCCTTCTTATCGGCCTGATCCGGGTCGGCTTCTTTGACTTCGACGATCTTGGCGTCAGCCAGTAGCTGGGCCACGCACTTGTCCTGCCGAATCTGCTCGGCGAGCTGGTCCAGCAGGCCGCCGTTCTGGAGCTCGTCCCGCACGCGGTCGAAGCGGCGGTTGTAGCGCCGGGCGATCTGGGCGATGGCCGTGTTCACCTCCTCGTCGGTGACGCCGATCTCGAGCTGCTCGGCGACCTTGGCCAGGATGAAGCTGAGCCTCAGGTCGCGGGCGACGTCTTCCTTGGCGGAGGTGCGCAGCTCATCGGAGTGGGCGGCGATGTCGCTCTCGGGCACGCCCTGCTGCTGCAGCTCGATCAGGCGGCGCTGGATGGCGCGCTCGGTCTGGCGGGTCGAGAGGGCCTCGGGCAGCGCCAGGTCGGTGTTGGTGAGCAGGTACTCGTACACCTGTTCGCGCTTGGCGCGGGCGATCAGGTTATCGCGCTCGTTCTCCATGAGCATGCGGTAGTAGTCGTGGGCGTCCTGTTCGCTGTCGAAGCCCGAGCGCTGCAGGAACTCCTCCACCGGCATGGGCGCCAGGCGCTTGAGCTCGTGGATCTTGAACTCGTAGACGCCTGACTGGCCGCGCACGTCCGCCCGCTCGTAGTCGTCCGGGATGGTGCACGTGGTCTGGCGCGTGTCGCCGACCTTGGCGCCGACCAGGACCTGGTCGAGCTCGGTGAGCGGGATCCCGTCCAGCGAGCTGGGGCGCACGGCGAGCTGCGCGTTCTCCTCGGTCTTGATTTCCTTGCCGTCCACGGTGAGGCGGATGTCGGCCACCAGGAGGTCGTCCTTCTCGGCGGCATCTTCCATGCGGGGCTCGAAACGGCCGCGGATCTTGCGCTGGCGGAGCAACTCCTGGGTGACCATCTCGTCGGTGATGGAGACGTCGGGCGACTTGACTTCGATGCCCTTGAGTTCCGGCAGCTCAAAGACCGGCTTGACCTCGATTTCGCAGACGTACGTGAAGTCGCCGCTGGCGGGCAGCTTGAGCGTTTGCAGGGCCTCGTCGAAATCGACCAGCTTGGCGCCGCCCTCGGCCTCGACGCGGAACAGCGGATCGCCGAGGACGTCCAGTTCGTTGTTCTCCGTGGCGGCGAAGAAGGATTGGCCGACGATCGAGGTGGTCAGCGACTCGCGCACTTCCGATCCGTAGCGCTTCTCGATCAGGGGCCGGGGGGCGCGCCCCTTGCGGAAGCCGGGCACGGTGGCATCGTGCATGAGTTCCTGATAATTGTGATCGAGGTGGTCGGCGATGACCTTCTCCGGGACGGTGATGGACAGTTCCTTGCGCAGCGTGCCAATCTCCTTGATCTCGGCCCGGACCTCCTTCTTGAGGTCTTCGAGGAGTCGCTCGGCTTCCTGGGCAGCCTTCTCGCGGAACAGCGGGTCCTCAGCAGCACCGGGTATCCCGGGTAGTTGCATGTTGTTCTCCCTGATTGAGTGTTATCGACCACCGGCGGGCAGACAGCCTTGCACCGCCGCGGCCGCTGAGCTTGGTTGCGAGCCGCGGGTCGCGCCTAGGCGAAGAGCTGGCCGGCGTCGCCGCCGAACAGTATCGTCACCAGTGCGGACAAAAGCATAGTGATGAAATTGGTCCAGATGCTGGAGAAGTTGACCAGCTCCCAGGCCTGCAACCAGCCGAGTGTGATGGCCCCATAAGAGAGGGCCGCGAAGGTCTTCCAGTAGCGGCGCTGCATAGCGAAGGCTCCTTGCGAGGCGGACAGAGGGCGCACAGACCTCGTCCTGGGACGGGAGGCGGCCGGGCCGCCTCCGGGCGACGCCGGCATCCGCCCGGCGGGCGCATGTAGAGCGCAGTGCTTACGTTACGCCCCGGCGGGCCGCTGTCAAGCTGCCGGTGTTCTGCCGGGCGGCGGGCGAAAGGTCTTGCTGTGCTGCGCAAGGTGTGCAGGGCCCAGTGTCGAACATGGCCAGGTGGGGAACAAGAGCGGAACGGGGTAGCAGCCGGTGTTCCGAGAAAAACGTGGCCTGCACCGGGCGTCGCCGGTGCAAGGGGCGATAAACTGCGACGGCGGACGCGGTTGGCGAATGGGGCGGCGTTGAGCTTAGGCAAACACTTTCAAGGCGGCCGGGGGACTTCCACCGATAGCCTGCTACTGGAGCCAGGCCGCGGGCGGGTGCACCCCGCCGGGCGGGGGCTCCGCTGATCTGACTCCGGACGCAAGGACGCGCCGGCGATGTGAGACGGCGCCTGTGACGGCTCGGTTCGGGCCCCGCTTGGAATAGCGGTGTTTCACGTGGCGCTCATCGTGGAGGCGTCCAGAATGTCCGAACCCCTCCTGATTCGGTACATGCAACCCCTGATTACGGGTCGGCGGGCGGAGTGCTTTGCGCTGATCGCTGATGCGCTCGCCGCGGACATGGGGGCGGAAGAGCTGCTGTGCGACGTGGTGTGGCCGGCGATGGTTCAGATTGAGCGGCTGTACCGCGACGACCGGGTCAACATGGCCACGGAGCACATGGCCTGTCGCATAAACCGGGTAGTAGCCGACCAATTGCAGCCGCGGTTGCGGACGCAGCCGGCCAACGGCAAGCGCGTAATCGTCACCAGTGCCGAAAGCGTCCAGGAGGAACTGGGGGCCGAGATAGTTGCTGACCTGCTGCAGGCCGATGGCTGGGATGTGTACCTGGTCGGCGGCGGGGTTCCGCACGACGAGATCCTGGCGCTGGTGGGGCAGCATCGGCCGGAGGTCCTGCTGCTATTTGGCACTAGTCCGGAAGATGTGCCTGATACGCGCAAGCTGGTTGAGCTGATTCGCGAGGTGGGCGTGTGCCCAACCATGAACATCGTCGTCAGTGGCGGCATCTACAACCGGGCCGATGGGTTGTGGCAGGAAGTGGGGGCCGACCTCTTCTCCCCGGAAGCGCGCGAGCTGCGCACCTGTCTGCGTGACCTGCCGCCGCGCGCGCCGCACACGCCGCGCCTGGGCGTGGTGAAGAAGCGGCGCCGGCGGCGCAAGGGGGCGGGGGCGGCGACGGCCCTGCGGCCGGCGCAGGTGCTGGAGGCCGTGCCGGTGATGTGATCGCGGTGCGGGCACACGGGAACCGGCAGAGTCCCCGTCTGACGGTTCGAAACGCGCCACGGACGGCGGATCGGGATCCGGCGAAGCGAGCGGCGTCGGCGAAACGAGGTTGCCGACGCCGCTTGTGTGTTATGGGGCGGCTCGGCGCAGTCGGCCGGCGGGCAGGGGCCGGCGCCTGCGCAACCGGGCATCAGGCGTCGGCGGCCAGGCCGATGGCCGAGGCGAGCGCGTGGTCGGCCGTGTGGGATATCGAGATTAGGATACGGTCGATGCCGAGCGAATGGGCGCGGTCGGCGGCGGCGGCGTGCAGCGTGACATGCGGCTTGCCGAGGGGATCGGGCAGGGTCTCGACATCAGTCCAGCGGATATCGCCGCGCCAGCCGGTGCCGAGGACCTTCAGGACGGCCTCCTTGGCCGCGAAGCGACCGGCGAGGCGTTCGGCGGGCCGGCGGTAGCGCAGACAGTAGTCGCGTTCGGCGGGAGAGAATACGCGTTCGAGGAAGCGGTCGCCGTGCGTTTGCCAGGCCCGCGCGATGCGGTCGCAACGGACGAGGTCGATGCCGTGGGCGATTATTGGCATGGGCGCTACCTGACGAGCGGTCCAGCGGTAGGGCGCTCCATCATCCGGAGTCAGAGCGAGACGACGTCAGGGGATCATGATAAGGGAGCAGGGCGGGTGTGCGAAGAGCGGGGTCCGGAGGACAAAGGGTGCTGCTCAGAGGACGATTCCGCCGCTGATGCCGGCGGTCATGCCGATCCAGAGCTGCCCGACAGCGGAATCGAAGTGGGTATATGTGACCGTGGCCCGCAGAGAGCGTGGGGTCAGGGTCTGAAGACCGGTGGCACTGATGACGGTGGGGGGCGAGTTCTTGGCGTGGATGTCGCGGGCACTGAGGAGGAGCCTGAGGCGGCCGCCGACGATGTTGGTCAACTCGCCGATGGCGTCGCCGAGGTCGGTCCAGTCCATGGGTGCGTTGGTTCCGGCGAAGCGAGTGGCCACGCCTTCGGCGGCGGCACGGGTGAAGCCGAGGCCGATGGTCCAATGGACGTCGCCGACGATCGCCGTCATGCTCAGAACGATTTCGCCGGCGCGGATGTCGGCGTTTTCCGGCGCGATGTTGAGCTTCAGATCGCAGGCGCGGGCGAGGACGTCCTGGAGTGCGAGCGGGAGGCAATCGGCGTGCGGAACGCGGTTGGAACCGGCCGCATCAGGGATGCTGTCGATCAGGCTCTTGAGGCCGGCGCGGAGGCGGTCGCGGTCCACGGGCTTGAGCATTAGGGCGTCGACGCCGGCTTCCTGAACGGCCTCGCGCAGGCGGTCGACGTTGCTTTCACCGGTGATCATCACGATTGGCGGCGGGCTGGTGTGGCGCTGGCGCAGCTCGCGCACGAATTCGACGCCGGTCATGCGCGGCATGTTCATGTCGATGAAGATCACTTGCGTGCGATCGGGGCGGAACTTGTCCAAAGCCTCCACGCCGTCCTGCGCCTCGGCGAAGACGAAGTCGGCCAGGCCGGTTTGCTTGAGCGCGGCCATGATGAGCCGGCGGGTGGAGGTCGAATCGTCGACTATGAGGGCATTGATTCTGCGTGCCACGGGATGCCACCTCGGTTGGAATACCGCCGGCCCGGTAACTAATCAGGCCGGGAGCGTACCACAATTGTGGCAAGCTGGCGAGCGGCGAAGTCCATATGTCGGCGCGCGTGTAACGGGCGCGAGGCTATTGGGGACATGGTGTCGGAGTTGCGCGGCGGTTTGCCAGCAGCCAAGCCAATACGAAAGCGGTTACGCTGCCCAGGGGGACATACCAGGGCCAGGACAGGATGTCATAAGTGACCGCGCCGGACTGATCGGGCGAGTTGACGCCGAAGTAGCCGCGGTAGTTGACCAGGATCATGGCGGCGATGCCGACAACAAGAAGCGCGGTCTGAAGCAACACGGGCAACACTGGCGGGCGCGCCGGGCGATAGGTCCACGTCGCTACTAGCCACCAGACCAGCAGAGCGGCACCGGCCGGGCAGGTCACCCAGAATGACCAGGGGGCGTGGAAGACGGCGGCGAAGACGAAGAGCACTGAGAGCGGGGCCGCGAACTGATAGCCCCAACCGTCAACTCTCAGCGGCAGAAAGCCCAGCAGGAAGCCGGCCAGCAGGGCGCCGCCAGTGAAGCCGGCCATGGCCAAGGCGAGGTCGAGGATGGCGGGGTAGTGGGTTGTCATCCCGGCGGCGACGTAGGCCATCAGCGCCAGAATTGCGCCCCAGAACAGCACGAACACGCGGCCGGCACGGACGGCGTGACGTTCTGCGCGGGCCTCATCGAGCGCGGCCGTGGGCCGGAGGAATTGGCGCAGGGGCAGGTAGCAGGCCGACATGGTCGTCTGGCTCAGGGCGGCGAGGATGCTGGTAAGGCTGGAGATGGCGGCGGCGAAGATGGCGGCTATGAGCATACCCTTGAGGCCAATGGGGATCACGTCAACGATGAAGATCGGGAAGATGCGGTTGGGCTCGCGGTTGAAGAGCGTCAGCGCCTCGCCGGTCAGCATGGGGAAATCGGGGTGGCGGGCGACCTCCGGCGCCAGGTCGGGCGGCGACTGGCGGTAGTAGGCATACAGACCAACGCCGACGAGCATCACCATGACCGTGACCAGCAGGCCGGCGGCACTGGTGATCATGGCCCAGCGGGCGTGGCGTGCGCTGCGGCAGCAGAACATGCGCTGGACGATGAGCTGGTCGGTGCCGTACGGGCCGAGGCCGCCCCAGGTGGCGGCGATGACCGCGGCCCAGATGGTGTAGGGCTTGGTGAGGATGGCGGGCCAGGTAGTCTCGAAGTCGAAGAGGGTGAACTTGCCCCAGTCCCACCAGGCGCTGGTTTCGCGGGCATACCAGCCGGCGCTGAACAGACCGGCCAGTCCGCCATCCAGATTGGCTGCGACGGTGGCGAGGGCCACCACGGCGCCGGCCACGAACATGAGGAACAGCAGGACGTCGGTCCAGATGACAGTGGCGATGCCGCCGATGAGCGTCCAGGCGACGGCCACGACCGTTATGAGGATGATGGCCCAGGCCAGCGGCCCGCCCCCGCAATGATCCGCCAGCCAGCCGAGCTGATCGCTGAGTACGACGGTGAGGACGAGGGCGGTCAGATAGACGCGGGCGGACTGGGCCAGTACGCCGCCGAGGGCGAAGAGGGCAGAAGCGACGCCGCGGACGTTTCCGCCGAGTTGGTTACCCATGTAGTCATAGGGACTGTAGACTTCGCGCTTGTAGTAGGCGGGGACGAGGACGTAGCCGACGATTACGCGGGCGAGCAGGTTGCCGATGAGGCCGAGTTGCAGGTAGGTGAAGTTGCCGCCGGTATTGAAGACGACGTAGGGCACGCCGACGAACGTGACGGCGCTGATCTCGGTGGCGATGATGGAGCCGCTGACGGCGTACCAGGGGAGCTTACGGCCGCCGAGGAAGAAGTCGCGGATGGTGGCCTGGCGGCCGGCGAGGGCGGTGCCGAGCCAGGTGGTCAGGGCGAGGTAGCCGAGCACGACGGACCAGTCGATCCAGGTGAAGCGAGCGCTGAGGCTGGCCAGCAGGTCGCAGCTCATGCGGTTTTCGCCGCGAGGATGTCAGCGACGTGGCCGTGGTGATCGGCGAGCAGCCGTTCGGCGGTTGGGCGATCAACGCGGCGAGCGTGCATGACCAGGGCGGTCTTGACGTGTCCGCCGGCATGGTCAAGCAGGGCGCGGGCGGCGGGTGGGTCGAGGGTGGTAATGGCCTGGATGATGCGGGTGCCGCGCTCGATGAGCTTGCTGTTGACGCGCGTGTTGACATCGACCATCAGGTTTTCGAACGTCTTGCCGATGCGGACCATGCTGATGGTGGTGATCATGTTGAGAACCATCTTGGTGGCCGTGCCGGCCTTGAGGCGCGTGCTGCCGGCGATGACCTCGGGGCCGACCAGGACGCGGATGGAGACGTCGGCGTCGTCGGTGACGTCCGTGCCGGCGACGCAGCCGAAGAAGATGGTCTTGGCGCCGCGCTGGCGGGCGCGTTGCAGGGCGCCGTGCACGTAGGGGGTGGTGCCGCCGGTGGTGATGCCCATGACGACGTCGCGCGGGCCGACATCGAGCTCGTCGATTCTGGCGGCGCCGTCGGCGGGGAAGTCCTCGGCGTTTTCGATGGAGCGGCGGAGGGCGTCGTAGCCGCCGGCGATGACGCCCTGGACCATGCGCGGGTCGGATAGAAAGGTGGGCGGGCATTCGGCCGCGTCGAGGACGCCCAGCCGGCCACTGGTGCCGGCGCCGACGTAGATGAGGCGGCCGCCGGCGTTGAAGGCAGCGACGACCAGCTCGATGGCGCGACAGATGTCGGCGCGGGCGGCCGCCACGGCCGGGGCCACCGTGGCGTCTTCGGAGTTCATGAGGTCAACCGCTTCGGCGATCGACATGCGGTCGAGGTGCGTCGAACGGGGGTTGCGTAGTTCAGTCAGGAGGTGTCCGCGGCTCTGCATTCTGCGGGCTCCACTGGGGATCGTGAAAGATCGGGCACGCGCACCGTTCGGGCGTGTGGCTAGTGTGGCCGAATCGTGGTGGGCTGGCAATGCGCCTACGCGGGCGTGTGGAGGGCGCAGGCGGCGGTGATGGCGGCGCCGAGGGCAGGGGCGGCACGCAGGCGGGAAGCCACGAGCCAGCCGGGGCGCAGGTGGCGCTCTTGCAGGCAGGCAGCTATGAGGTCCTGGTCGTGCGTATTCTCAATCGCGACGGCCAGGCAGGCAGCCAGCCGGTCGTGGAAGAAGGGGCGATAGTCAGGCTGGTCGAGGATCCGGCCTAAGCGCTGGCCGATGATGACGCGGTCGAGGATGGTGCCGCGGAAGGGATGGTCCGGGTCGAGATCGGCGTAGGCCAGGCCGCGCGGCGGGTCGTCGGGGCGGCCGCGGCGGATGGTCCAGAGGCGTTCGAAGATCAGCTCGGCCAGGACCAAGGCGGCGGTCTCGAGCCAGGCGATGGCGGTCGGTTCGCCGGCGGCCGCCTGAACCTCAGGGTACGGGCTGGTCGTATCTGGCGGAGCAGTAGTGCCGCCTCGGGCGAGCAATTGGCCATACACGCGGTTGAGCCCGGCCGCCGAGATGAGTTGCTCGAATGTGGGCCCGAGGATGCACGGGAACTGCCAGGCTTTGAGCAACCAGGTTTGCGCGTCGTCGAAGGGTATGAGGCGGTTGTGGAGCTTGAGGGCGTCGGCGACGCCCGTGCCACAGCCAACGTAGTAGGCGTTGGCGACGTCGCGGAAAAGGCCGTCGGCCGCGTACTCCTCGCCGAGGCCGCAGCAGTCCGCGTCGTTACCGAGCCTGGATAATGGGGCGGCGAGTTCGAGCCCGGCCGCCGCGAGGGCATCATCAAGGGCGTCGAGGTAGTCCGGGATGCGCGGGCCGTTGTTGCAGACGGCGATGCCGCGCTGATCGGGCGTCTTGAGACCTGGCAGGCCTATCCCCAGGAGGATGCGGTGCGTGCCGCACTGGCCGGCGACCTCCGCGATGGCGGCCGTCGCGGCGTCAATCCATGCACGGCCCTGAGTGACTTCGGCGGCGGTCAGGCGGATGCGGCCGGCCTGGCGCTGCGCGAGCTGTTCAGCGAGCGGCACGGGCCTGAAGCCGGCGGTTTCGGGGTAGCAGCGGGCGGCGGACTCGGGGCGGAGCGTGAAGGACGCAGGGTTGGCCAGGTCGTCACACGCGACGGCGTGGGCCTTGACCTCAGTGGCGCCGCCGTCGACGCCGATCAGCAGCGGTTCGGGCACGCTCACGGTGTTTGCTCCGGGTGGGTGTTGAGGGCCTGGCGGCGTCGCAGGGCGGCCAGCCGCATGTGGTCCTTGGCGTTGTCGTTGCGGTCGATGGTGGCCTGGTCGATGGCGTGGTCGGTGCCGCCGGCGTGGCGGATGACGCGGTAGATGGGCTCCCAGACGCGGCCGACGTTATAGCGCTCGCTGATGCGGAGCACGAGGTCGTAGTCTTCGCCGTAGTTGCGGCAGGCGGGCGTATCGTTAACGCCGAACCAGCCGAGTTCACGGATGACCTTGATATGGGCGGCGCGGGGGGCGCCGGCACCGTTGAGGCGTAGGAGGTTGTTGCGGCCGTTGTCAGCGGTCCACTCCTCATGCCTGACGACCGGGATGCGCGGGTCGCGCTGCACCTGGCCGGTGCGCTCGTCGAGCGTCCAGACTTCGTAGGAGCCGATCACGACGCCGATGGTCGGGTCGGACTCGAAGACCTCGATGAGGCGCGCGACGGCGTCAGGCGTAAGGCGGTCGTCGGAATCAAGCTGGACATAGTACTTGCCGCGGGCGGCGGTCAAGCCGGCGTTGAGGCAGAGGCCGAGGTTGTTGACATCAACGACGATCAGGCGGACGGGCGGGGCGGTTGGGTCGTGGCGGTCGCCGCCGGGCAGGTGGCGGCGGACGGCGTCCGCGGTCGGGTCGGCCAAGCCTCCGTTGACGACGACGATTACTTCGAGCCTGCGTTCGGTCTGGGCCAGCGCGCTCGCGATCGCGTGGCCGATGAACTTCGGCCGCCGATGAACGGGGATGATGATGCTGGCGAGACAGTCAGTGAAGCGGGCCAACTCGGCGGGCGCGTATTGGACGGGCCGGATGTGCGCACCGGGGGCCAGGTAGGCGCCGTTGTGTCGCAGGTGGGCGGTGCAGGCGCGTTCCATGTCGCGCTGCGTCGCCGGATCGTCCAGCAGATAGGCGAAGACATTGTGGGCGTCGGCCGGCGCGGCGACGGAGTAGAGCGCGCCGCCGAACCGGTTGGCCACGTGCACGAGGCGGTGCTCCTCCGAAATGCGCAGGCGCAGGTCGTAGAGGGCCGCGACCTGATAAGCCCGATCGATACCGCCCAAGGCGCGGACGGTGGGCAGGTGGAATAGCAGCGCGTGGCCGAAATCGACGCTATCGCGGAGGCGACCGGGATGCCAGTCAAGCAGGTGGACGTCCTGGCGCTGGCCGCCGGGCAGGATGCGCTCGTAGTCGGCGTAGACCAGGCCGGCCGGGCCGAACTGGTGGGCTTCCCGCAATGCCGCCATGAGCATGGTTCGGAGCGCCGAGCGTTTGAGCTGCACGGCGGCCTGATCGGTCAGGAGCATGAGCAGGAACTCGCCAGTGGCGGCGTCCAGGGCGCGGACCAGCATGGCGGCTCGGTCGGCGTAGTCGTCGGGGCAGTGTTGAACGCGGGCCGGATCGGCGTTGGCGGGCAGGAAGTCCAGCGACGTCTGCGGGCCGCGTGCGTCCACGACAAACAGCTCGATGTCGGCATGGTCCTGGTCGAGCGCCGCCTGGACGCCGGCAGTGAAAGCCGCGGGCGCATAGGGCAAGGGGCGGGGATACAGCATCACGACCGATACGCGGACATTCTCGAAGCTGGGGGCCATGGGCGCAATTCTACGCCACGGCCGCCCGGATCTGTAGGCTCACGCCGCGCGCCGCCCGCCCGGCGCTAGTCGATCAGGCGCGACTCGGGGACGCCCACCGGCGTCGGCTTCAGGCGATACTGGTCCGAGCGTTCAGCGAGCACGCGACGGAGCCATTCGGGTGAATAGCCGCGCTCCTGCGGTTGGCCGTCGGGGTCCTGCACATAGCCGTCGTTGTACTTCTGCACCAGGTGCTCGCCGAGTTGACGCCAGCGGCGCACGACATCCTCGGCGTGCCAGACACAGTAGTCGGTGAGGTAGCGGCGCATAAGCTGCGCATCGCTGCCGGCCAGTTCGAGGGCGGTCTTCTCGACGGCGGGCTGAAGTGCCAGGAGCGTGCCTTCGAGGTCGCGCTGCACGGCCTGGATGTCGCCGATCATGTCAGAATAGCGCAGATTGGCGTAATTGCCGACGAAATTGAACACCCACCAGGCGGAGTCCCAGGAGAACCTGCCGAGGCTGCCGGTGGTGAAGGATTCGGGCAGCGCGTCGATGCTGCAGTAGAGCGGGACGTAGCAGGTGGTGTAGGTATCATCGACGCCGTACCAGAGCAGGCCGCCGACGGGGTTGGGCAGCCAGTGGCGGGACTGGGCGACGAAGGAGAAGCCGGTCTGCTGGGTTGAGATGGGTCGTTCCCAGGTGTATTCGCCGTCGCCGACGGTCCAGTTGATCGGTCGCCAGCGGTTGGGCGTGTTGTGCGGGCCGGCGTCGAGGCCCTGGGTCATGTCGAAGTCGGTGCCTTCGTAGTGATCGCGCATGAGCGCGAAGACGTCGGCGAGGGCGAGCGGGCGGTCCGGCTTGATGTGGAGCGGGTAGGGCGCGGCGCCGTCAACGGCGCGGTGGTAGTCGGGCGAGAGATTCAACGAGGGAGCGGCGCGGCGGAAGATGCTCCAGACGCGGGCTTCGGCGTAGCGCTGATTCCTGGGCGTGGGCGGGCAGTAGGCGTCGCAGAAGCGGAATGGCCGGCCGGAGGCGGGGTCGTAGTAGCCGCACTCGACGGCGAAGGAGATGACGTCCGCGGCGTAGAGGCAGTTTTCGGGGTCGTCGAGGGGGAACTCGCCGATGCGGGCCTTGTTGGCGTGGACGCAGATCTGGCCGTCGGGAATGCGGACGGCGACCCACAGGGCGCCGTGGCGACCCGGGCCACGGCCGATGATCTCAAGGAGCCAGGCCTCGTTGGGATCGCCGATGGAGATGGACTCGCCGGTGGAGCGGTAGCCGTACCGTTCGACAAGGCCGATCATGACCTGGATGGCTTCGCGGGCGGTGCGGGCGCGCTGGAGGGCCAGGCGCATGAGGTCCCAGTAGTGCATGACGCCGGTGGGGTTCTGGAGTTCGAGCCGGCCGTCGAAGGTGGTTTCGGCGATGGCGAGCTGGTGCTCGTTCATGAGGCCGACGACGGCGTAGGTGTGGGCGACCTGGGGAATCTGGCCGCGGAGCTGGCCGCCCCAGTCGCGAATGTCGAGCATCTCGCCGGGTGGGTAGTCGGCGGCGGGGTAGCGTTGCAGACGCGGGTGAAACTCGCCGTCGCAGGTGTAGGTGATGATGACGGAGCCGTCGGCGGAGGCGCCCTTGGTGATAATGGCGTTGGTGCAGGCGCTGGCGGCGGTTTGGGCGGTGAGCAGGAACAAGGCGGGTGCCAGCAGGCGAGCCCAGAGTGGCGTGGTCATGGTCATGTTCTCCGTGGGGGACGCGGTTATCAGTGCGGCTGCGCCGGCCGGGGCGTACAGCAGTGCGTCTGGACAGCCTGGCGCTGGAGTCGGGCGCTAATACGTGGGAAGTATCGATTGGTCACCTGCGCTACCCTGGCTCCTGAGGATGGCCTTCGGTCACACATCCGGCGACACGCAGGGGCAATGTAGGATCTTCTCGCGGTCGGATCAAACCGCGTTATGGGTGTCGTGACGCCCACCGGTCAGGCCGCTAGAATCGTCGCCTGCTCGGAGTATCACTGTCCAGAGAAGAGGACGTCAAAGGCATGAGTGAGTGCGCGGAAAACCCCCAGCCGGCCCAAATCGGAACGCCCGGCGCGCGCGGAGCGGCGCCGTTGGTTCGTCTTTCTATCATGATGTTTCTCCAGTACGCCATCTGGGGCGCGTGGTCCACCGCCCTGGCGCAGTACCTGGAGAGCACGCTGGGCTTCAGCGGGCAGCAGATCGGCTGGATCTTCGCCTGCCTGTGGTTGGCGTGCATGGTGACTCCCTTCATCGGCGGCCAACTCGTTGACCGTTTCATGCCCACCCAACTATTCCTGGCCCTAGCGCACCTGCTGGGGGCCGTGTTCATGTACCTGGCGGCGACGCAGACCGAGTTCACTCCGATGTGGGGCTGGATGCTCGCCTACAGTCTGTGCTACGCCCCAACCCTGGCCCTGACCAACTCGATCTGCTTCCACAATCTGCGCGACGCGGAGCGCGACTTCGGCAGAATCCGGCAGTGGGGCACGATCGGCTGGATTGTGGCCGGCCTGGCGGTCTGGGGTATCCGCTCGACGTGGCAGTCGGAGCAATGGGTGGACAAGAGTGACCTGCTGCTGATTGGGGCGGTGCTCTCGTTGCTGATGGGGGTGTTCTGCCTGGCCCTGCCACACACGCCGCCGCGGAAATCATCGCAGAACCCGCTGGCCTTCCTGGAGGCCCTCTCGCTCCTGAAGGACCGCAACTTCCTGGTGTTCATCCTGGTCTCGTTCGTGGTGACCACCGAGTTGCAGTTCTATTACATTCCAACGGCGAACTTCCTGGTGGACCGTGGGGCGGCGTCCACAGCGGTTACGGCGATCATGACCGTGGCCCAGGTCGCCGAGATCGTTGTGCTGTTCGCCTTGCTGCACGTGGCGCTGAAGCGTTTCGGCGTGCGGCGGACGATGGCCATCGGCATTCTGGCCTGGCCCGTGCGCTACCTGTTGTTCGTGATTCCCAATTTGCCGGTCAATGTGGCCGCCCTGACCCTGCATGGACTGGGCTACGCGTTCTTCTTCGTGGCCTCCCAGATCTACGTGAATATGAAGGCCAAGGACGACATGCGCGCCTCGGCGCAGGCGCTGTTGGCCTTCTTCACGCTGGGACTGGGTAACTTCCTGGGCACGCTGTTCACCGGTTGGTGCTGGGACCTGTTCAAGGGCGTAGACGGGGCGACGAACTGGACGGGCTTCTTCATGGTCCCGACGGGCATCACTGTTCTATGCGCGCTGGTGTTCCTGCTGCTGTTCCGCGACGACATCAGGGCCGGCGACGGGCAGATTGAGAAGCTTTAGCCGGGAGTGCGGCGAGCCGATTGCCCTGCCGGTTGAAGCGCGCGGGTTACGTGGCGGTCGGCCGGCCTGGTGGTGCTGAGCAATGATGTACTTGTGGGCCACGCTGCTGGTGCTGCTCAATGCCGGCTGGCTGGTCACGGTGCTGCTGGGTCTGCCGGGGACGTGGCTCATGGTGGCATCCACGGCGGCGCTGGCGTGGTGGCAATGGGGCGATCCGGACACGGGGGCGGGCCGGATGTTCAGCGTGACGACGCTGGTCGCGATTGCCATGTTGGCGGCACTGGCCGAGGCGGCCGAGCTGCTGACCGGCGTGCTGGGGGCAACGCGGGCGGGCGGGAGCCGCTGGGGAGCCGGCGGCGCGCTCCTGGGCGGCTTTGTTGGTGCGATCGTGGCGACGCCGCTGATTCCGGTGCCGGTGGTGGGAACCTTGATCGGGGCATGTGTAGGGGCGGCGGCGGGGGCGTGGCTGCTGGAGTTATGGAGCGGGCGAACGCTGGCGGTGTCGGTGAAATCGGGCGTGGGGGCGGGCGTGGGGACGCTGGCAGGGCGAATGATCAAGCTGGCAGTCGGGACGGTCATCTGGCTCATAGTGGCCGTGGCGGCGTTCTGGCCGTGATGGCGTGAGCTGCGTTAGCGGACTTTCAGCAGTCGCAGGCGAATCAGCAGCAGGGTGGGAAGGGCGGCGAGGGCGGCGGGGAGCAGGCGGACGCTGCTGTCGGCGTTGTCCTGCCAGTGGACGCCGACCTCCTGGATGCGAAAGCCGAGCCGGTCGGCCAGGCCGAGGACCTCGCAGTCGAAGAGCCAGCCGTTACAGCGCTGGCGGCTGAAGATGGCGCGGGCCGCATCGTGGCGGAAGAGCTTGAAGCCGCATTGGGTGTCGCGCAATTCCGGCAGGAGCAGCAGGCGGCGCAGCGTACGGAAGATCGCGGCCAGTCGGCGACGGCGGGCGGGCTGCGGGGGGTCGAGGCGCGAGTCAGGCAGGTCGCGGGAGCCGATGACGACGTGGCAGCCGCGTTGCGTCCAGGGTAGGAGTTGCTCAATTTGCTCGATGGGCGTTGAGAGGTCAGCATCGCACATGAGCATGAGGTCGCCGGCGGCGACGAGCATGCCTTGCCGGACGGCGAAGCCTTTGCCGCGGTTGCGGGGATTGATGATTAGGCGGACGTTGCGGTTGTGGCGGGCGAAGTCGCGAACGATGGAGACGGTGTCGTCGCGGCTGCCGTCGTCGATGATGACGAGCTCGAAGCGCCAGCCGGAACCGAGGAGGTACTCATGGATGCGAGTGAGGGTATTCAGGATGCGGGCGGCCTCGTTGAAGGCCGGGATAACGACGGAAAGCGAGGGTTGTTCGGAGGATTCTGGCAGCAGTAGCGGCGGTTTGTCGGGGACGCTTTCCATGGCGATCGGCGGCCATCCGTGGGCTATCTGGCGACGGCGGCACGATAGCCGGAGCGGGCCCGCAGGGCAACGGACGTGGCCGGCCGGAGCGGTGCGGCGGGGGCATGAGTTTGACGCTCTTGGCGGCGGCGGGCTACATTGTGGCACTTGGCAGACGCGCGGGGGAGTGGAGCGCAACCAGCAGGTAATCCATGAGCAATGAGTCGAGCATGCAGTCGGGAAACAGGATCACGCGGCGGGAGTTTGTGCAGGCCGCGGCGGCGGCCGGAGTGGCGTTGAGTGTGCCGGCGTGGGCGCAGGCGGCGGCGGGCGGCGACGGGGACGAGCTGGCCGTGGCGATGATCGGGCCGGGCAGCCAGGGGCGCTGGCTGCTGACAAACTGCCTGAAGATCCCGAACGTGCGGTTTGTGGCGATCTGCGACGTCTGGCCGTACCACCAGGAGTACGCGCAGAACATCTTGAAGAAGTACGACCAGCCGGTGAGCGTGTACGCGGACTACCGTGAGATGCTGGAGCGGGAGCGGCACCTGGACGCGGTCATTGTGGCGACGCCGGACTGGGTACACGCGGAGCAGACGGTGGCGTGCTTGCGGGCCGGCAAGCACGTGTACTGCGAGAAGGAGATGTCGAACACGGTGGAGGGGGCGCGGCAGATGGTGCTGGCGGCCCGCGAGACCGGCCGGCACTTGCAGATCGGGCATCAGCGGCGCAGCAGTCCGCGCTATGTCCACGCGCTGCAGATGATCGAGAAGGACCGCATTCTCGGGCGAATGACGCACTGCTATGCCCAGTGGAACCGGGCGCGGCTGGAGGAGCAGGGCTGGCCGCAGGGCAAGGAGCTGGATGCGGAGACGCTGGGGCGCTGCGGCTACGGCTCGATGGACGAGTTCCGCAACTGGCGCTGGTATCGCAAGTACTCGGGGGGACCGATGGCGGACCTGGGCTCACACCAGGTTGACATCTTTGACTGGTTCCTGCGGGGGCATCCGCGAGCGGTGCTGGCGAGCGGCGGGCTGGACTACTACCGGGAGCAGGCCGGGCGTGACTGGTACGACAACGTCATGGCGATTTACGAGTACGAGACGCCGGGCGGACCGGTGCGCGGGATGTACCAGGTGTTGAACACGACCAGCCATGGCGGGTTCTACGAGCAGTTCATGGGCGACGAGGGGTCGCTGACTATTTCCGACGACGGCAAGACCGGCTACGTGCTGCGTGAGGCGCACGCCAAGCGGCGCGAGTGGGAGGATGAGGCGGAGAAGGTCGAGCAGATGGGGCGCGAGGCGATCGAGCTGAAGATTGGCGAGACGCTGACGGGCGAGGGCGAGAAGGCCGCCGAGACGCAGGAGTTGCTGGCCGCGAGCATGAAGCGCTCGGTGCAACTGCACCTGGAGAACTTCTTCGACGCGATTCGGGGGCGGGCGGAGCTGACCTGTCCGCCGGAGGTGGCGTACGGGACGTGCGTGGCGGTGATGCGGGCGAACGATGCGGTCGCGGCGGGTTGTCGGTATGTCTTCGACCCGAAGGAGTTCGTTGTTTGAGCTGCCAGAGCGTGGCTGTGGCGGGGGCATTGCGCCGGGGGGTGCGGGCCGGGGCGTTGCTGCCGGTGTTGGCCTGGTCGGTTGCCGCCGCCGCGCTCGGGGCTGAGGAGACCGGGCAACTGTTGCGGACGGACAGCCGGGCGCCGTACGTGCATCGCATTTCGCTGTACGACCACGACGGCCGAATCATTGACCCGCGGGACTCGTTCGCGGGCCCGTATTCGCCGAAGATGACGTGCGGTAAGTGTCACGATTACCGCTTGATCAGCGGGGGTTGGCATTTCAGCGAGCAGCGGCGCGGGTTGCCGGGGGGCCGGGCAGGTGAGCCGTGGGTGCTGATCGATGCGAAAACCGGCGGGCAGACGCTGTTGTCCGGTCGAGGTTGGCCGGGGACGGCCCGGCCCGACGAGGCGGGGCTTACGGATTGGCAGTTTCTGCGGCGTTTTGGCGGATACACGCCGGGCGGCGGCTTTGGGGAGCCGGCGGCCGAGGTGGTGGCGGCGTCGCGCGAGCGGGCCCGCTGGGAGATTTCGGGTCCGCTGGAGATCGACTGCATGATGTGTCACGCCGCCGGACGGCAGCACGATCCGGCGGAGCTGGCGCGGCAGATTGAGCGGGAGAACTACAAGTGGGCGGCGACGGTGGCGCTGGGGTTGGCGGTGCTGCGCGGCGACGCCAAGGATTTGCCGGACGACTGGGATCCGCTGATGCCGACCGATCCGAACCTGCCGCCCGTGCGGGGGCCGGAGTTGGTGTGGAACGTCGGGCTTTTTGACGCGGATGACCGGGTGCTTTTCGATATTGCACCGCGGCCGACGAACGAACGGTGCTACTTCTGCCACTCTGTGCGCGTGGTTGGCGCGGATGCGGGGGCGGCGACGACCAGTTCCCAGGACGTGCATCTGGCGGCCGGGCTGAGTTGCGTGGATTGTCACCAAAACGCGCTCGATCACCTGATCGTGCGCGGTTACGAGGGGGAGTCAGCGGAGCGGGTGGATCCGGCCGTCGGGGCGTATTCGTGCCGGGGCTGTCACATGGGCGTCGCGTGTGCGGAGGATCCGTGGCTGCGGCTGGGCGGGCACCATGGCGCGCCGCATCCGCTGCACCGGGGCTTACCGCCGATTCACCTGGAGCGGCTGGCGTGCACGGCGTGCCACAGCGGGCCGTGGCCGGCAGCGACTCCGGCGCGGTTCCAGACGGCGCGGGCGCACGGGTTGGGACGGGCGGTGAGCGATCGGGCGGCTGACGATCTGCCGGCGGTGGTGGGGCCGATCTTTCTGCGGCAGCCGGATGGGAAGATTACGCCGGAGCGGCTGGTGGCGGGTGGGGATGGGCACTACGGCTGGCCAATGGCGCATGATGTCCGACCGGCGGCGCAGGCGCTGGGGGCGCTGGGCTGCGAGGACTGCCACGCGCGCACGGGCGTGATTTACTTTGGCGGTACGGTGGCGTCGGGCGTGGATTCGGCGTTGCAGCCGTGGGCGGACGCGGGCCTGATGTGCGCGTTGCGCGGCGACGATGGGCTGCTGACGCGGGCGTGGGCGTTGGGGTTCGCGGTGCGGCCCGTTTTCAAGCTGGCGGCGCTGGTGTGTGCGGTGGTGGTGGCGGCGGTCGTGCTGCAAGTTTTGCTGGTTGCGAGGTCGCGCGCGTGTGAGAAGGGTGGGGCGCGGAACTGCGGCCGGCGCTGGGCAGAGACGGCGGCGCTGGTGCTGCTGTTGCTGGGGCTGGCGGTCAGTGCGCTGACGGGCTTCGGCGGCGCCTGGGTTGGAGCGGGCGTGTCGGGCTGGCTGCTGCTGGCGCACATGGCCGGAGCGCCGCTGTTCGCGGTGGGGCTGGGGGTACTGGCGTTGCTGTGGGGTGGGCGGCGGCGTTTCGGCTGGCAGGGTACGGGCGTGCTAAACATGAGTGATGCGCTGTCCAAAGGGCTGCTGGGGGTGACGATGGTGCTGGGTTTGGTGACAATCGGGTCGATGCTGGTGGCGATGTGGCCGGTGTTTGGCTACCAAGGGCAGGCGGTGCTGGTTGAGGTTCATCTGTACAGTGCGTTGGGGCTGACGGTAGCCGCTGGTTTGTGGTTGGTGCGCGTGTGGCGGGCGCGGGCGGTTCGAGGCGGATGAGCAATGAGAGCCTGGAGCAAAGGGCGCATGGGAGCGGTAATCATGTTGGCAGCAGGTGGCTGGGCGCGGGGCGCAGTGGGTTTGATGGTCGCGGCGGTGCTGGCCGGGCTGGCGGTTGGCAATCAGCCGGGGCAGGCGGAACAGACCAGGGAGGCGGCGAAGGCGGCGGCGGCCGAGCAGGCCGGGCTGGTTGCGCTGGAGCTGGAGCTGCCGAAGCCGGCCTTTCGCGGCACGCCGAGGCACGTGCCGCCGGGCTCGGTGAACCTGGAAGAGCCGCGCAAGGGGCCGCGGCCGCCGTTGATGGTGCCGCCAGGGACGCAGAATGTGGCGCGCGACAAGCCGGTAACGTCGAGCGACAAGGAGCCGATCATCGGAGCGCTCAAATTCGTGACGGATGGGCAGAAGGCGGCCGAAGAGGGGACATATGTGGAGTTGGGTCCGGGTGTGCAATGGGTACAGATTGACTTGAAGGAGGCGTACACGCTGCACGGGGTACTTGTGTGGCATTACCATCTGAACGCGCGCGTCTATCATGACGTGCTCGTGCAGGTGGCGGACGACGCCGATTTCATCACCAATGTGCGCACGCTGTTCAACAATGATCATGACAACTCGGCCGGTCTGGGTATTGGCCGGGACAAGGAGTACTGGGACACGTACGAGGGCAAGCTGATCGATGCGCGTGGGGAGCAGGCGCGCTACGTGCGGCTTTGCAGTAATGGCAGCACGACCGACGATCAGAACCACTACGTGGAGGTCGAGGTGTTCGCGCGGCCGGCGAAATGAAACGCGGTTGCTGGGCGGTGGGCCTGGGCCTGCTGATTGTCGCCGGGGGGCTGGCGCTGCGGCTGCCGCAGCTCGACCGGCGGCCGATGCACGGCGATGAGGCAGTGCACGCGGTCAAGTTCGACGGGCTGTGGCGAACGGGAGAGTATGTTTACGATCCGGAGGAATACCACGGGCCGGTGCTGTACTATGCCACGCTGCCGATCGTGTGGCTAAGCGGGGCGCGGACGCTGGCGGAGACGACGGAGGCGACCTTTCGGCTGGTGCCGGTGCTGTTCGGCGTCGGACTGATACTACTGTTGTTGTTGGTCGCCGACGGGTTGGGGCGCGGGGCGACACTGGCGGCGGGGGTTCTTACGGCGTTGTCGCCGGTGCTGGTCTTCTACAGCCGGTATTACATACAGGAGATGTTGCTGGCTTTCTTCGCCTTTGCAGTAATCGGTTGCGGATGGCGGTATGCGCAGTCGCGGCGGATAATGTGGGCGGTGCTGGCGGGCACCAGTATCGGGTTGATGCACGCAACGAAGGAGACGTGCATTATCAGCTATGGGGGTATGTTGACTGCGCTGGCGCTGACAGTGGCATGGGAACGGCGCTGGCGCAGCGCGTGGAAGCGGCTGCGGCCGGGCGCGGTAGTGTGGGGCGGCGCGGCGGCGGTCGTTGTGTCCGTGCTGGTCTTCTCGTCATTGGGGCAGAACCTGCGGGGTCCATGGGATTCGTTACGCGCGTATGGCACGTACTTCGAGCGGGCGGGCGGAGCCGGGCTGCATGACCATGCGTGGTACTACTACTTGCAGATGCTGGCGTATTGGCGCGCGGCGCCGGGGCCGTGGTGGAGCGAAGCGCTCATTCTGGTGCTGGCGCTGGGCGGCGGCATGGTGGCGCTGCGGCGGGAGGCGAAGGGCAATACCGAGGGCGGCTGCCATGGCAGGGCACCAGGGGGCGGGCTGGTGCGGTTTGTGGCGCTGTATGGCGCGTTCATAGTAGTCGTGTACTCGGTGATTCCCTACAAGACGCCCTGGTGTCTGATTCAGTTCTTTCATCCGCTGGTGCTCCTGGCGGGGGTGGGAGCGGCCGCGGTGCCGGGCTGGATGCGCGGGTCCAGGCGGCGCGCGGTTGTGGCGACAGTGCTGGGTCTGGCAGCCGGGCAGCTTGGCTGGCAGGCGTGGCGGGCCGCGTATCGGTTCTGCGGAGACTATCGTAATCCATATGTGTATGCGCATCCGCTGAGCGGCGTGGTGCGGGCGGCGGACTGGGTGGAGCGGCTGGCGCAGGTGCACGCCGACGGGTGGGACATGCTGGTGCGCGTCGTCGCGGACGATTCCTGGCCGCTGCCGTGGTATTTGCGCCGCCTGAATCGCGTGGGGTTTTGGGAGCGGCCGCCGGAAGAGGTTGCCGCGCCGGTGGTGATTGTGACAAACGACTTGGCGGAGTCGCTGCCGGCCGCGTTCACTGGCGAGGATACGTACCAGGTCAGCACGTATGGGCTGCGGCCGGATGTGCGGCTGCTGGTGTACGTGGAGCGCGGATTGTACGAGGAGTTCGCGCGGCGGGAGGAGGCGGCGACGCATGGGCCCTGAGGAGGCGCACGGGCCGCTGTCGGTGGACAACGGTGCCGGCTGGCCAAACTGGTTTGAGCGGAGGGCGATGGCATGTGTGTGGGGGGTGGGGATCGTTGGAGCGGATGCGAAGCAGGCCGAGCAGGCGGCACGGGCGGCGTTCGCCGAGATCGAGCGGCTGGAAGGGGAACTAAGCCGCTTCGTGGCGACGAGCGACGTGGCGCGGATCAATGCCTTGCGGGCCGAGCAAGCCGTGCGGGTGGGAGTTGACGTGTTCGATTGCCTGGAGCTGGCGTTGCGGGTGAACCGCGAGACGGCCGGCGCGTTTGACGTAACGGCGGATTCGGCCGGGGCGCGGCCGGCGGGGCGCATCGAGCTGGACCGAACGGCGATGGCCGTGCGGATGCTGGCGGATGGGACGGTCGTGGACCTGGGGGCGATCGGCAAGGGCTACGCGTTGGACCAGGCGGCCGCGCTATTGCGTGACTGGGGCGTGGGTGCGGCCCTGCTTCATTGCGGGCAGAGCACGGTCTACGCGCTGGGCAGCCCACCGGGGCAGCCGGGCTGGACGGTCGGCGTGCGCGACCCGCGGCAGCCGGCGGCGGTGCTGGGGCAAGTGCGGCTGCGCGACGCGGCGCTCAGCGGATCGGGTCGGCGGCTGCACGGGGCGCACATTGTCGATCCGCGGACCGGATGTCCGGCCACCGGTGCCGACGGGGCCTGGGCGCTGGCGCCAAGCGCGGCTCTGGCGGACGCGTTGTCGACGGCGTTTATGGTGTTGTCGGCGGCAGAGGTGTCGCAGTATTGCGCCAGATACGCGCAGGTGGCCGGGCTGGTGTTGCCGGCCGGCGGCGGAGAGCAGCGCTGCGAGCATTTCGGGCGCGACTTGCCGGGTTGGGAGTCGTGATTGAGGCGACGCCGACGCGCTTCTGCGGAGGCCGGCGACGGGCTACGATTAGGCAAAAAGGTGCCGGCGCAGATCTTCCCCAGGAGCGCTCACGATGAGCAAAAGCAGAACCTCGCGACGGACGTTCTTGAAGCAGGCGCTGACGGCCGGGGCATCGTTTTACATTGTGCCGCGGCATGTGCTGGGCGGGCCGGGGTATACGCCGCCGAGCGAGGTGATTACGCGGGCGGTGATTGGTACGGGTGGGATGGGTTTGGCCGGACACGTGACGGAGAACAAGGTCGGCCAGCCGCCTCAGACGCTGGCGGTGTGTGACGTGGACGAGCAGCACCTGGCGGCGGCGGTGGAGAAGGCCGGCCGGGGGTGTGCGGCCTATCGGGATTGGCGGCGGGTGCTGGAGCGGCGCGACATCGACACGATTCACATTGCGACGCCGCCCCATTGGCACGCATTGATGGGCATAGCCGCGGCACAGGCGGGTTTTGACATACTGACGGAGAAGCCGTTCACCCACACGATTCACGAGGGGCGGGTGTACGCGGAGACGGTCAGGCGTTACGGGCGCATTTTGCAGGTGAACACGCACTTTCGGTTTGGGACGTACTACCAGTTCGGGGCGACGAAGCTGCTGCGGAAGCTGGTGAGTAGCGAGCTCTTGGGACGGCCGCTGACGGTCCGGATCACTACGGCGCAGGGTTTCAACTGGAAAGTGCAGGAGTGGAGCGGGCGGCCGAACCTGGTGCCGGAAGCGGTTCCGGAACACCTGGACTATGAGATGTGGCTGGGGCCGGCGCCGTGGAAGCCGTACCACCCGCATCGGGTACACCAGAGTTTCCGGGGTTACTGGGATTATGACGGCGGCGGGCTGACGGACATGGGTCAGCATTACCTGGACCCGGTGCAGTACATACTGGGGAAGGACCAGACGGGTCCGGTGGAGATTTCGGCCGTGGGGCCCTGGCCGCCGCATCCGGATGCGGTGGGGCTGTGGGAGTCGGTGACGCTGAAGTACGCCGACGGCGACACGATCTATTTGAACAGCGGCGAATGGGGCACGGCGGAGCGGGCGGGCACGCCGTTTCTGGAGGGTCCGCAGGGGAGGGTGTACGACAACTATCGCACGGAGCCGGCGGGGCTGTTTGAGCAATTGGCGGGCGTGGCGGAGCCGGAGCCGCTGGTTGATTTCGAGACCGGCGTGCGGACGCGGCAGAAGACCGGCGGGAACGAGGAGGTGGCCCACCGCTCGTGCACGCTGGTGAACCTGGCGCTGATCGCGTTGCGCCTGGGTCGGCCGCTACGGTGGGATCCGGATCGGGAGCGGTTCATTGGTGATGAGCAGGCCAATCGGCTGGTGGCGGTGCCGATGCGGGCGCCGTGGCACCTGTGAGGGCCTAAAAGCATGAGCATGCACAGCAGGCGATGTTTGTGGTGGAGTGCGGTCGGGCTGGTGTTGACGGTTGCGGCAGCGGTGGCAGCCGCCACGGCCCAGGAAGTTCCGGCGCAGCCGAGCGCTGCGCTGCGCTCGTTGCTGGAAAGGGTGGAGTTCGACGGCCACGAGACGCCGGAGACGCTGAGTGCTGAACTGCAGCGGCTGACGCGCGCGGACATGGCGGAGTTGTGCGCGCGGCTCACCGAGCCGGAGGCGGGGGACGACACGCGCGTGCGCATGGTGCTGCACGCGCTGGCGTGGCAGGGGGGTGGTGCGGGACAGGAACGGCAGCGGATGGACTTCGTGGCGGAGCTGTGCGCGGCGTTGGAGCGCGGGCAGCCGGCGGAGGTGCGGAGGTTCCTTGTCGAGCAACTGATGTTGGTCGGAGCGGCGGAGGCGGTTCCGACTCTGGGCCGGTTGCTGCGGAACGCGGACTCGTGTGCTGAGGCCGCGCGGGCGTTGGAGGCGCTTGGCGGTGCGGCGGCGGCACAGGCGTTGCGCACGGCGTTGACGGATGTGCGGGGTGGGCAACGCGTGGCGGTCATCAATGCGCTGGGCGGGCTGCACGATGAGGCGGCCGTGCCGCTGTTGCTGGCGGCGCTGGATGAAGAGGATGTGGATGTCCAGTGGGCGGCGTGGCAGGCGCTGGCGAACGTAGGGGCGGTCGAGCTGGACGCGCAGTTGCCCGACAACACTGAGACGTGGGGGGAGCGCGCCCGGCTGAGCGCGTTGCGGTTGCGGCTGGCCGAGCGGTTGGCGGAGCGCCGGCGGGTCGGCGCGGCCACTGCGCTGCTGGAGCGCGTCCTGGATGCGGGCGCGCGGGCGGAAGTGCATGAGCGGTGTGGCGCGCTGGTCCTGCTGAGCGAGATTCTGGGGACGGGCGTGGTGGAGCGCGTGGTGGCGGCGGCGATGGATGAGAATCCGGAACTGCGGGCGACGGCGCTGGAGATTGCGGCCGGTTTGCCGGGTGATGAGGCGACGGCGGCGTTTGTGGGGCTGTGGGGTGTGGCTGGGAGCGAGGCGCGCGCGGGGATTCTGCTGGCGTTGGCCCGGCGGCGCGATGCGGCCGCCTGGCCGCTGGCGCGCCAGGCGCTGGGCGAAGAGGATACACGTGTGCGGCTGGCGGCGGTGACGGCCGCGACGGCGCTGGGGCAGGCGGCAGCCGTGGGGCCGCTGGTCGCGTTCATGGCGGACGCGGACGAGGAGGAGCGCACGGCTGCGCAGGCGGCCTTGGCGGAATTGCGTGGCGAGCGGGTATCGGCGGAGATAGCCGCGCTGCTGGGGGCGGTGGTGCCCGAGGTACGGGCGGCGTTGCTCGAAGTGCTGGGGCGCCGGCGGGCGGTGGAGCAAGTCGGGCGCGCGTACGAGCTTGCGGCGGATGCGGATGCCGGCGTACGGATGGCTGCGCTGCGCGCGGCGGGAGCACTGGCCAGCGCGGCAGACGTTTCGCGTGTGCTCGGGCTGTCGCAGGTAATCGGAAGCGAGCCCGAGCGGGCGGCGTGGGAGGAGGCGCTGGCGGCAGTCTGTGGGCGAGCCGCAAGTGCGGAGGACGTTGCCACCCTGCTGCTGACCGCGCTGGACGGGGCGGCGGTCGATGATGCCGGTTCGCTGCTGCGCGTGCTCGGGCGGCTGGGCGGAAGTAGCGCGCTGGACGCTCTGCGCCGGGCGAGTGCGGATGAACGGGAGGCGGTGCGCGAGGCGGCTGTGCGTGCGCTGGGCGCGTGGCCGGACGGGACGGCGGCGGAGACGGTGTTGGAGATCGCCGCCGATGCGGCTGAACTGAAGCTGCACGTGCTGGCGCTGCGGGCGTATGCGCGGCTGGTGGGTCTGGAGGCGGGAAGGTCGGCAGCCCAGACACTCGCATTGTATGAGCACGGCATGGACGTGGCGCGGCGGGTTGAAGAGCGGCGGATGCTGTTGTCGGGCGTGGGGCAAATGCGTGACGTGGGCGCTTTGACCTTGCTGACGCGGTACATGAATGCCGAGGAGTTGGGCGGCGAGGCGGCCGCGGCCGTGCTGGGCGTGGCGGAGGGGCTGTTGCCGTGGGACTGGGCGGCGGCACGCGGGGCGGTGGAGGTCGTACGGGCGAGCAAGCAGGCTGATGCGTTGGCGGCGCGGGCGGACGCCGTGCTGGCGCGCGTCGCGGAAGTCGAGGGATATGTAACGGACTGGCTGGTGGCGGGGCCGTACGAGCAGGCGGGCAAGCGTGGGAACGAGTTGCTCGACGTCGTGTTTGCGCCGGAGCTGCCAGAGGCGCCGGCAGTGGAATGGCGGCCGCAGGCGCGGGCGGAAGATGCCGAGCGACATTGGCATATCGACCTGGCGGCGAACAAGACCGTGGCCGGGAATGACCGGGCGGCGTACCTGCTGACGCATCTGCACGTGCCGGCGGCGCAGCGGGCGCGCCTGGAACTTGGCAGCGATGACGGGCTGAAGGTGTGGCTGAATGGGGAGTGCGTGCATACGCACGACGTCTTGCGCGGCTGTGCGCAGAAACAGGACGTGGTGGTGGCGGACTTGCGGGCGGGCTGGAACGTAATCCTGCTCAAGGTGACGAATGCCGGCGGCGGCTGGGGGGCGGCGCTGCGCGTGCGAGGCGAGGACGGCGGGAGCGTGGCGGGGCTGCGTGTCCGGGCCGAGCCGGTGCCCGCGTGGGGTGCGGCCTTGGCGCCGGACGAATTGCGGAACATCGAGGCGGCCCTGCCGGAGCGGGCGCCGGCCGTGCCGCAGGCGGGGCGGCGGTTGCTGGTGTTCACGCTATGCAAGGGGTTTCGGCACAGTGCGATTGAGTGCGGGGCGGCGGCAGTGGCGGCGCTGGGCGAGCGGACTGGCGCGTACGAGGCGGTGGTGAGCGACGATCTGGCGCTGTTCACGCCTGATCGGCTGGGGCAGTTCGACGCGATCTGCTTCATGAACACTACCGGGGAGCTGTTTGTTGACGAGGCGGCCAGGCGGAGCCTGCTGGATTTCGTGCGCGGTGGCCGGGGCGTGGTGGGGATCCATGGGGCGACGGACTGCTGTTACGAGTGGCCGGAGTTCGGCGAACTGATGGGGGGGTACTTCGATGGGCACCCGTGGGGCGCGGGTGACACGGTGACGTTGAAGGTGGATGAGCCGGAGCACCCACTGTGCCGGGCTTTTGGCGGCAGCCGGTTCACTATTACTGACGAAATCTACCAGTTTCGGGCGCCGTATTCGCGCGCGGCACTGCGCGTGCTGCTGAGCCTGGACACGCAGCGGACCGACATGAACAAGCCGGGGATCAAACGCGGCGACGGGGATTTTGCCGTCAGTTGGGTGCGGTCGTATGGGGAGGGACGCGTGTTCTACTGTTCGCTGGGGCACCGGGAGGATGTGTTCTGGAACCGGACGGTACTGGAGCACTACCTGGCAGGAATCCAGTTCGCGCTGGGTGACCTACCGGCCGATACGACGCCGAGCGGGCGGTAGCTAAGCGGGGTTACTGTTCGGCCGGGCGGTCGGCTTTGTCGGGGAGTTCCAGGCGGTAGAAGTGGGGGCCCAGGAATCGCAGGCAGAGGTAGACGGAGAGGATCCCGATGGCAGCGCCGGCCAGCACGTCGGAGGTGTAGTGGCGGTTGTACATGACGCGGTCGAAGCAGACCCAGGCACCCGAGACGTAGAAGACCCAGCGGAAGCGCGGAAAGTACAGCCCAAGCAAGAGGGCCAGGGCGATGGCGGCGCTGGAGTGACCGGAGGGGAACGACTGGTATTCACCCAGCCAATTGAGGGGCTCGAAGCGGGCGGGGCCGATACCCATGTCCGGCCGGGCGCGGCCGACGGTGAACTTGATGATGTGCGTGATCGCCGTGGAAAGGAGCATGGCGGCCAGGAAGCCGCCGCAGAGCCGGGCCCGGTTTGGGAAGGTACCGAGTATGGCGAGCAGGATGAGAAATCCGCCGGCGCCGAGTGGCAGGGCCGTGGCGTTCCGAATGGCGGTGCGGACATGCTCCTGGATAAGCCAGTTGGTTATGCGCTGATCGACGAAATACGCCCCAAGTGCCAGCAGGCAGCCGGCCGCGACGAGGATGAGCCAGTGGCGAGAAGGCCGACTGGAGTATCTGCCCGCTGGCCGGATGGTTGGCGTGGGGAGCCGGTCCGGCAAGTCAGGCGGCGCGGGCTTGGCGGGGTGTGGGCGTGAGGAAGCTGCGTGGGCGTCGATATCGGACACGGCCGGTCCGGTTGCAAGGTTTTTGTGCGCGTTCTGCGATGACATCCTGGCAGAGTCTATGCGGGTGTTGTGACGAGTGGAAGTGTTGGTGGGGGCTGGAATTGCGGGCTTGATGCCTCGATAATCACCGACATGCAGGCCGAGCGGCGTGGCAGGCTGGTCGTGATTAGTGGCCCGTCGGGGACGGGCAAGACCTCGATATGTGAGGAGCTGCTCAAGCGGATTCCGGAGAGTCGCTGGTCGGTTTCGGTGACGACGCGGTCGCGGCGTGGGGGCGAGGTGGACGGGGAGTCGTATCGCTTCATCAGCCGGGACGAGTATGACCGGATGGTTGCTGCGGGCGAATTGCTGGAGCACGCCGAGTATCTGGGCCACGGCTACGGGACGCCGCGCCTGGCGGTCGAGGAGGCGGTGGCGGCGGGGAAGACCGTGATTACCGAGATTGACGTTCAGGGTGGGGCGCAGATAGCTGAGCGGATGCCCGAGTCGATTCGGGTCTTCGTGTTGCCGCCGACGATGGCGGTGCTGAGGGAGCGCCTGGAGGGGCGGCGGACGGAGACGAAGGCGCAGCGGCGCGACCGGCTGGCCCGGGCGGAGGCGGAAATCAGCTTTGCCCGCAGCAGCGGGCACTACCAATACTTCGTCACGAACGATATACTCAAGGATTCGGTCGAAGAGGTGCTGGCGATTATCGAGCAGGAGAGCAAGCGGGCATGATCAACGCGCTGCAAAATGACGACCTGATCCGCAAGGCGGGGGGGCGCTTCAAGCTGACGGCCCTGATCCAGAAGCGCTGGCTGGAAATCATGCAGGGTTCCCGACCGCTGGTTGATCCAACCGGGAAGACCGCGATGGAAGTAGTGGTCGATGAGATTCTGCAGGACAAGGTGGCCATCGACTACGAGGCGTCGGGCATTGACCTCCACGAATAGCGCGCAGCCGGGCGGGGTGGTCGGGGCGGGGGCATTGCACGGGTACGAGGTGCTGGTGTGCGTGTGCGGGGGGATTGCGGCCTACAAAACCGCTGGGGTAGCTTCCGCGCTGGTGCAGGAGGGCTGCGGCGTAAGCGTGGCGATGACGCGTAGCGGGCGGCGGTTCGTCGGCGCGCCGACTTTTCAGGCGCTGACGGGGCGACCCGTGCATACGAGCATGTGGCGCGTGCCCGAGCCGGTGGGGGTGCCGCACCTGGGGTTGTGCGAGCGGGCGGACCTGGTACTGGTCGCGCCGGCAACGGCGAACATCCTGGGCAAGCTGGCGGGGGGAATTGCGGATGATCTGGTCAGTTCGCTGCTATTGGGCGCGGATTCGCCGGTCATGCTGGCGCCGGCCATGAACGTGCGGATGTGGCAGCATCCGGCGGTGCAGCGGAACGTGGCCTGGCTGCGCGAGGCGGGCTACCTGCTAATTGGCCCGGAGGAGGGGTGGCTGGCGTGCGGTGCAGTTGGCCCGGGGCGGATGTGCGGGCCGGAAGTGCTGCTGGGCGCGGTGCGGGCCGAGCTGCCGCAGCGGCCGCCGAAGCGGGCGGGCGCGGCGCCGGCTGATCCACGCTGAGGTATGGCGGATGCGCGCGGTGCGCCTGCTGGTGACGGCCGGACCGACTCGGGAATACATCGATCCGGTCCGGTACCTGTCGAATGATTCATCGGGGCAGATGGGGGTTTGCATTGCGGAAGCAGCACGCGGGCGGGGCATGCGTGTGACACTGGTGCATGGGCCGCTGGCGGTCGCGCAGCCGGCGGGCGTGCGCGCCGTGGAGGTGGTGTCGGCGGCGGAGATGCTGGCCGCCTGCGAGGAGCTATGGCCGCGGCATGATGCCCTGGTCATGGCGGCGGCGGTGGCGGACTACGCGCCGGCACGCCGGGCGAAGTGCAAGCGGAAGAAGTATGCCGGCGAGCTTGTGCTACGGCTGCGACCGACGCCGGACATTCTGGCGCGGCTGGCGGCGGCGCGCCGTGCCGACCAGGTCGTGGTGGGGTTTGCGCTGGAAGACCGGGCGGCGCGGGCGCGGGCGGCGCGGAAGCTTGAAAGCAAGAAGCTGGACGCGATCGTGCTGAACACGCTGGCGGCAATCGGGGCGGAGCGGTCGGCAATCGAGATTCTGATTCGCGACGGTGGTTGGCGTGTGTTGCCGCGGGCGACAAAGAAACGCCAGGCGGAGGAGGTGGTGCGGCTGGTCGAGTTGCTGCGCGGGGAGCGGCGCGCGCCATCAAAAGATCGGAGTGGATGAAGCCTTCGTCCGCGCTGTCGCTGCCGGAGGAGTGGACGGCCCAAGCTGCCGGCCGGGGCGGTGGGTTAGAGACGTAACGGCCGTGCGCAGCCAAGTTTAGAGTAAGGCGACCACGGTTGCCGGAGCTTCGACGCCGCCTTCCCGCCGACATTCGGCAGCCGGTCGGCAAGGGCGGGGCTGAGGTCGGAGCTTGCCGAAATGCTTGGCATGGTTCATAATGGACGGTTCGTGAGAATTTGTAAGGTTCACCGCTCGTGGAGAAGGTGAATGGCATCTACGCTCGAAGCCCTGCTCGAGCTCCAGAACATCGAACTACAGCTCGTGGACATTCGCCGCCAGCTTGCCATGAAAGAGCGACTGGTGGAGCGGCAGGCGGCCAAGTTGCAGGCGGTGCGCGACCGGCTGGCGGCTGAGCAGCAGACGCTGCGGCGGCTGCAGATGGACGTCGATGCACTCGACGTTGACCTGAAGGCACGCTCGGCCCAGGTTGCCCGGCTGCGTGAACATCTCAACTCTGCCCGAACCAACAAGGAATACGCGGCAATACTGGCCCAACTCAACAATGAGAAGGCGGACGCCAGTCGGCTGGAGAGCCGCGCCCTCGAGTTGATGGGCCAGGTTGAGGAGCAGCGCCGCAAGGTCGCCGCGCATGAAGAAGAGGAGCACGCCGAGTCGCAGCGCCTAACCGACCTGCAGGCCCAGTCCGGCGGTGCCCACGAGACGTTTTCGAGCAAGCTGGAGGAACTCGAACACCGGCGTGATGAGGCGGCGGAGCGCCTGAACGGGAACGTCTCGACGCTGTTTGACCGGCTATCGGAACACTATGACGGGGAGGTCATGGCCAAGATCGAACGCACCCATCCCCGCCGGGATGAGTTCATCTGCAGCGGCTGTCACATGACGGTATCGGCCGAGAACTACAACACCGCCCTGGTGCGCGACGACGTGCAGACCTGCCGCAACTGCGGGCGCATCCTGTTCGTTGACCGCCGCCGTTGACGAGTAGCTGACGCGTGGCCCTGATCATCCATGTCGACGGTGGGGCGCGCGGCAATCCCGGTCCGGCCGGCGCGGGCGTCGTCATTCGGCGTGATACCGGGGAGCGCGTGTTCGAGGCCGCGTACTTCCTCGGCCATCAGACCAACAACGCGGCTGAGTACTACGCGGTTATCCGGGCGCTGACCCGCGCCGCGGACTGCGGCGAACACCCGGTCTGCGTTTATTCCGACAGCGAGCTGCTGGTGCGTCAGATTACGGGGGAGTACGCGGTCAAGAGTGCCAACCTGGCTCCGCTGCACCAGCAAGTCCAGCTGCTGCTGCTGAGGATGCCGGGCTGGAGTGTGCGCCACATCAAGCGGGAGGAGAACCGCCGGGCCGACGAGTTGGCGAACCTGGCGATGGATCGCAAGTGCGACGTGATAGTCTTTGACTGTGCCGGTTCGCCGCGCGTTGAGGCGAGCAACTGTGCGCCGGCTCCCGTTGCGCCGCCGGCCGGAGCGGCCGTGCCGGGACCGGGTTCCGGCAACGGTCCGGCCGTGCGCGTCACGGTCGCTGAACCGCCCGGCGGCGACGCCTGTCCGGCGGACCTGCCGGCGGCCGAGAGCTTCACTGTCGCGACCGTGCTGCCGGCGGGGCTGTGTATCCACGCCGCTCAGTCGTTGCTGCCCACGATTATGGCCATGCTGAATACCAAGCCGAACGAGTTCGCGGCAATTCCGACGCTGACGGTGCGTTGCAGTCGGCCGGGCTGCGGGGCGGTCTTCCAGCTCTCGCCGATCCGGCCTGGCAGCGAGAACTGAGCGACCCACCGTGTTCCGCGGCGCGCCGGGCGCGGCCGTCAGAAAACCCGCCGCGAGTCCAGCAGCAGGCAGATCGGCCCGTCGTTCACCGACTCAACCAGCATGTAGGCCGCGAAGCGCCCCGTCTGCACTTCGACCCCGTATTCCTGCAAGGCCCGCCCCAGTTCAGTGATCAGCGGTTCGGCGACCGCCCCCGGTGCGGACGAGTCGAACGAAGGCCGGCGGCCCTTGCGAGCGTCGGCGTGCACGGTGAAGGCACTCACGAGCAAGACGGCTCCGCCCGCCTGGCTGACGTCGCGGTTCATCTTCCCGGCCTCGTCCGGGAAGATGCGCAGGTGCGCGATCTTCTCGGCCAGGTAGCCGACGTCCGCGGCGGTGTCGTCTACGCCCGCCGCCGCGTAGACGAGCAGGCCGGCGCCGATCTGGCCGATGGCCTCATCCGCCACCGTCACCCGCGCCCGGCTGACCCGTTGGACTACTGCGCGCATGCAACTCTCTCCACTCTGGTCCGTAGATGCCGCTCATGACGGCGTCGGCATCCGCCGTGCGTCTGGGGTGCGACTGGAGCCATTCGCGGAAGACCGGTAGTCCGCGCGCATCTCCAGCCGCCGCCAGAATCCGCCCGGCGCCCCAACGCACCTGCTCGATCGGATCGTCCAGCAACGCCGCCAGATCGTCCGGCGACAGCCGCACCGCCCAGTCGAGCGGGAGCAGCGGCGCGTCGCGGCCGCTGGCCCACGTCCGCCCGGGACCGTCGATGGCTCGGAGACGCTCCAGCGCAGTGGACCAACGGTGGTCTGGTTCCGTATCGTCGCTTTCGGACAACGTCAGCGCATTAAGCAGCCAGCCGTCGGCGATCAGCCGTGTGTGGTCATCCTGCTCCAGGTTGGCGGCGACGAACCAGCGGGGGTGCCTGCCTGGTGGCTTGAGAAGCGACCATGCGTCATCCCGTTCGTTCGCTCCTTCGTCGGCGGCGACTGCCAGCGCGAGGCATTTCAGCGAGTGCGGCAAAGTGGCGACCAGGTCGGCCACGGTGGCCTCGGACAGCCACGCGGCGAACGCCTTGGCCACATCCACCGGGGGCCCCGACCGCCGCAGCTCACCAGCGGCCAGCAGCAATGCGTGAGTGACGACGCGGCGATCGGCGTCGGCCAGCAGTTGACGGAAGATGGCGCCGCGGGTGCCGGGCGAATCGGCCTCGGCAAGATTGAGCAGCGCGGCGGCCTGGTTGGAGCGGCCGGCGGTCAGGTAATCGCACGCGAGCAACCAGCGGATTTCTTCAGCCGGGCCGCCGGCTCCGGGCAGCAGGCGGTAGGCAAGCGCGGCCGCCATGAGCAAGGCAGTCAGGCCTATCCATGAAGCGACTCTGCGCCCGGGTAGTGGCATGTTGCCATTGTATGACATTTCGGGACGTCGCTAGCAGGGCTCAAAGGGCGTGAATTGGCTAGCTGTAGCGGTGGATGCCGGCAGTGCTCTGTGTTCCGGATCGTTGCGCTTTGTGATAGAGTGTGTGACGCGGAAGAAGATGGACCACGGGGGAGCCTATCCGGCCTCTCCGGCAGGATGCCTCCGGTGAGCAGCCCTGAAGAAGCTCTGATAGAACGAATCAAGGAACTGCGCCGTCGACACTTCGGCCCGCGTGGCAAGGGCGCCTTTGCCGAGCGCCTCGGTGTTCCGCTCGACATGTACGAGCGCTTCGAACGCGGCGCCGTGCCCCCCGGCGAGATTCTCGTGCGCATGTGCGAGCTGACTGGGGAAGACTTGCAGTGGCTGCTGGTGGGCGTGCCGGCCCGCGGCACGGTGCTAATATCCGGGGCGCGTGCCCGACACCAGGAACTGCTGGCCCGGCTGGCGCGTTTGCTTGACGAGCGGCCCGCGCTGGCCGCGCCGGTGGAGGCCTTCATCGACCTGCTGATTCGGGGCGAGCAGGCCCGGGCCGCTGACGTGCGGCAGCTCCCGCACTCGCCGCCGCAGGACTGGATTCCGATCTTCGAGCCGGACGAGCTGCCCCTTAACCTGGAGGATGACGCAGCGGTCGCCGCCGGCGGCGGCTTTCCACTCCTGCCTCTGGGTAGTCTGATTCACGACGGCCGGCGTGAGTCGGCGTGCCTGGCCGAGCCGGCCGGCGAGTACCCGGCGGCGAGCCTGCGGGCCATCGAGGTCATTTCCCAATCGGGGGCCAACGGCCGCGCCCGCCAGTATGTGCAGTGCCGCGAGGTCGCGACCTGCTTCTCGCGGATGTTCGGCGTACGGCTCCACGATGACACCATGAGCCCGATGTTCGCGCGGGGTGACGCCGTCCTGGCGGCGGTCGGGGCCGGGCCGCGCGTGGGGCGGCCGGCGCTTTGCCGGCTGTCGCAGGAGCCCGTCGTGCGCTGCCGCGTCTGGCTGGGGCTCGACGACGAGGCCATTAATCTTGGCCGTTTCTCGGATGGGGAGATCGAGCGCGTGGAGCCGGCGGAAGTCCGTTGGGTGTTGGAGGCGCTATACCGACTGTCGTGGGCGGCGTAGGCTGGGGTCCTGCGGGATGGCGCGGGCCGGGCGTCGCGACTGGAGAACCTGTGTGCGTATCGAGCGGCTGGGCAGCGACGTCCGGATACATGCCGAAGGTCCGGTGAGGGGGGAAGTACGGCCGCCGGGGTCCAAGAGCCTGACTAATCGTTACCTGACGTGCGCGGCCCTGGCCGATGGCCGCACTGTGCTACAGGGGGCGTCCCAGGCGGACGACGTCAGCCACATGGTCGCCGGGCTGGTCGAGCTGGGCGTGACGGTCGAGTCGCTGGCAAATCCGGCCCGACTCGTGGTGAGCGGGTGTGGCGGGCATTTGCCGACCGGGGCGGCGGACATCAGCGTGGGGGCGGCCGGGACGGCGATGCGCTTCCTGACAGCCCTGACGACGCTGGGGTATGGGCATTACCGTTTGGATGGCGACCCGCGCATGCGCGAGCGGCCGATCGGGCCGCTGGTGGGCGCGCTTCAGAAGCTGGGAGCCGGGATCGGGTACGCGGGCGCGGACGGTTATCCGCCGCTGACGGTGCATGGCCGGGGGCTGGGCGGGGGGGAGGTGCGGTTTGATCGGCCGCCCTCGAGTCAGTTCCTTTCAGCGCTGCTGATGGTGGCGCCGTACGCTACCCGAGATGTCTACATCGCGGTTGATGGCGGCGTACCAAGCCGGCCATATGTAGATATGACGATTACCGTCATGCGCAGCCTGGGTGTGGAGGTACTGTCGGCGGACGGTCGGCGGTTCGTCGTGGCGGCCGGGCAGCGGTACGGCGGGGGCGAGTACGAGATCGAGCCGGACGCTTCGGCCGCGACGTACTTCTGGGCGGCGGCCGCCGTCACGGGCGGGTGCGTGCGGGTCGTGGGGCTGGGGCGCGGCAGCCTTCAGGGCGACGTCGGTTTTGCCGATGTGCTGGAGCGGATGGGCTGCACAGTTGCGGCCGGTGACGACTGGCTGGAGGTGCGTGGGCCGCGGGAGGGCGAGCTGCGCGGCGTGGAGGTTGATCTTAACTCGATGCCCGACACGGTTCAGACTCTGGCAGTGACGGCCCTGGCGGCTGCCGGCCCGACCACGATTCGGAACGTGGGCAACCTGCGGATCAAGGAGACCGACCGGCTGGCGGCCCTGGCGAGGGAACTGACCAGGCTGGGGGCTGCAGTGGAGGAGCGGGCCGACGGCTTGGCCATCCACCCGCCGGCCAGGGTGACGCCGGCGGCGATCGAGACCTACGGGGACCACCGCATGGCCATGAGCTTCGCCGTCGCCGGGCTGTTGGCGCCCGGCACGGTGATACGCGCGGCTAACTGCGTGACCAAGAGCTGCCCGGGTTTCTTCGAGGTCTTCGGTCGGCTGGGGTCGTCCGGCTGAGGTCTGTTGGGGCGGCTGCAAAAAAAAAGATGTGTACTTGTGGGACTTGCCGTTGATTTTTGGGAATCTTGAGCTATTTACTTAGCTAATGAGTCGCGGCACGGATGACGCGTGCCAGACGCCGTGCGGCGTCTCGTCAGCCGGACCGATTCGGCCCTGAGGGCCAAAGGTAAAATGGAAGAGGGTTTGCTGGGCTCCGATCCGGAGCCCGACGGTGCCCACCCCAGTTGCGTCGCCCTGCCTGTCCTGGATCACCGGTATCCAACCGAGGAGCACACACCGAGTCGACGCGTTCGTCGGCGTACCAACACCACCCGCGAGTCGCGATCCAGCTTGGTCAGCAGCGCACGCAGTGAGTCCTTTCGCAGAACGCACTTCCCGGAGGCGCGCCGCACCGAGTGGAACGACTGGCGCTGGCAACTGCGCAACCGCTTGCGCGACTTGCAGCGCCTCGGTCGCGTGGTGCGGTTGACGTTCGACGAGGAGACGGCCATCCGGATGCAGGGCGGGCACCTGCCCGTCGGTATCACGCCGTACTACGCCTCCCTGATTGACCCCGCAGACAACCACGACCCGCTTCGCCGAACGATGATCCCGACCACGGTCGAGATGGCGCGCGCCCCAGGCGAGGCGGACGACCCGCTGGACGAGGATGCGGACATGCCGGTGCCGGGAATCGTGCACCGCTATCCGGATCGTGTGCTGTTGCTGGTGACCAGCTTCTGCGCCACGTACTGCCGCTACTGCACGCGGGCGCGCATGGTCGGCCAGACCGGCGAGTACCACTTCAACGAGGCCCAGTTCCAGCGAGCCCTGGACTACATCGCGACACACGAGGAGATCCGCGACGTGCTGATCTCCGGCGGCGATCCGCTGACGATGATGGACGACCGGCTGGACCGGCTGCTGGGGCAACTGCGCGCGATCCGACACGTCGAGTTCGTGCGCATCGGGACGAAGGTCCCGGCCGTGCTGCCGCAGCGCGTTACGCCGAGCCTGACACGGATGCTGCGGCGTCATCACCCGTTGTGGATGAGCATTCACTTCATGCACCCGGCCGAACTGACGCCCGAGGTGGCGGAGGCCTGCGGCCGTCTGGCCGATGCGGGCATTCCGCTGGGCAGCCAGACGGTGCTCATTCGCGGCGTGAACGACGACGTGGAGACCATGAGGCGGCTGATGCAGGGCCTGTTGCGGATTCGCGTGCGGCCGTACTACCTCTACCAGTGCGACCCGATTTCCGGCTCGGCCCACCTGCGCACGTCGGTGCAGCGCGGCTTGGAGATCATCAGCGGCCTGCGCGGCCACACCACCGGCTATGCCTGCCCCACCTATGTGATCGACGCTCCGGGCGGTGGCGGCAAGATCGCCCTGTGGCCGGACAGCGTGGTCGGGCGCGAGGGCGACGACCTACTGCTGCGCAACTACACGGGTAACGTCTATCGCTATCCCGACCCGGTCCAGCAGGGGAGCTAGGGCCATGGACCGGATGGTGCTGAGCGGGTGCGCCAGGTGCGCGACCCTGGGCAAGACCTGTTGCCAGACCCGCGAAATACTTGTGACCACTGGTGACCGCGAGCGCATCGCGGCGTATGCCGGCGTACGGGATTTCTGGGAGTACACCCGCCCGACGGATCCGGCCTACCTGGAGCAGGATCACGATCCGAACTGGCTGAGGTGGGCGTTTCGACCGGACGGCGCGCGGCCGATCCTCAAACGCCGGCCCAATGGTGATTGCCGATTCCTGGGCGAAGCGGGTTGCGTGCTGCCCATGGAAGTCCGGCCGCTGGTGTGCCGGCTATACCCGTACGTCTACACGGAGCACGGCATCGAGGGTGTGGCTGATGAGTGCCCGCGCGCGGTGGTTCCGCCCGGACAGACGATTGTGCAGGTGCTCGACATGCGGATAGCCGACGCCGTCCGCTGGCACGAGTTGCTCTATGCCGAAATCCGCAGCCAGGAGCCCCAGGATGTTGATCGGACTGACGTACGACTTGCGGGCTGATTACCTGGCGGCCGGCTTCGGCGAAGAGGAGACCGCCGAATTCGACCGGCCGGATACCATCGACGCGATCGAGGCCGCGCTGCGCGAACTGGGGCATCGTACCGTGCGCATCGGGCACGTGCTGGCCCTGGCCGACCGGCTGGCGCGGGGCGAGCGCTGGGACCTCATCTTCAACATCGCCGAGGGGCTGGCCGGCGTGGCGCGCGAGTCGCAGGCGCCGGCGCTGCTGGAGGCTTTCCAGATCCCGTACACCTTCTCGGACCCGCTGGTCTTGGCGCTCACGCTGGATAAGGCGCTGACCAAGCGGGTGCTGCGGGATCTTGGTTTGTCGACGGCGCCATTCACCGTCATACACACGGCGGCCGACCTGGCCCGTTTCGATATGCCGTTCCCGGTCTTCGTCAAGCCGCTGGCCGAGGGCACCGCCAAGGGTATCGACGGGCGCTCGCGCGTTGACGCAGCCGCCCAGTTGCCGGCCGTTGTGGGCCGCGTGCTCAGCGAGTTTCGGCAGCCCGCCCTGGTTGAGGCCTACCTCCCGGGGCGCGAATTCACCGTCGGCATCACTGGTACGGGGGCCCAGGCGACGGCCGTGGGCACGCTCGAAATCGGTCTTTGTGCCGAGGCCGAGCCGCACTCCTGCACTTACGTCAACAAGGAGCGCTGCGAGGAGCTCTGCCACTATGCCCTCGCCCCGCGGGAGTGGGGCGAGCGGGCCGAGGAGTTGGCCCTGGGTGCCTGGCGTGGGCTGGGGTGCCGGGACGGCGGTCGGGTGGACCTGCGCGCGGACGCGGCCGGCCGGCTGCAAATCCTCGAACTCAACCCCCTGGCCGGCCTGCACCCATCCCATTCCGACCTGCCCATTCTCTGCACGGCGGCGGGCTTGCCCTACCTGGAATTGATCCGGCGCATCGTCGCGTCGGCGGAAACACGCGTTCGCGCGCCTGAACCGCGGCTGGCCGCCCTGCGGACCGGCGGGGCCACACGGCAATGAACGCGGCCGGCCTGCACACGGTAGTACTGCACGACGAGCTGGCGCCTGGCGCCCGCGCGGACGAGGTCGACGTGCTGGTGCAGGCGGGCGAAGTTGAACGCGCACTTGTTGCGCTGGGATACACGACTTCGCGATTGCCGTGCGCGCTGGACCTGGCGGCGGTTCGTGCGGAACTGGAGACGCGGGCTCCGAAGTTGGTGGTCAACCTGGTTGAATCCGTTGCGGGAACGGGGCGGCTACAGCACCTCGCGCCGGCGTTGCTCGATGCGCTGCGGATTCCGTACACCGGGTCGCCGACCGCGGCCCTGTTCCTGACGACCGACAAGCTGTTGGCCAAGCGCTTACTCCAACTCGGCGGGCTGCCCACGCCGGCGTGGAGCGCGGTCGGCAGCAAGTCGTGCGGCCCGGCGTTGTCTGCCGACCGGTACATCATCAAGCCGGTGGCGGAGGATGCGTCGGTTGGCCTGGAAGATGACGCCGTCGTTCACGCCATTGACAGCGCCGAGCTTGAGCGCCTGATGCAGGCTCGGGCGGAGTCTCTGGGGCTGGAGGTCTTCGCTGAACGTTACGTGGCGGGGCGCGAATTCAACGTGTCCGTGCTGGCGGGGCCGCAGGGGCCGGAAGTGCTGCCGATCGCGGAGATTCGGTTCGTGGACTATGCCCCTGACCGGCCGCAAGTGGTGGGGTACCGGGCCAAGTGGGACCCCGAGTCATTCGAATATGCGCATACGCCGCGCAGCTTCAAGTTCGCCGCCGGGGACAGCGCATTGTTGGATGAGCTGCGGCGGCTGGCGCGGGCCTGCTGGGCGCTGTTTGGCCTGCGGGGCTACGCGCGCGTGGACTTCCGTGTGGACACGGCGGGCAATCCGTGGATCCTGGAGATCAACGCCAATCCCTGTTTGTCGCCGGACGCGGGCTTCGCGGCCGCCGCCGGCCGGGCGGGGTTGAGCGGCGTTGACGTGGTGGCGCGGATCGTTTCGGATGCCCTGGCGGCCGCGCCGCGTAGCGCGAGGTAACTGGTTCAGTGTTCCGGATCCGGCGGATTCTTGACGATACGTTGCCGATCGACCAGCGTGAGATTGCGCAGATCCAGCAGATTCTGCGGGCCCAGTTTCCGGAGATTCGCCCGCAGGACGTGGCCAGCCTGCCGGCCAAGCTGCGTAACCCGCTGAAGTACAAGTTCCGCCATCTGCTGCTGGTCGCTGATGATGCGCATGGGACGGTGCGCGGCTTTGCGCTGGCGGCTCACGATCCGCAGTTGCGTTTCTTCTACCTCGATTACATCGCCACTGGCCGAAGACTATCCGGCCGCGGGGTGGGGGGCGCGTTGTACGAGCGCTTGCGCGAGGAGGCTGCGGCGCACGGCGTGGTGGGCCTCTTCTTCGAATGCCTGCCGGACGACCCGGCCGAGTGCTTGTCGCGTGAGCAATACCGCCAGAACGCAGCCCGGCTGCGCTTCTACGAGCAGTTCGGCGCCCGGCCGATCATCAACACCGCCTATCAGAAGCCGGCCCGGCCCGGGGACCGCTGCCAGCCGTACCTGATGTTCGACGGGCTGGACCGGGTCAAGCCGCTGCGGCGCGAACAGGCGCGGGCGGCCTGCCGGGCGATACTTGAGCGCAAGTACGACTATTTGTGCTCGCCGGAGTACGTGGCGGAAGTCGTGGCGTCGTTTCGCGATGATCCGGTGCTGCTGCGCGCCCCGCGCTACACGCCGACCAAGACGCCCCGGGCGCGTGCATATCAAGGCGGCAGTCGCGCCCGCATGGTGCTGGTCGTGAACGACAAACACGATATCCACCACGTTCGCGAGCGCGGCTACGTGGAGGCGCCGGTCCGCATTCCGGCGATTCTCAAGGAGCTGGAGGCCACGGGCCTGTTTCGGCGTTTGCCGGTGAAGGAGTTTCCGGAGTCGCACATCCGGGCGGTCCATGACGGCCAGTTCGTCGATTACCTGAAACGCGCCTGCCAGGGCATGCCGGCGGGGAAATCGCTGTATCCGTATGTTTTTCCGATCCGGAACCCCACGCGCCGGCCCAAGGAGCTGTCGGTGCGGGCCGGCTACTACTGCATCGACACGTTTACGCCGCTGAATCAGAACGCCTTTCCGGCGGCCAAGCGGGCCGCTGATTGCGCCATGACGGCGGCCACGGCCCTGCTGAGCGGGGAGCGTCTGGCGTACGCGCTCGTCCGGCCGCCCGGTCACCATGCCGAGCATGCCGCGTTTGGCGGGTTCTGCTACTTCAACAACTGCGCGGTCGTGGCGCAGCATTTGTGCCGCGTGGGCCCGGTGGCGATCCTGGACATCGACTACCACCACGGCAACGGCCAGCAGGAGATTTTCTACGAGCGCGGCGACGTCCTGACCATCTCGATTCACGGGCATCCGGAATTCGCCTATCCCTACTTCACCGGCTTCGAAGATGAGAAGGGCGCGAAGGCTGGCAGCGGCTTCAACCTGAATATTCCCTTGCCGGAGCAAGCCGATGCCGAGCGGTATCGCCAGGCGCTGGGGCGGGCGCTGGAGCGCATTCGGCGGTTCGCACCACGCTTCTTGATAGTGGCACTGGGGCTGGATACGGCCAAGGGTGACCCGACCGGCTCGTGGTCGCTGGTGGCCCGTGACTTCGAGGAGAATGGGCGCCTGATCGGCAGCCTGCGACTGCCCACGCTCGTGGTGCAGGAGGGTGGCTACCGTACGCGCACGCTGGGCGTCAACGCGCGGCAGTTCTTCGCCGGCCTCGTGCAGGCCACCTTCGGGCCAACCGCGGGGACGCCGGTGGGGCCGCGATCCGTCGCGCGGGAGCAACCCAAATGACGGAGTACACCGCACCGGGCGCGGCCCGCGGGGCCGGGCTGGTCGAGCTACGCGACACCGTCAGCGCCGCGGACGTCGCGGCTGTCCGTGCCATTGTGACCTCCTCCGGCTTCTTCGCGCCGCACGAGATTGACATCGCGGCGGAACTGGTCGAGGAGCGCTTGGCGCGCGGCGCGGCCAGCGGCTACCACTTTGTCTTTGCGGACGCGGGCGGTGAGCCTGTCGGCTACGCCTGTTACGGTCCGATTGCCTGCACGGTGGGCAGCTTCGATTTGTACTGGATCGCGGTCACGGCCGCGTCGCGCGGGCAGGGGTTGGGACGCCGGCTGCTGGCGGAGGTGGAACACCGCGTGACGAGCGCGGGCGGACGCCGACTGTACATTGAAACGTCTTCCCGACCCCTGTACGAACCCACGCGCCGCTTCTACGAGCGCGGCGGCTACGCGGCCGCGGCCTACCTGGACGACTTCTACAGCCCCGGCGACGCCAAAGTCATCTTTGTGAAGGCCCTCGACGTGTCAACCGCGGCGCCGGGCCCGCGTGCCGACCAGGCATAGCTGGCCGGCACGGGTGGTCGGACAGAGGCGTGGTCAGCGCGGCAGAGCCAGCATCCCGACGGCCTGGTCCAACTCGGCGTTCATGAGCACGTGCAGTACGCGGCCCTCGGCGGCCTGCGGCACGTCGATGACGCGCAGGGTGTCGGCGAGATTGGCGTACTCCGGCGCCAGCGCGGCAAGACGGTTGGGCGTTTGCGTCAGGAACGGCTCGTTGAAGAGCACACCTTCCTCGTCGGGATAGAGTGGCAGGTAGTGAATGGCGCTTTCCACCAGGTCCTGGAAGAAGTGCGTGCCGAACGAGAGGTCGGGAGTGTAGTCGCCGCGCTTGCGCGCGATTTCGATGAGCATGGCGGTGTTGTTGATGTCGGCGTACGTAACGCGCACGCCGAGCTTGATATCGCCGCGGCTGCCCCAGCGGCCGGGTCCCATCAGGATGAAGCAGCGCTTGGGCAGCAGCTTGTTGAGCTTACCGACGGCGCGGCCGATGGCGACCAACTGGTCGAGGCTGTTCAACTCGCTGTATTTGTCCGGATCGACGTAGACGATATGCGTGATGTCCGGCACGCGCCCGTTGGAGACGTGGCGGCTGGCCGAGAAGACCACGCGCTCCGGCGGCAGGTCATGGGGAATCGTGGCGGGCGCGGAATGCGGGGTGGAGCTTTGCACCCGGCACTGCAGCAGGTAGAGGTTGACGCCGTCGGAGGCCAACTCGATATCCACCGGAGCACCGAGCTTCTGCTCGAGCAATGTCAGGAGGGCGCGCATCTGCTTGAGGAACGGCGTGCGGGCAAGGAGCCCCTCGAACGTGACCACCAGGTCCTGGCGTTCGAAGTCGAGCTGTCCACGCAGCGGTGAGCGCAGGTTGCCGTCCTCGAAAACCGAGACCAGTTGTTCGACGTTTGGGATTTCCGCCCCGCAGGCGCGCAGGAAGGCGGGGATTTCGACCGTCTCGAAGCGCTTGGCGCGCAGGTTGATCACGTCCAGGTAGCGGGGGGCGTAGCGGACCGTCTCCTCGGGTGTAGGGTTGACGCGCAGGCCGGGCTGGCCGGGGGCCGCCAGGACCGGGTAGTCGTCGCCGAGCCGATCGACGGCGCGCGTGCCCAGGCCGGGCACCAGCCGGACCAGGCCGTCCTCGCGCTTGATGCGCGGCGACCAGCGGAACTCGTTGTGGCTGAAAGCCACGCCCGCGAAGGCGGGGGCGAAGTACTGGCCGATCTTCGTCCCGACCACCTCCTGGATCAGGATCGCCATGCCCTCGGAGAAATCGAGCAGGTTGCGTTCGGCGCGGTAGAGGATCGGATCCGGGCCGAAGATCGAGGCATATACCTCGCCGATGGCGTCAAGCAGGGCCGCGAGGCGCTCGCCCTTGGCGCCCTGGTTCGCCAGGAACAGGCTCTTGTATTTTCCGGCGAACGCGGCGCCGAAGCGGTCCTCGAGCAGGCTGGAGCTGCGGACGATGAGCGGGCGCTCGCCGAAATCATCCAGTGCCAGCGACAGGCCGCGCACCACGTCGGGCGCGAAGTGTGAGTGCTTGAACACCTGTACGACGTGCGGATACTCGCGGTGGATCTCGTCCAGCTCCTTGTACTTGTGGGTCATCACGTCTTCCAGGTGGTTGGTCTGGATAAAGTCGTAGAGGCTGTCGGACGTGATATACCAGGAGCGTGGGAAGCGGATATCCTGCAGGCCCAGCGCGGCGCCGTGCCGCCGCACAATCTGACGGGCTAGGAAGAGGCCGGCCGCCTTGCCGCCGATCTTGCCGTGCCCCTCGCCGGGGTAGATGAGCCGCTGCGTGAGCTTGTGAAAGTCCTCGATCTCGACGAAGTCCTTGGCGACGTTGACGAACTCGAGCTGGCCGGTCAGGAAGCGGTGGATGAGCGAGACGCGCAGACCCTTCAGCGTTGAAGGTGACAGCTCGATTTCGCCCCGGCAGGCGTGCTGGTAGCGACGCATCGCGTCGGCCACGCGGGTGAGCGAAGTGTGCGGATCCTCGATTGCGTTGACCAGGAAGCTGGCGCGGTCCAGCCGGATCCACTGGTGGATGCAGGCCACGATCTCCTCATCGTCCAGATGGGCCGCGGCGATCTCAAAGGCCTCGCCGGCCAGGTTCTCGCTGGCCCAGGCCTGGTCGTCGGGCCGGCTCTCCGGGCCGCGCGGCTCATTGGGATCGCTCAGCAGTTCGGCCAGCTCAGCCTGCCGACCGCCGCCGATCTTCTGAAGAACCAGGTCGGCGTCGGCGATGCCGCGACAGGCCAGATAGTTGATCATCTTGCGCGTGATGCGCAGCAGCAGGTTGTGGTCGGTCCGCCGCAGCAGATCGAGGATGGCCGACCAGTCACCGGCGGAATGCTCGGAAACCTGCTGCCGGGCGGAGCGCCAGTCGCGCATGCCCTTCAGCAGGTGGCGGTGCGTGATACAACTGGCCAGCCGCTCGGCGATGAATTCGATTAACCGGTGTTCGCTATGCAGGAATGGTCCGGCTTCCGCCTCGGGCAGACGCTCGCCGTAGAAGACCTCGACCAGCCCCACGGATTTGCCCTGCACGCAGATGGCCGCCCGCTGGGCCCAAGGCGATTCGGCGAAGTGCGGCGATGTGTAGACCTGGCCGGCGTACGTTATGCGGGCCCGGCACACCTCAGAATACTGCCACCCGGACGGAATGGCCTGCACGACGGCCCGCAGGATGTCCTCCAGGGGGAGTTCTTCGTGGCTCACCAGTTCCTCGACGGCGTAAAGACAGTTGAGTTCCTTGGTGCGCTCATGCAGCGCCGTCAGGATGCCTTCGATAGCGTCGTGGTGGGCCATGATGCCTCGCGCCCAGCCGGCGAGGCCGGCCGCGTGGCTGGGCGCCGGCCGGACATCGTCGGGGTCTGATGAGAATACGCCCCACCCCTCACACACAGCAAGGGGCGGGGCGTCCTTCCCTGCTGTCGCAGAGAAAGATGGCGGTCCCGTTGTGGGCAGGTCCGCCGCATCGATGGAGACTAACACGAAGTCCCGCGAAGGATGAAACGGCCGTGACCATCCTCGCTCTCAGCCGTTGAGGATCTCCTCCACCTGGGACTTGTCGACTTCAGTTATGTACGGGATGCCGCTGATGTCGGCCGCCGCGTGGGTCAGGGCAGCCAGGTCGTCGCGGCTGATATGCTCGAGCGCGAACTTCCGGCTGCCACACATTAGCTGGCGCAGGCCCTGGGCCAGGCGCTCATAGTAAGTGTATAGGCCGATCGCGCCGGGCGGGATGCGCTCGAATCCCTCGTTGCCTAGCTCGCGGCGCAGCTCGTTGGCGGTCACGAAAACATCATCGATTGTGCTTCCAAAACGCTCCACGTAGACGGGTAGCTGACTTTCGCTGATGGCCCGGCCGATGGTCTTGCCAACCATTGCGGCGGCGATCGGCGCGCGGGCCATGCCCACCAGCTTGACGTACGGAGCACCCAGGGCCAGGCCCTTGAAGATCTGGTCCTCGAACGTGAAGCCGCCCGCCACCGCGATGGCCGGCACCTGGAGCTTCCGCTCGGTCATGCGCTGGCAGTACTGGTACAGGAGCGAATGCAGCTCGACCGGCGGCACGCCCCATTCGTTCATCATGCGCCAGGGGCTCATGCCGGTTCCGCCGCCGGCGGCATCGACCGTGAGCAGGTCCAGCTTGTACTTGCTGGCGAACAGGACGGCGCGGGCCAGGTCGGCCGGGCGATAGGCGCCGGTCTTCAGGAAGACATACTTGGCCCCCGCCTTGCGCAACTCCTCGACCCGTTGGGCAAAGCCCTCCTCGCTCACCATGCCCACGCGCGAGTGCCGCTCAAACTCCTTGAACGCGCCGCGCTCGAAGGCCTTGATCACGTGCGGATCGGTCGGGTTGGGGATCACGACGTAGCCGCGCTCGTAGAGCAACTGGGCCTTCTTCAGGTTGTTGATCTTCACCTCGCCGCCAATGTCCTTGGCACCCTGGCCCCACTTGAGCTCGACACATTGCACGCCCAGCTTCTCGATGGCGTACTCCTGGGTACCCAGGCGCGTATCCTCGATGTTGGCCTGGCAGATGATGGCGCCGTAGCCGTCGCGCTGATGGTCCTTGAAAAGGTCTACGCGGCGCTTGAGATCGACCGTGTCAACCACGCGGCCGTTCTTGATCACCGCTTCGGGATCCATGCCGACGACGTTCTCGCCGATGGTCAGGCCGGTCCCGGCCAGGGCCGAGCCGATCGCCAGACCCTCCCAGTTGTTCTTGGCGATGTTGGTCGAACCGATGCCGGGAATCACCCAGGGAAGCTTGAACTTGAGCCCGCGGTCGTGGCCGAACACAGCTTCCAGGCTCACCGCCGGGAAGATGGCCTTGTCGCTATCGGGCGCGATGCCGTGGGCGCCGACCGCCGTACCCATGATGTTGAAGTGCGAGTAGTCCACGGGGTAGATCTTCTCGGCCGCGGTCGTAATCACGCCGAACGGCTGGGGATAGATGACCTCGTGGCCGCGGTAGGCGGACTTGCCGATCTCGCACATGCCGATGCAGCCATCGACGCAGGTCACGCACATGCCGGAGCTGGGGGTGACGGAACCTTCGGTGCGGTTCTTCGTCAGCGTCGCGGCCGAACTGTTTATTCTCGAGAATGTCATGGACATCGACTCGGCACCTCCGTGGACTATTCCTTCTCAATCTCGCAGGCAACGCAGGGATTCATGTAGCACATCATGTCGTCGAACTGTTCCTTGGCGGCACAGGGCGGCGTCAGGTTGGCGCAGCCGCCGCAGATCGCCTTATCAGGCTCGTTGTACGTACAGCGGAGCTGGCAGGCGGGGCAGACATAGATGCAGCCGCCGCACAGCCGACACTGTTCGGACTTGATATCGAAGGGCGTACCGATGCTGCGCCGCTCACCGCGGCCGCGGAAGCCGATGGCCTTGGCCATCATCTGCTCCTCGCACATCCGCACGCACAGGCCGCACAGGATGCAGTCCTCGTGCTCCTGGCGGAAACGCTGCTGCCGCACACCGTGGGCGGAGGCCAGGTCCTGGATGACCTTTGACTGCGGACAGGAGGCCAGCAGCAGCTCGATTACCATCTTGCGTGCCCGCAGCACGCGGTTCGAGGCCGTCCGCACGTGCAGGCCTTCCTGGGCCGGATAGGTGCACGAGCTGACCAGCCGGGCCTTGGGCCCCTCGCCGATCTCGACCACACACAGCCGGCACGCACCGTAGGGCGAAAGCCCTTCCATGTGGCACAGCGTCGGTATCGGGAAACCCAGAAACCGGGCGGCCTCGAGCAGCGTCGTGCCCTCTTCCACCGAAACCGGCAGGCCATTGATCTTCAGGTTGATCATGACGCACCTCCCACCGCGGCCACGTCCGCCGGCTCGGCATCCTTGGGCCGCGTGAACTCCAGGTCACACCGCAGGCAACGCCGGGCCTCCCGAGTGGCATCCGCGACTGACAGCGTCTGCTCGACCTCGTCGAAGCCCTGGCGGCGCGTCAGGGCCGGCAACGTCGGCGGTTCGGCCCGATCGGCCTCGACCAGTTCATCGTCGCCCAATTGGACCGGCTCCACGTAAACCTCCGGCAGCAGCGGCGCGCCGGGCTGGCGCAATTCCTCGCCGCGCACATAACGCCCGATCATCTTCGCCACCTTCTTGCCGGCCGCGATCGCCTGCACCACGGTGTTGGGGCCCGTGACCACATCGCCGCCCGCGAACACGCCGGGACGACTCGTGGCCAGGGTCTCCTTGTCCACCTTGAGCGTGCCCCAATCGGTAACTTCAATACCCATGGAGCTCATAAACTCGATGTCGGGCACGTCGCCGATCGTGACGATCAGCGTGTCCAGCATGAACACCTGCTCGGTTCCGGGGATCGGCACCGGCTTGCGTCGGCCGCCGGCATCGACCTCCCCCAGCCGGTTCCGGACGCACTCGACGCCGGCCAACTGGTCCTTGTCGGTGAGGATGCGCACCGGGGTCATCAGGCTTTCGAGCTTCACCCCCTCCTCCAGCACCGAGTCCACGTCCTTCTTCTGGGCGGGCATCTCCTCGCGCGTGCGCCGGTAGAATATGGTGACGCTCTCGACGCCCGGCTGCCGCAATGCCACGCCGGCCGCGTCCACGGCGCTGTCGCCGCCGCCGATCACGCCCACCCGACCGCGAGCCAACTGCTCGCCGCGCAGGTTGAAGGCCTTGAGGAACTCGATCGCTGGGAAGACCCCGCGCACGTCCTCGCCCTCGAGATTCAAAGCCTTGCTCTTGTGGGCGCCGATGGCCAGGAAGACCGCCTTGAAGCCCTCGGCGAAGAGCGAATCGACCGTGAAGTCGCGCCCCAGGGCCTGGTTGCACCGTAGCGTGACGTTCTTGTCGAGCAGGCCGGCGATCTCCTTCTGGAGCGTGTCGCGCGGCAGCCGGTAGGCCGGAATGCCGCTCACCAGCATGCCGCCCGGCTGCTCGCCCGCCTCGAAGACGGTCGCTTTGTAGCCGGCCAGGGAGAGGTAATGGGCGGCGGTAAGTCCGGCCGGCCCGGAACCGACAATGGCGATCCGGGGCGTGTCCGCGCCTGGCGACCCGCTGCGGCGCGGCTTGTAAACGGCAGGATCCACGCGGTCGGTGACAAAACGCTTCAAGGCGCGAATGGCGATGGGGGCTTTGCCGGCCGTGCCGCTGCGACAGTGAGTCTCGCAATTGTGCGAGCAGACGCGAGCGCACACCGAGGGGAACGGGTTGGCCTCGCGAATCGCCTGGTAGGCCTGCTCGTATTCGCCGCGGGCGATGTGGGCGACATAACGCCAGGCCTCGGTGTCAATCGGACAGGCCGTCTGGCAGGGCGCGCCGACCAGGTCCTTGCAGACGAACGCCCGGCAGCGCCGGTCGTGGATATGCTCTTCGTACTCGTGGCGGAAGTAGCGCAGCGTGGACAGGACCGGGTTCGCGGCGGTCTGCCCCAGCCCGCACATGGTCGTGTCCTTGACGGTCTGGGCCAGTTCCTCAAGCAGCTCCAGGTCCGCGAGCGTCGCCCGGCCCGCGGAAATGTCGTCGAGGATCTCGTACATCCGCTGCGTGCCCTTGCGACAGGTGAAACACTTGCCGCAGGACTCCTCCTTGAGGAAGGCCATGAAGTACTTGGCGACGTCGACCATGCAGGTGTGCTCGTCCATGACGATCATGCCGCCGGAGCCCATGATCGATCCGGCCGCCGCCAGCGTGTCATAATCGATTCGTAGATCGAACTTCTCGGCCGGGATGCAGCCGCCCGAAGGCCCGCCCGTCTGGACGGCCTTGACCTTGGCCGTGCCTTTGGGACCGCCGCCGATGTCGTGGACCACCTCACGGATGGTGATGCCCATGGGCACCTCGACCAGGCCGGTATTCTTGATCTTGCCGACGAGGCTGAAGACCTTGGTGCCGGCATTGCCGGCGGTGCCAATCTCAGAGAACTGCTGCGCGCCGACCCGGAAGATGTGGGGCACGTTTGCCCAGGTTTCGACGTTGTTGATGGCGGTGGGCTTGCCGCTTATGCCGCGCTGGACCGGGAAGGGCGGGCGCTGCCGTGGTTCGCCCATCTTGCCTTCGATCGAGCGTATGAGGGCGGTCTCCTCGCCGCAGACAAACGCGCCGGCGCCGCGGACTATCTTGATGTCAAATGAGAAACCACTGCCCAGGATGTTGTTGCCCAGGAGCCCCAACTCACGGCACTGCCGCAGCGCGATGATGAGGTGCTTGATCGCCAGCGGGTACTCGTTGCGGACGTAAATGACGCCCTGGTCGGCCCTGGTTCCGAAACCGCCGATGATCATGCCCTCGAGAATACTGTGCGGGTTACCCTCCAGGATGCTGCGGTCCATATAGGCGCCGGGGTCGCCCTCGTCTGCGTTGCAGACCAGGTAAGCGCCGCGCCCGTTCCGCTGCTTCGCGAGCAGCTCCCACTTCAGCCCCGTGGGGAAACCGGCGCCGCCGCGTCCCCGCAGCCCCGAGCTTTTGACCTCCTGCACTACCCAGGCCGGGTCGCCCCGTTCGAAGACCTTCTCCAGGGCAGCATAGCCGCCCTGAGCGATATAGTTGTATACGCGAATCGGGTCGATCGACTGATTCATGGCCAGCAGGGTGCGCTGCTGCTTCTTGAAGAAGGGAATCTCGTCGAAGTTGTGGTAGCGTTCGCCGGTGGCCGGATCGCTGTACAACAACTCCTCGACGTATTCCCCGGCGAGCACGGCGTCGAGAATCCGCGGCACGTCGGCGACCTGGATCTGCGTATAGAAGGCCTTCTGCGGGTCCGTGAGAATGAAGGGGCCCATCTCGCAGAACCCGTGGCATCCGGTGATCCGCAGACCCAGCCGCTCAACCAGGCCGTTATTGATGATGTACTTCTTCACGGCGCGGTGAAGGGTGTTTGCGCCGCTGGCCTGGCACGCGGTGCCGGCACACACGATCACGCAGGGCTTGTTCGGCTCGCTGCCGTCCTCAATTATCGTTCGCAGGCGTTGCAGGTCGTACACGGACGACAATCGCAGCATTTAACTATCCTCACACAGCAGCCATCTTCAACCGCGCTAACACAGCTCGGCCTAGAAACCGCTGCCGTCCAAATCCAACATGTGTCCCTTGCAGCCGCGGCGCGAGCAGATCTGTACGATCCCGCCCGCCCGCACGATCATCGAGACCATCGGCGCACTGCACAGCGGGCAATTCGAAGCGCCCTTCAGTTCGGTATGGCAGTGTGGGCAGAAGAAATCCACGACGGTATCGGTCGGGATCAGGTACTCGGATTCGACCGTGAAGCTGCCGTAAAGCGCCGACAACCGCAGCCAGCCATGCGTCCGCTCAAAGGACGCCGTGACACGAATTGACGGTGAGCCGTCGATCGGGTTGTCGGTATCCATGAGGCTGTGGTTGCAGCGCGAACAACTGACGTTGAGCACGAAGTCGCGCACGTCCGCCTGCTGCTCGGCGGCGTCAAGCCCCGCCCGCGTATCGCTGAGGACCTGCTTGACGCGCGACGAACGCACGTTGGCGAAGTAGTGCCCGTCCACCACCGCCACCGGACCCAGCGCGCAGGCCCCCAGGCAGTTCACCGTCTCCAGAGAGAACTCCCGGTCGGCCGTCGTCTCACCAGGCGCTACACCAAGCTGGCGTTGGAACTCCTGTGCGACCGCCGGTGCCCCCCGCACGTGACAAGCCGTACCCATGCAGACCGAGCACAGGTGCTTGCCGCGCGGCTTCAGGCTGAACGTCTTGTAGAACGTCGCCACGCCGTACACATCGACCGGCGAGCGCCCCGTACGCTCCGCCACGAGTTTAAGAGCCTCGGGCGGCAGGTAGCTGTACTTCGCCTGGATCTCTTCCAGAACGGAGATAAGCCCGTCCCCCTGGCCCTGGTGTTTGTCAATTATGCTCAGGACTTCATCCGCCTTCATACATATCCTCCGGGTGACCGCGACCTGTCCATGGCCCAGGACACCCAGCGCCAGGACCCCACCCGTTACTCGTAGTCTTCGCAGTGCCAGACACCGCCGGCCGGCTTCGGATGAACGCACGAGCGCCGGTGCTCGCAGTTCATGCACAGACCAGCGTACGCGGAGACATCCTCCGCGACCCGGCGTGCCGCGGTCGCCGGAGCCGCCGCGCAGCCCGCCTGGGGCCCGCTACCACCCAGCGGCGGTGCCACATAATCGTCAAACAACTCACAGAACAGCGCCGTGCCACCGCGGGCACGGTAGTAGCAGGTGGCTCTGTGATTGCACGTCGAGCAAAGACCACCGATCTGCGTGATCGCGGGCATAGGCATGATCACAATCTCCTGCGCCTCAGCGTACTGGCCGCGCGCCGGACGCCACCCGCGCGGGCGGGTCGTCCAGCCGGATCACCCTGAATGCACGCCGTGTGCCGAGCCCAAGAATGCCGTGGGTGAAGGTCCGCCCCTCGAAGAAGTAGAGCTGGGTTGACAACCTAAACCACGGTTACATCCGCAGATAGGCGTATCCGGACGCGCGCTAGCCGGCGCCCAGCGCAGGGTTAGTGAAGTGCCCGGCATCCGCGCCCAGGCGGGGAGATTTGAACCGGCGGGGAGAATCGCCCCGGTGCCAGGCCCCTCAGTTTGCCCGCGTCCCGTAAAGCTTGAGCTTCTCGCGCAGCGTCTTACGATCGATGCCCAGTATCTCGGCCGCCTGCGTCTTGTTGCCCGACACACTGGCCAGCACGTTGCGCACATGCTCGGCTTCAACCTCAGCCAACGTTCGGCGCAGACCCGCTTCCCGTCCGGCCGAGAAGCGCATCGCGGAGGGCAGGTCGGGCACATCGATGACGTTCGTGTCAGCCATGACCACCACGCGCTGAATCGCGTTCTCCAATTCCCGGACGTTTCCCGGCCAGTGGTAGCTGGCCAGCACCCGCAGGGCGTCATCGGCGAATTGCGGAATCGGCCGCCCCAACTCGGCGGCAAACTTGCTCGCAAACTGCGCCACCAGCAACAGAACGTCGTCCTCCCGCTCGCGCAGCGGGGGCATCGTTATTGTAATAACGTTCAGCCGGAAGAACAGGTCCTCGCGAAACACCTCGTTCTTGACCAGGGCCCGCAGGTTTTTGTTCGTCGCGGCCACGACTCGTACGTCGACCGTGCGCGGGCGCGACGATCCAACCATGTAGATCTCCCCGTTCTCCAGCACGCGCAGCAACTTGGCCTGCATGCCCAGGCTCGTATCGCTGATCTCGTCCAGGAAGATGGTGCCGCCGTCTGCAGTCTGGAAGAAGCCCGCCCGGGACTCGGTGGCGCCGGTGAAAGCCCCCTTGACGTGCCCGAACAGCTCGCTTTCCAGCAGTGCTTCCGGAATGGAGCCGCAGTTGATAGGTACAAACGGGGCTGCCGCCCGCGGGCTGCCGTAGTGTATTGCCCGCGCGGCCAGCTCTTTGCCCGTGCCACTCTCGCCCCCAATAAGCACGGTGGCTGGTGCCGCGGCCGCCTTGCGAATCTCCTGAAATACCTCCCGCATGGCCTTGGACTTGCCGATGAAGCCGGCCAGCGTCAGCGCCTGCTCAGAGCCGTTCTGGGCGCTCCGTCGCGCCTGGAGCACCTGGAGTATGCGCTGCACGGCGGCCAACAACTCCTCGTCTGTGAACGGCTTGGTTATGTAGTCCTGGACGCCCAGCTTGACCGCCGTCACCGCCCCCTGGATCGTTGGGTAGCCCGTGATCATCATGACCTCGGTGTCCTTCAGGTTCTCGCGGACATGCCGGGTCAGGTCCAGCCCGCTGACTTGCGGCATCTTCAAATCGGTGATCACCAGGTCAATCGGGGTCTCTTCCAGCAGGCGGATGGCCTCCGCCGCCCCGGGCGCCGTGAACACCTGGTAGCCGGCCGCCACCAAATTCCGCTGAATCAGCTCCAGCGTATCCGGCGCATCATCGACTACCAGGATGCGTTCCTTTTCACTCGTGGTCGCCATCCGGACCGGTCTCCTGAACTTCTGCGAACCCGGTCGCGGGCAGGCGGATCTCGAACCGCGTACCCTGTCCGGGTTGGCTCTGCACGTCCAGCACGCCGCCATGCGCCGAGACGATACCGTGCACCACGGGCAAGCCCAAACCCGTACCCTCGTTCACGTCCTTGGTCGTGAAGAACGGCAGGAAGATCTTGCCCAGCACCTCCGCGTCCATGCCGGTGCCCGTGTCCTCCACAATGAGCGCCGCGGCCGAGCCGTTGGCGCGCGTTCGCACGGTGAGCGTCCCGCCTTCTGGCATGGCCTGCACGGCGTTCACTACCAGGTTAACCAGGACCTGCGTCAGTTGCGCCGGATCACCCTGGATCTCCGGGACGTCCGGGGCCAGATCGCACACAATGCGGGTGCCGGCCTTTGCACAGCGGACCTCCAGGAAGTACAGGCTGTCCTCGACCACGCGATTGAGACTCACCGGCGCCTTGCGCGCCGGCACCTGGCGGGCGAACACCATCAGCTTCTTGATGACTTCGCGCGCATAAAGCGAGCCCGTGATGATCTTCTCGATGTCGCGCGCCGCCGACTCGGGCAGCCCGGGACACTTTCGCGCGAGCTGCGCGAAGCCGAGAATGCTCCCCAGCGGCTCGTTCAGCTCATGCGCCACGCCGGCCGCAAGCTGCCCAATGGTGGCTAGGCGGTCGGCGTGGATGAGTTGCTGCTGGAGGTGGGTCCGCTCCCGCTCCGCATCCTGCCGCTCGACGATCAGCGCCACCTCCCGGGCTACAGCGGCGATTAGCTTCTGTTCCTCACCCAGAAACGCGCCGGCGGCAAACTCCGGCCGCTCTTCCAGATAGTGAACCTCGACCGTCCCGCGCCGCCGACCGCGGACCACTATCGCGGCGGACAATGCGGCTGACTGCGGATGTCGTGTCGGGCAGAAACCGGGCGTCGCATAGGCGTCGTCATCAACAACGATCCGCGCTGCCGCAATCTCCGGGTGCTGCCAGGCGCGCGGTAGCAGCTTGGCCGCCCGCCGTAGCTTCTCCGGCAACGTCAGGTCCGCTTGCTCGGCCACCTGCGCGATGCCGTACAGACACGTTAGCTCCTTGACGCGCTCGCGCAGCGCGTGCTGGGTACGCCAGTCGGCAATTGCCAGCCCCAGTGTCTGGGCGACCCCTTCATAGCACTCCACGTACGCCTTCGTGAAGCAGTTCGGTTGCTCGCATTTCACGTGCAAAAGGCCTACGGTCGCCTCATCCACCACGAAGCGCAAGATGGCCAGCGAGCGATAATGTCCGCCCACACAGATGATCTCCGGCATGGCTCCCGGGGCCGGCGGCGCGCCCACCGGAACCCGCTCCCAGGCGTCCTTGGCCCAGAAGCTGCCGTTCCGCGTGAAGCACGAGTGCGCGGGGTCAAACACCTGGCAGGCGACCTCGCGACACACCCGCTCCAGATCGGTGTTCGCCTGCCCAGCCGGCACTACGCGGCCGTCCGGGGCGCGCGTCCAACGGACCAACTCGAAATGCGCTCTGGGCTTCGGCCGGCGCGCGGCTTCCCAGCGATAATGCAATTCGCCGTCACTGAGGCGCACCTCCACCGCGTCGCAGCACGAGAACGTCAGCAACACCTGCGAGACCTCCTGCAGGAAGTGCATCCTGGTAAGTCCGCGACTCGCGCAGTGCAGGATCGTTCGGGAGAGGCTCGCGCCGTCGGCCGACGGCAGCGCAGCGTCGGTCTGCCAAGCCGGCACACTGGGCCACTGCTCGTCCATACGGGCACCACCACTCTAACAGCCCAGTGCTCATCATAAGTTACGCTTGGCCGGGCTTCTACCGTCGGTTCGTCCAGCAGCGCCACAGCACGACCGCGTGCTGGCCGCGCCAGTCCGCCGCAGAGGTAGCGCCGGCCCCCCGCGGCCAGTGAGCGGCTCGCAAGCGAGCACCGCACGCCAGCCGGAGCTTATGATACCAGGCAAGCCCGACATCTGCCCGCCGAAGCGATCGTGCCCGGAGGGCAAAGAAGAACGAGCTCGGGTCCCGGTCCGTCGACCGCCCAGTGCCGTCAGACCCCGCCACCAGGCTCGGGGACGTCGGCTTGTCCGGATGGAAACAGGCATCAACCGTAAGCTGTTTGTGGCCCATCCTTTATGCGACTTGGCGCCCGGCGAGTGTCAAGGCCGTGTTCCGCCTTGACTCCAGCGCCGATTCCACCGTTAACCACGCTCCGACACCCGCGCAATTCGTACCAGTGCGGTTACGTTTGCACGGTCGGAACTGCCCTGCAACTTCCGCCTTCAGTCCGCCGTGCGGACTCTCACCGTGCCGCGCATGGGGGCTGCACCGTCTGGTCCGCATGAGGGCGCACCCTGTGCGTCTGCCGACTCGCACGGGCCGCGGCGGCGTGCTGAGTGCGCCTGTGGCCCGAGACGCTCTGGCGGGCTTCACAACGCGCCAGGCGGGGCGTTAACGAAACTCGGACCACATCTTCACTGTGTCAACATCGGTTCGTAATAAGCAGGCGGTATCAGTAAGCGCGGATCTGCAACGGGCGCGGTCGGCGTTTCGGCCGAACATGGTTAAAGCATTAGGCCGGTTGCCATTCGCCCCGGCAACTACGGGTATCTGGTCGGCACGCACAGCAACATGCGGCGTGATGCCATTGCACCTGCAAAGCAGCGCGGCGGGCGCGACAGGTCGGCTTACGGAACGTTCGTGAAACGGCCGGGCGCATCTCCTGCGGCGCATGAGTCCACAAGTTGTAGCGATTTTAACGACGTGTTCACGCGCGTGTAACCAGCCCAGAGTACATAGGGCTGGTGAGCACGGCTGATCATCACACTGTTGCGGAGGTATGAGAGCATGATCGGTTCCTTCTGTGCTTCTGGCTGTCTGGCGCGACGCCGTGCGGCGCGCGGTTTCACACTGATCGAGTTGTTGGTGGTGATTGCCATCATTGCGCTGCTGCTGTCGGTTCTCATGCCGGCCCTGGGCAATGCGCGCCGGCAGGCCCGCGCCGTGCAGTGCGCGGTCAATCTGGGCAACGTCGGCAAGGCTTTTGTGATCTACCTGGTGGAGAACAGGGGTGTCTATCCCGCCTCGTACGTCTACACGCGCAGCGCTTACGGAGATGTTGACCCCTTCGATCAGCCGCCCGATCACCCCTACGGCTACGCGCACTGGTCCTGGTACCTCTACCAGGGCGGCAAAGTCAAGCCCGAGGCCTTCACCTGTCCGGAGATTCTGAACAAGGGGACGCCGCGCACCAACCCCGGCCCGCAGGCCGGTGACTGGGAGGGCGGGCAGGTCGATCAGCGCGGCATGACGGCGAGCAGCGGTACGACGCTGGTCGACAAGCAGGCCGCGCGTATGGCCTACACCGCGAACGCGGCGATTGTCCCGCGCAACAAGTTTCACACCGGCCTGTATAGCAGCGGCGAGCAGGGTTGGCGGCTGAATCAGTTCGTGAACGAAACGCGCATCATGGAGTCGCGCGCCGTCATCCTGGCCACCGAATTCCACCGCAACTGGCAGGTGGCTGCCGTCCAGGAGGCCGGCGGCGTGCTGAGCAAGAGCCACCGCCCGGTACATGCGTTCTACAACCTCGGCAGCGGCTACAACGAGTACGCGGCTGATCCCGAGGGCGGCTTCATCTGCGGCGACCCCAACGATCCGGAGAACTACGGCCTGCGCCCGCTGAAGGAGATCGAGCAGGCTCCGGGCGCGATTACCGGCACCGTTGGCCTCGAGATCAACGCCGTCGGCCGGCATCATCCGGGCGGCGACCACCTGGGCGGCGCGGCTAACTTCCTCTACGTGGACGGACACGTGGAGCGCAAGACCATACTTGAGACCATCAAACAGCGCCAGTGGGGTGAGGCCTACTACAGTCTCACCGGCGACAATACGGAGATCAGTCCGTACTTCTAGACCTGTGCGCGGTGTAAGCGGCGTGTTGACGGCGACGTGTCGTGGTGGAAAGTGGCAACATTGGTTCGACATTTGACTGTCTGTGGCATCGGCAGGGCGTGCCTGCTGGTGCGGCGGGTTACAGGTGCTTTCTGGAGGAAACCACACATGAGTATTTGTACAAAGAGGAGTGTTGCACGGGTGGCTTTGGTGCCAGCCCTGCTGGTCGGGATTCTGGTAAGCCCGGCAGTCCGTGCGCAAACGATTCAGGGCGGCGAAGTCAACATCAGCGGGGCGACGCTGTTTCGAGACTTCTTCTCCGCACCGGCTTCGACCAACGACTTCATCGACGTAGATGCCGACGGCTTCGCCGGCTACGATCCGTTCACGCCGCCATTTGTGGATCAGTTGGCTCCGCCCTATACCTGCTACGGCTGGTCCGGCTGGTGGCTGGTCCAGTACCGCGGCGTCGGCTCGGGCAACGGCCTGGCCGAATTCGTGGACTACCAATTGCTCGACACGATCCCCTACGTCCCACCGTCCGAGGGTGGCTTCATCAACCGCATGGTCTTCTCTGACGACGGCTTCCCCTTCTACCCGTGCCCCTGCGACCCGGGCGAGTGGGACCCGGAGTGCTGCGATACCGGCACCCCCTACTGCCCCAGCAGCATCGACATGGCCGTCCTCGACGTCCCCACCCGCTGGTTCACCCGCGCCGGTGACGTTTCGCAGGCACTGTGGGATCTGCCGCCCGGTGCCCCCGGCTTCGGCTGGTCACCGATCCTTTCGTGGGACACCGGCTTCTCCTCGAAGCTCAAGAGCCTCGAACGCGAAACGCCGTCGGGCGAGATCGTCGCGCTTAACACCAACACTGACGAACCTGACGCCAACACCGTCTACGACACTGCGATCGCCTGGGTTCCCATTGCAATCGTGGCCAACCGCGGCACCGGTCTCCAAGACGTCAGCGTCAGCGAACTGCAGCACCTGTTCGTAACCGGCCGCATGCCCAGTGGCGAGAACCTGGTCGCGGCCACCCGCGACGCGGGCTCCGGCACGCGCAACGGCGGGATGAACTCGCTCGGCATCGACCCGAGCTGGGGCCGTGGTGATAACCTCGGCAACAAGAACAACGTCACGGGTCTCACCAACCTGGGCCCCGATCACCAGGCCACCAACTGCGGCGGCTCAAGCGTAATGGAAGGCGCCATTCAGAACCGCCGTCTGGCGGTTGGTTACACCGGCCTGGCCGGCGGCAGCCGCGCCGCGGGCGACACTCTGGCCGGCCGCTACGAAATCCTCAACATCATCTTCGATGACCGCGGCGGCAGTCTGCCGGTGCGCCCGGACATTGACGCCGTCCTGGATACCTGCGATCCGGATTACGGCTTCCAGATCGGCGGTCCGGAGACCTTCACCACCCGCGGCGATCCCATGGAGTACGACAGCGGCGCCGTGACGTATATGGAGAACCAGGCCGCGGCCGACTACCTGCGCAACATCGTGGGCAGCATCGTTGCTTTCGAGGAGCAGCCCGGCGCGCCTGAGACGGCCTTCATGCCGTCTCGCTACCTGGCTAACACGTTCTTCCTGTCGGGCGGCATCGACTGCCTGCCCGACCTGGCAAACCCCACTATCTTCCTGCCCAACGAAGACCTCAACCAGCCCTTGCAAGACTTCATGCGAGCCAACAACGATCTGGGCATCGGCCAGGAACTGCCGGCCTTCGGTTCAACCTCTGTCGCCAACAAGGTCCCCACGCGCGTCGGCAGCCCCACCTGGCCGGCCGGCAGCGAGTACGAGGACGGCCACTACAATGACGGTAGCACCAACGGCAATTACGCCGACTTCGCCGGCAATTTCACCGTCACCGGCGGCGTGAACCTCTCGCAGCGCAACCGCCTTATGGGCGATTTCAATAACGACCAGGCGCGTGACCTGCTCGACATCCCGGCCTTGATGGCGGCCGTCTACGACCCGCGCCAGTTCGTCCAGGACGAGGGCATCGTTGCCGGCAGCGCCGGCGCCCTCGGCCAGAACTACGTCATCCCCGAGATCATCGGTGACTTCGACGGCGACGGGAACTTCGATCAGCGCGACGTCCGTTACTTCGCCGACGGCCTGGCCATCGACCCTGTGACCCAGACGCTTGACCGCGCCCAGGGCTTCACGCTGGTCGACCAGACCTGGCTGGCCCTGACCGGCGACGGCAACTACTTCGGCACCACGCTTTCCACCGGCGCGTCGTACCAGGCCGGGGCGGCCCGGGGCGACGTGGCCGGCGCCACGCCGTACCCCGGTGCGCAGCCGAACGGTCACGACGGCATCGTGAACTGTGCCGATGTCACCTACGTTTGGGTGAACTACGGCGACTGGAGCGACCCTCATCAGGCCGTCTACATGGACCTGAGCTGCGACATGAACGGCGACCTGCTGATTGATTGGGCCGACGTGCTCGTCATCGTCAAGGATATCCTGGACGCCCCTGACGGCGACGCCAACTTGGACGGTGTCGTCGACGCGGCCGACGTGGCGATCGTCTCCGCCAACCTGGGCCAGCCCGGGTCCTGGTGCGACGGCGACTTCAACGGCGACGGCATCGTCGATCACTGCGACCTGGCAGTGGCCCAGGGCCAGTCGGCCCTGGCGGGCGACTCCAACTGCGACGGCCTCGTGAACGCGTTCGACATTGACCCGTTCGTCCTGGCCCTGACCAACCCGGCCGCTTGGGAAGCGACGTATTCGTGCAATTACTTCTGCGCGAATGACATCAACGGCGACGGCGCGGTCAACTCGTTCGACATTGACCCGTTCGTGCAAGTACTTACCGGCGGCGGTCGGTAGCTCCCCGCTGCCCCCAAGGCCGTTTCAATACCCGTAGTTCACACCTCTCGCAACCGTTCCTGACGGGGCCGGGCCGAGCAACACTCGGTCCGGCCCCGTGTCCTGGCTGGATGAGCCGCGCTGACGGTTGGCCGCGAAGAGCCGGTGTGCTTGCCCGGCCGGCCGCCCTGGATGCCGCGCGCTGCACTGGTTACACGCCCGGGCTGCTCAGCTTGCGGAAGTAATGCACAGGCACGTCGGTCGCGTAGCCGGCTGCGCGGAAGAACGCCGCCGATGCCTCGTTGTGCGCCTCGACCAGAGCGGCCACGATCCCGATACCTTCAGCGTGCAACGCCGCTTCACAGGCTGCCAGCAGTTGCCGAGCCAGGCCCAGCCGACGATGGTCGGGATGCACGGCCACGCGATTAATCCAACCCTTGCGGCCGTCGTGCGTCCCCAGCACGACGCCCACGATTCGCCCGCCCTGCTCCGCGACAAGCCACGTACGTGGATAATGCTCGAGTTGTTGCCGCAGGGCCGCGGGCGTGTCGCGCCCCGCCGGGCGGGTCGCCAGTCCGGCCGCGGCCCACACCGCGATGACGTCTGTCACGTCCGGGGCGCGCATCGGTCGGATCATGACCGGCCCCGCTGTGCTCATGGTCTTGCTCCGCGCCGGTCGCCCAACCGGGGGCGCCCCGCGCTGCGCTTACGGTCGCATGACGCCGCTGTCCTTGCCCACGAGGATCTTCTCGTACTCACTCATGCCTTCCGCGTCGGTCAGCGGCCCGGCCGAGTCACCGCGCAGAAACTGGTGCAGCAGGCGCTCCTCGTTGGCGGCCAGGGCGCCGGGGTCGGCGTCGCGCAGCGCTTCAAACTCACTGCGCGGCCCGATCCGCATGATCCGGCCCTGCTGCAGCATGATCATGCGGTCGGCGATCCGAAACGCCGAATCCATCTCGTGCGTCACGACGATGCTGGTCACAAGCAGCTTGCGGGACAGGTCCATCATCAACTCATCGATGGATGACGAGGTGACCGGGTCGAGGCCGGCGCTCGGCTCATCGTAAAACAGCAGCTCGGGATCCAGCGCCGTCGCCCGCGCCAGGCCGACGCGTTTCTTCTGGCCGCCCGAGAGCTGGGCCGGGTACTTGTCGCGATGCTCCAGCATGTGCACCTGCTGCAGCTTCATGGCGACCACGATGTCGATTACCGACTTGTCCACGTGCGAATGCTCGCGCAGCGGCAGGGCGATGTTCTCCGCCACGGTCAGCGAGCTGAAGAGCGCCCCGGACTGAAAGAGAATCCCGAAGCGCTTGCGCAGCGCATCCTTCTCCGCCTCACTCGCCGTACACAGGTCCACCCGCCCGACCTGCGGCAGGCTGTATACGATGCACCCTCGGCTGGGCTCGATCTCGCCGATCAGGCAATTCAGCAGCGTGCTCTTGCCGCAACCGGACCCGCCCATGATCACGAGCGTCTCGCCCCGCATGACGTCGAACGTTACGCCCGCCAGCACGGTGAACGGCCGCCCCTCAGCCGCCGCAAACTGGACGACCAGGTCCTTCACGGACAGAACAACATCTCCGGCAGTTGCGTTCACCCCGCCATTCTACGACAACGGCTGCCATTCCGGCCACACGCCGCCGGCGCCGATTGCGCGCCTTCCCGCCCCACGCCCGTTCGACGCCGCCATGTTCGCCTCAGACCGTCTTGCGGAACCGCCCGCCGCCCTCGTTGACCAGCTTGGTGAAGCCCTTCTCCTTCAAGTTCTTGTCGCTCAGCATGGCCCGCTCGGACATCGCGCCCGAAACCGCACACAGCGAAATGACCCGCTCGATCGGCCCGCCGCACTCCGGACAGGTTCGCAGCGGCAAGTCGTGCATGGACTGCTGAACCTCGAAACGACCGCGGCAGTGCTCACACGCCCCCGACGGGTTACTGGTCTGATATTCGTATCGCGGCATGGCTGGTGCCTCCGATCTGCCTGCGCCCGTGTACTTCGACGTCCTGTTCGGCCCCAACCACACCCGGGCGCCGACGGCCGCCACCGGAAGCGCCCCGCCTGTTATCCCGCTGGCCCACTCCCGGGTGCGGCGCCGGATGCGCCGCTGCGGGCATGACTGCCTAACATTATTGTAGTCAATGTTTTATGTGAAGTGCAACCGCACCAATCGCCCCGGCCGCAGCCTGAGTGAGTCCGTGCCGACAAGAGCAGCACGCCATGGGCCAGCGGTTCCTGCCGCCCTTGCCCGCCCGCCAACGCCAGATAACCGCGCATTCTGGTCGTCATTTCCGCCTCGGACTTGCAGACCGGACGGATCGGTGGCTAAGATGAGATATTCCGGCTGGCAGCGGCCCGGCAAAGCGGCCGGCCAGCGCGCCGGTGGCGTGCCCGAGTGGTCTAAGGGAGCGGATTGCAAATCCGTTTTTCATGGGTTCGAATCCCATCGCCACCTTCTCCCCCCTCTACCGCATCCCGCGCATAGCGTCGCGATAACCCATACGGCTGAACGACTTGCGCTCCGAGCCGCTTGGCGACCGTCGCAACACAGAAAAGGCGCGGCCCGCACGGTTGGTAACCTGCGCGGGCCGCGCCGCTTGGCAGTCGATTACGGGACCGGCCTCAACGCCGGCCGCGACTGCCGCCTAGTCAAAGCGTAGCCACGAAAACCGGCACGTGCTGCCGCTGCTCGCATGGCAGCGGTACACAATCGTCGCCGTGCCGGGCGGTACCGTGAACTCTCCGGCATCGCCGGCCGCCAGCGGAAGCGCGGCGCCGAGCAGTCTGCCCTGCGAGTTGCGCGCTTCGACCGTCACCGGGCAGTCACTGTCGTCTGCGCCCTTCTGGGCCTTCACGAGGTAAGTGCGGCCGGCCGGCGGATTGACCGCCCAAATGCGGTTCTGCCCGTCGCAAGGCTTCTCGTACCCGACCCAGATCGGCTCCGTCGAGACCAGCAGCGCGACGAACGGGTCGATGTCAAAGGCGTTAACCAGGCCATCGCCGTTGCAGTCGGCCGAGCACACCCAGTCAGGATCAGTCTCCATGCCGACCAGCACTGCCACGAACGGGTCGATGTCAAAGGCGTTGACCAGGCCGTCGCCGTCAATGTCGCCCGGCGTGCAGCGCACTTCCTCGCCAGGGCAGCCGAAATCGGGACTGTCGCAGTCCATCCCCGGGAACCACTCGCCCTCGAAGGCCATGCACTCGTCCAACGTCATCGTGCCGTAGCACGTGGTCGCCACGCAGCAGGCGCCGAGATCCGGCCCGGCCGGCGTCAGGAACTGGACCCAGTCCGTCGCCCAGGCGTCGCTGCCCGGGCCAGTCACGAAGTAGCGCAGTACGACCGCCGAACCGGGTGGCACATCAAACGGCAGCGCCAGCGTCATGGCATCCTGCGGCTCAAGCACGAAACTCCCGTCGGGCATGGGCTCCAGCATGTCATTCAATAGCTGGTTTTCCCAGTTGAGCTCCTCCAGCGGCCAGGGCTCCGGGAAGACGCCGACCGCCAGTTCGAGAATCTCGATCGGGAAGACCTCACCCCAGTCGGTCGTAAAGATGTTGTGCCAGTCCACGGCCACGAAGCCTGCCGTTTCGTAGGTCCAGCCGCTCGTGACATTGAGGATCTTGCTGCCCGGAATGCGGTTGCCCGACGCATCCGTCCAGTACATGTCAAGCACGTGGCTGGAATGGTCCGCCGTGGTCCAGCCGACGTGCACCATCTCGCCCGGGTCGATGACGCCGTTGCCATCCGGCTCGATCACATTCTGCCAATGCAGCAGCGTGTTGCCACCACTAGGCCCCCATGAGAACGAGCCGAAGCGCCGGCCCGGGTAGCCGTCGTAGTGCCCCGTGACAGTCTCCGTTCCGGCCAGCACGATCGCCACGTCATGCGCGGGTTGAGTGCCCGTGTTAACCAGATCCTTGTTCACGAAGTACCCGGGGGCAATTAGTGGCGGCGTCTCGAACTGGACCCAGTCCGTCGCGAAGGCGTCACTTCCCGGACCAGTCACGAAATAGCGCAGTACGACCGCCGAACCGGGCGGCACATCAAACGGCAGGGTAAGCGTCATGGCCCCTTGCGGCTCAAGCACGAAACTCCCGCCGGGCATGGGTACCAGCATGTCATTCAGTAGCTGGTTCTCCCAGTTGAGCTCCTCCAGCGGCCAGGGCTCCGGGAAGACGCCGACCGCCAGTTCGAGAATCTCGATCGGGAAGACCTCACCCCAGTCGGTCGTAAAGATGTTGTGCCAGTCCACGGCCACGAAGCCTGCCGTTTCGTAGGTCCAGCCGCTCGTGACATTGAGGATCTTGCTGCCCGGAATGCGGTTGCCCGACGCATCCGTCCAGTACATGTCAAGCACGTGGCTGGAATGGTCCGCCGTGGTCCAGCCGACGTGCACCATCTCGCCCGGGTCGATGACGCCGTTGCCATCCGGCTCGATCACATTCTGCCAATGCAGCAGCGTGTTGCCACCACTAGGCCCCCATGAGAACGAGCCAAAGCGCCGGCCCGGGTAGCCGTCGTAGTGCCCCGTAACAGTCTCCGTTCCGGCCAGCACGATCGCCAAATCATGGGCGGGCTGAGTGCCGGTGTTAACCAGGTCCTTGTTCACGTCGTAGCCCAGGGCAGCGCTCGTCATCAAAGCGAGGGCCGCCCACGCCATAATCATTGAAAGCCTCATCGTTGTCTCCTTCCCTCGAAGTTCGTTGCCAGGTGGTACGCCACCTGGTCTTCGCCGCATCGCACGCGGACGCGGCTCACATTCACCTGTTTGAAACGGCCGTGACTTGCAGGTCCACCATTAATAGACTGCCAGGTCGGGCGCTTTGACAGAGACCCCACACGAACATCAAATGCCCCTGCCACAGCACCGCGTCAGCGGCCGGCCGCCAGCCGTGCGACCGCTACCGCTTGTTTGCTCCGGGGTAGAAAAAGACCACCGGTGGTAGCCGATGGTCTTCTCTCACCCCTCCCATTTCGTCGCCGCGTGGCTGAATCCCGCCCACGCGCCGCGCTCACACGTGTCAGCGGCGGCGCAGCAGGAGGCCGCCCAAACCCAGCAGCAGCAACGAGGCCGGCTCCGGAATCGTGTCGAAACGCACGTAAAGGCCGGCCGGCACCCCGCCCACACCGTCGCCCTGCAGTTCGATGCTGTGCACGCCGGCATCGATCCAGAAGTAGCCGTGCGAGTAGTCGGCCGTCCAGCCGGCGTCGCCCGTGGGATCGCCGATGGGGAATAGCGACGGCTGTGGTCCGTCAAAAGCGGTGAACTGCCACGGCCCACCGTCGACGGAAATCTGGAACGTGTCGCCCCAGATGAACTGGTCAGTAACGCCCATCCAGCCGCCCGGCCAGGTTGCGTCAAGCAGGTAGTTCGAGTTCAGCGACGGCACAAACTCGGCCTCAATCTCGTCGTAGTACCAGCCGACATCGACCTGCGCCGCCGTGTCGAGACTTTGCAGCGCCGTCAACGGCGACAGCCGATTCGAAGACTCCTCCGCCAACGCCCACGGCACAAACGTCAGCAGTGCCACTACACCAAGCAGTTTCTTCACGGAATTCCTCCTTCTGCGATTTGGGGACCTCAACAGTTGGCAGCAGGCACAACCGGCGACGCCGAATGCGCGTACCACCAGCGCCCATTGCACTCGCAACGGCTAAGATCACGCCGGCGCGGCGCGAGCACTCCGCCTTTCCTACAACCCTCTGCTGGCCGCGTGAGAACACCGCGGCCCGAACACCCTTGTATCACATATATAACACCAGCTTGGTGCTAATGCAAGTTAATGTCCCGAAAAATACCTGCGTACGACCTGCCGGCCGGCTGCGTTTCGTCAACCGCACTCGCGCCTCAACGCCCGCCAGCCATCCAGCGCGTCCCCCGCTGCCACTTCACAGACCGCCGCAGACGACGGACCTCGCACCGCGTCTCCGGCCAGCTAGCTGCCGCCACCCGTCAGCAGGATCACAAACGGGTCGATGTCGAAGGCATTCACCGCGCCGTCGCCGTTGATGTCCGCCAGCATGTAGTCGCAGTCAGGGTAAGCCGCTACGTAAGCCTCCGGAGTCGCTAGCGCCAGGACGAACGGGTCGATGTCGAACACGTCGATCGAGCCGTCACAGTTCAGGTCGCCGATGGTCGGAGCGTCCGCGGGCACGATTTCCAGTTCAGCCGACATGGTAACCGTGTCATACGCCGTCAAAATGAACAGGACCTCCACCAACGCGTCCGACACCACACCGACCGGCTCATAGCCGCCTTCCTCGGGGTGGGCGAATTCGACGGCTACCTGCCCAGCGCCCGGCGGCACGATAACCTGCTTCACTGCTTCAACGAAGATCTCCGGATAGCCCACATACGCCACGTACGCTCCGCCGTCCGGGCCGGTGCCGATGAGCGCAGCGCCCGGCGTACCAACGTCCATAACCGTGAAGCTCCCCTCGGCCCGGGCCTGTGCGTCCATGGGTGGGAACGTGACGAGTGCGGACGTTATGGTGATTTGCGTGTCCTCATCGCCGGCCGTGACAGTGAACCCCATTGTCAGCGACAAAGGCGAACCGAACCAGACCCACCCCGGTCCCAGCCACGCCAAGACTTCCGTCTGACCTGTAACCACCAGCGGTCGCCAGCCCGACCAGCAGAACGTGTCCCCGTCCCATGCGCCGTCAGCGCTCGTGATGTCGAGGGCCGCCGCGCGCGTCGCGCTGTGGGCCTGCACTGTCACCATCGGCGTATCCGCCGTGGCAGCAGCGCGGGCCAAAGCCGGATTCAGCAACGCACTGACGATTACAGTCAGCACGATGACCATACTATGCTTCATGACCATGGCCTCCTGTGGAAGTGCCAACGCCCTTGTATTAGATCCCGCTGCCATTCTGAGAGGATGCCCCGCTCGGAAGCGCGCACGGTCGCGATACGCACAGCAAGGCGGTCCTCGAAACGTTACCAATGGTACTACGTCGAGTCAGTGCCACATCTGGCCGCCAGCGCATCGAGTTGACCCACCGCCGCGAATCCCGTCACGGTTCACCTGACCGGCGCATTCTATCACGCTCGCAGTCGGCCATACAACCCAATTGTGAATCCACTACGCCGGCCGGCCCGCGCGGCCCCAAGGTCGTCAGCCGCCTGGCTCGCGATGACATGCTATGGCGGAGCGCTGGCCTCCAACTTCGCCAATACCCGCCACCAGCCGCCGACCACCGACAACCCCACTCCGCTGTACAATGACCGAACACCGCCCGGCGGCGTAGCCGGGCGAGGCTATATGGGAGATCGCGGTTTCTCTCGGATTCCCGGTTCTCGCGAGCGAGTATGATGTGCATGATGTGACTGGGGAGTTGATCCGCCGGGGAGAATGGAGCCATATCGTGCTCGCTGCCGGCCTCAGACTGGTTGCGGTCGTGCTGGCGGCGTCGGCCGGGATGCCGCTCTGTGTCGGGCAGGAACAGCCCAACAAGACTGGGGCTCAGCACCTCGCACCCGCGTTGCCCACCGATCTGCATACGGTGATCTCGCGTGAGGAAGGCGAGCGCCGGGGGTTGCCCTACACCTCACTCCGCTTGCGCGATGACGTCGAATTCTGGCTGCAGTTTGGGCCGTATCCATGGGGCGTGCATGAGTACGAGGGCGCGGTGGAGATCCAGGGGGAGGCGAAACCGCACTGGCTCCAGGTCTGGTTTCCCGCGGAGACCGAGGGGCAGGATGTTCCCGCTGCCACCGAGGGGGCTCCGTTTCCGGTGGTGTTCTTTCAGCACGCCGGCGGATCGTACTACACCTGGTACGATTTCCAGTTTTCGCGGCTGGCGAGCCGCGGCATCATCGTCGTGTCGATTGCGCACGATCACTTTGCCTGTCCAGGTGAGTTCTGGGAGTGCCACAGTCAGCTTTACACCGAGACGGTCGACCTGATCTTCGACGTGTGGAACATAACGTCTGACCACTTCCTCTTCGGGCGCTTCGACCCGGATCGCATCGGGTTGGCTGGCCACTCGCACGGGGCGGCGTTCGTCGCGATGCGGGAGTATCGGCCGATGAATCCGGATGGCGACTACGAGATCACGTGCGTGAGTCTGCTCGCGCCCTGCCCGGATTACTGGGCCTCGTTGGATGCATTCGAGACGGTCTACGCCGGGATGCCGCCGTTGCAGGTCATCTACGGCTCCAAGGACCAGGACGGCTGTTGCGCCCACGGGCAGTCGACGGCGATGTTTGAGGTGGGCGCACGGCCGAAGCACTTCTCCTATGTGATCGGCGCGAGCCATCACGTGTTTGACGAGGCGGGTGCGATCGGAGAGGCGACGATCACGCGCGAGGAGGGGTTTCGCGCTTCCGGGGCGGCGCTCGCGGCCTACCTGTCGTGGATGCTCAACGGTGACGAGACGGCGCTGCCGTACCTGCGCGGGGACCTGCCGCTGCTGGTGGACGCGCCCGAAGTGCGCTACCAGTTCCTCGAAGAGCAACGCGTCGTGGTGGACAACTTCGAGGATGAAACCTCAGGCGGCGACCCGACGTATGTGGCGGCGATTGCCGGGATCCCGGGGCAGACCTTCATCAACGGCTTCTTGAGCGACACGTTCGTGGACTTCGACGCCGGCCTGGCGCTGATCCGCGCGGAAATCCAAGAGTTGCTGCCGGTCGAGCTCGGGTGCCGCTCCGTCCTGTTCTATGAAGACAATGCGGTCGGTGCGGATGTCTACGCCGAAGCGCTGGCGGCGGAGGTCGCCACGGGGCTCTTGTGCGAACCGGTGTTCACCGCCAGCCAGAGTGAGTTCGCCGTTCTGATCGGCTCGCAGAGCTGGGACCTGATTGTGGTCGCCAACCAGGACGGTAGCAGCGGCGCGACCCATCCTTTCGACACGCCCCTGGCCGTCTACGTGTGCGCGGGGGGCAAGGCGATCATCTCGGATTTTCGCGTAGATTCGCCGACCGCCGACCAGGCGCTGCTTTGCGCCGAGACAAACTTCGACGGAAGCACGAACTGGGCCAGGATGATGTCCACCAGCGACCTGTTCACGGGCGTGTTGCGGCTGGAGAACCCGGGCTGGGGGATCTGGACGTACGGCCTAAAGACGGATGTGACGACGTATGCAGCGTTCGCAGATGCAGATGAAGGGCACCACGACCCGGCGGAGAACTCGCTCGGGCTACCGGTGACTGCCATCGGCCTGGTGACGTTTGACGAGCAGTACATGCTCGAGCCGGACCGCACGCTCTACCATCCGACGTGGGGCCTGGAGTTTGCCTGGGACGACCCCTTTGGCTCGCTCAGCGAGTCCCTGGCGGCGGCCGGCGGGGTGGCAGGGTTTGACGCCAGCCCCTGGCACGGGCTGTCGTTCCGCATTCTGCAACTCCACGGCGACCCACTGAATCCGGTAGGCCGGGACCAGAATCTGGCGGTGCGACTGGTTGACACGCAGGGACACGTCGCCGAGTTGACGTTGGCGGACGCCGTGCAGGGCCCGCTGCGCGCGGCGGTTCCGCCCGGGTCGGGCGTGGGCTGGAAGTCCATCCTGGAGACTTATCGTTTCCGGCTGGCGTGGTTCGTCAGCCAGAACCCCAACTTGGACATCACCAGGCTGGCGAGCCTCGTATTCGTCTGTGACGCGACGAGCACCGGGCGACTGTTTGTCGATGATATCGAGTTTTCGGCAATGATTCTCGACTACGACGGTGACGGCGCGATTGGTTTCAGCGACTTTGCAGCACTGGAGACGGCGCTGACCGGCCCGGGACAGCCCTTCGCCGACCCGGTGCACCTCATCTTCGACTTCGATGCCGACGGCGACGTCGATCTGCAAGACGTCGTGGAGTTTCAGCGGGGCTTCGCGGGATCAGATGCTCAGGCAGTGCCCGGGGCCGCCTTGACGAACCCGTCGCCTCCAGCGCCCAGCCGCGCCGGTGGCCGGCGGCGGCTCGGGCTGTAGGCGTCTGGGGGGCCGCCGGCCGGCTCTGCAGGGGTTGGGGCGCATAAGTTCTGTGGGGAGGGGCCCTTTTCTGTGGCGCAGGTCGGCGTACGATTAGCCTGGCGAGTCTCAGGACCACGGGAGGCCGAGCGATTATGGAATATCCCCTGTTCGAGGTGACCGGTCTGGGCGGCGGCCGGGCGGGCGTGCTCGGGGCGCCTGGGCCGTGCTGAAACGCGCCCGGGGCGCTCTGTGTGAGTATCTGGCGACCTTCGGCGTCACTCAAACTAATCCAGTCACCCCACGCTACGCAGCATGAACGACTGCAAGAACGGACTTCTGCACCGGACTGTTAAGGACTTCCGAGCCGCATTGCCCGACGCAGACAGGTTCTCTAAGTAGCGATCAGACGGCCGTTTACGTTTCACAGCGGGCGACCGGGATCGAACCGGCAACATTCAGCTTGGAAGGCTGATGCTCTACCAATTGAGCTACGCCCGCAAACGCGTTCTTGCTCTGCTTAAGAAAGCCATCTTGCTCTACTTAAGCCATGGTCGCCGCTGTCAGTCCGCCGCAGAAAGGGCCATGGCGTCGGTCCCACGTGGCAGATGCCAAACCTTCGAGGCGTCTTCGGCGTTCAACACTGACCACTCGCCACGCCGGGCAGGCTCAGGGCCAACGATGTTTCTGCGGCGGCCTGCCATGGGCCAGACAGCAAGCCGAATGCATTATAGCCGCAAACGGACCGTGGCCAAGACGCAACGGAACGTTACCGGGCCCATGCTCCACCCGGCCGATCTCTGCGCTCGGACGAGGATTGTGAATCAATGGCGGACGATGTTGAGCCACTGCGCCTGTGGGTACGCGCCGGGCGAGGAGGATGTTATCGGTCCGGGCCGGCGCTGCAGATGTGCGCCGAGCGGCGATGTGGTTGTCCAGCGGGCACGGGCAGTGCGCAACGGTTGTCACGTCGCGCGAGCCGCGCCGGCGCTCGACCGCTAACCGCCGCCCTGCCCGCGACGTCCCTCCTGGACGGTTACCTCGCGGGGATTTCCAGGTAGCGCCACGCGGCTCGGCGCGTGCCGCTCGTAGTAGTTGATTCTCAGGACGCCGGCCGATTCGTCCCAATCGAAGCGGCTCGGAATGGCGAATTCCCCGTCGGTTATGTCGTGGATGCGGCCGGACCGCTTATCGAACAAACGCAACGTGCCATCGTCCTCGAACGCAGCGTACCGCCCGGAAGGCGAGATGTCGCACTCTCCGACGCGCCCCAGCTTGCGCAGGCCGTAGTACAGGTCATCGTAGTGCGCAAGCGCCTCGAACGCTCCTGGCGGGTTGATGACTGTGACATGGACGAGGCGGTAGCCGTGGCCCAGATCTTGCGAGGTGCAGCCAGCCACAGCGGAAATAGATGTCCCAAGCACGAGCGATGCAAGACTGGGGCGGCACACCGGCCTGGTCATTCCGGAGATCCTCGAACTTCATTTGCGGCCATCAGGGCCGTGCTCCAAGGCAAGTACGGAGTTTCGCACGCCGGCGTTCTGAGGGTCAGGTCGGTGCGGCTCAGGCGCCAATCAGCAGCAGGACAAACGGGTCGATGTCGAAGGCGTTCACTAGGCCGTCGCCGTTGCAGTCCGCCAGTTGCCGGTTGCAGTCCGGGTATAGCACTGTGTAGGCCGCCGGGTCGGAAAGCGCCAGGACGAACGGGTCGATATCGAAGGCGTTCACGGCACCGTCGCAGTTCAGGTCGCCCACTTCGTGCGTGCCGGACTGGGCGATGCCCCAGATCTCGATGTCGTCGATGTTCCAGCCCGAATACGGCCAGGCATCGCTGTCAACCACTTCATGGCCCCAACGGATGTAGACCGTCGGCTGGCCGTCGGCGACCGCGGACACTCCCAGGACCTGCGTGTTCCAGCAGGAGTCCGCAATCTCCAGGCCGCCGTTCGCCCAGAGCTCCGTCCAGTTTGTGCCGTCGCTGGAGACCTCGACCGTGGCATTGACCCAGGGCTGGAAGTCCGTGTTCAGCCAGCGCTGGAAGCGCAAGCTGACGTCGAAAAGATGGGAGCAGTCGATCGCCGCCGTCCGGAGATAATGCGGCCCGCCCACGTCCGTGGAGTAGTCGCCGCTTAGGTTCACGCCGTAGACGTAAGCACCTGTCGCGGCGCCGGCAGGATCGGGCGCGCCGTGGGCGCTGCCGCCGCGACCGGTCGGCACGCCGAAAGCCCATTCGCCGGTGGTCATCCAGCCGGGATCGGCGTCGAGCGTGAAAGCGTACGCGCAGGCCGGCTCGCCGACGTCGAGTATCACCGGGCACGAGGTGTCGCCCTCATGGGTAATCTGGTTCACGAACGTGACGGTGGCCTCGTGACGGCCGCTGTCGAGCTCGCCGGCGACGACGTTGATTGAGACGAGGATTTCGACCTCGGCCTCCGGGGCCAGTGTGCCCCCCGTAGTGCTCAGATCGAGCCAGGCCGCGGACGTGGAGACCGTGAAGGCCATCTCAGCGTCATCGCAGTTCTTGAGCGTGTACGCCTGCGAACCCGGCGTGAAAGGGCCGCCGAACGGTCCGGTCGCATGGAACAACGTGGCCGGCCAAACGCGCATGCCGCTGGGCGGCTGGGCCACGCCCACGACGCGCAGCGAGGGGTCGCCGAAGATGTGCCAGGTGTTGAAGGCGGCATGGCCGTTACCCCAGGTGTCGCCGTCACCCGGGTAGGCCTGCATCATCGCACACCCGCCGGCGAAGCACAGGGCCCCAAAGCTGAAGTAGCTTTCCGTGACGAAGAGCGCGTTGAACTCATCCTGGGCTTCCATGGGCGGATCCCAGGGCTGGCTGTTGCTTGAGGCGTAGCAGCCGATGCCGCCGGTCGCGGCCGCATCGCTGGTCGCCCGCAGCCAGGCTTCGCCGAAGCACGTGCCGGTGTGAAACTCCCCGGTGTTGCAGGCCACCGAGATGACGAACGGCAGCATGTTGTCGTTGACCAGGGAGTCGATGTGGGTGATCGAGAAGCCGGTTGTGCTCCAGCCGTTCTTGCCCCCGTGGCCGCAGTAGTTGACGAGGCCGCGGCCGGCATTGAGGGCGGCGACAACCGCGTCGGCCGTAGCGCCCGGGTCGTAGATGCGATCAACCAGGGTGAAGCCGTAGGCCAACAGATCGTCGCGGATGTAGTCCAGGTGCTCGTCGTCCATCTCGCCGTCGTCGCCGGGGCCCTGGCCGGAGGCGATGCCCGTGCCGCGCCAGAACCAGTCCTGGGCCGTCGCCGGCAGGTTCTCGTACGCGATCGTGCGCTGCACCTGGGTGTCCACATCGCCGGCGTTCTCCGCTGAGAAGCGGCCGATGATCACCTCGGGGTAGTCGTCATCACCGGTAATCTGCGCATAGCGAATATCGGACGCCGTTGCTACGGCGGTCATGCTGGGTACCTGGGCGGCATCACCCACCAGGAGCACAAACGCCAGATTGTGTGTGTAGTAGAAAGTACTAATGTAGCTCTTGATGGCGGCTGGCGAGACGCCGCCCGGGATCTGGGCAGTGCTGACGATCGTCGTGGGAATGCCGATGGAACTCTTGTGCGCCGCCAGCGGCTCCACGTTCGCCACCCACTGGTCGTAACAGATGATCAGCAACTCGCCCTCTTCGTTCAGCGGGCCGTACAGCCCGCCCGGCGGCTGATAGTTAACAAACTGCCTCTGATAAATAAACTCGAAGCTGGCCGCGGCCTTGCTCTGCTGAACGTCGCCTTCCAGGCAGTTGATGCCGCCGGCGCCGCCCGTAACAACGGCGACCGCCAGCTCGGTGTAGATGCGCAGCACGCCCCGACCGGCGTCATACTGCACCGGGCACACCTCCACCACGACGCCCCGCCGGGCGCGCAAAACGTACGGCCGGTGCAGGACTGCCACCTCTGCCGGGAACAGCGCGCCGCTCCCGTACACCGGGCCGAACTCGTACGGCACGTTGGCGGGGTCGACGCTGCGCGGAATGGGCCCCCGCGACGGCACCACCGGCGGCGCGGCCAGCTCGTAGTACTTGGCGTCCAGGACCTCCAGCGTAATATGACCTTCATTCGGCACGTGCACGCTGCGACAGACACGCGGCAGCTCCGGCGCCCCCGCCTCCTTCAGCCGGCTCTCGCCCGCCAACGCCAGGGCCAGGTACTCCCCGCCGTCGATCATGACCGGCGTCATGTCAGGCACATCAAACGTGTAGCGGAGCACAATCACATCGGCGGCCCCCTTGGTGGCCTCCACGTTCACCGGACGGCCATATCCAACACCTGCCAGCACGACAAGCAGGACCGCAGCCCCAGGCATCCTGATCCGCAGTCGCCAAGACGGTGCTTCGCGCATCGATCTCTCCTGGACCAGCCGTTCGGTCAGCAAGTGCCAACCGGACCCGCGGTACCGAGCAGGGGCGGCAGGTGTGCAGCCATCAGTCCGATGTCGGACCACCCCCACGGCGGTACGGCCTGCTGCGCACTTCTCTCCCGCTACATGCTCGCGGCTGCGTACAGAACTCCTGCACAAACTGCCGCAAGATTGTGGCCTGACGGGCGGCAGCGAGCGTTCGCGTGACTAACATGTTATCATAACAGACCACTTACTCGAAGAATAGGCAAAAATTGGCTACCGGCAGCCCTGCTCGGACGACCCGTGCAGACCGCATCTGCTATACTTGACCACGAGCATGAAGACGCGCTGCGAATGCCGCAACCTGAGTTTCGCCGGCCTGCTGGCCTACGCCCGCCGCAACGGCATCCGGACCGTCGACGAACTCAGTAAGGCCACGACCTGCTGCACAGGGTGCGGGAGTTGCCGGCCCTATCTTGAGGAGTTGCTACGTTCGGGCAAGCTGCGCGTGGGTGATGAACTGATCGACTTCCCGCATAACCCGGATGAACCGCTCAACGTGCCGGGCGAGGCGCTGGGTGGGGGGGAGCGTTGAGGCAGCGGGCGCGGCGGTGGCGGCAAGCAAAGGCCGCAAAGTCTTGTCAGAGAGTGAGATAGACAACGAGCAGCAGAGCCAGGAAGACCACCGCGGCAATGAGCAGTGTGCGGTTGGATATCGGACGATCACCGCCCTGAACAACCCATTCGCCACAGTGTGGGCAGTGATCAGCCATGTCCGGAATCTCCGCGCCGCAATTGGGACAGGGGACCGTGTCGACTTCGTCGCCCTGGCCGAGAAGGTCGCACTCCTGGGGCCCTTCAGGATCCTGAAGGGCTTCCTGTACCTCCCACGGCAGTTCGTTCAGCCCATCGCGTTCGTCCTGGCTCGGCATGGATTCAGCGCACAATCGGTAACAGGCGTCTGAAAAGTTCGGTTCCGGAAACCTCCAACAATTCGAAGATGGCGGATTCCACGGTTGTCACGATGGCGCCGGCGGTGCGCAGGCGGTCCAGGGATATCTCCCGGTCGCTGGGACGCCGGGAGCCGACCGCATCCGCGAGCACGACCGGCCGCAGCGAGACACCCAGCAGGTCCAGCGCGGTCTGCTGGACACAGACGTGCGTTTCCACACCCACCAGCAGCACCTGCGGCCGCCGCAGTCCGACGATGCGCTCGCGCAGGTTCTCATCTCGCAGTACGCTGAAGGACGTTTTCTCGAGCCGGATGGCGTCGCGTGCGCCTTCGGCCGCCGCCACGATGTCGCCTACGGTGGGGCCCAGGCCGCGCACGTACTGTTCGGAGATCGTGATGGGCAACTGCATCTCGACGGCCGCCCGCAGCATGCGCACGGCTTGCGCCAATACCTGCTCATGCTCGGCCACATGCGGGAGCATCTTCTCCTGGATGTCCACCACGACGAGTTGGGCTTGCTTGAGATTCACACAGGTCGCAGGCATTATCCTTCTTCCATCCGGCGACACATGGGCGATTGTGATGCCGCCCGGCCGCGCTACAGCCCCCGCCGCACGCCAGCGCCAAACTGCGCCTACCGAATGGTAGTCTGCCATACCCGCACGGCCCCTGCAAACGACCGGCGGCGCGGAAGTTTCTGCCGGCCACCTGGACCTCGGCGGCCGGGCGTGATAGGATAACATGGGTTTTCAGCGAGGAGACGAGCGTCATGGATGACGAGTTGTTGGTTCTCGACCGGGTCGAAGCAGACCCTTCGCTGGCCGTGGGGGAATCGCTTCCCACCGAAGAGCCGCATGCCGCCGGCGAAGACGTGGTTACCGCGCCGCACGGGCAGGAGACGATGTCCGCACCAACCGACGCCCCTCTGGACAAGATCGTCGAGGCATTGCTGTTCGCCTCGGACGCGCCGTTAAGTGCGGCCCGGCTGGCCGACCTGGTGGGCGGGTGTTCGGTCACCGAGGTGCGCCTGGCCATCGCGGACCTTAATGACAAGTACGTGGCGGCCGGGCTGACGTTCCGCGTCGAGCATATCGCCCGCGGCTACCAGATGATGACGCAGCCGCAGTACGACGAATGGCTTGCCAAGCTCAACAAGCACCGCAGCCAGACGCGGCTTACGGGCGCGGCGCTTGAGACGCTGGCGATCGTGGCATACAAGCAGCCCATCATCCGGGCCGATGTCGAGGCCATTCGCGGGGTTGCCTGCGGCGACGTGCTGAATCGCCTGCGTGAGATGGGCCTGGTCAGGGTCATCGGGCGAGCGGAAGTCGTTGGCCGGCCCCTGCTGTACGGGACGACGAGGAAGTTCCTCGATGTCTTTGGCCTGGCCGATCTGGACGACCTGCCGCCGATGGAGGCCCTGCAACTCCGTCGCCGCACCGTGCCGGAGGAGACCGCTCCGGCTCCGTTGGCAGCGAGCGCCTAGCGCGCCGCTGAACGCCGCCCGGCTCCAAACCGATACAAACGGTGATGGAGCGTCGGTGCGGCAAATCGCGACCGTGGCTGCCGGCCAGTCTGGAAGGCCGGGCCATTGTGCTGGTCGTGCTGCTGGTGGCTTCGATCGGGCTGCCAGCCTTCGTAGCCTTCCGCATTCTCAGCCGTCACCAGGACCGCCGACACGCCGCAGCCGCCGAAGCGCTGTTAGCGGTCGCACTCAGCGCGTACCTGCAGGATGCGGCCGACGGTTCAACGGTCTATGACGAGTGGCTGACCCGGTTGTCCAAGCAGGAGTTGCGCGTCCGCTGGGCGGGGGTGTTCAACCAGGATCGCACCGGTCTGGAATTCCGCCGGCGCACCGACCTGCCGCTGGCGCAACTCCTGGAACAGATTCCATTCGACGCCCGCAGTCCACAGTCGGCCCCGCTGCGCCTGGCAGCCGGACCGTCCCAGCGTTTCACCCTGCTGACGGTCCCCCAGCCGGACGGCCGGGTCCTGGCCGCGGTGGTGGACCTCGACACTGTCGGGCCGAACAGCACGCCGCTCTTCGTGGCCGGCCTGATATGTCTGGCGGTCCTCGGGCTGGCGGCGGCGTTCGCCTGGTTCCAATGTACCGTACAGCGCCCGATCACCTGGCTTGTCGAGCACCGCAGTACGCTCCTGGAGGGCTGGGCAGATGCGGTCCATGACAACACGCCGCAGGAGCTGCGCGTGCTGGGCGAGGCGTTGCACCAGGCGCTCACTGACGTCCGGCAGTGGCAGGGCCAGGCCCACGACCTGCGCCGCTCGCTGAACGAGCGCGTGGACGCTCAAACGCGCCAGATCAGCCGCGATCTGCGGCAGGCCGAGCAATCCGCCGGCACGGACCTGCTCACTGGCCTCGCCAACCGCCGAACGTTGGAGCGTGAGCTGCCCGCCCTATTCGAGCAGCAGCAGCGTGACGGCCGGGAGCTGGTCGCCGCCGTGCTCGACCTGGACAACTTCAAGCAGCTCAACGACACGCTGGGTCATCATGCTGGGGACGAATTGCTTGCTTTCGTCGGCGAGCTGATCCGGGGAACCGCGCGGAGATCAACCGACCTGGCGGCCCGCCTGGGTGGGGACGAATTCCTGATCCTGCTGCCAGACACGAGCATGGATGAAGCTGGTGACGTCATCCGGCGGATACGCAACCTGTTTCTTCAGCGGGCGCGACTCCTGGACCAGGTCGAGCCGCGTCCAGGTCTGTCCGTGGGCATTGCCGGCCGGCGCGCCCACAACGCCGAATCCTGGCAGCAGTTGCTGAAGCTGGCCGACACCGCCATGTACGAGGCCAAGCAGACGTGCGCCGGGCTGGCCCAGCCCAGCGGCCAAACCACCGCCCGCCGCGGCGGACGACGAGCCGGCGACGCGCCCCCAGGCTGATCAGCGATAGAAGTCGGCAATCGCCTCCGCCACCGCACTCTGCTGCTGCTCGGTCAGTTCCGGGTAGATTGGCAGCGCCAGCACGGCCGCGGCCGCGGCCTCCGACTGGGGGAGATCGCCCGCCTTGTAGCCCAGGTCGGCAAAACAAGTTTGCAGGTGCAGCGGCAGCGGGTAGTAGACGCCGCAGCCGATTCGGCGTTCCCTAAGATACGCCGCCAACTCGTCGCGCCGCCGCACGCGCAGGACGTATTGATGGTAAACGTGCCGGCCGGTGAGCTCCTGGGGCAGCTCGACGTGCTCGGGAACCAGGCCGGCCGCCGTCAGCAACTGCCCGTAGCGGGCCGCCCGACTGCGCCGCTCTTCCGTCCAACGCTCAAGCCGCTTGAGCTTGACGGTCAGGACAGCGGCCTGGATGGGATCGATGCGGAAGTTGCCGCCGACGCGCTCGTGATGGTAGGTGTGGCCGCTGCCGTGAATGCGCAGCTTGACGAGCAACTCGGCGAGTTGGTCGTCGTTGGTCAGCACGGCGCCGGCATCGCCCAGGGCCCCCAGGTTCTTCGTGGGGTAGAAGCTGAGCGCCCCGCAGGTGCCGACCGCGCCGGCACGCGTGCCGTCCGCGGCCGTCGCCCCAATAGCCTGGGCGGCGTCCTCGATGACGGGGATATTGCGTTGGCGCGCGATGTCCAGCAGGGCCGGCATGTCGGCCAGTTGGCCGTACAGATGCACGGGGATGATGGCCTCAGTCCGGGGCGTGAGTCGCGCGGCCATATCAGCCACGTCGATACTGTACGTACGTGAGTCGATGTCGCAGAACACGGGCCGTGCGCCCAGCCGCGCCACCACGCCGGCCGTGGCAAAGAACGTGAACGCCGGCACGACGACTTCGTCACCCGGCCCGATCCCCAGCGCCATCAGCGCTACGAGCAAGGCGTCAGTGCCCGATGAGACGCCGACGGCGTGGCGCGTCCCGCAGTACTCCGCCAGGGCGCGCTCGAACGCCAACACCTTCGGCCCCAGCACGTACTGCCCGGAAGCCGCGACTTCCGCCAACTCGCTGAGAATCTCTTCGCGCACGTCGGCAAAGTTGGCCACCAGGTTCAGTGGCGGGACCGCCACCTGCGCGCCGACGGCCGGCACAGGCTTGACCATCACTGCTACCTCGCTCACGGTGTTCTTGGCGCCCCAAACTGCGGCGCGCTCCCACGCTTGTACCCGCAATCCGCCAAGTTTTGAAGTGGCCGGCTGCCCGCCCGGCAACTCGAATCCCGGGCTTGTGCCCACGGATAGTTGACGCCGATCGGCCGGCGGCGATGATGCCGTCAGTGGTTGTCCGACCGCGGACGACGCTGACGGCTGGGTCATCGCTCGGGAGAAACTCGATGCGCGTGTTTGTTACCGGTGGAGCGGGTTACGTCGGCAGCCATTGCGTCAAGCGGCTGGTGTCGGCTGGGCACGAGGTGACCGTCTACGACAACCTGTCGGCCGGCCACCGGGCCGCGGTCGATCCGGAGGCTTCGTTCGTCTATGGCGATCTAGCCGACATCGGGAAGCTCACCGAGTTGCTGCGACCCGGGCAATTCGACGCGGCCATGCACTTCGCGGCGTATCTGGATGTCGGCGAGTCCGTGGGTGAGCCGCTGCGCTATTATCGGAACAATGTCGCCAACACCCTCAACCTCCTCGAATGTCTGAAGACCGGCCGCGTGCGCCGGTTCGTGTTCAGCAGTTCGTGTGCGGTGTATGGTGTACCGGAGCAACTGCCGCTGACCGAGGATCTGCCCAGGAATCCGATCAGCCCATACGGGGCGTCCAAGCTGTTTGTAGAGCGCATGCTGGAAGATTGCTCGGCGGCGTGGGGACTGGGAGCGGTTCCGCTACGCTATTTCAACGCGGCCGGCGCGGCAGCCGACGGAACGCTGGGCGAGGATCATTCGCCGGAGATTCACCTTATCCCGCTGGTGCTGCAGGTGGCACTGGGGCAACGCGACAAGATTCGGGTGTATGGCTGCGACTATCCAACGCCGGACGGGTCGTGCATCCGCGACTATGTACACGTGGACGACCTGGCCGATGCGCACCTTCTGGCCCTGGAACGCCTTGAAGAAGGGTGCGTTGAGGCATTGAACGTGGGCACGGGCTCGGGGACAAGTGTTCTGGATGTCATAGCGGCGGCGCGTTCCGTAACCGCGCACGAGATTCCAGCGGAGACCACGGCTAGGCGGCCCGGCGATCCGCCGGCGCTCTATGCTAATTCCGATAAGCTGCGCGGCAAATTCGGTTGGCGGCCGAAGCTCACGAGCATCGAGGCGATCGTGGCGTCGGCGTGGGTCTGGCACCGGTCGCATCCCCACGGTTACGAATCTAAATAATGGCCGATTTACCCCTGGCACAGCCCGGGGTAATGTGCTATATTCTAAGTGGACGGCAAAGGTGGAGATCTTCATCCACTGATTCGCTTTATTCTGTTCGAGCTTCTTGTTTCATTCGCAAGTTTTCATCATCGCCACCGAACGCCGCCGACAACGAATTTCGTTGCGCGAGCGGCGCTGAATCGCCCCGCAGGCTTTCAGTCTGTGGTCGGTTCGGTTAGGCGATGATCTCCCCATTCAACAATTAGTCGACTATCCCCCGCGCTGATTCTGCTGCGCCCGCCACGTGGCGGGCCAGGGCATGGCGCGGTAGCCAGGCGGTCTGTGGCGTAGCCAGAACGCTCAGGCCCCGTGAGCAGGTGCGGGACGGCACCGGCTCACGCCACCTGAATGGAAGGAGTAGACCCATGGGTTGGCCGCCGAGAGGATTGCTTAAGAGTATGAAGGTGCATGAAGCGTTCGGACCTCCGCTGGCTCCGGAGGAGCTGACCGGTAATCTGACACAGCTTGAGCAGAAGCTCAACGCCGAGATGAGGTGCCCGGCCGGACGCAACCAGGTGTACATAAGGTCCTTGCTGACAGGAACTTGCACCACTAGGCCTCGTATCGCACTGAAATGTCCCCTCCGCCGTGCCATCGGAATGGCACCTGACGTGTTCTACGACCATATTTGCGACGTGTGCTGCACCGATCCCGAGGATTGCCAGGCGTGGCGCGCCCACAAGGAGCGCTTTGTAGCCACGTAGCAGAGCACCTCTGTCCGTAAGTGCCACACGGACAAACGTTTGGCCGTAGAACGCGGGGAGCCTAGAGGGCCCGGCGTGGTTGAGCCCCTGACCACGCCGGGCCTTTGTATTGTTGCGTCGGGCATGACACACGTCATGACCTGACGCTGCGAACCGGTATGCGAGAAGGCCCAAGCCGCGGCGGACTTCTCGCAGGTGACCGCCATCGGCGTGGACGAGACTTCCCGCCGTCGCGGCCACAACCACATCAGCGTGTTCATGGACTTGGACAACGAGCGCGGCCGGGTGCCGTTTGTCACCGCGGGCACGGACGCCGGCACGGTACGGGCTTTCAAGCAAGATCTGGAGGCCCACAGCGGGAGGGCCACCCCAGGGCAGTCCCGGCAAGGCAGCGGGCGTGTCGAGATGCACGCCGATCCCTTGGTGGGCTGCGCTGGCCGGCGCGGCGAGGCGTTCGGCGAGTAGCGCTGCGTCAATCGCACGTGTCACGGGACGGTCAGCT
>CAZJYX010000001.1:0-266261 GCA_964550375.1 uncultured Planctomycetales bacterium | reverse complement strand
GCCACCCCAGGGCAGTCCCGGCAAGGCAACGGGCGTGTCGAGTTGCACGCCGATCCCTTGGTGGGCTGCGCTGGCCGGCGCGTCTAAGCGTTCGGCTAGTAGCGCTGCGTCAATCGCACGTGTCACGGGACGGTCAGCTTGCCCGGCGCGGTTAGGCGCCGGGGCCGACGGGTTCGCCAAGGCGTTCCGGGCACTGCGTGAGCACTTGATATATGGCGCGTGAATGGGGTGGGGTCAAAGAGTTTGGGCGGGGTTGTTGCTGGTTGGCGGTGGGTGTTGCGGGGTGGTGGATTTTGCGCGCGATCAGAATGAGGGACGACGCTTCCGGGCAGGACGGCAGTGGCACCGGGCTTTCGTTCCGCCGGTTGTACGTGGATTGCACGGCGCGTCACGTGAGCGGAAGCCGCTGCTGCGCGAGGCAGCAGTGGCTTCCGCCTGTGGCCATGTTCCGCCGCAGCGCCCCTGCGGGCTACCTGCCAATCAACAACTGCACGAACGGGTCGATGTCGAAGGCATTCACGAGGCCGTCGGCGTTGCAGTCAGCCAGCATGGGGTTACAGCCATGATACGCTGCGAAGTAGCCGGCAAACGGCGGCTCCTGTCCGGAACTGGTCAGGGCCAGAACGAACGGGTCGATATCGAAGGCGTTGACCAAGCCATCGCAATTCAGGTCGCCGGGCAGCAGTTCGCACTCATCCGGAATGCCGTTGTCGTTGTCGTCTGCAGACATGCCGCCGGCAATGTCGCATTCGTCCGGGACGCAATTGCCGTTGCAGTCCTGACTGGTCCCGGCGGCGATGTCGCATTCGTCGGGCACGCCGTTACGATTGCAGTCGGGCAGTGCGAAAACGTGGACCGACCCGGCGTCGCTGCCCCACTCAATGTCGCACGCACCCACAACGGCGACGTTGCCGGCAATGCCGACGGTAACGCCAAACCCGTCGTCACTGGTTTCGTCCGGCGCGACGAGCCTGGCTTCCTGGGTCCAGGTACCGCCATCACGGCGGAAGACGTAGGCCGTGCCTGAGTTGAAGCCAAGCCGCTCCTGGTAAGCGCCTACAACGGCCACGCCGCCGGCGAATGCCACGTCAAGGCCGAACCAATCTCCTCCCACGCCATCGCCCGGCAGGAGCTTGGCCTCTTGGGTCCACGTGTGGCCGTCGCGGCGGAACACGTACGCCGCACCGGCATCGTCGCCAAGCTCGTCGTTCCATGGCGCACCGATGACGGCGAGACTCCCGGCCATTGCCACAGTGAAGCCGAAGAGGTCCTGGGTGCTTCCGTCGCTGGGCAGGAGTTGGGCTTCCTGAATCCACGTGCCACCGTTCTGGCGAAACACGTACGCCGCGCCGGCATCGCTGGCCAGGCCGTCATGGGCGTAGGCCCCCACGAGTGCGAGTTGTCCCGCCAGCGCCACACTGGCGCCGAAGAAGTCATAGGCCGCACCGTCGGCCGGCAGCAGCTTCGCTTCCTGCGACCAGGTGCCACCAATACGGCTGAAGACGTAGGCAGAGCCGGAGCTCTGGCCGAGGTCGTCATCGTTCTCAGCACCCACGACGACCACGGTACCGGAGATGGCCACGCTGCTGCCGAAGCTGTCGCCGCTGGCGCCGTCAGCCGGCAGGAGTTTCGCTTCCTGTGTCCAGGTGCTGCCGGTGCGGCGGAATATGTAGGCCGAGCCGGAATTGATGCCGAGGTCGTCGTCGTACGGAGCGCCAACGATGGCGACGTCGTTGGAGACTGCCACGCTTAGGCCGAAGCGATCGCCAGCGGCGCCGTCTGCAGGAACCAGCTTGGCTTCCTGCAACCAAGCATCCCCGGCGCGGCGGAATATGAACGCCGCCCCGGAGCCAATGCCCAACTCGTCATCTTCGTGGGCGCCCACCAGGACGACGTTGCCGCAGGCCGCCACACGGTAGCCGAAACCGTCAAGACTTTCCGCTCCCGCTCGTCGCAGCAAGGCGACGTGGGTGATGTCAACTTCGCACTCATCCGGTACGGCGTTGCTGTTGCAGTCCGTGCTGGTTCCGTGACTGATGTCACATTCATCCGGAATGCTATTGGAGTTGCAGTCGGGGCTGTTGCCGCAGCCAAGCGGATGGCTGGTGCAGTTTCCAACAGCGCAGTCGAGGTCACAGGCGTCGGGCACGCCGTTCTCGTTGCAGTCCTCGCACTCATCGGGGACGCCGCTCAGGTCATAGTCTGTGCTGGTCCCAGCGGCGATATCGCATTCGTCGGGAACACCGTTCGCGTTGCAGTCCGCGCTGGTTCCGTTGGCCAGATCGCATTCGTCCGGCAGCCCGTTTGGCTGGCAGTCCACGCTGCCGCCGCAGCCCAGAGGGTGACTCGCACAGTTGCCCGCCCCGCAGTCGAGGTCACAACCGTCAGGGATGCCGTTTCCGTTACAGTCCTCGCACTCATCCGGAACGCCGTTCAGGTCATAGTCTGTGCTGGTCCCGGCGGCGATGTCGCATTCGTCGGGAATGCCATTACCGTTGCAGTCCTGACTGATTCCGGCCGCGATGTCGCACTCGTCGGGCAGGCCGTTGCCGTTACAGTCCTGGCTGGTCCCGGCGGCGATGTCGCATTCGTCTGGTACGCCATTGCCGTTGCAGTCCGGCAGGGCGTAGATGCGGACTGAGCCGGAGTTATTGCCGAGGTCGTCAGCGCCATAGGCACCCACTGCGGCCATGTGGCCGGATGCCGCCACGCTGTAGCCGAAGTAGTCACCTGCTGCGCTGTCAGGTGGCGAGAGCTTGGCTTCCTGGGTCCAATAGCCGTCGTCGTGCCGGAAGACATAGGCCGAGCCGGAATCGTTGCCGAAGTCGTTGTCGCCATAGGCACCCACGACGGCCAAGTTGCCAGAGATCGCCACGGCAGCGCCGAAGTAGGCTCCGCCCGCGGCATCGGCCGCCGTGAGTTTGGCCTCCTCTGACCAAGTGCCGTCGAAGCGGCGGAAGACGTAGGCTGAGCCGGAGTCGGTGTAGAAGTAAGCGTCGCCGTCGCCGCGGGCGCCAACCAGGACGACATCCGCGCCAGCGGCTACGCTGCAGCCGAACTCGTCGCCATCTGCTCCGTCGGCTGCCAAGAGCCGGGCCTCCTGCATCCAGATATAGCCGTGACGGCGGAAGAGGTAGGCTGCGCCGGGCCGCGCGCAGAGATGCTCGCTCCATGTGGCGCCCACCACGGCCAAGTCGCCCAGAAGTGCCACACTGCGGCCGAAACCAGCCCAGTTCGTGCCGTCCGTCGGCAGGAGCTCGGCCTCTTGCACCCATGTGCCAATCTCGTGACGAAAGACGTAAGCGGCGCCGAGATCTTCGCCCGGGGCGCCCACAACGACTAGTTCGGCGGAGAGCGCCAGGGTTCCGCCGAAGTAGCTCCCGGTTGCGCCATCTGGCGGCAGAAGCTTGGCTTCCTGCGTCCAGGTCGCGCCGTCGTAGCGGAACACGTAGGCCGAGCCGGAGTTCTTGCCAACGGCATCGTCCGCGGGAGCACCCACGACGACCACGTCGTCGGCGATGGCCACACTGCTGCCAAAGGCCCTCCACACGCCGGCGTCAGCCGGCAGAAGCTTGCTCTCCTGAATCCAGGAGTTGCCGTCGCGGCGGAGGACGTATACCGCGCTGGCACCGTAAGCGCCTACGGCAGCCAAGTCGCCGGCGACGGCCACACTGACGCCGAATCTGTCGGAACTGGTGCCGTCCGCCGCGAGAAGCTTGGCGAGTTGGCTGACTTCAAGCTCGCATTCGTCGGGGATCCCGTTCGGCTGGCAGTCGGCGCTTTGGCCGCAGCCGAGCGGATGACTGGCACAGTCACCGAAGGTGCAGTCAACGTCACAGATGTCCGGTATACCGTTCTCGTTGCAGTCTGTGGCGCACTCGTCAGGAATTCCGTCGAGGTCGTAATCCGAGCTGGTTCCAGCAGCGATGTCGCACTCGTCGGGCACGCCATTGCCGTTGCAGTCGTGGCTCACGCCGCCGGCAATGTCGCATTCATCCGGGATGCCGTTGCCATTGCAGTCGGCGCTCGTGCCAGCAGCAAAGTCACACTCATCCGGCACACCGTTCGGCTGACAATCGACACTGCCGCCGCAGCCGAGCGGATGACCCGCGCAGTTGCCGACACTGCAGTCGAGGTCGCAACTGTCAGGGATGCCGTTGCCGTTACAGTCCTCGCACTCATCCGGGACGCCGTTCAGGTCATAGTCTGTGCTGGTTCCAGCAGTGATGTCGCATTCGTCGGGAATATCGTTCGCGTTGCAGTCAGCGCTGTATCCGTTGGAGACATCGCACTCGTCGGGCCGACCATTGGCGTTACAGTCCGCGCTCGTGCCCTCGGCGATGTCGCATTCGTCGGGAATGCCGTTCGCGTTGCAGTCCGGTACGACGAAGGCGTAGGCCGAGCCGGACTGACCACCAAGGTCATCAGCGCGATATGCGCCCACCACAATCAGCTCGCCGGACACGGCCACGCTGTAGCCGAAGTAGTCCGGCGCAGACCCGTCCGACGGCAGGAGCTTGGCCGTTTCTGCCCACGTGGCGCCGTCGTACCGGAACGCGTACGCCGCGCCGGAGTCAGTGCCCACATCATCGACACCATAGGCACCCACAACGGCCACGTCTCCCGAGACTGCCACGCTGTAGCCGAAATAGTCCGAGGCAGCCCCGTCTGTCGCCGTGAGCTTGGCTTCCTGGATCCAGTTGCCGTTGTCAGAACGGAATACGTATGCCGAGCCGGAGCCGCTCCTCTGGCCGGCATCCCACGCCGCACCCACGAAGATCAAACCCGCAGAGGCTGCCACGCTGCATCCGAAGCCGTCGCCAGCCGCGCCATCGGCTGCCAGGAGCTTGGCTTCCTGCAACCAGACGCCTCCGTCGTGCCGGAACACGTACACTGAACCAGAGTTCTCGCCAAGGTCGTCGTCCAAGTGGGCGCCGACGATGGCGACATCCCCGAAGACCGCCACGCTGCTGCCAAACCAGTCCCCAGCGGCACCATCGGCCGCCAGGAGCTTGGCTTCCTGCGTCCAGGTCTCACCGGTTCGGCGAAACAGGTAAGCTGATCCGGAATCAACGCCAAGGTCACCGTCGCGCCATGCACCCACGAGAGCAAGGTCGCCGGAGACCGCCACGCTACGGCCAAACCAGTCGCCTGCGGCTCCATCAGGTGGCAGGAGCTTGGCTTCCTGCGTCCAGACGCCGCCGCTGCGCCGGAACACGTACGCCGATCCCGACGACGAGCCGAATGTGCCGTTGCCAAGGGCACCAACAACCGCGAGATCTCCGGAAATGGCTACGCCCCAGCCAAAGGCGTCCTGTAAGCCGCCATCCGTCGCCAGAAGCCTGGCTTCCTGTGTCCAGGTGGTGCCGGTGCGCCGGAAGACGTACGCGGAGCCCCTGTTCTGTGAGCCAACGTCGTTCAGCGGAGCGCCGATAATCGCCAGGTCACCAGAGACTGCCACGCTGTGGCCGAACCAGTCGCCCGCAGCTCCATCCGTCGCCAGGAGCTTGGCGAGTTGGTGGACTTCAAGCTCGCACTCGTCGGGGATGCCGTTCGGCTGGCAGTCGGCGCTTTGGCCGCAGCCGGGGACGTCGCACGGTCCGCCGGGCGGGCCGCAGTCGATGTCACACTCGTCCGGGATGCCGTTGTTGTTGCAGTCCTGGGAGTAAGCGACAGGCGTCAGGGTGAGCAGCAAAGCCGCGACTGCTACGGCCAACAAGCGGTGGCGTGTGTTGATACACATGGGTGTGCCCCTATCAGCCTCCCCGAAGTCACCCGGCGGGCGAGCCGACACTCCACACGAGGTCGGGCCCCAGACGCCCGGACCGGCCGTGATCCGAATCCAGGAGGCACAGCCAGTATACCGCGCTGATTGACCTTGTGCAACACTTCACCCGTCTGCAAGATTTTTCTGATTTTCTGCCAAGAACCCCTTGCGCCGGGAGCGCGCACGCGCGTATATCCTGGCCATGCGCAGCACGGCGACACGTTCGGAAGCGCTCGACAAGCTGGTGGCGGCCTTGCAGAGCGGCCACTGTGATGCCGCCGCGGCGCGCGAACTCTATGCCTTGGGGCCCGACGCCGTCGCGCTCGCGCTGCTGGCCGCCGCACGGCGCATCGCCGAGCAGGATGCCCGGCTGGCGCTGTTGGAAACGCAGGCCCAGGCGCCCGGCGGCGTTTCGCCCAGCACCCCCTCGGGCATGCGGCCGGTCTACACCAAGCCCAACGCCGCCGCCGGACAGACCACCGCCGGCCGACGCCGCAAACGGCCCGGGGCGCGCAAGGGGCACCCCGGCACCCGCCGGCCGGCGCCGACGCGGATCGATGCGCGGAAGGAACACCGCCTGTCGGCCTGCCCGTGCTGCGGCGGCCGGGCGATCAGGCGTTCACGTTCCTGGGCTATCCCGCCATCCCGTTCGAGAACAATCATGCGGCGCGGCAGATTCGGCCGGCGGTGATCCCGCGGAAAGACGGGCAGTCGAACCGGTCCGAGCGCGGGGCGCTGACGCAGGCCGTGTTGATGAGCGTCTACCGCACGCTGCGGCCGCGCGGCCAGGACCCGCTCGGCACCATTGCCGCCGCCCTGCGCAGCTACCTGCAAACCGGGCAACTCCCACCACTACCCCCCGCAGACACTGCAAACGGGTGAACTCTTACGGTACAATCAAGATGTGGCTGAATGGCATGACCGGCCGGGTTCGGAGCGCAGCGTGCAGACCTGGAAGGAATTCGACGCCAACGTCATAACGCACAGCGCCGCGCATCATCTGATGGCGGTGGACGACCTGATCCAGCGGTTGGGCTATGCGCGCGTGTCGGACGTGGCCCGGCAACTGAATATCACGCGCGGCAGCGTGTCGATCTCCTTGCAGCCGCTGAAGAAAGCCGGCCTGATCGTCCAGGATGAGAACCGCCACCTGAGGTTGTCGGAGCACGGCCAGGCGCTGGTCGACGCGGTGAAAGTGAAGCGCCGCATCGTGCAGCGCTTGTTCGCGGAGTTGCTGGGCGTGGCCGAGCAGCAGGCCGAGATCGACGCCTGCAAGCTGGAGCACCTTGTGAGCAACGAGACGGCCCGCCGGCTCATCTCGTTTCTGCGTTTCATGGACCTGCATCGCGACGTGGCGGCCGAGTTCCTCGGGCGGTGGCGAACGGTGGATCCGAGCTGCGGCGAGCAGGCGGCGGCGTGTCCGACATGTGAGAAGGAGTGCATGGCCCGGAAGGTCAGCGACCCGCCGGAGTCCTGAGGGAGGTGTGCGTGTCCCAGCTTTCAGTTGACGAGATCCTCCAGGAACTGCATCGCATCTTCGCCGAGGAGATCGAGGCGGCCATCCGCTACCTGCACCTGGCTAACGCGGTGCGCGGGGTGGAGCGATTGGTCGTCGAGCCGAAGTTGCAGGAGGGTTTCCGCAGCACGATCGAGCACGCCCAGATCATTGCCCGCAAGATCCGCGAGCTGGGCGCAGTTCCCAAGCTGGAACTGAGCCTGTCGCTGCCGCCGGACTCGATCGGGGCCCGAGCGGCGTTTGAGCTGGCATTAACGTTCGAGGAGGCCGCCCTCGAGGCCTACCAGGATCTGCTCAAGAAGGTGGCGGGTGACGTAGCGTTGGAGGAGTTCGTGCGCTCGCAGATCACCATCGAGTGTGAGCACATCGCCGAGCTCAAGCAGCTCTTGGCGGAGTAGGCGGGCCGTCGTTAGAAGTTGTTCACGTCGTCGGGCGTGCCGTAGCGGCCGTCGGCCCCCGGCGAGATCAACATGTAACTCTCGCGCCGATAGGGTGTTATCGTGCGCTGATCGTCGCCGGCCGCACTTGCTCCAAAGGCGTTTTTGTCAAGAATATAGTAAACGAATGTGTCCCGGCTGGCAGCGACCCTGTCGGGCGTCAGCTCCTCGGGGCCAAAGTTTGCGATCAGGTGCGGGGCGGTCGCCAGCGCGAAGTTCCAGGGCGGGTAGTCACCAGAACCTCCTGTGTCGAGGCGCATGCCGGTGAACAGGGCGTTGTCCTCGAAAGTGTAGATCCCCGGCTGCTCGCTCGTGCGGGAATAGCGGGCGATGTTGGCGTTGGAGCGCGCCGCCTGATGGGGATCAGCCCGATAATACAGGATCGGATAGCCGAAAGCGTCCAGTATCACGCGCTGCTCAAGTGTCAGGGCATCTACTTCGGCCAACGTTGAAAGGTCGGGCTTTCCGGGCAGGTCGGCCGGCTTGCTGAGCGGGATGTTGGAGGGATCAACGTACGGCCCCATACGGCTGCGCGCCACGTGGTCATACCAGCCTTCCTGGGCATATGGCGAAACGGGTGCCGGGCCGTCGGCCGGTGGTGGCACGAGGTGGGCCGGGCGGTAGCCGAGCAAGTCCTTGCCCATCAGATGGCGCACCAGCCACTGGGCGCCGAAGATTACCTGGCTGCCGGGCTCGGTTTCGTCTTCCGCCACGGCGGAGGGCGGATAGCCCTGGAACTCCTGCTCGTTCTCGCCGCGGAAGAATTCGAGCCCGTCGCCAATGACTTTCAGCGTATTCAGCGTACTGAGTCGGCGGGCCTGTTCGCGGGCGGAGCGCAGGGCCGGCATGAGAATGGCAATCAGCGCTGTGATAATGGCGATAACGACGAGCAGCTCAATCAGTGTGAACGCGGCGCCGCGACCCGTGGAAGATCCCCGCCGGTCTGTGATTGATAACCTATTATTCATCAGACACCTATGCGCCGTGAGCTGGGCTGGCCGGGCTGCGTCACGGCCGCTCGCGCAGCCCAGGTGACAATATCAGGCAAACGGCGGCGGCCCGCAATGCCATTGTTACGGATAGGTCAACCGTGCCGGGCGACCGAGGGCGGGCGCGGGGGACTTGATTTCAGCAGCAAGGCAAGGATAGGTTGGCGGCCCCGGCCTCAACTACCGCCCGGGCGGAATCGTGGCTGACGGGCGCCGTCCGGCGCGGTCGGCCAAACCCTCCTCGATCAGGCGGGGAATCTCATCCGGTGAACCGCAGAGCATGGCCGCTCCGAGGTCGTTGGCGATCTTCGGCATGCCGTAGACCACGCAGGAGCGGGCCTCCTGTGTAATCGTGAGCGCGCGCGCCTGGCGCAGGCGCAGCAACCCGCCGGCACCATCGGCCCCCATGCCGGTGAGGAGAACGCCAACGATGTTGCGGCCGAACCGAACGCCCGAATCAAAAAGGACGTCGACGCTCGGGCAGTGGCGGTTCACGGGCTTCTGGTCCGCGTAGCGCGCCACCCACGCGCCCGGCGTGCCACGGATAACCAGGTGCGTGTCGCCGCGGGCCACAACGGCCCGGCCGGGCGCCAGCCGCTCGCCATCGCGGGCCTCGGTGACGGTCATGGCGCTGAAGCGGTCGAGTCGGGCGGCGAAGCTGGCGGTGAAGTCGGCCGGCATGTGTTGCACGATGGCGACCGGGGGAAAATCGGCTGGAACGTTGGCGAGCAGGGCCCGAATCGCCTCTGTACCGCCGGTGGAAGCGCCGACGAGGACCAGGTACTGGGCTGGGTTTGCGCCCGTGCGGCTGAAGGGGGCCGGTTGCCAGCGGGTGGCGACGTCGCTCAGCGGAATCGGACGGGCCTCCAAGAAGGCCAGCCGGATCTTCTGCGCCAGTTCGGCAGCGAAGCGCCCGGCCGAATCGGGCGAGAGAGGGGTGGGCCGCAAGGCATATTCCACCGCTCCCATGGCGGCGGCCCGCATGACGCGCGGCCCGCTGTGCAAGCCGGCGGCGGTGTACACGATGGCTGGAACCGGGTAATAGCGCCGCAAGCGCTGTAGCAGGCGCAGGCCGTCCTCCTGCGATACGTCAAGTACCACCACGTCGGGCTGATGCTGCAGGATGGCGGCGCGCGCGTCCACGGCGCCGGTGGCGGCCGCCACCACGCGAACGCCGTCCTGCCGGGCCAGCATCGCGGCCAGCAACTGCCGGCCGGGGACGGCCTCGTCCACAAGCAGCACCCGGATCGGCCCGACGCGCTTCACGCAGATCGCTCCTGGCCCAGTCGCCGCACCAACAATTCGCCGGTACCGGTGTTGAACAGCAGCTTGCGGCCGAACGCTCCGCCGGTGTGGCGTGTCACGACGAGAATGCCGTACTCGCCCAGCAGGGTGTCGGCGATAGCCGCATTTAGGTCACCGATGCGAGTTGATGCGGCCGCGCCCACGGAATGCCCGCCGCCGATGATGGCCGCCCGCAAGGTGGCGACGGTCGCGCCGTGGCGGGTGAGGCCCAATACGAGGGCCGGAATGGCTATGAGGCCGAAGCGGTTATCACGCGCGCCTTCACCCACCGGAATCGGCAACAGGTAGTGGTTCACGCCGCCGATCCGGCGCTCCGGGTCCCACAAGCAGACGGCCACGCAACTGCCGAGTATGGTCTTCACTTTCGCGGGTTGTGCGCGAATCGTCAGGTCCCCCGGCGACAAGTACACGTCGACGGGCATGCGCATCATGAGGCCGGCTTCTGGTAGATCGTTGGTCGGACGTACTTAAGGGAGTGCTTGATGGCGTTGAGGCTCTCGGAGTGGCCGATCAGGAGATACCCGCCGGGGCGGATGTGGCGTGCGAGCTTGGCGACCACGGCCTGTTGCGTCGGGCGGTCGAAGTAGATCATGACATTCCGGCAGAACACCAGGTCGAACGGGTAGCGAAACGGGAACTTCTCCGCCATCAGATTCAGGTAGGCGAAGGTGATCAGCCGGCGCAGCTCGGGCACGACCTGCACCAGCGGCTGCGGTTTGTGCTGGATGGTGGTGAAGTAGCGATGGCGGAAGGGGGACGGCACGGTGCCGACGCGATGGGCGTCGTAGATGCCCTCCTTGGCCTTCTCCAGCACGGCGGTGCAGATATCCGTGGCGAGGATCTTGAGCCCGACGCCGCCGGCGTTGTGTAGGGCGTCGTGGGCGGTCATGGCGATCGAGTGCGGTTCCTCGCCGCTGGAGCAGGCCGCGCTCCAGATGCGCACCTCGCGCTGCCGCTCGCGCCAGGCGCGGTCGGCGAGCCAGTCCCGCAGCGTCTGGGCCAGGAAGTCGAAGTGCTGTTTCTCGCGAAACAGGTGGGTGGTGTTGGTCGAGATGGCGTCAACAAGGTAGTGCAGTTCGCGACCGCTCTTATCGCCCTTCACGTGCTCGTAGTAGGCGCGATAGGAGCGGAAGTTTCCGGCGCGCAGGCGCTTGCCGAGGCGGGCGCGGACGAGCTGCATCTTCTGATCACCGAGGTTGATGCCGGTCTGCTTGTAGACGAGCTGCCGGAACAGCTCGTACTCTTCGCGCGTCAGGTCGCGGATGGTTGCCAGCGTGCTCATGGAGTGCTTCCGTTCTCCCGGGCGGCCGAGCGGTTACAGCGTTTCCGCCTGCTCGTGCAGGCAGAAGAAGGGCTCCTGGTTGACTGAGAGCCGATGGATGTCTGCGTGCCGCTTCTGTACGAACGCCGGGAGCTCCAGGCATTCCTGGACGATGGGGATCGTCAGGTTGTACGTCGCCGTGGTGCCGTACCAGGCCGTCACCAGTTGGCCGCAGAGCACGTTCATGAATTCGCGCAGGGCGTCTTCGGCGGCGGCGCGGGCATCCTCCTCGTCCGCCTCAATGCCCAGCAGGTTGGCGGCCAGGGCGGTGGCGAACGGCCGCGTGCACCAGCAGCGTAGCGCACCGGCGTGCGGGCCGTAGTAGTTCACTTCGCACGCCAGCCAGGCGATCTCAGAAGGTGGCCGGGCGTCGTGGTCGTCAGTGACCATGAAGGCCAGGTTCCCCAGCACTTCCGTAACCAATTCCGGCAGCGCCGGGCGGGAAGCAGACTCAAGGCTTGGTCGTTCCATCATCGTTTCCTCAGGCGGCAGACGGCCCGGGCGCCGGCATGCTCAGGTCGACATCGACGCTGGGCAACACCGTCACCGAGCCCGTCTGCTGATTCACTGCCACCAGTTCAGTAACACCACTCAGCTTGCGTTCCTCAATCTTGACCGGGCCGTGCAGCAGACGAGTAACCTGCGTCTCGCGCGCGCCGATCCTGATACGCACGCCTGGGTTGATCAGCTTCTGCACGAGCACGAACGGCTGGCCGCGCGGGGGGGCGGCCTCCAGGAGCCGATCGCGCTCCTGATAGAGCTCGTCGACACTGAACTCGAGTTCGTCCGCCTTCGACATGAGCTCGGTGGCCATCTCGCGCTGCTGCGGAGTAAGGCGCTTGATATTCGCCATCAACGGCTGGATCTTCGTGCGGATACCTTCGGCCGACTTGACGCGCTCGGCCGCCTCGACCTCGATCTGGCGCAGGCGGCGCAGCGTGTCGATGTGCGTGCCGACCGCCACGGACGTGCCCACGCCGGCGTCACTGCCCAGGGCGCCCACCGAGATGCCCTCGCGGGCCCACGTGTCGCCCCCGATGATCGTGCCACTATCACCCGTGATCCGATCAGCCGTCTGCACGTTGCTGTTGATCGTTTCCTTGTCGAAGCGGAATTCACCGCCGGCGCTGACCACCGATTCGTTGCAGAAACGGGCAGTCACGCGGCCGCCGGCCTGGATCCGGCCGTTGCATTCGCGGCCGCAGATGCCGCCACGAACCAGGATATCCTGACCGACTTCCACCTCGGCGGCCTCGATCGCCTTGTCAACTTGAAGCGACTTGGTCGTACGGAGCGAGAAGCACGACCTGACGGTCCCGCAGACCCGCACGTCAACACAGACATCCACGCTGCCGGTGTCGAAGTCGATGTCGCCGTGAATGATCAGAACGTCCTCGACCCAGAGCTTGCCATGCACATAGCGCACTTGCCCGGCAATCTCGGTGACCGCCTCCCCGCTCTCCGCGTTGACTTTGACCCCGTCGCCCAGTGCGACCGGCTTGCCGTTGCGCTGCCGGGGCGGCACCTCGTTGCCAAACAAGTCGCGCCCCGGCACGCCGTCCTCCGGCGGCACGACGCGGCCGACTACGCGACCGGCCTCAACGGTCTTGATCGAGCTCCGGGACCAGTAATCGATCGAGTCGGCCTCCTGGGCCCCGGTGTCAGCCTCGGCGAGGTCCACACTCCATTCGAACTCCCCATCGCGAGACTCAACCGGGGAAACACCCTCGGCAACCAGGAGCTTCTCCGGAATCTCCGGCGGGGCATCCGCCGGATCCTCGGCGGTCGGCGCCAGCGCTGCGAGCGTCGCCACGCGCTGCCGCACGTCCTCCGTAATGGGAATCCGAGACGATTCCAGTATGCGCAGCAGCTCTTCCAGCCCGGGTGGCTTGTAACCGGGAGTCCCGGCGCGCGTCTGCACGACCCACGCCTTGAGCCGGTCATTAGCCACGATGACCTGCACGCCCTCAGTCATCTTGGCAGCGTCTGTGCTCACGGCAAGTTCCTCGGCACCGTCCGTGATCGGTGGCCACCCGATATGCCGCATCGGGCGCTGACGACATTACATCGTCCAGATTCAGGTGTTGCGTGCTTACAATCGCGCCCCCCAGCGCGGCCGGCACCCCGTTAGCAGTCCGAGAATCGCCGCCCCCGCAGGAGCCTAACTCAACCCTGCCTTGAGCAGGTCCAGCAGGCGCAGAAGGCCGACGGGCCGACCCGTGGTGTCGGTTACCACGAGGCTGGTGATCTGGCTGTCGCGCATTATGCGGAGGCAATCGATAGCCGGATGGGAGGGCTGAATGGTGGATATCGGTACCGGCGGAGACGCCGAGGGGCGGCGGCTCTTGGCGTGCGCGGTTTCGGCGTCAAGTGCGCGTGGTTCGGCGACGCGCTCGAATACGCGCCGGAGGTCGCCGTCCGTGAACGTTCCCAGCAAGCTGCCATCCGGCCTGACGATCATGGCCAGGCCGAGTTGCTTGCGGGTCATCTCGAGGATGAGGTCCTGGAAGGACGCGCCGGCCGGCACGAGCGGAAGCTGCGCGCCCGCGTGCATGAGGTCGCCGGCCCGCAGCAGCAACCGCCGCCCAAGCGTGCCCTCAGGATGGTACTGCGCAAAATCCTCCGGCCCGAAACCGCGCTGATGCAACAGGGCCATGGCCAGGGCGTCGCCGGCGGCCAGCATCATCACCGAGCTGGTGGTGGGTGCCAGGTTCAGCGGTCCGGCCTCGGGAACGTCGGGCAGCAGAATAACGTGCTTGGACAGTTCGGCCAGGCGGGAGTCCGCGCGCTGCGTGATTCCGATAACCGGGCCGCCCAGCCGGCGGAAATGAACCACGAATCGCAGCAGCTCGTCAGTGTTGCCGCTGCACGAGAGGGCGATAAGGCAATGCCGCTCGCTCACGATGCCCAGGTCGCCGTGCAGGGCCTCCACCGGGTGCATGTAGACCGCCGGCGTCCCCGTGCTCGTCAGCGAGGCCGCGATCTTCTTCGCGATGTTCCCGCTTTTGCCCAGACCGCTGACGATTGTCTGTGTCGCCGTGAGGACGGTGCCCAGGACGGCGTCGAAGCTCTCGTCCAGGCTCTCGGCCAACTGGCCCAGAGCGCGGGCCTCATCCGCGACAACGTGACGGGCAATATCCAGCGCGCTGGCCATACTGCTCTGCACTCCTGGCGCGGCGGCCTGCCGCGCTTGCATGTTACTCAAACCCCGGCGCAAGGGGCGCCACCTGCGGAGACTCGCCGGCCCGCAGTGCGGCGAGCTTAGCGCTGATCGCCGCCTGCAGCCGCTCCGAGCGCGCGGCCCGCTCCTCTTCCGGCTCCTGCAACAGCAACTCCAGCGCCTTCTGCCAGTGCATGCGCGCGGCACCCTCGTCGCCCAGCCGATATAGCGTATCAGCGTAATGATCGTGGATCACGGCGTCCTGCCCCTCGCGCAGCCGTAGGGCCCGCCCAAGCAAGCGCCGCGCGCCGGCCAGATCGCCGGCCTTGTAATAGGCCCATCCCAGGCTGTCGAGATAGGCCGCCCGCAGCGGCTCGCCGGCGACCGCCTTGGCGATCATCGCGGTCGCCCGCGGCAGGCGCTCGCCGGCATCCACCCAAGTGTAGCCCAGGTCATTGTTCAAGCCGATGTTGTCGGGCTCCAGCTCGAACAGTTGCTCAGCCACCGCGCTGTACTCGGCGGTGCGTTCGGCCAACGCGAGAACCGTCATCCGGCAATTCAGCCAGATCACGCGCGCCGCCCGGCTGCCGGGATCGAGCCGGTTCAGCTCCCCGAACCAGCGGTCACACTGCTCCAGGGCGCTGTCGTAACGCTCGTCTCCGATCAGAGTGTGAACCAACTGCTGCCATATGGTGCTGCGCTCGACGTGCGGCAGTGCGCCCTGTTCATCGAGCAACGCCTCCAACTCCGCGACTGCCGCGTCCGTGCGGCCGGCCGCGGCCAGCGCGCGGGCGCGCCAGCCGCGCAGCGCGACTTCCGCCTGGGCCGAGACCGACTGGAAGTCGCTCAAGGCTGCCAACGCGTCCTCGGGCCGATCGTCCGCCAGCAGGATCTCAACCAGCCACTGCATACTCTGCGGATCAACCGGGTTCTGCGCCTGCCACTGGCGCACCTGTTGCTCGGCAAGCGCGCCGCGGCCCGCTTCCACGCAAACCTGCACGAACTCCGCGCGGCGCCGCATAAGCTCGGCTTCGCCCTCTTCCAGCTCGGGTCGCAGCGCCCCGGCCTCCACCTGGACCTGGCTATCCTCGGGGTTCTCACGCAGGCGGTCCAGCAGATTCCGAAAGCGGGCCCGACTCGCCTCAAAGCGATTGTCGGCCGCGCTGAGCCGACTCGCGGCGAGCGCCACAGCCTCGTCCGGCCGGTCCGCCAGCAACAGCACGTGCAGTCGCTCGAGTACCCAGGCGTCCGGGTCTTCGGCCGCCCAGTCCGCCAGGAACTCCAGCGCGCCGTCGAACTCCGAGAATTCCGTGTACGACATCAGAAGCTGCCGGCGGTACTCGTCGCGCGTGCGCTCGTCACTGGCGGTCTCAATCAGGCGGTGCAGCGCCTCCCGCGCCGGTTGGAGTCGGAAATCGGCCAGGCAGGCAGTGGCATACAGGCCCAGCAGGTCCGTGCGGTTCGGATAGCGCGCCAGCAGCTCGGTCAGAATCTCTATCGCTTGCTCGTACGCCAGTTGCCGGCCGAACACGCGCGCTGCCAGGACGCCCTGGCGATAGTCGTCAGGCGGCGCCGCATGGTGTTTGGACACAATGGCCGCGGCCTCGTCGGTGCGTCCGCGGACATACAGCCCGGCCGCCAGCATCAGCCCGGTCTGCGTGTCGTCGGGGTGGAGCTCGAACTGGCGGGCCAGCTCCGCCAGGTGCGGCTCCTGGAACGGCGCCTCCGCGAAGCGCGCGGCCGTCCGAATACGCCGCAAGACGTCGTCGGGCAGGTCGCGCCCTTCGGCCCGCAGAACATGACCGCGGGCGATACTCAGCTTCCCGCCGCCCAGGTAGGTTTCGACCAGCTTCTCGGCCGCCTCGGCATGGTCGGGATCGCGCTCCAGCACCTCGTGGAAGAAGCGCTGCGCCGCCAAGGAGTCGCCGGTCCGGCGATAGTGGCGGGCGAGCGCCAGAACGTAGTCGGGATCATCGGGGGCCCACTGGTACGCGTCGCGGTAGGACTCGAGCGCCGCCTCATTCTCGTCCAGGCCGGCCAGGGCGCTGGCCAGCACGAAATGGGCGGACGCCAGCCGCGGGGCCACTTCGAGGGCGGCTAGCGCCTGCGCGCGGGCCTCGTCCCAGCGGTACTTCTCCAGCAACAGGTGGCCCCAAGCCACCCGGGCCAAGGCGAAGTCCGGCCGCTCCGTCAGCACCAGCTTGAACCGCTCGACCGCGAATACCGGGTCGCTGTCGGCGGCCGCGCTGCCCAGCACGAAGTCGGTGGCGAAATCGCGGTCAGCATCCACGTGCAGGCGCGCCGTAAGTTCCGTGAGTTCGCTCTTCGCCTCTCGCGCGGCCATCCAGGCCACAAGCAGCGCCCACGGCGGCTCGCATTCAGCGGGATGCGCCCGCACGAACTCCACCAGCAGGCTCACGCCGGCCGCAAGCTCACCAGCCGAGCGCAGCGCAACGGCAGTGGCCCAGGCCGCCTCGGCATCGCCGGGCGTACTCCCGAGCAAGGACTGCCACAGGCGCGCCGCCGCCGCGTGGTGACCGGCGGCCGACAGCAGGTGCCCGATCCGGCGGGTGCTTTCGAACGGCGCGCCCGCGACGGCGCGGGCGGCGAGATCGTCCACAAACGCGTCCAGAGCGCCGGCGGCGTCCGCCGCTGCGACCGCGAGGCTAAGCAGCGGGAAGCTCGTGCCGCTGTCATCGGTGGCGGCCAGCCGCTCCCGGCAGTACGCCCAGGCCGCCGCAGCCTCGTCGGCCGCCAAGAGCGCCTGGAGGTATAGCCGCGCCACGTGCGGCTCTTCCGGCCAGCGGCCCAGAGCCTCGGCGGCGACGCGGACAGCCTCTGACGGTCGGCCCAGTCGTCTCAGCAGCTCCAGCCGCTTCTCGATCATGCCGAGCCGTTGATTGGCCAGCAGTCCGGCGATTTCCGCGTCGTCCTGGTGCTCGGGATGTGTACCCCAGATGGTCGCATCAAACTGCCCGTAGCTGTCGCAGGCGGCAGCCAGATGGCCCGTTTCCTCCAGGCAGTAGCCCAGCCAGTACCAGGCCAACGTGACGCGCGGGTTAGCCGGCTCCCTTTCGGCGGCAAGCGTGGCCGTGCGGAAGTGCGCCGTGGCGCGCGGGAACTGCTGATCGAGTCGATAGAGCTGACCCAGCAGATAATGTGCGTCCGTCATGGCCGAATACAGCCGAACGGCCAGTTCGGCACACGCCCGCGCTTCGCCGAGGCGGCCCAAACGGTATTTCGTAAGCCCCAGCAGGTACGGCAGTTCGGCGTAGTCCGCCTCGGCCTGGCGCAGGGCCTGGTCGAGGTGTTCGGCGGCTTGCGCGTACTGTCCGTCAGAGACAAGCTGACGGGCGGTTTCGTACAGCTCATGCACTGCCGGCTGCTGATCGAGCGCGGCGGCGGTCGGCGGCGTCGCGGGGTGCCCGGCAACCTCCGCCAGTGGCAGGTTCGCCACAGCCGGATCCGTTGGCGGCGGGGCGGCCGTAACGAGCGCGGCTGCGCAGAGCAGGAAGGCGGTCAGTAAAGCTGTGCTCGGCACGCTCGTCGATCGATCAAGCCATTTCTTCCCTGACATGGCAGCACCCCAATTAACGGGTGACAGATTCCTTTGGCAGTTACGGCGGCGTGTGGGGCGCGGCGTTGCACTGGGCCCGGCGCGCCCGGTGGCCGGGGCCGCCACAGGTTGATACTCTAACGAGCATGGGGACTTGTGGCACGCCGACCGGCACGTTGGCAGGTGAAATCCGCGCAGCGGTCAGCCGCTGCTGGGGTTATGGCGAGCTGCGCCCGCTGCAGCAGGAGGCCATTGCCGCCGGGCTGGCCCACCGGGATTCGCTGGTCGTGCTGCCGACGGGCGGCGGGAAGTCGCTGTGCTACCAGGTTCCGCCGCTGCTGGCGGGCCGGACGGACGTGGTCGTCTCGCCGCTGATCGCCTTGATGAAGGACCAGGTGGACGGCCTGCTGGCGAACGGCTACCCGGCGGTGGCGTTGCACAGCGGCCTGCCGCGGGCGGCGATCAGTGCCATGGAGGACGAGGTGACGGCCGGTCGCTGCCGGCTGGTGTTTGTTTCGCCGGAGCGGCTGCTGACGCCGGACTTCCTGGCGCTGCTCGACCGGCTGGCGGTGCGGGCGTTCGCGATCGACGAGGCGCACTGTATCAGCCACTGGGGGCATGACTTCCGCAAGGAGTATCGCCAACTGGCGGTGCTGAAAGAGCGCTTCCCCGCAGCCAGCGTACACGCCTACACGGCCACCGCGACGCAGCGGGTGCGCGACGACATAGTTGCGCAACTGCGGCTCAAGGACCCGAGCGTGCTGGTGGGCCGCTTTGACCGACCCAACCTGATCTACCGGGTTATTCCACGGATTGACGCGTATCAACAGGTGCATGAGATCCTCGAACGGCACCGGGGTGAGGCGGCCATCGTCTACTGCATAACGCGTAAGGAAGCCGAGGACATGGCGACGCAGCTCCAGGCGTGTGGGCTGCGAGCGGGCTGCTATCACGCCGGGCTGGACCCGACGCGGCGACAGTTGACGCAGGAGGCCTTCAGTGCCGAGCGGCTGGACATAATCGCGGCGACGATCGCGTTCGGCATGGGCATCGACCGCAGCGACGTGCGCTGCGTCATTCACGCGGCGATGCCCAAATCGATCGAGCATTACCAGCAGGAGACGGGCCGGGCCGGGCGTGACGGGCTGCCGGCCGAGTGCTGCCTGCTGTATTCGCCGGCGGATGCGGACAAGTGGGAGTGGCTGGTGCGGCGCAGCATCGAGCAGGCCCAGGCGCCGCCGGAGACGCTGGCGGCACAGGTCGAGCTGCTGGCGCAGATGCGCGGCTACTGCGCGGCGCCGGTGTGCCGGCACAGGTTTCTGTCCGAGTACTTCGGGCAGGCGTATGAGCAGGAGAATTGCGGGGCCTGTGAAGGGTGTCTGGGCGAGATTACGGCTGACCCGGAGGCCACCGTCATTGCGCAGAAGATCCTGTCGTGCGTGGCGCGCGTCGAGCAGCGCTTCGGCGTGGGGCACGTGGTCAAGGTGCTGACCGGCGCGCGGGACCGCTTCGTCCGGCGGCTTGGGCACGAGCGGCTGAGCACGTTCGGCATCTTGCGAGAGCATGACCAGAAACGTCTGACGAGCCTGGTCTACCAGTTGATCGACCAGGGACTTCTGGATCGTACGCCGGGGGATCGGCCGGTCTTGAAGCTGAACGCGGCTTCGTGGGAGGTGTTGCGCGGGGCGCGTGAAGTGTGCCTGGTGCGGCCGCCGGCCGGCCCGGTCAGCCGGACGCGCGTGGAGCGCGAGTCGTGGGAGGGCGTGGACCGGGCGTTGTACGAGAGCTTGCGGGCATTGCGGCACGAGATTGCGCTGGAGCGCGGCGTGCCGGCCTTCGTCATCTTCGGGAACGCCACGCTACGTGACATGGCCCGGCGGCGTCCGCAAACACACGCGGAGCTGCTGCAAGTGCACGGCGTGGGCGAGAAGAAGCTACGCGAGTTGGGGGCGCGCTTCCTGGCGCTGCTGCAAGCGCACGGCCAGGCGGCGGCGCGGGTACAACGACAAGACGCGGCCGGGGCCGGCTAGGGCTGGCCGGCGAAGAGCCAGGAGAGCGGGCGCCAGATCAGCTCGCCCAGTACGCGGAAGCCGCGGAAGCCCCAGAAGCAGACCCAGCCGGACAGCATGAAGACGTTGATCGTCAGCAGCCAGGCGCAGATGCGCGGCAGCGGCCAGAGGCGCAGCCAAGCGCGGCGCAGCCGGGCCAGGCGGTGGTCGGGCTGACGGTCGAGCTGGCGCTGCCAGCGTGACCAGCGCTGGTTAATGGCCACCAGCAGGCCCATCGTCAGGCCCCAGAGCGCGTAGTTGAGGCTGAGCGAATGCCAGAGGCCACAGACCAGGAACGTGACGGCCAGGGCCAGGAAGGAATTCCAACGGCGGCGCGCGAGCGGGAAGAAGATGTAGTCGCGCAGGATGAATGAGAGGGTGATGTGCCAGCGTCGCCACATGTCGGTGAGGCTGCACGCCAGCCAGAAATGGCGGAAGTTCTCGGCGGCGCGGTAGCCCAGCAGGCGTGACATGCCGATGGCGACGTCGCAGTAGGCGCTGAAGGCGAGGTAGAGGGCGAAGACCAGCACGTGGATCGAGAAGAACAGCAGGACGTAGCTGGTGGTGTGCTCGGGGTGCTGCATGAACTGCCGGCTGCCCAGGCCCTGGCTGTTGGCCCACGGGAGCAGGTATGCCTCAAGCACGACGGCCTTGACCAGCGCCTGGCCCAGGCGGCCGAGGCCGGCGAGTCGGTCGCGCCAGGTGCGGCGTTCGTGGCAGGTGTCAATCTGGTGGTTGAATTCGGCGTAGCGCTCGATGGGACCCTGGATGAGGGTGGGCACGTAGCAGAGATAGGCAAGGAAGCGGGCAAAGCTGCGCTGTTCCGCCGGAATCGTGCCGCGTTTCAGTTCTGAGAAGTAGTGGACCATGCGCATGACGAGGTACGCGGCCCCGATGTTGTGCGAGTCGCGCAACATCAAAGCGAAGAGCTGCGACTCGGTGCCGAACCAGTGCGGCTCCCAGCTCAGGCCGCGGGCGCCCAGCGGTAGTGCCCACGGCGCGTACTGCAAGAGCCCGGCGTTGGCGGCGGCAGGCAGGTTGACGGCGTCCAGCACGTGCAGCAGCACGAAGTAGACGCTGATGATGGCAATGGCAGCCAGCGGTGGGCCGCCGGGCCACACGTCGGTGCGCCGGACCTCCCGCGCGAACTGCTCACTAAGCCGGTAGAACAGCAGGCAGGAGAGCAGCCAGAACACCAGGTAGGCGGCGCCGAAGACGTAACCCACGAACAGCAGGCCGGTCAGGATGAAGCCGCGCCGCAGGTGCCGGACCGGCCACAGCAGTAGCACCGCCAGCAGTGGCAGGAAGATGAGGACGGCGTTGCGGCCGGCCAGCGTGTCGCCCAGCCATGCGGCGTCCCAGCCTGACCAGGGCAGCCGGCTCAGCGGTTGCCACAGGCCCTCGACCGCGTCGAGGCCGGGGATCACGGCTGGCGCGCACAGGCCCGGCACGGCTATTGCCCCCGCCGCATATCGGGGCGCGCCATGCTCAGGCGCGCGTGGACGGGGCCACGGGCGCGTCGACGACGACGCGCCGCCATGATTACATCAACGCTGGACAGGGCTGGTCGCGTGGGTCACCTCCATCCCAAGGCGTCGGCCAGGCCCAGGGCGGGCCGGCGGATCAGTTCCCAGGCCACACGAAACCCGCCCTGTCCGCCGAAGGCCACCAGGCCGCTGAGCACGAACGCGTTGATCGTAAGCGCCCAGGCGCAGATAGTGGGGAGCGGCGCCAGGCGCAGCCACGCTTGCCGCACAGCCGCCAGCCGGCGTGTCGGATGGCGGTCAAGCTGGCGCATCCAGCGCGACCACTTCTGGTTGACGGCCACCATCAGACCCATCAGCACGCCCCACAGCAGGTAGCCCAGGTTCAGGTTGTGCAGCAGCGCGCAGACGATGAAAGTCACGACCAGGCTGATCGTGGTGTTCCAGCGCTGCCGCACCAGCGGCATGAACACGTAGTCGCGCAGGATGAAGGAGAAGCTGATGTGCCAGCGGCGCCACATGTCGGTCAGGCTGGTGGCCAGCCAGGGCTGGTCGAAATTCTCGACGGCGCGGTAGCCGACCAGGCGGGCCAGGCCGATGGCGATGTCGCAGTAGCCGCTGAAGTGCAGGTAGATCCAGAGCACCTGGAGATGCGCGCAGAAGAACAGGACGGCGTAGCTCTGGACCCGCGCGGGCGCTTCGTAGTACCGCCCATCGACGACGATCTTCAGCACCAGTGGCAGCAGCACCGCGACGCAGAACACGTTCTTCATCAGCCCCAGCCCGATGCGCGCCAGGCCCGCCCCGACGTCCGCGCGCGTCCGGCGTTCGTGACAGCGCGCCAGGCCCGCCTGGAAGTCGTGGAAGCGCTCGATCGGTCCCTGCATGAGCGTCGGGCCGAAGGAGGCGAACGCGATGAAGTTCAGCAGCGTGCGCTCGGCGCGCGGGATCGTGTCGCGCTTCAACTCGGAGAAGTAGTGCATCATGCGGATCGTGAAGATCACGATCCCGTTGAGCTGTGGCACGAAGAAGACCGCGGCGAAAATCTGCGGCGGATGGGTCAGGAAGAAGCGCCACGAGCCGTCGCGTACGTTGAGTGGGAACAGCCAGCGCGCCCGGTCGAACAACTCGCTGTTGAAATCGCGCGTGATGTTGATCAAGCCGAGTGCCATCGAGCCGACGTACCAGCCACCCACACACAGAATGGCAGCCAACGGCGGCCCCCACTGCAGCACGTCCCGGCGTTTCGCTTCTACGGCGAAGCGCTCGCTCAACCAGTAGAACGTCACGCACATTGCCAGCCAGACCAGCGGATACACCGGCCCGAACAGGTAGCCGATGAAGATCAGGCTCGTGACGATGATGCCGATGCGCAGGTGCCGGCGCGGCAGCAGTAAGAGAATCGGCACGAGCGGCAGGAAGAGGATCACCATGAAACGGTCGGCGAAGATGTACGGCCAGAACTCCGCCAGCCAGTTCTCCCAGGACATCTGCCGGAGCATCTCCCGGAATGTCTGGCCGGTGGGCGGAGCTATCTGTGCCAGGATCGTGGCAGCCAACACGTGCATCTATTCAACTGTGTACCGGCAGAACCAGGCCGACGCCGCGCCAAGCCGCGTGCCGCGGACCAAACATACCCGCTGCGGTCGGGAAGGAAAAGGCGGATCAAGGCCGGGTTGTCGCGCCCCAGAAGGACCGCTAAACTCTGGTGGGTGTTCGCATGGTCGGCGGCAACAGCGCGAGCCCTCCGCCGCAGACCGCCTGAATGGATGTCACAGTTGAGGAAGGCCAAGCAGTCTGGACGACGCAGACGCAACGGCGCTGCGGCGCCGGCCCGGGACCGCGCCGCGCCGGCCGTCCCCCCCGTCGTCGGCTTCGTTTCGCTGGGTTGCGTGAAGAACCTGGTGGACTCCGAACGCATGCTGGCGCAGGTCGCCGAGTCCGGCGCGATCATCAGCCTGGACGAGTCGGCCGCCGACACAATTGTCGTCAACACGTGCGGCTTTCTGGGGGCCGCCCGCGACGAAGCCATGGCCGTCATTGCCGAACTGGCCGAGCGCAAGCGGCGCGGGGAACTGAAACGCATCGTGGTAGCCGGCTGCCTGGTACAGCGGGATGGCGAGCAGATTCGGGAGCGCGTCCCGGAAGTTGACGTGCTGGTGGGAGTACACAACCGCGCGGACGTGGCCCGCGCGGTCTGGCAGCGCCCGCGCGCCGCCGCGGTGGACTGCTACCTGGGCGACTATCACGCCCAGCCCTGGTCGGACCAGGGCCGGCTGCGTCTGACGCCCCGGCACTACGCTTACGTGCGCATCAGCGAGGGCTGCAACCAGAGATGCACCTTCTGCACCATACCGGCGATTCGCGGCCCGCTGCACAGCAAGAGCCCGGATGAGCTGGTGGCCGAGTGTCGCGAGCTGATCGCCGACGGGGCGCGCGAACTCGTGCTCATCGGACAGGACACGACCAGCTACGGCGCTGACATCGGCTACACGCCCGGGCTGGCCGGCCTGTTGCGGCGGCTGGACGGCGAATGCGCCGGAGCCCGCTGGCTGCGGCTGATGTACGTCTACCCGACGGTGCTGACGGACGAGATCCTGGCCGCCATCGCCGAGTGCCAGCGCGTGGTCAAGTACATTGACATTCCATTGCAGCACATCAACACGCGCATGCTGAAGTTGATGGGGCGGCGGATAACGCGCGCCCAGACTGAAGCGCTGCTGGGGCGCATCCGGGCGCGCATTCCGGACGTCGCCATTCGCACGACGATGATCGTTGGGTTCCCCGGCGAGACGGAGGCGGAGTTCGCGGAGCTGCTGGCCTTCATGCGGGACTTCGGCTTCGACGCGGCCGGGGCCTTCAAGTACTCGCACGAGCCGGAGACGCCGGCGGCGCGCCTGCCGGAGCCGCTTGACGAAGCCGAGAAGGCCGAGCGCTACGAGCACTTCATGCTGACCCAGCAGGAGTTGGCGTTGCGGGCGGCCCGGCGACGGGTGGGCCGGAGATTGGAGGTGCTGGTGGACGAGCGACAGGCGGACGGCGCGGCCGGGCGTCACGCCGGGCAGGCGCCGGAGGTGGACGCCCTGTGCCTGCTGCCGGGCGCGCCGCGCAAGCCGGGCGAGTTCATCCGAGCCGAGGTAATCGACACGCAGGGTTACGATCTGGTGGTGCGTCCGACCCGGCAGCGGCGTCCGCGTTAGCCGCCGGCCGGCGCGGCGGGCTATTCAGCCGGCGAAAAACGGTTATCCTGATAGGTGGTGCCGGTGGGTTGCCCGGCGGCGGCACGAGCCGTGGCGGGCGCGGCGGCGCGACTCGGAATCGGCGGCGCCGGGCGGGTACATTCCTGCCTGGGCGTCACGCACTGGCGGCAAGGATTTAGCACCATGAACTCAAGTGCACGGACTACTGACGAACTCCGGACGGCAACGCGCCCAGCGGCGCCACGGCCGCTCAAGGCGCTGGTGGAGCGCCTGCTGATTATCGGACTGGACGGGGCCACGTTCGACGTGCTGACGCCGCTGATGGACGACGGCCACATGCCCAACCTGCGGCGGTTCATCGCGGAGGGCGTGGCGGGCGTGTTGTATTCGACCAAGCCGCCCATCACGCCGGCGGCCTGGACGACCTTCATGACCGGCAAGGGCCCGGGTCAGCACGGCATTCTCGACTTCGAGAAATACGACGCCACCCACCACGAGCTGACCTTCAACAGCACGTACCAGATTCGCGAGAAGACCATCTGGGATCTGCTTAGTGAGAAGGGCCTGCGTGTCGGCAGCATCAACGTCCCGATGACCTTTCCGCCCCGCCCGGTCAACGGCTTCATGATCAGCGGCTTCGAGACGCCCAGCATCAAGGAGGACTTCACCTATCCCCGCGAGCTCAAGGACGAGATCTTCCAGCTCATCCCGAGCTACAACTACCGCACGAACTGGCAGCGCCGCGCGCTGGGCGGCCAGGACGTGCTGGCCACGAACCTCGACTACATCAGCCACAGCTTCGACCAGGGGCTCACGCTGACGCGCTACTGCGGCGACAAGTTCGGCTGGGACGTGCTGATGACGGTCTTCAAGCTGGTGGACAACGTCCAGCACAAAGCGTGGAAGTACCTGGATCCGAAGACGCGCGGCCACTACCCGCGCGAGGCGGCCATGGTGGCGCAGGTGTTCAAGCACCTGGACGACGTGCTGGGCGGCATGTTCGCCTACGCCGAGAGCAAGGGCGCCACCGTGCTGATCATGTCGGACCACGGGCACGGCAGCCTGGACGGCAAGGCCCAGCCTAACCTGCTGCTGCACAAGTGGGGCTACCTGCAACTGCGCAGTGCCTGGGAGCAGGCCGCCACCCGGACGGGCCACCTGTGGCACCGGTTGACCAAGGGGCGGGCCACGCGTTTCGAGCAGGGCAGCCGCGGCATCGAACGTGAGTTGGCGGTTGATTGGTCGCGCACACGGGCCTGTGTTATGCATGCCGGGATCTACGGCTACTTGTATATCAACCTCAAGGGTCGCGGGCCGCACGGCATCGTCGCGCCGGCCGACTACGAACCCCTGCGCGACGAGCTGATCCAGCGGCTGCTGAGCGTCCGCGCGCGTGACCGCGCGGGCCGCCCGCTCAACGTCTTCCCGGAAGTACATAAGACCGAGGAGCTGTATGGGTGCGACCGCAGCGAGAATCCGAATCTGCCGGACCTGTTGCTGGTACCCAACCCTGGGCTGGCGGTAGTGCGTAAGATTCGCAGCCGCCGGGCCGTGCGCTGGTGCGAATCCGCCCGGCTGGAGGGCACGCACCGCGACGAGGGCATCCTGGCCGCGGGCGGCCGCAACATTCAGCGCGGCGGGCGCAGCGAGGCCAACATTGTCGATATCGCCCCGACCATGCTCGCGGCCCTGGGCCTGCGCGTGCCGGTGGACATGGAAGGCCGCGTGCTGAGTGAGCTGTTCACCTCCGCGCCGGTTGTCGAACGCGAGCCGCCGCTGAAGAAGCCGGTCGACGAGGCGATCGAGGTATACAGCGACGAGGATCGGCGTCTGCTTGAGGAGCGTCTGAGCGAGCTGGGCTACCTGGAGTAACGCCGCCGCGGGCGGGACTACCGGTCACCGGCAAGCAGCGCGCGCAGGGCCTCGTTGAGCTTGTACAGCGGTTCCGCGCTCACCTGCGGTTCGGCCACGGTGCCACGCACGTGATACTGCACCAATTCCCGCCCGGTGGTTTCGAGCAGATCTGTCAGGACGGCCACGCGCGGCCAGTTCCGCGGATGGGCCCCCACCAGCAGCAGCGCGATTTCGTCCGTGCTCATGTTCCACGTGCCGTGGCCCACCAGGCGCAGGTCGCGGCTTTGCAGCTCGACGCGCGTCAGTTGCAGCTCAGCACCGGCCCACATGAAGCGCACCTCGGCCGTGTCGTATACGTCGGTCGTGCGCTCATCGGCCGCGGCCACCTTGGCCAATACGGGTGTATTCAGGATCGAGCCCCCGCGGATGCGCAGGCTCCCGCCGCCCCGCCGCGCGTCCACGTCTGACGCCCGACCGCGGAGGTATATGTGCCCGTCCAAGCGCCCCCGGCGGGGCGCCGCGGCGGGCTCTGCCTGGCCCGGCCAGAGCTGCTGTAGTGCGACGTCCTGCAGTGTCAGCGAAAGCTCGTAGTCCGAAGTCTCCGGCGAAATGTGCACATAGCCCAGCACGTCGCCGTCACACAATCGCCCGTGCAGATCATCCAGACGCACCCACGGTTCATCGGGGTTGTACTCGAGTTGGCCGGCCCAGTTCGCCAGTGGTCGGCCGGCTACTTCGCCGCGCTCCACGGCGAGACCGGCCTGCAACGCCACCTGGCCGTCGGGCCGCACGTGGCAGGTGCCCGCCAGTTGCCCAACCACGCCGGTCAGCGGCAGGCCCAGATCCAGTGTCCCAGAGTCGATCATGACGCGGCCCGCGAAGTCCCAGGTCGGGCGACCATCGTCCTCGAGCCGCACGCGGTCAAGATCGGCCCCCCACAGACCGCCGGCCTGCATGCGCTGGAGCAGCCGGGCCAATGGCGCCGGCAGCGCCGCGACCAGCGCTTCGGTCAGTTCCACTTGGGCGACGCGCAGGCTGAAGTCAGCCGCTCGCCCGGCGGTGTTCCACCGGAACCGCCCGTCAGCCGTCACAGCGCCGGCGGCCCCCTGGCGGGCGTTGAACTCATGCACGTCCAGGACATTGGCCGCCAAAGTGGCCCGCGCGCGGACGTCGCGCAACTCCACCGGCAACACCGCCGCGGCCATGCGCTCGGCGGCAATCTGCACCAGCGCGGCCGCCTTCGTCGCTCCGCCGGCCTCTTCCGCCGGCCCCACCTGGAGCGCCACGTCGCCCGTCCCCCCCAGCCCCAGCGCTGCCACCTGCTCACGCCACGCGGGCGGAACGAACTGCCGCACCAGTTCATCCAACGGAGCGGCGCTGACACGCACTTCCAGCACGGCTGACTCCGGCCCGTCCGGGCCGGACGGCAAGGTGCCGCCGATCTCCAGCCGCGCGGCCGCCTGCCGCGCCGAGAAGCTATGAATCAACTGACGTTCCGGCGTGACGGTCAGCCAGCCCTCACAGTCCGCCCACGATTGCCGGGGGTCGAACCCGGCGAGACTGCCGTCCTTGACGTGCACCGTGTACTCGGTCTCGTGCGCGCCGCGCAAGCCCACGCCCCGCACGCGCCCCCATACGTCGGCGCGACCTGTGAAGCTGATCTCGGCGACGGCTTCGCCCGGCAGGGCCCGCACCACCGCCCGCCGTTCCACCGGTACATCCTGGGCCTCGATCACCAGGTCAAGCTGCTCGGCGCCGCCCGCGACCGCCACGGTGCCCGCCAGCCGCACGGCCCCATCATCCAGGTAGCCGTGCAGTTCGTGTACGGTCACGACGCCGCCGGCAATCGTCACGGCGCCGTCCGCGCATTGCAGCCGCTGCTGCGTGTCAAGCGATAGGCTGCCGGCCCGCAGCCGGGCGTCCACGCGCACATCGGTCGGCTCGGACTTGGCGGCGTCGGGGGCCGCGTCCGCGCGCTGGAGGCGTACGAGCACGTCACATAGGCCGATGGGCGCCACCTCCGACCAGAGGCGCTGATACTCGGGCGGCAGCGCTGTGAACAGTTCGGCGTCCAGCGGCACGTTACTGCCGGCGAAGGTCAGGTCCAAGCCGGAAGCCCGCCGCGGGCGGTCGACCGTGCCGGTGGCACGCACGCGGGCCGAGCCGTGCCGCGCCACGAGGCCGTCCAGAACGATGCCGGCAGGCGAAAAACGCACGCGCCCGCGGACATCCTCGAACGGGTATGGGAAGTCGTCGTAGCGACAGCGGCAACCCAGCGGCTCCACCTCGCCCTCGAAGTGTAGAGCCGCACCGCCTGCTGCCGTCTCGCCGGAAGCGCGCTGGAACCGCAGCGACAAGTTAACCACCCCCTCAGGCTCGAAGTCGTTGAGAAAACCGTGCACGCCGCGCGGCAGATGCGGACTGAGCACGAAGTCCGCGTGCTCCTGCTTGGTGGGCAGCGCGCAGCGTTCGAGACGCAACTCACCCTCCAGCGGACCGTCCAGCACGGGTGGCCACGCTGTCAACTGCGACGGCCGCGCGTCCAGGCTGATCGCCACGGGGGCTCCATTCAGACGCCCCGCCCCATGTACAACGACCTGCCCCCCCCCATCCGGACTGCTGGTCAACTCCAGCGCGATCCGCGCGTCCGACACCTGGGCGAAACGCCGCGACGGCGACGATCCGACGTCGCTTGCCTCGACCGGCAGAGCGCAACGACCATCCGCGATACTTAGTCGGGCGGTTTCCAGATGCGGGGCCCGAAATGCCGGCGACGCCTCGTCCGCCCCCAGACTACCCAGGCTCAGGGCGAGGTGCTCGACACGCACGCGCCCACGGATCACCCACTGGGCGAACGTGTCCGCCAGCGTCCGGGGCAAGACTGCCGCCGCACTCTCCAGGTCCAGCCAGCCGGTCGCCAGCTCGCCCACCGCCGTCTCGGTGTCCCAGCTCAACTCAGCCAGGGCCACATCGCCGCCGCCCACCTGCACGAGCCGGGCGTGATACCCGGCCCCGCGCGGGGCGGCGTAACCCGTGACGCGCCATTGGCGTACGAGCTGCGGCGCGCCCTCCGTGACAGCCAACAGCCGCACATAGCCGCTGGCAAGGTGGATTGTCGGCCAACTGGCCGCGCCGGCAACCTGCGGCAGCAATGCCAGCCAGCGCCCCGTGCGCGTGCCGGATTCGGCGTCCGGTGTAGCTCCCGGCGGCTGGCATAGCAGCGCCAAATCGGCCTCGTGCAGCACCACCTGCCGCACGCGCGGCCGGCCGGTCGCTAACTCGAACGGGTTACAGCGGATACAGGCGCGCGCCACGCGTAGCCGGGCGCTCAGGCGGCCTTCCCCCGGCTCGGCCGCTGCCTGCGAGCCGGACCGCAAACCAAGGTCCACATCCAGCAACTCCAGGCCGTCGCTGAACGAGAAGGAGACGGCGCCGATGTTGCCAACGTCAATGTCCGCCGCCGCGAGCAAACCGACTACCGCCGCATGCAGCCGTGCGGGGCGCGTAAGGTAGAGGTACGCCGACGTTGCGAAGACTAGGCCGGCGACCATGGTCCATATGAACAGCCTCAGCCAGCGCCTCAGACTCCGCTTCATAAGGGGATTCTGTCACGCCGCGCCGGCCCTGCATAGCTGACCAGAGAGGAAAACTGGGGCGGCGGTCGGCCGCGCGGCCGAACAAGCGGCCAGCCGCACGCCCATCGGCGGCAGCGAGACCGCAAACGATTTCTTGACATACTCTTATCCGAAATCTGTGGGCGGGTGGCGTGGCGGGACTCTTGGGAAGGCGTATTCTGCCGGTGAGAGCGCGGTATGGGGAGCGGCGGTCAACCCGGCCCTCCCGCCGTAGTCGCCAATGTTGTAGCAGGCGACGGCGACCCACGGAATTGCAGTACTTGTCAGAAGATGGCGTGCGGCAGCGCCCGCGGACGGAGGTGCATATGCTGAGCAGAGCGAAGGTGAAACTGGCGGCTGGGGCACGTGTGCGAGTGAGAACCCCGGGGCGGCCCCCGGAGTGGGCCAGTTGGGAGCCCTGTCAGCGCACGTCCAACTCGGTCAAGAAGCGCCTCCGCGAACTGTTCTTCAGCGGCGACCGTCGTGTCGCCGGCACCGTGGTATACATAGCAAGCGAGGCATTGCGGGACCGACTGCGGGCGCAAGGACGTGTCAAGATCGAGCTGCGCGATCCGGCCGGATCGACCGTTGTCATCGTTGCTGACGCCGGTAACCTCATCGCAGCGTAAGTTACATCGTTTCAGGAGGTTGGCGACTGCCAGCCGTGATCGGCCGGCGCCGGCGGCACGCGCGGCAGCACGACGTGCGCCGTTGTGCCTTCCCCGGCAACACTCTCAAGCCAGACCCGGCCACCGTGCCCTTCGATGATCCGATAAGCACGGGCCAGCCCCAGGCCGCGCCCCCGGCCGGCGTTGCGGTGCGAGAAGAACGGATCAAAAGCCCGCTGCAGAACCGCCGGCGTCATCCCGCAGCCCGTGTCGCGCACCGAAATCTCAACCAGCCCTTCAGTAACCGATGGCTGACAACGGATCGCGATTGACCCTCCCGTGGTCGAAACCGCGTCCACTGCGTTGCTGATCAGCTCGTTAAGCACGGTCCGGAGCTGGTCGCGGTCACCCCGAATGGTCAGCGGATCGGCGGCGCGCCGCGGGGCCGCGCCGGGCGCAGTCATCCGCACTTCAAGCTCGAGCGCCGCGTCGCCCAGCTCGGCGCGCTGCAACCAATCGGCCCGCACTTCCTCCAACAACTCCGGAATGGAAACGGGCGCCAGCGTCGGCGGGCGCGGCCGCGCGAAATCCATCAAGGCCGAGACGATCGCGCTGCACTCATGGGCCTTGCCGCGAATCTGGTCGAGTGCCCGCAGGACGTCCGGGGCCTGGAGCGACTGCGTCAACATCTGGGCCCGACCCGAGATCACGGTTAGCGGCCCGTTCAACTCGTGCGCCGCGCCGGCCGCCATCTCCGCGATCATCGAGAGCGTTCGCGACCTCAGCAGTTCCACTTGCGCCTGCTGCAACCGCCGGTTAGTCTGGGCCAGGTCATCAGCCAGGCGCCGCGCGTCCACCTGGGCATTGGCCCGGCCGAGCGCCAGGGCCAGGCTCGCGACGAAAGACCTGAGGTCGTCAGCCTCGGGAGCCAGCCGGCCGCGCTCGTCGGCCTCCGAGCAGAAGACCACCCCGCCCACAAGCTGCTGGTCATGCACCACGGGAATGAGCCAGGCCGTGGCGCGCCCCAGATCATCGAAAGCCGGCTCCAGCATGCGACACAAGGACGGCGGGGCCTCGGACACCACTAAGCTCGCCAAGTCACCGGGGCTGGACAGCCACTCCTGCATGTCACTCGGCACGCGCTGCGCCAGGCGCCCGCCGCGGCCGGTCTCGTCGTGAACCCAGCACAGATCCACCGCCGCGTGGTGCTCGCGCAAGCCAAACGCGCCCACGCGCGGCCGCTGTAGCGCAACGACGGCTGCCGCCGCCATAGCCGCGACAACCGCGGGAGGATCCGAGGTGGCATCGAGAAGCTGATCGAAATGACTGATGGCGCGGAAGTAACGGGCGCCGGCGGCGAGCTTGCGGCTGCTAACCGACAGTTCGGTATTCAGGCGGCCCAACTCGGTGTTTGCGCGCGTAATCGCCTGCAGATACACGGCTTCGGGCGCCTGCGTCCCCAAGCCCAGAATCTGGGCGTGCGTAACGACGTCGCCAACCAGGTTCGCCACCACGTGCTCGATCTGCTGGGCCGAGAAGTTGAAGCGCTCCGCCACGTGTGGCGAGTGCTCATAGAACATGTGGTTGCCGGAATAGCCGATGCGCTGCTCGCGCGCCAGCGTGTCGGCCAACTGCACGATGCCGACCAGCATCGGCTTGGCGACCGAGCTCGGCAGCGTCTCGGCTCCCAGATGGTGCAGCCAGATTGCGTCGCGCAGCTCGCGTGGCAAGTGCCAGCGCTCCGCCAGGCGGCGCCCCGCCACCGTGTGATCCGTACCCAGAACCGAGCGCTCGAAGTCCGCAATGTCCCGCCGGGAGTGGTTGGCATGCGCCGCCGCCCGGTCGTACGCCTTCGGAAAGACCGTGCTGAGCGCCACCTTGCCGAGGTCGTGCAGCAGGCCGGCCACGAACGCTTCGGCCGGGTCAACGTGGAGGTCCCGGCGCGCCTCTGCCAGTCGCCGTGCCGCGCATGCCACCGCCAGGGCGTGCTTCCAGAACTCGTACCGATCGAAAGCGTAGACGCCGTTCCCTGGCGCCGCACCGGCCAGGCATTCGAAAACGCTCACGGCCAGAACGATGCTGCGGATTGGGCCGAAGCCCAGCAGTGGAACGGCCTTTTCGAGAGTGGTGACGGGAGCGCTCACGCCCGCCCACGCCGACCCGGCGACCGACAGAATCTTCGCGGTCAGCGACTGGTCGGCCTGCAGCAGCCGAACGACGTCAGCGGCGGAGCTATGCCCGTCCGTCGTGATCTGGAGCAACCTGACCGCAATGGGCGACAGGGTCGGCAGGCGGTCCAGGTGCGTCAGTACCAACTCGGGGTCAGGCTTCTCTCCCTCTCCGCTGGTATTGCTACGCCCGCGCAGCTCGTCCACTCACCAATTCCATTATACGAGTGACCAACTGCTCAATGCTGAACGGCTTCTGGAGGAAGTCGTCCGCACCATCCGCATATAGCTTGTCCACGTCCTGCCGGTCCACCACACCCGAAACGATGATCACCTTCACATCCTTCAGAGACTCGTCCGAGCGGATGCTCCGGCAGACAGCGTTACCGTTGATATCCGGCAGCATGTAGTCCAGGACGATAACGTCCGGGAGGAACTCGCGCGTCCGCAGACCGGCATCGAAACCGGTTGCGGCCGTCTGGACCTCGAAGCGGCCGTCCCGCTCCAGCAACTCTACCAGCATCTCCACGATCGCCGGATCATCATCCACGACCAGCACCCGCGTCTTGCCCATCTCGAGCCGATCCAGCGGGATCGTATGTTCCTTCATGAAGTGGATTAGGCTGTCACGCGGGATGCGCCGAAACCGTGAGCCCGGAACGCGAAAACCCTTCAACCGGCCGCTGTCAAAACAGCGGATCACCGTCTGCTGGCTCAGGTTGCAGATCTCCGCAACCTCACCAGTGGTGAAGACGCTCTTCAGCAGGCCCGTCTTGTCTCGGTTGTTCCTGGCCATCTCACGTCCAAATCTTTCCTATATACCCTACTTTCACAATAATAGCATATTGGGGTTGATTTGGCAACCCTCGCAGCCATGTTTATGGACCCGCCGTTAACGTTCAGTTGTCGGCGCGCGCGTGGGCCGCTAACTGGACGAGAAGAATCGAGACATCCGTCGGATGAATTCCGCTGACGCGGGCCGCCTGACCGACGCTGCGGGGGCGCACCGCCTCCCAGCGCTCCCGGGCCTCACGCCTTAAATGCTTAACATGTCCATAGTTAAAGTCGGAAGGAATCGGCCGTTGCTCAAGTGCCTCGGCCTGTGCCATTAGCCGCCGCTGACGTTCAAGGTATCCGGCGTACTTTACTTCAACTAACACACTGGCCCACGCGTCCAGGTCTGCGGCGAGCGGCCGCAGCTCAGCGAACATACCCACAAATCTCCGACCGTCCTCGTCCGGCCGCCGGAGCCACTCACTGAGTGTCCGGCCTTCGCATCGGAGCCGACGGAGCGCCTCCCGCAACCGCTCCCGCCGCGCCTCCTTCTCCCGGAAGCGCTCCCAGCGGGCGTCATCCACCAAGCCCACCTCGCGGCCCAGACGCGTCAGGCGCGAGTCCGCATTGTCGATACGCAGGTGCATGCGATGCTCGGCGCGCGACGTGAACATCCGGTATGGCTCTGTCACACCGCGAGTTACGAGATCATCAATCATCACGCCGATGTACGCGTCGCCGCGCCCGAGCACCACGGGCTCCCGACCCGCAACGAACCGGGCCGCGTTGATACCTGCGACGAGGCCCTGCCCGGCCGCCTCCTCATAACCGCTGGTCCCATTGATTTGGCCGGCACTGAAGAGACCGCGCAGGCACTTCACCATCAGCGCCGCGTCGATCTGCTCCGGCGGAATGAAGTCGTACTCGATCGCATATCCCCACTGCACGATCCGAGCGCGGTCCAGGCCCGGGATGGATGCTACCAGCCGCTCTTGAGTATCAGCGGGCAGTGACGTGCTCAGGCCATTGAGGTAGATACGCTCGCTATTGCGACCCTCCGGCTCCAGAAAAAGCTGGTGCGAGGCCTTGTCGGGGAAGCGGACGACCTTGTCCTCGATGCTCGGGCAATAGCGCGGCCCGCGCGAGCTGATCTGCCCCGTGAACAAAGGTGCGCGCTCCAGGTTGGCGCGGATCAAGTCGTGCATGCTGGCGTTGGTCGCGGTCAGCCAACACGGAACTTGTTCAACCGACAGCCGATCGGTCATGGCCGACATCGGAACCGGTTCCGGGTCGCCGTGCTGTTCGGCGAGGGTGGAGTAGTCGATGGTGTCGCGGGCGATGCGCGGGGGCGTGCCGGTTTTGAGGCGGCCGAGGCGGACGCCGAGCGATTCGAGCGAATCGCTGAGGCCGTTGGCGGCGGCTTCGCCGACGCGGCCGCCGGGGGTCCGCTGCTCGCCGGTGTGCATGAGCCCGCGCAGGAAGGTGCCAGCGGTGATGACTAAGGCGGAGGCGGTTAGTCGGCGGCCGTCGGCCAGGACTACGCCCGCTACGCGCCGACCGTGCTGCGAGGCAGACGCGTCCTCCGCCAACAGTGCTTCGGCGCCCCCCTCGATGATTTCGAGATCGGGGCAGTGCTCCAGGCGGCGGCGCAGGGCGGCAGGGTAAGCGTCGCTATCGATCTGTGCCCTGGGGGCCCAGACGGCCGGTCCCTTTCGCCGGTTGAGCACACGGAACTGGATGCCGGTCTCGTCCGTGACCAGCCCCATCAGGCCGCCAAGCGCGTCCACTTCGCGGACGATCTGTCCCTTTCCGATTCCGCCGATGGCCGGGTTGCAGGATGGCCGGCCAATGGCCAGGGTGTCGAATGTGACGAGGGCGGTCGCCGCACCAAGGCGTGCGGCAGCCCAGGCGGCCTCGGCGCCGGCGTGTCCGCCGCCGACGACGATCACGTCGTATCGCCCCGAGCCCATCGGTCTCCTTTCGACGTCCGGCGTTGTGCTTTCGGCGGCGTGCACCGAGACACGTCTAATCCCGTGTGATAGTTTACTCGGTGAGTGGCGTCGGCGATGCGGTGGCAGGCGTGACAGCGGCGCGGGCATGTTGACATATCATGATATGCAGATATATTAACAGGTACTGGAGCCGGGCGGCGGCCCGCCGAAACGCTGTGGCCGGCGTCCCATGCGGACAGCCGGCCAGCCGCGGCGCCCGGCTCGATGAAGACTCGGCCCGTTACTTGCGAAGGTGAGTGATGGCAACTAAGCAGAATGGCGGCAAAGCGGGAACGGCTTGGCGCACAGTGGGCACCGGCGTCGGCTTCACGGCCATCGTGGTCATACTGCTGTTGTGGCTGGCCGGCGTATTCGAACCAAAGGTGAATGGCACTGCCGCTGCGGTGGCAGTGGCGGCCGGCCGGCCGCTGGATGGGCGTACGACGGTTCCGGCGCGGCTCGTGACGCTGCCGGCCACGGAGGCGGCCGTTGGGTCCATCCGGGCCGTGCACGAATCCGCGGTCGCAGCCAAGCTCTTGGCGAAGGTGGTGGAAGTGAACGTGCAGGCCGGTCAGGCCGTGCGCGCGGGTGACGTCCTGGTGCGCCTCGACGACGAGGACTTGCAGGCGCGTCTGCGGCAGGCCGAGGCGACTTTCGCAGCCGCCCAAGCCGCGCGCCGACAGGCTGAGATCGAGTTCCAACGGCTGGACGGCCTGTACAAGCAGGAGCACGCCACAAAGCTCGAATGGGAGCGCGCCCAGACTGAGCTGGAGACCGCGGCGGCCGGCGTGGAGCGCGCCGCGCAGGCCGCCCGCGAGGCCGATACCATCCTCAGCTACGCGACGATACGCAGTCCGCTAGATGGCATCATCGTGGACAAACGCGTGGAGGTCGGCGACACCGCCACCCCCGGACAAGTGCTGCTGACGCTGTATGATCCGACGCGCATGCAGTTGATCGCGCGCGTGCGCGAGTCGTTGACGCAGCGCTTGCAGGTGGGGCAGGACATTGACGTGCACGTCAGTGCGTTGGGCAAGACCTGCGCGGGGCGCATCAGCGAGATCGTGCCGGAGGCCGAGGCCGCCAGCCGCACGTTCTCGGTCAAGGTGACGGGGCCGTGTCCGGAAGGCGTTTACACCGGCATGTTCGGCCGGCTGCTGATTCCGCTCGACGATGAGCAGGTGTTGTTGATTCCGGAAGCGGCGGTGCGGCGCATCGGCCAACTCAATGTCGTGGACGTCGTGGCGCCGGCCCCGGACGAGGCGCATGCTGAGCCACGTGTCCAACGCCGCACCGTGCAATTGGGGCGTGTCTTCGGCGAGGACATCGAGGTCTTGACGGGCTTGCGGCCGGGGGAACTGGTTGCTCTGGGGACAGGCGCGGCGGCGTTGCCGTAGCGGGGGCCCGCTGGGGCAGAGGTTCAGAAGAATGGCTGAGCATGGCAAGAGCGGTGACCGGCAGCATGGGTTTACGAATGCCGTCGTGCGGGTCTTCCTGCACTCGAACCTGGCGCTGATCCTGCTGCTGATTGCGGCCGCGCTGGGGGCCACGGCGTTGCTGGTGACGCCGCGCGAGGAAGATCCGCAGATCATCGTTCCGCTGGCGGATGTGTATGTCAGCTTCCCCGGGCATGGGGCGGCGGAAGTCGAGCAGTTGGTGGCGACGCCACTGGAGAAGCTGCTCTACCAGATCGACGGGGTCGAGTACGTCTACTCGATGTCACGGGCGGACGAGGCCGTCATCACGGTGCGGTTTTACGTAGGCGAGGACCGCGAGCGCAGCCTCGTCAAGCTGTACAAGCGCATCGACGAGCACGTGGACCTGGTGCCGCCGGGCGTGGCCGGCTGGGTCGTCAAGCCGGTCGAGATCGACGACGTGCCGATTGTCACGCTGACGCTCGCGAGCGACGCGACCGACGAGCACGCGCTGCGGCGGATCGGCGAGGAGGTCGTTGAACGACTGGCGGCGGTGGAGAACGTCTCGCGTGCTTATGTTGTCGGCGGCCAGCCGCGCGTAGCCCAGGTCTACCTGGATCCGGAGCGCCTGCAAGCGTACAACGTGTCGGTGCTGGAGGTTCGGCGGGCGATCGAGGTCACCAACATCACGCAGACGGCGGGCGAGTTTGCCAAACATGACATCACGTTTCGGGTTGAGGCCGGGCGCGCCTTCGAGAGGGTGGAAGAGCTGCGCGACCTGGTTGTCGGCGTTTCTGACGACCGGCCGGTTTTCCTGAAGGACGTGGCCGACGTCACGGACGGTCCGGCCGAGGCCGACAGCTATGTGCGGCACGGCTGGGGAGCGGCGCGCGGCTTCGAGGTACACGCCGGCGCCACCGGCACGCTGATCGGTCCAGCCGCGCCGCAGTCGGATGAACCGGTGCTGTCGCGTCCGGCGGTCACGCTGGCCCTGGCGAAGAAGAAGGGCACGAACGCGGTCTGGGTGGCGCAGGATGTGATTCGCGCTGCGCAAGCGCTGCGCGCGGACGTGATCCCGGATGACGTCGAGCTGGTGATTACGCGCAACTATGGGCTGACCGCGGACGACAAGGTCAACGAACTCGTGGAGGCGTTGGCCGTCGCGGTGTTCATTGTCATTGCGTTGCTGACGCTCGGCCTGGGGTGGCGCGAAGCGCTGATAGTGGCGGTGGCGGTGCCGGTCGTCTTCGGCCTGACGCTGACGGTCAACCTGGTGGCGGGCTACACGATCAACCGCGTAACGCTGTTCGCGCTGATCCTGTCGCTGGGGCTGCTGGTTGATGACCCGATCGTGGACGTGGAGAACATCACGCGGCACTTCCGGCTGCGCGGGCGAGCCACACGCCAGATCGTGCTCGAGGCGGTGGCGGAGATTCGCCCGCCGCTGATCACGGCCACGCTGGCCGTGATAGTCTCCTTCCTGCCCATGTTCTTCATAACCGGCATGATGGGGCCGTACATGCGCCCCATGGCCTTGAACGTGCCCATCACCATGGTGATGTCCATGGTTGTGGCGTTCACTATTACGCCCTGGCTGGCGTTCCACGTGCTCAAGCGGCAGCACTGCGCGGGGCAACCGGCGGCGGGCAGCGGTTCGGCCACTGAGCCCGCGGCCGAAGAGGATGACCCGGAGCTGGTTCGCCGCAGCGGGCTGTATCGGTTGTTCGCACCGCTGATGCGGCCCTTGCTCAACTCGCGTCTGGCCGCCTGGGGCTTCTTGGGCACGATGGGGCTGCTGCTGGTGGTGGCGGCGGGGCTGGCCGCGACGCGGCGCGTGCCGCTGAAGATGCTCCCGTTCGACAACAAGAACGAGCTGCTGCTCGTGCTCGACTTCGACGAGGGCACGACGCTCGAACGCGCGGATGCGGCGGTGCGCGACTTCGAGCAGTACCTCGCGGCCGTCCCGGAGGTCACCGATTTCACCTCCTACGTGGGCCTGCCCTCGCCGATGGACTTCAACGGCCTGGTACGGCACTACTACCTGCGGCGCGGGCCGACCGTCGCCGAGATCCGCATGAACCTGGTCGGCAAGCGGAACCGTCGGCAGCAGAGCCACGGCCTGGGGCTGCGGATGCGCGACGATGTTACGGCGATTGCGGAGCGGCACGGCGCGAATCTGAAGATCGTGGAGGTGCCGCCGGGACCGCCCGTCATCGCGACGCTGGTCGCCGAAGTGTACGGCCAGCCGGACCATACTTACGCGGATCTCATGTCGGCGGCCAAGACGGTGCGGGCCCGGCTGGAGCGCGAGCCGTTCGTCGTCGATGTGGACGATATGGTCGCGGCGGACAGCCGCAAGGTGGTCTTTGTCGCCGACCGGGAGAAGGCGGCGCTGAGCGGCGTGTCGGTGGCGGAAATCGCGGCGACGCTGGAGGCGGCGCTGGGCGGCGCGACGGCGGGGCTGCTGCACGCCGAGCGTGAACGCAGCCCGCTGCGCATCGAGTTGCGTCTGCCGCGTGCTCAGCGGTCCGGCACGGCCGAGTTGGCCAACCTGCACGTCAAGGGCGGTACCGGCCAACTCGTGCCGCTGGCGGAATTGGGCCGCTGGGACGAGCAACTGGCCGACAAGACGATCTATCACAAGAACCTGCGGCCGGTCGTGTACGTCTTCGGCGAGACGGCCGGTCGGCCGCCGGCCGAGGCGATTGTGGATATCCAGGCGGACTTCGCCGGGCACGGGCCGGTGGGAGTACCGGAAGCGGCCGGCATCGGCAGCGGGGAGGTCGCGGAGGTGCCGGCGCGGCCGCTGGGGGCGCGTACGTTCCTGAACAACGGCAGCGGCATCGCGTGGTCGCTGCCGCCGGGGATCGCGGTGGATTTCGCGGGTGAAGGCGAGTGGGACATAACGCTCCGGGTGTTCCGCGACCTGGGGCTGGCTTTCGCGGCGGCGCTGGTGGCGATCTACATTTTGCTGGTGAGCCAGACGGGCTCGTTTGCGATTCCGGTGGTGTTGATGCTGGCGATACCGCTGACGGTCATCGGCATCATGCCGGGCTTCTGGTTGTTGAACGCGCTGGTCGGCGGTCAGGTCGGGCCTTACGCCGATCCGGTGTTCTTCACGGCGACCGGCATGATCGGGATGATCGCGCTGGCGGGCATCGTCACGCGGCAGGCGGTCATCATCGTCGATTTCGTGCACCTGTCGCTGCAGCGCGGGCGCTCGCTGTACGATGCGATTATGGAAAGCTGCGTGGTGCGGCTGCGGCCGATTCTGCTGACCGTCGGGACGGCAATGCTGTCGGCGGCGCCGATCGCGCTCGATCCGATTTTCTCCGGGCTGGCCTGGGCCCTGATTTTCGGGTTGTTTGCGTCAACCGTGTTCACGCTGTTCGTGATTCCGGTGACGTACTGGCTGGTCTACCGGAACCGGCCGGGGCACGGGCTGCCGGTCATGGAGCCGGGCGCGTAGCGGCCGCGGCCGGGCAAAAGCGCGGGCTGGGCAGCCGCTTGAGGACGGCGCGGGGTTGCCGGCTGCTGATCTGGCTGTCAGCGGTCGGCCGGTTCTCGTTGGTGCGGCGGACGCGGCATCTCGCCGGTCCTCGGCGTTCAACGCCGGCCGCCCGCCCCGCCGGGCAGCTTCGGGGTCCGTACAACCGCTACTGCGGACAGGCGCGGGGTGGAGGCGACCGGCACGCTGAGCCGCGGCCTGGCCCACGGAGCGACTGCCCAAGCCCCCGCCGGGCCAGTGTACGGCCGCAGATTTCCTGTTAGAATGGCCGCCTTATTTGATCACGCACCCGGCAGGGTCAGCAGCCGCGCGGCGGTCTGGCCCGCCCAGAGAGTTAGGAAACCATGGCGAACAAACCCACCGTCATCGTGGTCGGCGGCGGCCTCGGCGGTTTGTGGGCGACGCTCCGCGTCGTTGAAAGCGGCCTGCCGGTCAAGCTGTTCTCGCTCTTCCCCGTCAAACGCTCACACTCGGCCTGTGCCCAGGGCGGCATCAACGCCGTCCTGGACGTCAAGGGCCAGCACGACTCCATCAACCAGCACATCGTGGACACGATCAAGGGCGGCGACTACCTCGCCGACCAGCCCCCTATCCGCAGCATGTGCGAGGATGCCCCCGGCCTGATCCGCACTTTCGACCGCATGGGCGTCACCTTCAGCCGCACGCCCGAAGGGATCATGGACCAGCGGCTGTTCGGCGGCGTCAAGAATCGCCGCACGTGTTTCGCCGGCGCTACGACCGGGCAGCAGTTGCTGTACGCCGTCGATGAGCAGGTTCGCGCCCGCGAGGTCGGCGGGCTGGTCAGCAAGTACGAGGGCTGGGACTTCCTGTCGCTGGTGCTGGACAATGCCGGCGTCTGCCGCGGCATCACCGCCATGGACCTGGTCACCATGGAGGTCAAGGTCTTCCGGGCCGACGCCGTGATCCTGGCCACCGGCGGACTGGCGCTTACGTACGGCCGCTCGACCATGTCGAGCAACTCGACCGGCGCCCCGGCCGCCCGGGTCTACCAGCAGGGTGCCAGGTTTGCCAACGGCGAGTTCATCCAGTTCCACCCCACCGGCATCCCGGGACACGACAAGAACCGTCTGATGTCCGAGGCCTGCCGCGGCGAGGGCGGCCGCATCTGGGTGCCGAAGCAGGCCGGCGACCAGCGTGACCCGCGTCAGATTCCCGAGGCCGAGCGCTTCTACTTCCTGGAAGAGTGGTACCCCGCCTACGGCAACACCGTGCCGCGTGATGTCGCGTCGCGCGCCATCTGCCGCGCCGTGCGGCACATGGGCCTGGGTCTCGGTGGGCAGGACATGGTCTATCTCGACCTGACGCACCAGCCGCGTGATTTCCTGGAGCGGCGTCTGGGCGGCATTCTGGAAATGTACCGCACGTTCATGGGCGAGGATCCCTGTGACGTGCCGATGAAGATCTTCCCGGCCACGCACTACTCGATGGGCGGGCTGTGGGTTGACTATGACACGACGGTGGACGCTGCCGGCGCGGCGCGGATGACGCGGGTGCATCCGCGCAACCACGCTACCAACATCCCGGGGCTGTACGCCTGCGGCGAGTGTGATTACGCGTACCACGGCGCCAACCGCCTGGGGGCCAACTCGCTGCTAAGTGCTTCGTATAGCGGGCGCGTGGCGGGCGAGGCCAGCGTCGCCTACGTCAAGAACCTCGGCAAGAGCAACGGCGCGCTGCCGGACAGCCTCTTTGACGGCGAGCGCCAGCGCCAGGAAGAGCTCAATCAGCAGATTCTGTCGCGCGACCGCGGAGAGAATCCGTTCGCGCTGCACCGCGATTGTGGCGACCTGATGCGCGCCCGCGTCTTTGTCGAGCGCGACAATGCCGGTCTGGACGAGGCCCTGGCCGGCTTGCAGACGCTCAAGGAGCGGGCGGCACGCGTGGCCCTGGACGATGACAGCCGCTGGTCCAACCAGTCGCTGTCCTGGGCCCGGCAGGTGCAGGACATGATCGTGCTGGCTGAGGTAATCGCCAAGTGCGCTCGCCAGCGCGACGAGTGTCGCGGCTCGCATTACAAGGCCGAGTTTGAGTTGAAGGTGCCCGAGGGCAAGTTCGAGGGCGATCCCGAATACGAAGAGTACAAGGCCAGGTGGAAGGCCAACAACGACAAGTGGCTCAAGCACACCATCGTGACGCACACGGCCGCCGGTCCGGAGATTTCGTACAAGCCGGTCGACACGGCGGTGTTGCCGCCGGAAAAGCCGCGGGATTATCGCTAAATGCAGACCTTGACACCACATACATGCGACGGATGCGCGGATCACTGCGGGCTGTGTGGGCCCGGCCGGTCGCGGTTTGGCCGTCGATGGGTGGCGTGCTCTGAACGTGGATGAGTATTCGCTTCGCGAGGTTCACAGGATGCCCAGCGAGATTCATTTCAAGATACGGCGCCAGGAGAAGCCCGGCGCCGCGCCGTACTGGGAAGAGTTCAAGATGCCCTATGCCCCGGGGCACAACGTCGTCTCCGCGCTCATGTACCTGCGGGAGCATCCCGTCAACGTGCGCGGCGAGCGCGTCCGGCCGGTGGTGTGGGATTCGAACTGCATGGAAGAGGTCTGCGGCGCGTGCTCGATGATCATCAACGGCCGCGTGCGGCAAGCGTGTTCAGCGCTGATCGATAAGCTCAACCAGCCCATTGTGCTGGAACCGATGGCGAAGTTCCCGATCGTGCGTGACCTGCTCGTGGACCGCGAGAAGATGTTCGCCGCGCTGCTCACGGTGAAGGCCTGGGTGCCGATCGACGGCTCACACGACATTCACCAGCACGCCCCGATCATCTCGCCGGTGGAACAAGATGTGCGTTACATCTTCAGCCGCTGCATGACGTGCGGCTGCTGCATGGAGGCGTGCCCACAGTACCACGATGGCGTGGATTTCATCGGACCGGCGCCGCTCGGGCAGGTCCAACTCCACAACACGCACCCCACCGGGGCCTACTTCAAGCAGGACCGCCTGCACGTGCTGATGGAGAAGGGCGGCATCGCCGGCTGCGGCAACGCGCAGAATTGCGCCAAGGTCTGCCCCAAGGACATCCCGCTAACTGAGGCGATCGGCGATTTGGGGCGTCAGACGACGTCGCAGTGGCTGCGCGACCTGTTCATGGCGTAGCCGCCGACTTGTACGAAACGAGTGGAATGGAACTGTCCGGGCCGACAGCCTAATCGTTGCCGGCCCGGTTTGCTGTGCCTCACGCCCGCGGGTTGGCCAGCCGGCCCAGGAACAGCACACTGCCGGAACGCACATCACGGATCAGGAACAGGAACGGGCGGTCGGCCCGAAATACCGGCCGCTCGGTCGGCGCTGCCCGGATCTTCTGCACAACAGCCGTCGCGCCGGCGGCCTCAGTCCCCTGCTCGTTGACCTCCACGAACGCCTCGTGCAAGACGGCGCCAATGTACAGGTCGCGCGTCCCGTCCATCCCGGAGAAATCCGCCGCGCCGGCCCGGAACGCGTCGCGCATCCCCATTGCCTGCAACGTGTTATCCAGCCGCACGGCTGACCGCAGCATGAAACGCGGCAAGAACACCTGCACCTCGCGCTGGCGGAGCGAACTCAGTAGCTCGGCCAGGCGCGGCGGTTCGAGCGAGCCTTCCAGAGCCGGCAAGCCATCGGCCGCGCGTGGCAGCAGAACGACCATGCTCAGACGCTCGCCGGCGTACGGTAACTCCAGTACTTGCAGGCCGTTACGCTCCAGATACGCCATTTCGCCGGTCTGATGCATCAGCGGCACGCTCACCTGTGTCCCGTCGGCCAGCGTGAAAGGCGCTTCGCGCGTAGCGCGCTCCTCGAAACGCCGGGCCCACTGCCCCTTGAAGTAGATCGCGTTGGTAAGCACCAGGCGCGTCTGGGCATCCAGTATGCCCGGCGGAATCAGCTCACGGATCTTGTCCTCGGTGCGCTGGGCCACCCACGTGTTGATGCTTTGCCGGGCCGGCTCGAGTGCGTTGACGAAGTCGACCGTGTGCAGGCCGGCCGCATATTGTGTCTGGCCGATCTGGAGAAACTCCGGCAGGAACGAGTAACCCTGGTGCAGCCAGAGCGCGTTGGCGAGCTTAAGTCGATAGCCGTCGGCTTCCGGGAGCGGTTCCAGCCCGTGCAGCAGCTTGGCAAACGCCGCATGCAACTGGTCGCCTTCCGCCGCGAAGTGCAGCGTGCGGGCCATTTCCGTCGCCGTGTTGCCGCGCGCCCCGGCGTAGGTCATGGCCAGGGCCGTCGAGATGCTGAGCGGCGACGTGAACAGGTTGTCCGCGGGCGCGGCGGTGAGCTGGCGGTGCAGCTCGAGCGCAAACTGCGTATTTCCCTTGGCTAATGTCATTTCTTCATCCGTCGGCGGCGCCGGCTCATTTGCCGGCGGCGGCTCGGCGGCCGCCGTGCTGGCACCCAGAACAGCCACGATCAGTATTAGCGCGATACGAGTAGTCATCTGCAAGACCTCCCAACTTCACGGTCAAGAAATCGTCTTCCACCGGCGCGGCCGCATGCTCAAGGCGTCCGTGCGCGGGCCCACGGCTTCCGCGGCAAGCGTGCGGGCGCGCCGAAGTGTCATGGTGATTCTACTGGATTCTATGCGGCCGAAGTGATACGGTAGCCGGTGTATAGGGGTCCTGGCATGTCCTGGACAGGGTAGCAGCACGGCTGGAAGAGCAGGAGGTGAACGATGAGACACGTGGCATTGCGCGGCGTCGTATGCATGTTGGTCGCATATGGCCTGGCCGGAGCGCCGACCTGGGCGGGCTCGATCTACACGATCTCGGATCCCCCGGTCGATTTTCAGGTGATTGACATGAATCCGTTCGACGGGATCGGCGACACGGGGCCGTTTTCCACCTTCGCCGATGCTCTGCTGGGGACTGAAGGGGAAATCCGCTCGATGGCGGAGTTCGACATCTCCGGACTCAGCGTGCCACCCGGCGAGATGGTCATTGCCGCCACGTTCGAGGTGGTGATCACCGCGACTGAGATCTGGGGTCTGGGCGTCAGCGGCGAGACGCCGGACAGCCTGGCAGTTGACGGCTACGTGGGCAACGGCCTCGCGGAGCTGTCCGACTTTCAAGCTGGCGACGGCAACCTACTGGACCGGGTGCCAACCCCGAGCCCGTACATCGGCCAACTTCTGAGCTTCGAAGTGACGCCCCATGTCAAGTCGCTGGTCGCCGCCGAGGAGCAATACGTCGGGCTTACGATTCGGGCGGAGACGTTCGGCGGAGTGTGGGTCATGGAGGGCGGGGGCTACCCGAAGCTGATGATCACGGTTGGCGTCAGCTACGGGCTCGGCGATTTGAACTGCGATGGCCTGGTGAACGCGTTCGACATTGATCCGTTCGTCCTGGCCCTGACCGCCCCCGACGCCTACGCGCTTGCGTATCCCGACTGCGATTACATGCTGGCCGACATCAACGGCGACGGCGCGGTCAACGCGTTCGACATCGACCCGTTCGTGCTGCTCCTGACGGGCGGCTAGCAGGCCGCCGGTGGCGCCCCGTGCGCGGTTCAGCGGGTCAGTGCCTCGGCGAATAGCCGGGCAATGATCTCATTGCCCTGGGCGCTCAAGTGGTTGCAGTTGAGAAAGTTGGCCTCGTCGGCGTGCAGAACGTCATCCAGCGACGCGATGTCCACGACAGTGGCGCCGGCGTTGGCGGCGGCCTGCCGGATCCGCTCATTCAACAGCGCTACGTAACCATTGGCGTTGCGCGCCTGAAACGGCAGTATGACGTCCAGGAACATGGCATCGCACTCGACCACGGCTTCCCGCGAGGAGAAATACGTCGCGACGTAGACCGTTAGGCCGGCCGCCTGCCCCTCGGCAATAACGGTCTCGATATTGGCCTGGACGCGGTCGAGCATCTCAGCCAACTGCGTACCATGCGGGTAGCTGGGCGCCAGCGGCGAGAGTAGCAGCAGGCGATCAACCGCCCGCATGAAGTCGATGATGTCCGCGCCGCCTTCCCAGTACAGCAGGACCTCCGCGTTCGGGTAGCCACTTAGGGCCAGGAGCCCGCGCAGCCGGTCCAGCCCTTCCCCCGTTGCCTCACCGTCGTGGCCGTGGTTGGCGACAACTTCCGGGGGCAGCTCCAGGAGCTCAGCGAGAATCGTCGGGTAGCTGCGCCCCGATCGCCCGGCTGTCCCTGAGTCACCGAACGCGATGTAACGAACGGCCGGCTCGGACGCCAGCCGTACGGTGTTGTTGCAGCCGATGAGTGGCCAGACCAAGGCCAGCAGCAGGGCACCAAAGGCGGCTCTGCTTGGGCTGCCGCTGCCCGCCTGCTTGCCCGTCACCGTGGCGAAGTCGGCGGCGGGTATCGTCTCTGTAACCCGATCGCTAATGGCGTCCATGCCGGCGATTCTACGCCGGGCAGGTGCGGTCGCCAACGCTCAGACAGACCAGCGCCGCCGTACACCGCCAGCGATCAAAACCATCAGGTAGAGGGCCCCGGCCAGGATGATTGTCGTGGCGCCGGTGTGCAAGCCTAGCGGGTAGCTAACGGCCAGGCCGGTGGTCGTCAACCCCATGCTGAGCAGCGCGGCCAGCACCATCATCCGCCACAGGCTGCGGGTGAAATGGCCGGCCACCGCCACCGGTAGTGTGAACAGCGCAATGACCAGCACTATGCCGACCACGCTCACCAGCAGCACGACCGCCAGGGCCACCAGGCACAACAGCAGGAGGTAGTAGCGCTCCACCCGGACGCCGCGCAGCCGCGCGAACTCCTCGTCAAAGCAGACGCCCAGGAACTGCCGGTAGCACAGGAGCACGGTGACGACCACGATCAGGTCCAGCGCGGCCACGAGCCAGACATCGCGCGGCCCCACCAGCAGGATGCTGCCGAAGAGGTAGCTCATCAGGTCCTGGCCGTACCCGGGCGTGGCGTGCACGAAGAGCACGCCGGCGGCCATGCCGATGGCCCAGAGGGCGCTGATTACCGTGTCCTCGCGCTGGCGGGCGCGCAGGCTGACCCAGCCGATGATGACCGCCGCGAGCAGGGCCGCGACCAGGGCACCGTGCAAGGGGTGCAACGGTTGCCAGCCTGCCAGCGGGCTGTAGACCTGCCAGCCGTGCACGCGCTCGAAGTAATAGGCTGCCCCCAGGCCGCCGAAGGCGCAGTGGGCGATGCCGCCGGCGATGTAAGTAATGCGGCGTACGACGACGTAGCTGCCCACGATGCCACAGGCGATGCCGGCGAAAATGCCGGTCAGCAGCGCGCAGCGGAGGAAGACATTCGCCGGGTCGCCAAGGGCGGTGAAGAACTCGAACACTGCCGGCCTCACTCGTGCGTGCCGTGCTGGTGGTGCACGTAACGCACCGGCTCGCCGTAGAGAGCGCTGATGGCGCGGCCGTTGAGCGCGCTGGTCGCGTGCAGCTCGACGCGCCGGCTGACGCAAATCGCCGTCTGCACGTGCTGCGAGACAAAGCCGACGTCATGCGAAACCAGCAGCACGGTCATGCGCTCGTTGAGCCGGTGCAGCAGATCGAAGAAGTCGCCCTGCACGACCAGGTCCAGGCTCGCCGTGGGCTCATCCAGCAGCAGCAGCGCCGGGTCGGCCGCCAGGGCCCGGGCGATGAGCACACGTTGCCGCTGTCCGCCGGACAGCGTCGCCAGCGGCCGGCGGCCGTACTCGGACAGGCCGACTTCCGCGAGTGCGCGCTGCGCGGCGGCGCGATCGCCGCGGGCGGCCGGACCCAGCCCACGACCCAGCCCGAGCCGGCCCATCAGCACGACATCCGTCGCCGTGACCGGGAATTGCGGGTCAAACTGGGCGTGCTGCGGCACGTAGCCGAGCAGGCGGCGTACCTCGGCCGGCGGGCGGCCGAAGATGCGCACGCGGCCGCGCGTCGGGCGCAGCAATCCCAGCATCAGCTTCAGCAGCGTCGTCTTGCCGCCGCCGTTGGGGCCCACCACCGAGACGAACTGGCGCGGCGCCACCGTGAATGTGACATCTTCCAGCACCAGGGGGCCGTCATAGGCGAAGTCCAGCCGTTCGACTTCGATTGCCGGTGCGTCGCCAATGCGGGGTGTTCCTGCCATTCTCGTCGGCTCACCGCCAGTAATGGACTCAATCGCCGGTCAGGGCCTGCGCGATCGTTGTTGCCATGGTTTCCAGATTGGCGACGTAATCGCGGGCGAGCGGATCCAGTTGCACCACCCGGCCGCCGATATGGGCCGCAATCGTCTCGGCACTGCGCGTCGAGAACTGCGGCTGCACAAATACCACACGCGTGCCCGCCGCCTTGATCTGCGCCAGCAGGGCCGCCAATTCCCGGGGGCTGGGCTCCTTGCCCGCCGTCTCAACCGCCACCTGCCGCAGCCCGTACGCGTCGGCGAAGTACCCGTATGACGGATGGAAGACGACGAGATCGCGCCCCGCCAGCGGCGCCAGTAGTTCTGCTATGCGGGCATCAACCGCGTCAAGTTCCGCGTGAAACGCCGCCAGGTTCCGCTCGAACTCGTCAGCTCGCTCCGGCAATACGCGACTAAGCGCATCGCAGATCGTCCGGGCCTGAATCTTGGCCAGCCGCGGCGACAGCCAGATGTGCGGATCGTCACCGTCGTGCCCGGCGCATGACGGACCGTGCACGTGTTCGTGTCCGTCATGGTCGTGCGCGTGGCTGTGGGCCTCGATCTGGCGCAGGGCGATGCCCTGGCGCGTATCGACGACCTCGAGCCGTTCGAATGCGCCCCGGATTCTCGACAGCAACGCCTCCTCATACGGCATGCCCACGCTGAACAGCAGTCGCGCCTCGGCCAGGGCCGCCAGTTGCAGGGCCGTCGGCTCGTAAGTGTGCGGCGACTGTCCCGGGCCGACCAGCACCTGCACGTCAACGTGCTCGCCGCCAACCCGCTCGACGAACTGGGCCTGTGGCAGAACGCTTACGGCCACGCGCAGCTTGGTGGCATCCGCGGCCGCCACGACCGGCTCAGCGACGGTAGCTTGCGAATCGGCGGGTAGCGGCTCCCGCCGACAACCGACGGTCAAGACAATCGCCAGCCCTATTAAGCCAAACAGAACGCCGCAGCGTTTTTCTCGTGTAACCATAGTGCGACACCAGATTTATGCTCGCCAAGCCGTGAACGCTCCGCGTCGATCGGCTCCTATTGATATTACGCTATCACTAGAAATGCCATTGTCAACGCGCGTTCGCATTAAGCAACGACGGGCCGCTCGGCCGCTTCCTTCGCACCTGGCGCGACAATACATTAGCCACCGTGGACGCTGCGGGCCCAAATCGCCGCCCCTCGGGCAGACTCGTTGATACCGCCATTATCGTGTTGATACTGGCGGCCTGGCTGGCGGTCGTCCGCATAGTAACGGCCGGCGAGCGGACCGTCCTCTATGACACGTTCCGCGACATCGCCTGGGCCCAGAACATGCGGGCCGGCTGCTTCTGGGCGGATCCAAGCTTGCCGGACCAGCCGTACTGGTACGCTCCCGGTGGGCCCTTGCTGGTCGCCGGCCTGTCGGCCATCACCGGCTGCTCCGTCACGGACCTCTACGGGTACGCCGCCTACTGGCTTGGCGGCCTGCTGCCGGTCTTCACGTTCGTGCTCGTCCGCCGCGCTTGGGGCCTGGCGACCGCCCTGCTGGCGCTGCCGGCCGTCTTCATCGGATCGCAGTGGTGGCTGACGCATGGCGTCGTCGGCGTACCCGGCTCGCAGGGCCTGGGCCTGAACCTGCTCGGCCTTCTGTGCTGGCAGCGCGTCGTTCGGCAGGCACAGCAGCATCCCGCTTCCCAACCGGCTGGCCGGCGTCTCGTCTGGCCGATGCTCACGGGGGTGGTTCTGGCGGGCGCGACGTGGTTTCACCCGCTGTGCGGGATCGTCTTGGCCGGCACGATCGCCGGCCACGTGCTGCTGGACTTGGTCCTCGCCGCCAGCGCCCGCCGGCCGGGCAAAACGGTGCACGAGCGTCGTGCGCTCCTGGTGCCGATGCTGATCGTGGCGGCCGTCTCCCTGGCCCTGACGTTGCCGCTCATCATCCACATGGTCGGCATCCAGGCAGGCGACCCGCGCTTGATGCGTTTTTTCGCCGGGGAACTGGCCGAGCCGGACTTCTACGCCCAGGCTCGCACGCCGCTGGTCGTGCCGGCCGGCCTGCTGGGCGTGTGGTGCGTCGTACGGCGACACCCGGGCTCTGTCTGGCTCGTCTCCTACCTGGTGGTCGGACTTCTGGGACAGGCCGGCGGTTACGTGGCCGGGCTGACCGGCTGGAGCGTGCTGCAGTTCCTCCCGCACGAGTTCCAGTGGCACGCCCAATTCGCCATCGGCGTGTGTGCCGCAATTGGGCTTATGCACGTTGCGGCCGGTCTGGCCGGAGGCCGTGGCGCGATGCAACTGTTGGTAGGCGCTATCCTTATGACGCTCACGCTCACGCCCGGCCTGCGTGACCTGGGACGGGCGCGCGACTACCTCATCAGCCTGGAACCGCTGTTGGCTGACACGCGCGAGCTGCGCGCCTGGATTCTCACCAACACGACCCTGGCCGACACCTTCGTCTGTGAGCCGGACACCGCCCATCAGATCGTCGCCGCCCTGACGGGCCGCAAGTGCGTGGTGGTGTCGCCCGGCCACACCAACCCCGCCGTCGATCTGCGCGCCCGCCTGCGGGCTATGAACGAATTGCTGCGCACCGGCGACCCGCAGCGGTTTCACCAACTTGCACGGCAATACCGCGTGGATTACCTGCTACAGCGGGCCGCGTCCGCCGGGGAGTTGGTCACGCTGCGCGGCCGCTACGCGGCCTGGCCCGCGCTAGCGCCGGTGTTTGCCTCCAGCGACGGCCGCTGGGTAGTGTACCGTGTAAGTGCGCCGGAGGAGCGCCCATGACCGGCACCTACATGCGACATGTCGCTCTGCTGGTCGTGTTGGCGGCCCTGCTCGTGCCGCACTGGCTGCCGGCGTCACAGCCGCCGGCCACGCAGCCGCTGGTGTTCGCGGCCGGCTTGTTGCTGGGCGTGGCATTGGCAATCGTCTGGGGCGTGTCCGCCGGCCGGCCGGCCAAGGGCCCCCTTGCCCCACCCCCGGATCGACGCGGATAATCACAGGGCAGCTTCAGACCAGGCGCGCGGGCCGGGCGGGCATGACGAAGCCTCGGCCGCGGCGGAAGACCAATGCTCAAGCAGCACAGCCAGACCATGATAATCCTGTTGGTGCTCGCCGATGCGTGCGCCGTCGCCCTGGCCTGGCTGGGCAGCTACTGGATTCGCTTCTCGTTCCTGCCCGTGGACCCTGGGAAGGGCGTGCCGTCGCTGGGTGACAAGTTCCTGCCGATGCTGCCGCTGGTCGTGCTGGCCCACCTGCTGGTCTTCGCGCGCATCGGACTCTATCGCCCGCGCCGCGGCGACCGGGCCTTTCGCGAGACGCGCGACATAGTCAAAGCCTTTTTCGTCGCTGTTATCGTCGTCATCGTCATCGACTACCTGATGCCCGAGACCTACAAAATCTCGCGGGCCTTCGTCGCCACGTACGCCATCGTCGGCACTCTCTGCTTCGCGCTGCTGCGCGGCGCTGTCCGGCTCGCCCTGCACGCCCTCCGCCGTCGCGGCTACAACCAGCGCAGCGCCGCCATAATCGGCAGCGGGCGCAACGCCCAGCGCCTCTTCTTCGCGTTGGCGCGCCACCCCTGGACGGGCATACACGTCTGCTACTTTGTAGATGATCGCACCGCGGACCAGCCCGGCACCTTTCGCGGCATTCCCGTGCGCGGCCCGCTCGAACGCCTGGCCGCCATCGTCGAAGCCGAACCGGTGGACTCCGTCTTCATCGCCTTGCAGGCCGACCAGGCCCACCTTGCCGAGCAGATCCTGGCCACGCTCGGCACTTCAATGGCCGACATCCGCCTGGTACCCGAGATCAACCCGTATTTCACCATGCGGCCGGACATCACCCGCTTCGATGGCATCCCCATCCTCTCGCTGCGCCAGTCGCCGCTCTACGGCTGGAACGCCATCATCAAGCGCGGCTTCGATATCCTGGTAGGCGGAACGTGCCTGCTCGTCGCGGCCGTGCCCATGCTGCTGCTCGCCGCCGCCGTCAAGCTCACCAGCCGCGGGCCGGTCTTCTACCGTCAGCGGCGCATGGGATTCGACGGCCGCGAGTTCACCATGCTGAAGTTCCGCACGATGCGGCCCGACGCCGAGGCGCAGACCGGGCCGGTCTGGGCTGCCGCGGCCGACCCCCGCCGCACTCGTCTGGGGGCCTTCCTGCGGCGAAGCAGCCTCGACGAACTGCCGCAACTGCTGAACGTGCTGGCCGGCGACATGTCGCTGGTCGGCCCGCGGCCGGAGCGGCCCGAGTTCATCGAGCGCTTCAAGCGCGAGGTGCCGCGCTACATGCTGCGGCACAAGATGAAGGCGGGGATGACGGGCTATGCCCAGGTGAAGGGCTTGCGCGGGAACACTTCACTCAAGAAACGCATCCAGCACGACGTGCATTACATCAACAACTGGAGCGTCGGCCTGGACGTCCGCCTACTGCTGCAGACCATCGGCGGCGCCTGGTTCAGCAAGCACGAGACTTGAGCACTCGGGCGTCGGGGCTTCCGTTGCGCGCCGCCGTCGACTACATTCAGGATGTGGGCACGACGCCGGCCACAACCACCACCAACCACGCCGCCGGACCGCCCGCGGGGGCCCGGCTCACGCCCGCGATGCAGCAGTACTGGGAGCAGAAGCAGCAGGCGCCCGACGCGATTCTGCTGTTCCGGATGGGCGATTTCTACGAGATGTTCTACGACGACGCGGAGCTGGGCGCTAAGGTCCTCGGCATCACGCTGACCAGCCGCGACAGCGGCAAGACCCCCCTGGCCGGCATCCCGCACCACGCCCTGGAAGGCTACCTCGCCAAGCTGGTCGCGGCCGGCTACAAAGTCGCCATCAGCGAGCAGATCGAGGACGCGCGGCAGGCCCAGGGCGTCGTCAAGCGCGCCATCGTCCGCATCGTCACGCCCGGCACGCTTACCGACGACGGGCTGCTCGACCGCAGTCGCAGCAACGTGCTGGCCGCGCTGTGCCCGCAGGGCGGCGTGCTGGGTCTGGCCGCGCTGGAGCTGTCCACGGGGCATTTCGTCGTGCAGACCTGCCCGGCGCCCGACATCCTGAACGAGCTGGCCCGTCTGCAACCCGCCGAGGTTCTCCTGGCTGAGCCGACCACCCCCGGCGGCGATCCGCTCGCGGCCCGAATCCGCGACGACCTCGGCGTACCAGTGACCCAGCGCAGCCCTGCCGACTTCAGCGCCCCGCGCGCCGCGCAGCTTCTGCGCGAGCACTTCGAGACCGCCGGCCTGGAGGGCTTCGGCTTCGAGCGCATCGACCTGTCGCTCCAGGCCGCCGCCGCCCTGCTGAGCTACGTGCGCGAGACGCAGAAGACCCTGGCGCTGCACATTCAGCCGCCGCGCCGACGCGTGCCGGACGAACACCTGGCCCTGGACGCGACGACCTTGCGGTCGCTCGAAGTCGAGCAGACGTTGCGGACCCAGACCCGTACGGGGTCCCTGCTGGCCGGGGTTGACCGCACCTGCAACCCGATGGGCGCCCGGCTGCTGCGTAGCTGGCTGTGCTACCCGCTCAAGGACGCCGACCGCATCCGCGCCCGGCAGCGCGTCATCGGCGCCTGTCGGGACGACGCCGACGCCCGCCGGCTGCTGCGCCAGGCGCTCCGCGACATGGGCGACCTGGGCCGCATCATCGGCCGGCTGGGCGTGCAGCGTTCCACGCCGCGCGACCTGCGTGGCTTGGCGGACGCGCTGGCCGCCCTGGCGCCAGTCCGCGCGGCGCTGCGCGGTTTGCGCGTGGTGGAAGCCGACGCACTGGCCGAGCGGCTCGACGGACTGGACGATCTGGCCGCCCACCTCGGCACCGCCCTGAGCGACAGCCCGCCCCTGACCGTTCGTGAGGGCGGCATCTTCGCCCCCGGGTTCCACGCCGAACTCGACCGCCTGCGCTCCATCGGCAGTGCCGGCCAGCAGTGGCTGGCCGAGTTCCAGGCGCGCGAAAGCGCCCGCACGGGCATCCCATCGCTGAAGGTCGCGTTCAACAAGGTCTTTGGCTTCTACATCGAGGTGACCAACACGCACCGCGAGCGCGTCCCGCCGGACTACGTGCGCAAGCAGACCGTCAAGAACGCCGAACGCTACATTACCGACGAGTTGAAGCGCCATGAGGCCGACGTGCTGACGGCCGAGACGCGCGCCAACGAGCTTGAATACGAGCTGTTCAACGAGCTGCGCGCGGCCGTCGCCCAACACATCACGGCACTGCAGCAGGCCGCCGGCGCCCTGGCGGAGGTCGACGTCCTGGCGGGCTGGGCCGAGCTGTCGTTGGAGCGGCGCTACGTGCCGCCGGAGTTCGTTGGCGAGCCGGTGCTGGAGATCACGGAGGGCCGCCACCCGGTCGTCGAGCAGACGCTCGATGCGCGCTTCGTGCCCAATGACACGCGGCTGGCGGCCGGGGCGGCGTCGCTGGCCCTCATCACCGGGCCGAACATGGCCGGCAAGAGCACGTACATCCGCCAGGTGGCGTTGCTGGCGCTGCTGGCCCACTGCGGCTGCTGGGTGCCCGCCCGCCGCATGCGCCTCGGCATAATCGACCGCATCTTCACGCGCGTCGGTGCCAGCGACGAGTTGGCCCGCGGGCAATCGACATTCATGGTCGAGATGCTCGAGACCGCCAACATCCTGCACAACGCCACGCGCGGCAGCCTGGTCATACTGGACGAGGTCGGCCGCGGCACCAGCACCTTCGACGGCATCTCGCTGGCCTGGGCCATCACTGAACACCTCGCGCAGCGCTGCGGCTGCCGCACGCTCTTCGCCACGCACTACCACGAGCTGACTGAGCTGGGCGAGCTGCTGGAGCCGGTGTTCAACCTCAACGTGGAGGTGCGGGAGTACGAGGACCAGGTCGTGTTCCTGCACCGCATCGTGCCCGGCGCCGCCGACCGCAGCTATGGCCTGCACGTGGCCAAGCTGGCGGGCCTGCCGCGCGACGTACTAGAACGCGCCAACGCCGTCCTCAGCGAGCTTGAGAAGACGTTCTCGCGCGAGTCTCAGCGGCCCGTGCTGGCCGCCGTGCAGCGCCGGCGCCAGCGTCAACTGCGGCTGTTCGAGGAACCTGAGGAAGTGGTCATCCGCGAGCTGCGCGCGCTGGCCGAGGGCAGCCAGCAGTCGGCCGCTGACGTGATCCGCCGGTGGCGCAAACTCCTGGGGATGCCGGAGATAGGCTCGGAGCCACCCGAATGAGCTGGCTCAAGCGGGCGGCCGCCTGGTTCACGCCGGCCGTCATCGTACCGCGGGCGTGAACCCGTCCTCCGGCCTCCTTAAGACCGTCACACACCGAAACCTCTCCAGAGGAATCCGCCAGCACGTCGATCTATATCACTACGGAATGACCCCGCTGATGATGGCCATGCTGGTCGAACGCGTGCTGCCGCTGGTCGTGCTCGGCCGACTGGCGACCGTAGGGCCCGACGCCCAGCCGTCAGCGGGCCGACTCCGCGAACCTACAGTGAGTGCAACATGGATGTTGTGGGAATCATACCGGCCCGGGCCGGGTCGAAACGGCTGCCGAACAAGAACCTCGCCCCGCTCGACGGCCGGCCGCTAATGAGCTACACCTGCCGGGCCGCCCTTGACAGCGGCGTGCTCTCCGCGGTCTACATCAACACGGACAGCCGCGCGCTGGCGGACGTCGCGGCCGAGTTCGACGTAGCCTGCCCCGTGCTGCGGCCCGCACAACTGGCCCGCGACGACACGCCCATGCTCGACGCTAACCGCTTTTTACTACAGTGGTTAGCGCGGCGCGGCGAAACCTACGAAGCCGTCATGATTCTCCAGCCGACCTCTCCACTTCGCCCGGCGGAGGACATTCAGCAGGCCTGGGCCACGTACGAGGCGAACGCCCCGTGCGCCGTCGTGTCTGTCTCACCGGTCCGCCCGGCGTCATGGCTGGGCCGCGTCGGCAAGGACGGCCGCTTCGAACCTCTGCCGGGACGAGATGTTATCTACGGCCTTAACGGCGCCATCTACATCCACGACGTCGAAGACTACTTGGCCGACCGACGCCCCACCCGCACGCTGGTTCATCCCATGCCACGGGCGCGCGGCGTGGATATCGACACGGCGGAAGACCTGCAACATGCCGAGTTCCTGCTGCGACAGGCCGATCCGGAGCACTGCTCAGCCCTCTAGTCCCGGTCATGGCGCGGAAGTCATGATCGGCCCGCGGGCAGTTGGTGCCGGGGTGCGCACGTACGTAGTGGCGGAAGCCGGCGTCAACCACGATGGTAGCCTTGAGTTGGCGCTCCAACTCGTGGATGTGGCCGCGGCGGCCGGCGCGGACGCCGTGAAGTTCCAGGTCTTCCGGGCCGCCGAACTGACCACGGCGGCGGCGGCGTCCGCCGAGTACCAGCGGCAACAGACCGGCGTCGCGTCGCAGCAACAGATGCTCGCGCGGCTCGAACTGTCGGACGCCGACCTGGCCCGCATCGCCGCCCATTGCCGCGCTAGCAACATCGAGTTCCTGGCCACGCCCTTCAGTCCGGCGGATGTGGATCGGCTGACGGCCCTCGGCGTGCCGGCCCTCAAGATCGCCTCGACCGACCTGAACAACGTGCCGTTGCTGCGCCGTGCGGCCGACGCCAGCCTGCCGCTGATTGTCTCCACGGGTGCGGCGACGGCCGGCGAGATACAGGCCGCCGTCGGCCGCCTGCGCACCTGGGGCGCCGGCGAACGGCTGATCCTCCTGCACTGCGTGAGCAGCTACCCGACGCCGCTGGCGGCCGCGAACCTGCGCGCCATCAGGACATTGCGGGATACCTTCGGCCGGCCGGTCGGCTTCAGCGATCACACCGTCGAAATGCAGACCGGCGCCTGGGCCGTGGCCGCCGGCGCCTGCGTGCTGGAGAAACACTTCACGCTGGACCGCAGCGCGGCGGGCCCCGATCACGCCATGTCGGTCGATCCGGCCGGGCTGGCGGAGTATGTCCGCGCGGTCCGCACCGTCGAGTTGGCCCTTGGCAGCGGCGCGCTGGGTCTGACCGATCTGGAAGCGGACGTGCGGGCCGCGGCCGGGCGCAGCGTAGTGGCCGCCGTGCCGGTGCCGGCCGGCACCACGCTGACAGCCGAGATGCTCACGCTCAAGCGTCCCGCCGGCGGCATTCCGCCCGACGAGCTGGAAAGCCTCCTGGGCCGCACGGTCGCGACCGACGTGCCGTCCGATACGATACTGACATGGGATCTCATCGCGTGAGCCGCCGCCAGCCGCGCCGCGTCGCCGTCCTCACGGGCACGCGCGCCGAGTACGGCCTGCTGCAATCGGTCATGACGGCCATCGCGGCGGAACCCCGGCTGAAGCTCCAGACCGTCGTGACCGGCATCCACTTGCTGCCGGAATTCGGCCGCACGGCTGATGTAATCACGCGCGACGGCTGGCGCGTCGATGCGCAGGTTCCCATGCAAACGGGCTCGGACGATCCGCTCGACCAGGCGGCCGGCCTGGCGCGCGGCGTGGCCGGCATCGCCGCCTTCTTGGCGCAGGCCCGCACCGACATTGTCCTGGTGCTGGGCGACCGCATCGAGGCCATGGCCGGCGCGCTGGCGGCCGTCACTACGGGCCGCGTGCTGGCGCACGTCCACGGCGGCGACGTGGCCCCGGGCGACTTCGACGACAGCCTGCGCCATGCCATCACCAAGCTGGCCCACGTGCATTTTCCCGCCACACGCCGCGCCGCCCGCCGGCTCGTGCGCATGGGCGAGACGCCGGAGCGCGTCTACGTCGTGGGCGCGCCGGGGCTGGATCGGTTGCGCGAGCTGCTGGTCGAGCAACCGCCGCGCCGCAGCCGGGCGGGACATGCGCTGGTCATATTTCACGCTAGCGGGCGCCCGCCGGCCGTCGAAGAACGGGCGATGAACACACTGTTGGATGCCGTCGCCGCCGCCGGCTTGCAGCGGGTCATCATCTATCCCAACACGGATCGCGGGCAAAGCGGCGTTCTGCGGGCGATTCGCCGACATGAACGCGAGAGTGAGCGAGCGGCTATCACGACGCACCGCTCCCTGCCGCGCGATGACTTCCTGCGGCTGCTGATGAGTGTTGACGTTCTGGTTGGGAACTCGTCGAGCGGCGTCATCGAAGCGCCGTTGGCGGGCACACCCTCCGTCACCATCGGCGACCGCCAGGCCGGCCGCGAGCCGGCCGGGTCGTCGGTCATCTGCGTGGCGGAGTCTGAGCGGGCCGTGCGCGCCGGCCTGCGCCGCGCCCTGCGCTTGAAGGTTCGCCGGCGCGGCCGTAGCGTCTATGGCGACGGGCAAGCGGGCCCGCGCATCGCACAGATCCTGGCCGGCCTCGATGATCTGGCGGCGCTGGCCCGGAAACGCATCCGCTACTGACCCATCGCGCTCCGGCGCTACCCGCTGCTACTTAGCGGCACCCGCGTCCTCCAAATCGAGCTCGCCCCAGGCGATGCCGCGCTGCTCCGTGTCCAACGTCATGCTGTGCCGCACAAAGCGCCCCGCCGTCAGCACGTGCCCATCGGCGAACAGCACGTTGTTCCGACGCCGCCCATGCATGGGATTCAGCCAGGCGACCGGTGCGCCCGAGTGCGGATCCGGCATGTTGTCCAGGTCAATGTTCAGGCAAGGCTGCGTGGCGTTGTCCATGTCGGCGTCGTCGATCTGCAACTCCGTGTTCGTGCCGAACGGCGGCGCGTAGAACATCGGATTGGTGCAGTCCCCGCTGAGCACGAACTCGGCCGGGTAGCGCAGCCGGGTGAGCTGCGTGCTGCGGCGCTCGTCACGCTCCCAGGCGGCGTAGGCCGTGATGAAGTAGCTGACCGGTACACTGCTCGGGAACTCGGGACACTGGTAGATGTTGATGGCCGGCAGCACCCCCTCCAGCTTCAACCATTCGCTCCAGGCCGGCCCGGGATCATCCCCGCGCGTGCCGTCCAGGTCCGTGCCGTACCACCCCCACACGTGCCACATCGACCAACTGGGCAGCCAGTTGCCATTGGTGTCGCCATACATCTGCAGCGCCAGCCCGAGTTGCCGGAGGTTGGACGCGCAGCCCGTCTGCCTGGCCTGTCCCCGCGCCCCCGCCAGTGCCGGCAGCAGCACGGCAACCAGCAGCGACACGATCGCGATGACGACCAATAATTCGATGAGGGTGAAAGCGCGTTCTCGTCTGGGCATGAGCACTCCTCCTGGTGGAATTCCTGCGCCGCGTCCGAGCAGCGCCCCGGAGGGTAATGCCCGCGCCTGGGCATGACAAGCCTGGGCCGGCCGGCGCGCCCGGTGCTACGGCGCCGTGTTCAGCAGGCGCTGCGCGAAGGCGTCAGCGTCAGACGCATCCAAGCTGCCATCGTCGTTAAGATCGCCGCTTGGCAGGGCCGTCCATTCGCCGTCCGCGTGCCAAGCCAGCGCGTATTCCTCGCCCGGGCCGGACCCGGCCACCGCCAAGCGCTCGACGCACAGCTCATACCGGCCCGCCGGCGCGGCCGGCACGTAGATATGCTCAACCGTATCAACGAGGCTCCGCGAAGCGGCTAACACCACCCCGTCGCGATAGAGCACCAGGTCCAGGTTGTCCTGACAGTCCGTGGGGCTGGTGTAGAAGGAGTCCGCGGCGTCGATCAGGCCGTTGCCATTGGCGTCGTGCCAGAACGTATGCCGATCCCAAACCAGCGTGGCCGAGAGCGTGGCCCCGCCCGTTTCGAGCCGCCCCAGCCGGTAGCACACGCACCCGCGCGGGTCGCTCTGGTTCGCGACTCCGCTCACCTCCCCGAAAGCGTAGCCCGGCACGGCGGCCTCGACGGGACGCTGCGCACCGGCCGAGTACATCTCGTACATGCGCACCAGGCTGATTACACCAGTTCCTTGCTGGTCATCAAGTGGTTGCGTGGCGCTGTGCGACCAGGCCGCGCCGTCGGCAGCGCGCGCTTTGCCGGCCGAGTTCATGATGATGGCCTTGATCACGCGGTGGTCAGTGCTCTGCCCGTTGCGCTTGCCGTAATCGAGCAGTTGGGCCGCCGCACCGGTCACGAACGGAGCGGCGAAACTCGTGCCGACGTAGCCCTCGGCCGCCGGCATGCCCCGGCGCCAGCCGGCGTGTGTGGCAACCGCCCGCTCCGCGTCGTTGCCGAGCACATCCGGCTTGGCGCGCCCGTCCAGCGTGGGCCCGTGATTCTGCTGCTCCCAGACGTGCAGCAGGTCGTCCTGCAACCCGCCCACCGTGATGATGTTCCGTGACGAGCCGGGCGCCGTGGGGTGCGCGTGCTCCGGCAGTTGATTGACACCGGCCACACAAACGATGTTCCGTCCGTACGCCAGGTAGTCGGCCATCAGGTTGGTCACCACCGTTTCGCCGGTGTAACACTGCGTCTCCGACCCGAACCACCACGACCAGCTCATGTTGATGACCTCGGCCCCGTGCGCGACCAGGAATCCCGCCGCATCCAGCACGTGTGGCACCGGCAAGTCTGACATGCCCGCCCGGTTGATGAACTCCGCCGTCACGTACCGTGCGTCCGGCGCCAACCCGGTCAGGTCGCCGCTGTTCAGGCCCTTCGCCAGCACGATACCCATCAGTGCGGTCGCGTGGTCGGTGTTGAGCGGGCTGCCGTCGATGCCCAGCGCGTTCTGCGCCGCCGCTACCAGCCGCGGCCGACCGCGTGAGTCCTCGCCGTCAAACCACGGGTGCAGGAAGTCGAACGCGTCATCCATGGTCCCCACGATGACGTCCGTCCCGTCTCCGAGCAGGGCCCGCCCCGACTCCGCCTGCACCAGCGCCCATTCGGCCGTCACGTCGCCCATGACGTCAAACGTGATCGTGAGTGCATTGTCGGACTCGTCCGTCTCAACGATGTCATCATCCGCGTCCAACGTGACGGTGAGGCTGTAAGTCCCGCCGTGGTGCATCAGCCACACACCCCAGTTGTGCCACCAATACGTTTCGCCGCGCTGGCCGCCACCCAAGTCCACCCTGGCCGAATGAGACCAGCCGTTCACCGCGCGTCGGATCGTGAAGGGACTCGCAACCGGGTCGCGGTAGCGGTAGTCGACGCGCACCCAGAAGTTCTTGCCGGCCACGGGCAGCAGCGCCACTCCGTTGGCGTCGACGATCTGCACGCTGAGAATGCTCAGGTTGGCTCCGGTCTGCGGACCCGCTGGCGCGGCAACCGGTTCCCGCTGACCAGGCAGCGGCCCGCCGCTGTGCGCGGGCGGCAGGGCCGGCCCGGCACAGGGCCCGGGCCGCTGACCCGGCGCCGTCCTGGCATGACAGCCCGGACCGCCCAACGTCATGCATACTACGGCGAACACCCACCAAGTCCCCCGCCACCACGACCGCTTGCTCATAGCTGCTCTCTCTTTGCCCCTACACGTCTGCTGCGCGTACGGTTCGCCTGGCCCCGGTTCAGGCTAACCGGCCGCGCGGCCCAAGGCCACATGCGCGACTAGCCGCTGTCCGGGCTGGCCGGCCGGCCCAAGAAGCTGCCGGCTACCCACGCACTGGCCCAGGCCCACTGGAAGTTGAAGCCGCCGATGCGCCCGTCCACATCGAGAATCTCGCCGACCAGGTGGAGTCCCGGGCACTTGCGCGAGACCATGCTGCCGGGATCGACCTCGTTCAGTGGCACACCGCCGGCCGTCACCTCGGCGTGCTGGTAGCCGCGACTATCACGCACCGGCAGCGGCCACGCCGCCAGCGCTTGCACAAGTCGGCGGCGCTGCGGCTTGGGGAAGTGCGCCAGCGGCAACGCCCCGTCGAGCCCGAGTTCATGCAGCAACGCCCCCGCCACCCGCGCCGGCACCAGGCGCGCCAGGGCGCTGTGTACCTGGGCCTTCGGGTGCGCCGCGGCCAGTTCGAGCAAGCGCTGTTCGGCGCCGGCGAGATCCGCGCCGGGCAGAAAGCTCACCGCCAGATCCACCGCCTGCCCGGCCAGCCGGGCGCGCAGCCAGTGCCGGGAGGCGTCCAGCACCGCCGGCCCGCTGACGCCGAAGTGCGTCCAGAGCAGTGCACCGCGCACCCGCACGGCCTTCGCGCCGGCGGCACGTACCGTCAACTCAACGTCCTGTGCTATTCCGGAGAGCGACCTGTGGGAATCGCCCGCCAATACCAGCGGCACCAGCGCCGGCGTGGGCGGGACAAGCGCATGTCCCAGACGCTCCGCCAGCGCGTAACCCGCCCCGTCACTGCCGGTCTTTGGCAACGCGCAGCCGCCCGTGGCCAGGACCACCCGCCGGGCGTGCAGCGTCAATGTCGCCGTCACAATGCGGAAGCCGTCGTCGCGCGGCTCGACGGTCGTTACGCGCTGCTCGGTGAGGATCCGCACGCCGCAACGCTCCACCTCGGCCAGCAGCGCGTCCAGTACGGTCCGGGCTTTGTTGGTGGTCGGGAACAGCTTGCCGCCTGCCTCCTCATGGAGCTCGACGCCCAGCTCCTGGAAGAACGCGACCGTCCGCGGCACCGGGAAGGCCGCCAGCACGCGCGCGATCCTGTGCAAACTGCCGCCGCAGTAGTCAGCCGCCGAAACCACTCGATTGGTTACGTTGCAGCGCCCGCCGCCCGCAACGAGGATCTTCGCCCCCAGCCGCCGCGCGCCGTCCAGAATGACGATACTTCGGCCGACCGAGCGGCGCGCGGCGAAGATAGCCGTTGCCAGTCCGGCGGCCCCGCCGCCGACAATTGCCACGTCGACCAGGTCTGGAAGCACGGGTTGGGTCACGCCCGGATCATATCGGGTCGCCATGATCGGAGCACGCACGTGCCGCGCGGCGCCTGCGGCCCGGCGTCACGCTTGACTTGCGCGCGTGCGGCCGTAAGGTGACGAGTTGCCCCGCTGGCGCGGGCTGTCTTGTAAGTGTGGGAGAGCTTGGGCATGGCTGAAAAGCGGAAGAAGGCAGCGGTTCGTCCGGCGCAGCAACTGCGCGAAGGCTGGAATGATGCACTACAGCCCCTGGAGCCGCTGGATGTGCGACAGGCCGGCACGTTTTCGCAGATGCTCGACCAGATGTCGCGCACCGCGTTCTCCGGCCGGTCCCTGGGGGAGGCCGCCAGCATCCTGCACGAGATGGCGAGTGACGAGAAGTGCTTCGTCGTCATGACGCTCTCCGGGGCGATGACGATGGCCAAGATGGGCCTGGTCATCACGGAGATGATCGACCAGGGCATGGTCAACGCCATTGTCAGCACCGGCGCCTTGATGTGTCACGGCCTGGTGGAGCAGTCCGGGCACACGCACTTCCGGCACGATGACCGCTGGACCGACGAGCAGCTCTACGAGGCCGGCTACGCCCGCGTGTACGACACCCTCGAGTTGGAGCAGAACCTCGTCGCGGCCGAGAAGCTCATCCGCGCGGTCCTCAAGCAGATACCCACTGACCAGGCCCTTGGAACCTGGGAGTTGCACCAGCGCCTCGGTGAGTATCTGCGGGCCCAGGGCCCGGACCGCGGCATCCTGCAGTCCGCCGCCGCACACGGGGTGCCCATCTACGTGCCGGCATATACCGACAGTGAGCTGGGCATAGACATCTATCTGCACAATCTGCTGTGCCGCCGGGCTGGTGTTCCCGGCGTCAGGATCGATCCGCTGCGCGACATCGAAGACTACTTCGCCCGGGTCGTGCAGGCTGAGCGGCTTGGGATACTCACGATCGGCGGCGGCGTGCCGCGCAACTGGGCCCAGCAGATCGGCCCGGTGGCCGAGATCGTACACCGCCACACCAACGGCGAAGTCGGCGGGCTGGTCCGTTTTCGCTATGGCATTCGCATCTGTCCGGAGCCGGCGCATTGGGGCGGCCTGAGCGGCTGCACGTATTCCGAAGGCATCTCCTGGGGCAAGTTCATGCCCAAGAGTGCCGGCGGCCGGTATGCGGAGGTGTACGCCGACGCAACGGTGGCCTGGCCGATTCTGGTGCGCGGCGTACTGGAACGGCTGGGGCGCGTTTAGCCGCCGGCCGCTGGTGCCGCCGGCCTTGATCTGACGACTTACGCGGTCGCGAAACGCGTCAGAACCACCACAGCACGGTCGCGATCCACTCCCGGGCGCTGGTCACGCGGCGGGTGTTGCGCGTCACGAGTTGGGCGGCCGCCAGGTGCGGGCGCGTGTCATCGGCGATTGACTGCAAGTCCAATGTGGCGCAGCGCCGCTCAACCTCATCCAGAAGGGCCGCCGGCCACGGCTCAATCTCGCCCAGCACGACGTCCGCCGGCCAGCGCCCGGCCGCCACCAGCAATGGCATGAGGCGCGTGTACAGGGCCCGGAAGGCCACGCGCTGTTGGTCAGTGTCGCCCTCGCGCGCCCAGCGGAAGAGCACGGGCACCCCGCTCACGTCGCCCGCCTCCAGGCAGCCGTTGGCGCGCCCTAGCTCGTCCCAGGGCGCTGCGCCGGGCGAGGCGGCGGCCACCCAGGCAGTGAACCTATGCGGGTCAATCCGCGCGGCCGCCAGCCAGGCGGCCTGTCGCACGTAGCCGCTCGGGTCGGCCAGTGCCAAATCGGCCACAAGGTCGAAGTACCTGGCTTGCTCGTGTTGCCCGAGCGTATACACGAAGGCCTCGCGCACGTCGGCGACCGCCTCGCTGCCTTCCGCCAGCCGGTCGGCGATATACGCGAACCCCTGGTCGCTCGTCGTCTCCCAGGCACCCCACTTCCGTCGGCTCGGGTCTTCAGAGCGCAGCATCAACTCGGGCAGGCGTGTCTTGGGGCCGCCGAGGACCTCCCACGCCACGCCGGCCGCCACGCCGCAGAGCAGCACAGCACCCGCCAGCCACCACCACCGGGATGGCCGCCGTAAGATCCGATCTGGCTTAACTGTGGGCCGCGTCACGCCGCCTCCGGTACACCGGGCCAAGAAGCCCCGCCGACCCTACCATGGTAGCTGCGCGCCGGCCTGGGCGGGAGAGCGGCGGCCGCATTTGCCTGGCGCCTGGCCGGACGCTAGACTACCCAATGGAATCCTGCTGACCTGTTCGAGTAAGTCCAATGACCGAAATGATTTCCGCCAAGCTGGATGCCGGGCCGCATCGTTTCGCCCTGGTTGTGGCCCGCTGGAACGAGTTCATTACCTCGCGGCTGCTGGGTGGGGCGATCGACGCCCTGGTGCGTCACGGCGCTGCGCGTGAGAACCTCACCCAGGTCTGGGTACCCGGTTCGTGGGAGATCCCGCTGGCGGCCCAGCGCCTGGCCGGCTCCGGTCGTTACCAGGCCGTCATCTGCCTCGGCTGCGTCATTCGCGGCCAAACGCCGCACTTCGAGTATGTTGCCGCTGAAGTCGCCAAGGGCATTGCCCAGGTCACGCTGGCGACCGGCGTGCCAGTGACTTTCGGGATCATCACGGCTGACTCGCTCGAACAGGCCATTGACCGGGCCGGCACCAAGGCCGGCAACAAGGGCGCCGACGCCGCTCTCGCCGCGGTCGAGATGGCCAACCTGCTCCCGCAGCTTGCCCCGGCCGTTCCGTGAATCGCCCTGAAGATAAGCGCACTACCGGCACTACCATGACACTCAAGAAGCGGTCACAGGCACGCGTCCTGGCCGTCCAGGCCCTGTGCCTGTTTGATGCGCTGGGGGCTGACTTCGAGCAACGGCTCAGCGCGTTCCTGCACGATCCGCTGGCCTACGCCGATCTCGAACTGGAGAGCGCGCCCGACGCCGACACGCTGGCTTTTGCCCGCGAGCTGGCGCTGGGCACGCGGCAGGGGCAGGCGCGTTACGACGAGTTGCTCGAGCAATCGGTGCCGGACTGGTCCATCGCCCGGATGCCGCCGGTGGACCGCAACATCCTGCGGCTCGGTCTGCACGAGCTATTGGAGCATCCCGAGACGCCTCCGGAAGTCATCATTAACGAAGCCATCGAGCTGGCTCGGCTGCTGGGCGCTGAGGATTCAACCAGCTTCGTGAATGCCGTGCTGGACGCCAATCGCCAGCGGCTCGGCATCGGCACGCCGCCGGCCCCGCCCTAGCGGCCCGGCGCGCGGCACCGGCGGGGCGCGCGCGGACGCTTGTCCGTTGCGCTTGCTCACCTGAGAATCAAGGCCAGAGGAATGCCATGGGACTATTCGACCTGTTCAAGAAAGGGCTCCGTAAGACGCGCGAGAAGATCGTCTCCGGGCTGCGGTCCGTGCTGGCGGTCGGCCGCAAGATCGATGAACAACTGCTCGACGAGCTGGAAGATGCCATGCTCGCCGGCGACATGGGGCCACGCGCCGTGACTGCGCTGCACGACGAGATCCGCGCGGCCTGGAAAGCCGGCCGCATCAAGGAAGCCCAGGAAATCCTGCCGTTCCTCAAAACGCGCATCGCGGACACCTGGAAGCCCGGCGACCGCGCCGTCCGCTTCGCCCCCGCGCCGCCCACCGTCATCTTCGTGGTCGGCGTCAACGGCTCCGGCAAGACCACCAGCGTTGCCAAGCTGGCCTACTACCTCAAGCAGCAGGGTAAGTCCGTGTTGCTGGCCGCGTGCGACACTTTCCGGGCCGCGGCCATCGAGCAGCTCACGATCTGGGCTGAGCGCGTCGGCGCGGATCTAGTCAAGCACCAGCCCAACAGCGATGCCGCCGCGGTCGCCTTCGACGCCTGCGAGGCGGCGATCGCCCGCAAGGTCGATGTGCTGGTCATCGACACGGCCGGCCGGCTGCACACGCAGGACCATCTCATGCGCGAGCTGGGCAAGATCCGCCGCGTCGTCCAGAAGCGCTTGCCGGAGGCCCCGCACGAGGTGATCCTCGTCCTGGACGCCACCATCGGCCAAAACGCGATTAACCAGGCCAAGGTATTCTCGGACGTCGTGGATGTGACCGGCCTGTTCCTCGCCAAGCTCGACGGCTCCGCCAAGGGTGGCATCGTCGTGGGTATCCGCGACCAGCTCGACATTCCCGTCAAGTTCGTCGGACTGGGCGAGACCATCGACGCCATCGAGCCTTTTGACCCGGAGACGTTCGCGGCGGCCCTGTTCGCCGAGGACTAAACGCGCCGCTCCGGCCGGCCGGAATTGCCGGGCACGGCGGTCGCCCCCCTATGCCTTGTTGCGGGGCCGAAGTACACTACCGGTCTGCGCCGCGTACTGACCGCGGCGGTGACTGACACCGAGCCATGCAGGAGAGGTAAGGCATGCCGGCTCCGAACGATCGCAAGTATTCACAGACACACGAATGGTTCAAGGCGGACGGCAACGTCGTAACCATCGGCATTACGCAGTTTGCCGCTGATGAGCTCACTGACATCACCTACGTCGATCTGCCCGCCGTCGGCGCGACGATCACCAGCGGCGGCCAGTTCGGCGAGGTCGAGTCCGTCAAGGCGACCTCCGAGACTTACAGCGCCATCTCTGGCGTTGTGAAGGACGTGAACCCGCGCCTGGCCGACGAGCCCGAGCTGCTGAACAACGCCCCCTTCGACGAAGGGTGGATGATCAAGGTCGAGTGCGCCGACCTCAGCCCGCTCGACAAGCTCATGGACGGCCCGGCCTACGACCAGATGATCAGCGAAGCCTAGGACAGGCGCCGCCCGCCAGACACGCTAACGGCTTGCCAGGGTCCCCGGAGCCCGCCGATTCAAGGGCCGCTCCGGCCGCGACACTGGCGGCCGGGGAGTTGATTGCCCTATGGCACACACGTTCTCGACGAAGCTCCTGGACCCCTCGGACACCTTCGTCCACCGGCACATCGGTCCCAGCGACGACGACATCCGCGCGATGCTCGCCACGCTGGGCTGCGACTCGCTTGACGCCCTGGCCGACGCGGCCGTGCCAACCAACATCCGGCTGCCCGGCCCGCTCGATATAGGCCCGCCGCGCGGCGAGCACGAGCTGCTGGCCGAGCTACGGCAGATCGCCGCCCGCAACCAGGTCTGCCGCGCCATGATCGGCATGGGCTACTACGAGTGCATCGTGCCGCCGATCATCCAGCGCAACATCCTGGAGAACCCCGGTTGGTACACGCAATACACGCCCTACCAGGCCGAGATTTCGCAAGGCCGGCTCGAGGCACTGCTGAACTTCCAAACCATGGTGGGCGACCTGACCGGCCTGCCCCTGGCCAACGCTTCGCTGCTGGACGAGGCCACCGCGGCCGCCGAAGCGATGACCATGTGCCACCGCATTCAGCGCGGACAGAAGAACGCGTTCTTCGTGGCGGAGGACTGCCACCCGCAGACGATCGCGGTCGTGCGCGGCCGGGCCCGGCCGCTGGGCATCGAGCTCCACGTCGGCGACCCGCGCAAGGTCGATTTCGCCGGCGGGAGCTTCTGCGGCGTGCTGGTGCAATATCCGAACACCTACGGCCACATCGCGGACTTCAGCGCGCTGGTCGCGCGCGCCCATGGAGCCGGCGCACTGGTGGTCGTCGCTACGGACCTACTGGCCCTCACACTGCTTAAGCCGCCCGGGGAACTCGGGGCCGACATCGCCGTCGGCTCGGCCCAGCGTTTCGGCGTCCCGCTGGGCTTCGGCGGGCCGCATGCCGCGTTCATGGCCACGCACGAGCAGCACGCCCGGCAGGTGCCGGGCCGCATCATCGGCGTCTCGAAGGACGCGGAGGGGCAGCCGGCCTTCCGGCTCGCGGTGCAGACGCGCGAGCAGCATATTCGCCGCGAGAAGGCGACCAGCAACATCTGCACCGCCCAAGTCCTGCTGGCGATCATGGCCAGCATGTACGCCGTCTACCACGGGCCGCAGGGCCTCCGCCGCATTGCCGAGCGCGTCCACGCCTACGCCGGCCTGCTGGCGGCCGGGCTGCGGAAGATGGGCTGCCGGGTTGACGACGGACCGTTCTTTGACACGCTGCGCGTCCGCGTGGGTAAGCGCGCCGTGCGCGGCATCCTCACCCGGGCCCGCAAGCTGGGCATCAACCTGCGCGACATCGGCGACGGCTCGATTGGCATCGCGCTCGGCGAGACCACAACCCGGCAGGATACTCAGGACGTCTGGCAGGCCTTTGCCGGCAAAGAGCCGGTCGCGCTGTCGGTGGACGAGCTGGCCGGCGCGGTCGAGACCGGCTTCCCGCCAACGCTGGCCCGCTCGAGCAGCTACCTGACGCATGCCGTCTTCAACAGCTTCCACGCCGAACACGAGATGCTGCGGTATCTGAACCGCCTGCAAGCGCGCGACCTGTCGCTGTGCACCTCGATGATCCCGCTGGGGTCGTGCACCATGAAGCTCAACGGCACGGCCGAGATGCTGCCGATCACCTGGCCCGAGTTCGCGCACCTGCACCCGTTCGCCCCGCCCGACGAGACGCAGGGCTATGCCGAGTTGTTCCGCGTGCTGGAGCACTGGTTGCGCGTCCTGACCGGCTTCGCCGCCGTCTCGCTGCAGCCGAATTCGGGCGCCGCCGGGGAATATACCGGCCTGCTGGTCATCCGGGCCTACCACGCGGCCCGCGGCGAAGGGCACCGCGACGTCTGCCTGATTCCCACCTCGGCCCACGGCACCAATCCGGCCAGCGCGGTCCTCGCGGGTTGCCGCGTCGTGGCGGTCGAATGCACCGCCAGCGGCGACATCTCGCTCGACGACCTCCGCGCCAAGGCCGCCCAGCACCGCGGCCACCTGGCCGCCATGATGATCACCTACCCCTCCACGCACGGCGTGTTCGAGGAGGACATCCGCGAGCTCTGCCAGATCGTCCACGCCAACGGCGGGCAGGTGTACATGGACGGCGCCAACATGAACGCCCAGGTCGGGCTTTGCCGGCCCGGCGACATCGGCGCCGACGTCGTCCATCTCAACCTGCACAAGACCTTCGCCATCCCGCACGGCGGCGGCGGTCCCGGCATGGGCCCGATCGCCTGTGCCGAACACCTGGCCCCCTTCCTGCCCGGCCATCCGGTCGTCAAGTGCGGCGGCAACCAGGCCCTGGACCCGGTCTCGGCCGCGCCGTTCGGCAGCGCCAGCATCCTGCCGATCTCGTGGATGTACATCGGGCTGATGGGTGCGGCCGGACTGAAGAAGGCCAGCCAGGTGGCGATTCTCAACGCGAACTACATGGCGGAACGCCTGCGCCCGCACTACCCCGTGCTGTACACCGGCAAGCGCGGCCGCGTCGCCCACGAGTTCATCATCGATCTGCGCGAGTTCCAGAAGACCGCCCACGTGACGGTCGATGACGTCGCCAAACGGCTGATGGACTTCGGCTTCCACGCCCCGACCATGTCCTGGCCGGTGGCGGGCACGCTGATGATTGAGCCGACGGAAAGCGAGTCGAAGGCCGAACTGGACCGCCTGTGCGACGCCCTGATCGCGATTCGCGCCGAGATGCGCGACATCGAGGAAGGCCGGATCGCGGCGGACGACAGCCCGCTCAAGCACGCGCCGCACACGGCCGCCGCCGTGACCGCCAGCGACTGGCCGCGCGCCTACTCGCGCGAGCAGGCGGCCTTCCCCGCCCCGTGGGTGCGGCAGCACAAGTTCTGGCCGCCGGTGGCCCGCGTGGACAACGTCTACGGCGACCGCCACCTGGTCTGCACCTGCCTGCCGTTGGAGAGCTACGTGGCTACGGTGGAGCCGGTCGGAGCGCCGGCCTGAACCAGACCAGACGCCGCCAGTACTGTCGGCCCGACCAACCGTGGCCGGCCGTCGCGTCCCAGTGCGCGATGTACGTCCTGCCGTACGGGTCGTAGTCGTAACGCTCGACCAGCTTGGCCGGAACCGCTTCCGGCGTCGCCTCCGGCTGGCCGGCGTCCAGGCTCATGTGCGCGGTTCCAGCATGGCTGCCATATACAGAACTTCAGCAACCTGCTTCCAGTCTACAGTTACTCTGTGGGTGTCCCAGTTGTCACTTACGCTCGCATCGTTCTTGGTTAACAGAGCGTGCAGATGTCTTATGATTAGGCCGCAATCTTTGAGGAACTCAACATACACGTCCTGGAGGCATGGATCAGCCTCCACCGCGCGCGCCGCCGGAGGAGCTTGTAGCATAGGCCCCACAATCTCCAGAACAACCGACAGTGAGAGCTGACCGGAATGGCGATAGCAGCGTGTGATTGACCTTGCTGTGTCCCCAAACGGCAAAGTCCTATAGCCGCGGCGCCACGCGCGGAGGGCGAGGTGCTCATAGCCAGGAACCGGGTTCCATCGACACAACGCAAACACAACAGCGTCGCGCACCCCAAATGCGTCATTATCAGGCTGGTCGAACCAGCTCGCAATCTTCTCCACAATGTCACTATTCTCTGGTGCGCACAGGTTGACTTCCTTGGCAAACGCTGTTAGCTGCGCGGACAGCGCATGGCCCTCTGCTGTTTCCACCATCAGCGCAAACATGTCGTGGGCATCGTAGGGTTCGTCTGTCATTTCGCGTTTCTCCAGGCACTGTCAGTATACGAAGCCGGGGCAACCGGGCGGGTGGCACTGTCGAACCTCGCGGCGTCACCCGCGCATAGCAGTGGTCGTGTGCCGCTCTTGAGCAGCGCAGACGCGGGCCGTCCTCGAAACGTCATCAGAACTCCTGCATCAAGCCAGCTTCGTGCCCGCCACCGCGTCCAGCCGGCCGACCACGCTGCCGAGGGCGTCACGGACGTAGTGCAAAACCTCCTCCGATGCGGCCGCCACATCGCCGGCCGCTGTCCAGTCTATTATCACCAGCGGCTCCGGGAAGCGCGCGCCCCAGATGAACTCGCGAGCGAGCGTCCAGGTGCACGGCTCGGGGCCCGCGCCGTCCGGATCGTGCAGGACATACTCCTCGATCGGCTCCAGCCCGGCGGCGTATACGTGCCGCGTCCACAAGGCCGGCGTTGTGACGTGTTACGTATAGAGTGATACCCACAGTTCGATGTCCAGGCTAACTAAGAGTCTCAGGAATCCACGTGGACAGCAACAGCCCTTCATGAAGAACGTGGGGTTATCCAGTTCTATGCCGATATCCAATACCGGACCGCGCCCCACCTCGGCGGCGTATACCCTCAGACCCCTTATGTGCTTGCAGAGGAATTCCTCAGTATCCGTAACCGCCTGATTGAATGTCGCCGGCGACGTAACAGCGACGTTGAACTTGTCAAGTTCCTTGCGGTTCTTCTTCGGGATTACGATTTCGTGCCCGTCCTTCTTGAACGCCTCCTCAAGCTCCGGCACCCTCCGGCCGAATCGCAACATCACGGACATGCCTTCTTCCATCGTCCAACTCCCGTTCTCAGAAAGGCGTGCGAGTCAAACAGCACCATCAGAGCATAACCCACGGACTATGTCCAGAGCCGCCCTGTGCCCGCTTGGCCTGTGACGCCGCGGACCCCCGACCGAAGCTCGCTATCCGCCTGCTGGCGGTCTTGAATCCTCCGACCCAGCATGCTGGCCGACCGCCGGCGCGACAGCGTGTGCCTCGACACTCGTGATGCCTGGCGCGTCACCGTACATCGTGGGCAATGTTCGACACCAGGCCGCAGCGGTCACACCGGAAATCAAAACACCCGTGCCACGGCTCGTCCAACAGCCACTCCCCTTGGCAGCTTGGACAGTGCCGCCGGCGCTCGGCGTCGCGGCTCCGGCCGTCGTGCCGGTACAGATAGTAGTAGACGCGCTTGCCCGTCAGCTTCCGAATGCGTTCGCACACCTCGCGCCCTGCGGCGGAAAGGTCGCTGTCGAACCGGCTCAAGCAGCGGTAGGCAAATCGCTCTCCCGCGCGACTGGCAAACCAGATCCCATCAAAACGCTGGTAGTTGCGCCGCCAGAAGATGATGTCCTCGTAAGTCCCACATTCGTCCGTATGAGGGACACGATACAAGGGCACGGGATCGAAGCACTCTCCGCACCGCAGCGGTGACTCCATGCTCGTCCCGGTTGTGTACAACACGTACGAGCTCGGCGCCTTGTGCCGGCAGACATCCAGGGCGACCGGTTCGGACCCCAGATTCGTCACCCGCGTCAGCCGTAAGCCAGCTTGACGCAGCCCAAGTCGGGCCGCGCTCACCCACCGGCTCTTGCGCCTGGCGCGCAGGGCACCTGGTTCGGGGATGCTCACGTACGTGCGCACGCGCCGCCCCTCCCTGGCAATCGGCCATTCCTCACTGAGCACCTGGCCATTGCGTTGCAGCGCTTCCACCAACCGGTCCACCGCGTCGCCGATTGTCTCATCGTCAACCCGGCGCACCACGCGGAAACTCAGTTCTGCTGTGACCATGTCCGCACCCGCCCACAGATTCCACTTATTCGCCCGAGCTGCTACTGCGACAACGCAGCCTGTACTCGACCAGCAGCCCCGCCAGGGCGATTACGCAAGACGCCTTCCACAGCAGCAGCCACCAGGGACGCCACCAGGCACCCGTCTGCACCTCCACTACATCAGAAAGGCCGAAAAGCGCAAACGCAATCCCGGCCAACACACATCGGCTCCGCGCGCCGATCCGGGCCCGGGCAGCCAAGACGAAGAACGTCGCCGCAATCACCAGCCACAACCCTGCTTCAGCGTAATTGGCGACAGAAAACAGATCTGCGGGCACGGCACATTCACTCCGGCTGGGCCTGCCATCTCCGCGGCGGGTGCTCTGCTTCGAGACCCCTCATGTCCGTGGGCGCCCCTTTCGAGCCCGGCCACATGTCCCTGCTCAACCAGGAACCGCGACGGCCGCCTGCCGCTGCGAGACGACTCGACATCTGGCACATCTGGCCGCCAGTGTATCGACGTGACCTGCCATCGCAACTCCAGCCCGGTTCCGTCGATGATGCCGTCGTTCCCGCCACCGTGCCCGGCGCGCGTTAGGCCGCCGGGGATCTGCGCTGCCGCTCAGCTTGTTACTGTTCTGCCGGCCCGCGGCCCTTGCGTTGCGGGCGGAAGTAGGCAACATAGCTCGGTGTGAGCCGCCGACAGCAACGCGCCAATCTGGCTGCCTTCGTGATCGGTGCGGCCGCCGCCGCGCTGGTGCTGGCGGCCTACCTGGCCGGGGCGCTGGACTGGGCCGAACTCAAGACCCTGGACCTGCGCTTCCGCTACGCCAACGCGACGCCCACCGACCCGCGCATCACCTGCATCGACATCGATGATGCCTCGCTCGACAAGGTCGGGCGCTGGCCGTGGCCGCGCGACGAGCAGGCCGGCCTGCTGCGTGTGCTGAGCGAACTGGGGGCCCGGGCCATTGTGGTGGACCTGACCTATGCCGAGCCGCAGCCGGTGCGACCGCTGGTGCCGCGTGACGCGGACATGCTCGCCGACCCGTTTGACCTGGCCGCGGCAGATCTCGACACGGCGCTACCCGACGACGAATTGCGGGCGGCGATTGCCGCGGCCGGGAATGTCCACCTGGCGGTCCACTACGACCCCGACGCCTGGGACCGCAGCGCCGATTTCCAGGCCGCCGTTGCCGCGGCGCGGGCCGGGGATGGTGATGCCGCGGCCCTGGCGCAGCGGCGGGGAATCAGTCTCGAACGGGCACGGCAGTTGTGGCGCGCTGCCCACGTGGTGCCGGTGCTCGAAGATGACCCGCTGTGTTCGGACGAGATCGTCGCGCGGCAGACTGGTCTCGAGCTGTCCTTCGTCCGCCAGGTCTACGAGCGCTGCCGGCAGTTCGTGCTGCGCGGCCACGTGCGGGCGCGCCTGGCGGAGCGGCCCGAATGGCGCGACTTACCGCCGCACGAGGTACTACGCCGGCTGTACGTCGAGCTTTCTGACCGAACGCTGGCGGATGAAACGCCGCTGCGGGCGGCTCTGGTGGCGGCCTATCGCGACGTACTCAGCTATGACGCGACGATGGCCCGGCAGCTCAGGGTGCCCGCCGACCTGCGGGCCTGGGCGGTCCCGGCTGAGGCCGTCACGCCGGTCTACTTCCGCCTGGCCGAAGCGGCGCGCTCGTGCGGGTTCGTGGCGTACGAGCCGGACGCGGACGGCGTCATGCGCCACAACGCCTTGCTGGCCGAACATGATGGCCAGTTGTTGGCGCAACTGGCCTTCGCCGTGGCATGTGACGTTCTGGATGTGCGCACGGCGGAGATGGTCGTGCGCGGCGGGCGCCTGCGCCTGCCGCTGGCGGCGGGCGGCGAGCGCGTGATCACGCTTGATAGCTGCGGGCGCCTGCTGATGCCGTGGGTGGCCGAGCGCGACTGGACCAGGCAGTTCGGCGAGCACGTGCCGGCCGACGCTCTGTGGACCGTGCACGACCGCCGGCGCCAACTCGAGCACAATCGGCGCTTGCTCGCGGACGAACGCCACGCCCTGTTTGCCGGGGCACTGCTGCCGGATAACGCCGCGTATCGGCAGCAACTCGCTGAACGGCTGGAAATCGAGCAGGCCGCGGGCGCGGCCCGGCGATACGGGGACAACGCTCAAGCGGCCGAACTGACCGCGCAGGTCGAGGAGCTGGATGAGCAGATGGCCGCCTGGGAAGCCGCGGCGGTGCAGCGGTTGCGGGCAGTTGCGGCGGGCGCGGCGCCGGACGCGGCCATGACACCAGGCGATGCCGAGTTCGTGCTCCGACAGGCGGCTCAGCTTGAGGCCCTGACCGCGCGTGTCGCCGCGGCCAACGCGGCGCTCGCCCACGAAGTTGAACAAACGCTGGCGTGGCTCCGGCCGCGCGTCGCGGACCAGATCTGCCTGATAGGCTACACGGCGACGGCGCTGGCCGACATGACGCCGATCCCGACGCATCCACGCGCTCCGGGCGTCATCGCGCACGCCAACCTGCTGAACGGCTTGCTGACGGGGCAAATGGTAACGGCCACGCCGACGGCGCTGAACGCGCTGCTCGCGGCGGTGTGCGGTCTGGCGGCCAGTGTGCTGAGCACCTGGCGCCCGCCGCGCGCGGCCGCACTGTGGGTGCTGGCGCTACTGGCGGCTTTCCTGGCAGTGCACGGCTGGTGGATGTTCCACGCGCGCGGGACCTGGGTGGCCGTTACGCCCGCCGTCGGCACCATCCTCGTCAGCTACGTGGCCATCGGCACGTACCGATACTTCTTCCTGGACCGCGAACGGCGCGAGCTGACCACCGCCCTCAGCCAGTACACCTCGGCCACGCTGGCCCGCAAGATGGCCGAGGATGCCGAGCTGTGCCGCCGGGCGGAGACCCGCGAAGTAACGGCCATGTTCACGGACTTCCAGGGCTTCACCCCCATCTCCGAGCGCATCGGCCCGGAGCGCACGCAGCGCGTCCTCAACGTCTGCCTGGGGCGCTGCAGCGAGATCATGTTGGCCCACGAGGCCATGATCAACAAGTTCATCGGCGACGGCATATTCGCCTTCTGGAACCCCGTGATATACCCCCAGCCCCAGCACGCCGAACAAGCCTGCCTGACCGCGGTCGAGTTGATGAAAGGGCTGGCCCGGCTCATCGACGAACAGCGGCAGTCCGGCGGCGACGAGGTCTTCCAGGAACTGGTGCTGCGCATCGGCGTGGCCACCGGCAGCGCTGTTGTCGGGCCGTGCGGCTCCGAGCAGAAATATGACTACACCTGCATCGGCGACACGGTGAACGTCGCCGCCCGGCTCGAATCGGCCAACAAGTTCTACGGCACGCGCATCCTGGTGAGCGGCGCAACCCGCGCCAAGGTCGGGGACGCGTTCATCTTCCGCCCGCTCGGCGGCGTGCGCGTCAAAGGCAAGCATCAGGCCGTTCCCATCTTCGAGTTGCTCGGGCGCGCGGGCGCGGTGCCGGAAGATCTGTGCGCGTATGCCGACCAATTCGGCCAGGCCGTCACACACTTCCAGCAGCGCGACTGGCCGGCCGCCCGGGCGGCGTTCGAGACCTGCCGCACGCAGCGCGCCGCCGACCAAGCCGTGGACCGCTACCTCGCAGCGCTGGATGAATATAGCCGGCACCCACCCCCGCCCGACTGGCCCGGGGCGCTGGAGCTGACCGAGAAGTAGCCGCGCCGACCAAGCCGCGCCGCACTACGCCTCCAGGCCGTACAGCCGTCGATACTTGCCGTTCAGATAGTCTAGGAACGGCTGGGCCGAGAGTTCCTCTCCGGTGACAACTCGCAGCAGCTCGCGCGCCCGATAGCGCTTGCCGTGGCGGTGGATGCTCCCGCGCAGCCACTCCAGCAAGGGCCGCAATTGCCCCCGGGCGATCTGCGCATCCAACTCGGGCAGGGCCCGGCGGGCCGCCGCAAAGAGCTGTGCGGCGTAGATATTGCCAAGCTGGTAACTGGGGAAGTAGCCGAACGCCCCCATGCTCCAGTGCACATCCTGCAAGCAACCCTGCGCATCGTCCGGCGGCACTATCCCCAGCAACTCCCGCATACGCTCATTCCACGCTTCCGGCACGTCCGCGACGGCGAGCTGCCCGCCGACGAGTTCGCGCTCGAGCTCGAAGCGCAGGATGATGTGCAGGCCGTAGGTTACCTCGTCGGCGGCGACGCGCACCAGCGACGGCCCAACCGCGTTGATCGCCAGCAGCCAGTCGTCCAGGTCCGTGCCGACCCAGTCCGGCAAGACCTCCCGCAAGCGCGGCAGAAAGTGCTGCCAGAACGGCCGGCTGCGCCCGACCAGGTTCTCCCACAACCGCGACTGCGACTCGTGCAGGCCGAAGGACACGTAAGTGCCCATCGGCGTGCCGACGTGCCGCGGCTCGTAGCCTTGCTCGTACAGCGCGTGTCCCACTTCGTGGATCACGCTGAAGAGCGAATCCGCGATGTTCCGCTCGTCGTAACGCGTCGTTATGCGAACGTCCTGCGGGCACAGGGCCGTCGTGAACGGGTGGGCCGACACGTCCAGCCGACCGGCCGTGAAGTCAAAGCCCAGCGCGTCCGCCATGGCCCGGTTGAAGGCCGCCTGCTGCGCGACCGGCGCCGGTCGTCTCGGCAACTCCCGGTCCGGCTGCCGCGGCGCGGCCTGAATCGCCGTCGTCAGCGCGACAAGCTGCGGCCGCAGCGCGGCAAACAACTCGTGAATGCCGGCAGCACACTCGCCCGGCTCATATTCGTCCAAGAGCGCATCGTAGCGCTCCTGTTGCCAACCGATCCGGTCGGCCACTTCCCGTTTCAGCTCGAGTAGCCGCGCCAGGTGCGGCGCGAAGTGCGCGAAGTCGGAGCGGGCCCGCGCCGCTTGCCAGGCCTCGAACGCCAGCGCGCCGGCCTCGGCGATCTCGCGCACCAGCCTGGTCGGCAGCTTGACCGCCCGGTCGTAGTCACGCCGCAGCTCACGCAAGTTCGTCGCCACCACCGGATCAGCACGATCCGCCACGCGCTCCGCCTGCTCCAGCAGCGCGCCCAGCTCAGCACTGGTGAACCGCTCGTGCACGCTGGCGGCAATCAAGGCCGACTGGTTGGCCCGGTGTGCCGCGCCGCATTTAGGCATGTACGTCTGCTGGTCCCAGCCCAGCAGGGACTCGATCGATTCAAGCGTGCGAATCTCGCGCACCTGCTCGATCAGCATTTCGTATGAAGACTTCGACATGGTTTCCCTCTCGGCCTGCTCCAGACCAGCACCGCCCGGCACGGCCATGTTTATAAGCTCTGGGCGCAATGCGGTCGAGCGCACGCTTGTCGCGCCCCGGCGTCCGGGATAGCCTCGCGGGTCGGGACGGCGCGACACGCCGTCCCGCGGGAGTCCGGCAGTGGCGGACTATGGTATGCATGCATGGCTGTGGCTGTGGGCCTTGTTTGCCCTGGCAGCGCTGCTGGCCCGGCGTGATCGCCGGCTCCTGTACCGCCTGCCGCTGGCCGGCGGAGTGGCGACGCTGCTCGTCGGCGCCGGCACGATCGCCGCCTGGTCGCTTGGCATGCCGGACAGTCGCTGGCCGCACCTCGTCCTGGTGGTCGCGGGCGGATTGGCAATGCCGTTACTGGCCTGCTGGTTGCGCGCCTACCTGCGCCAGGATGTGCCCCGCTGCGCCAGTTGTTTGCGCGCCGCCCCGGTGTGGTCCGCCTTGTGTATCGGCCTGGCTGCCCTGGCGACAACCGCTTACTTCCTCCTCGGCCAAGCCGTCGTGGCACGCTGGGGTTTCCGCGACGATTTCACGCTATTCGAGTCGGATGGACCGCTGTACGTGCGCCTGATGAGCGGCGAAATCGCCGGCGAGCACGCCATCACGCTCAAGCACCCGCTCTTTCTCCTGCTGACGCGCCTGCTATACGTGGCAGCCCGGCCGCTGGGCGGGGTACACACGCCCGTTCTGCTCACCGCCCTGGCCGGCGGAGCCGCCCTGGCGCTGGCCGCCGCCTACTTCCGCGCCGTCACCGGCTCGCGCGTTCTCGCCCTGCTGCTGGCCGCCACGCTCGGCATCACCACGGCACACCTGGTCTTCGCAGCGCTGCCGGAGACCTACGCATTCTCCGCCGCCGGCCTGATTCTGTTGCACATGCTGCTTGCCGCGCGCCCGCAGTGCCACGTGCGACTGCGCCACGACGTGCCGGCCGCCGCGCTCGCCATCGGCATCACGCTGACCCATATCGCCACCGCCGTGGTCTGCTTCATAGCGGCCCACGCTTGGCGCTCGGGCTGGCGGGCAAGCCCGCGCTGGGCGGCCGGCGTGCTTTCGCTGCTGGCCGTCGGTCTCGTCGTGCAGACGGCCCTGGTACCGGAGTCGGCCCTGGCCGATGCCGCCGGGGCGTTGCGCGGCGAACGGCGCCATGTGGCACGTGAATCGGCGTCAGAGAGCACGCGCGCGCTTCACAACGTCGCGCGCGGCATGTTGGCGGAAAACGTCGTAGCCCCGGGCCTCGTCGTCCGCGCCGATACGGATGGGCATCTCGGGCTGCACCTGGGCCGCTATGACAGCGCCCTGGGCCGCATCTGCCTGGTCACCTGGTGGCTATTGCTAGCCGCTGCGGCCGCGCTGATCTGCTCACGCAGCGCCACACGCGGCCCGACTCTGTGGGCAGCGCTGATCTGCCTGGCCGGCTGCGCCGTGTTGCACATCTTCTATGGCAACGCCCACGTATTCCTATTCTCCGGCACATTCACGTTCTACTTCTTCGCCGTGCTGGCGCACGCTTTGCGCGTGCTCGATTGCCGCAGCGCCTGCGCACTCGTGGCCGTGCTGTTGGTGCCGTTGGCTGTGAACAACATGCACTTCTGTTGGCAGTGGCTGCGGCTGCTGGCCGAAGCGCTGCGCACCGGTCAAGGTTAATCGGCGCTGCCGGCGGTCCGCGGCGCAGCCCTGCGAAACTCCAACTGCCCGCCCGCACAGAGCCCGATCTCATACGTGCCGCGCAGCCGCGTCCCGTCCAATTCCAACTGAATCTGCGGATCGGCCCAACGTGTTGCGCGCGCCGGGCCGCGGTCCAGCCGGCGAACCGCGCCGGGCGCCCGCCGGAGCGGGCCTTCGTAGTCCAGGAAAGCGGGATGATGGTCGGCGATTCGTTCGGCCAAAACGGCCGCGGCCGTCTGCGTCGGATCACCCGCCAGGCGCCACGTGGCCAGGCCCGCTTGGCCGGGGACTCCGACCAGGAAGTCCCAGTGCACGTCCCCAGCACTGCGGTGCTCAAGCAGAACGAACATGGCCTGCGCGTCCGCGCTCACGGCTCGGGCCGCCTCCAACTCGGCGAGAGATCAGCGTTCCGACTGGGCGCCGCCGACATGCAGCTTAATGGTGCGCATCAGGTCGAGCGTCTGGTGCGCGTCGCGCCGGGCGCGCAACCGGCCGCGCAGGCGCGCGTCGCCGATCCGCTCCGGCGGCCGTCCGGTCGTGCTGTCGAGGGCCAGTGTGCCGCTGTCAATCTGGGCGAGCAGCGTCCGGTCGCGCTGCGTACGGGGATAAACGAAGCCGGTTCCGCCGTACACGGCCGTCCCGGCGGCGCTGTGTTCGACGTAGCGCAGCGTGGCACTCATGCCGGTCGGATTGACAAAGGTCGCCCCGGGGTGCGGCCGCCAGAACACGTGGATGTGCAGCAGACTGGTAATGGCGTCCGCCGTGTCATCGGCCGCCGTCTCCGCCCGGCCGGCGATGTGGATGTCACCGCTGCCATCGACATGGTAGACGCACTGGTCGAAAGCTACCCGGAAACGCTGCGGGAAATACGGGTCCTGGTAAGACGTCAACTCCAGGCCGCGCGGCACGCGCTGGCAGCCGGCCAACAGACCGCCGCACAATGACGCCAGCAGCGCGACCTGCACCATGCGTCGCCCGGCACAACTACTCGTCATCAACAAATATCCCGCTCTTGCGATTGGTGACCTGAGGGTTGGAGCGTTCGATGCCCAGCAGCGCCAGCGTGTTGCGCTCAACAATGCCGCGGAGCTGCGCCCGGGGGATGGCGCGCAGATTCGTACCGTGGCTGATCTGGTTGATCGAGTACAGATCCTCGATGCACTCGGTCGGCGCGCGATAGGGAAAATCGCTGCCGAACAGCAGCTTGTCCATCACGCCGTACTCCCAGGCCAGCAGCAGCGCGTTGTAGGTCTGCCACTGGCGTTGGTGCAGACCGGCGACGTCGGCGTAGACGTGCGCATGCTTGCCCAACAGGACAATCGTCTCCTCGATCCACGGAAACCCCATGTGGCTGATGATGATGCGCAGCTCGGGGAACTCGCGCGCCACCTCGTCCAGCAGCAGCGGCCGGCCAAACTCCAGCTTCGCCGCCGGACTGCGGTGGTTCTGCTCGAACAGCACCGGCAGGCCGCGCTGCACGCATGCCTCGTAAAGCCGCATGGCGCGGCTGTCGGCCGGATGGCAGTTCTGCATCGGCGGCGAAACCGTCACACCCTTGAGCTGCAACTCCTCCTGGGCAATCCGCAGGTCGTCCAGCCAGTCCCGCTCCGTGGGGTCAACCCCGGCGAACCCCACCAGCTTGGCCGAGTTGCGGCGGACGTACTGCGCCACAAACTCATTGGGGATCTCGCTGCCCAGATAACGACTCTTGAATGCCAGCACGATGGCCCGGTCAACCGCATCCACCGCCTGCAGGTGCCGGTTGACGTCCGCCTCCCCGGCCTGCTCCACCATGGCGGCGGCCGCGGGTCCGAAGTGCGTGGTCGGATCCCAGATTTGCGTGTGACAGTCAACGATCATGTTGGACAAACCTCGTCCGGCGAGGTGTCGGATCAGTTCCTTCCGCCCGCGCCAGTGCGTCGAGAGCAGTCCGATCAACTTGTTATCCGGCAGATAGTAAGGGCCCGGCCGCCAACCGGTCAAGCCGGGCTGACGGAGATTCGTCAGCCCGCCGCCGATTCGGCCGATTCGTCATTCGCCGTGCCGGCCAGATGCGTGCTCAGAACCTCCAGCACGGCCGACACGCTGTCGGCCATGTACGGCTCTGGTGCGTCGGGCTGCTCAGACCGGACAGCCGCCACGATCGGCCGCCAGTGCTCGCCGAGCAGGATCAGCGGCGCGGCGCGACGCAGTACGCGCTTGTTGAACATCTCCCAGACGGCGGCGAACTCCAGCAGCGTGCCTGTGCCGCCCGGCAGTACGACATAGCCGTGCCCCAGGCGAATGAGTGTTTCCAGACGCACTAACAGGCTGAATGTCGGAATCTCCTGCCTGATGTGCGGGTTCGGACCGCCCGGGCCGACACGCGACAGCGTAACCCCCATCGTGTGCCCGCCGGCCTCCACCGCCCCTTTGGCACCAGCCTCCATGGTCCCGCCGTAGCCGCCGTTGCACAACGCCCAGCCCGCGGCGGCGATGCCGCGCCCCAGCTCATGAGCTAGTTCGTAGGCGGCGCTCCCCGGCCGTGGCTGCGAACTTCCGAAGACGGTAACAACCTTCGGCTTCACGCTAGTCTCCGCTGTATGCCAGGTCGAACGGCGCCGGACGGAACCGCTGGCGCCCGGGCCATTAGGCGTAGTCTAGCCGGTGTGCGGTGCGTTGCCGATGGGACGGTTTCGGTCAACGTCAGGCGGTGGCGAGCGGATCGCAGCGCCCGTAGACTCAGGAGCGGTGAAAACGCCTGGAGGCGCCGAAGTGGGCGGCAAGTCGCAAGTCATTGGCCTGGTAGTCCTGTGTGGCCTGGCCGGCCTCGCGGCCGGGCCTGTGCCCGACGGAATGCAGCCGCCCGAGCCGCCTGGTGCAGGGCCGGCGGACCAGGTCACCGCGCTGCTCGACCAACTCGGTAGCGCCGACTTCCGCCTGCGCGAGGCCGCCACACACAGCCTGCTCATCCTCGGCGAATCCGTCGCTCCGCTGCTGCGCGCCAGGCTGGCTGAGGAAGCGGATCCCGAGGTGCGCATCCGCCTGAGCTTCGTGCTGGACAGCAGCGCGCCGCCGGTGGCTGCGGCGCTGGTCGTCCGGCCGGATCCGGGCAGCGGGCTGCGCGCCGGGGACGTTATCACGCACGTGAACCACCGGCGGGTCAACGGCAGCGCCGAGCTCTACGCGCGCGTGCAGGACGCCCGCGGCGCTTCGACGCTGCACGTGCTCGGCCGCGGTGCGATCGGCCCAATCGCGTCGCGCGCGCTGCCGATCGCGTGCGACTATCGCGCGCCGCATGGCGAAGTGCTGGCGCGCGTGCTGCGTCTGTATGACGCCGGTTACGCCGAGCAGGCCTACGAAACGCTGTCCGCCCTGGACCTGCCCCTGCCGGCGGATGAGTTGTCGCCCTTCTTCCACGCGGTTCTGGCGTACACGGCCGGCGACGCGGCCACGGCGTTCAGATTGCTCGCTGAACATCCGGAGGCCCGCCAGTCAATCTCGCTGGCCCGGGCCTGGACCAGTCCGTCGTGGCTGGACGTGTCCGGGCCGCAGAAGGCGCCCTTCCACCTGGAGCGTCTGCTTTGGACGGCGGCCGAATCCGCTGCGCCGGACGATAGTGCTGAGCGCGACGTCCCGGTTCATCGCGTGCTTATCCCGGCCGGCCGCTTCGTCGACGTGCTCGGGCAGGTGGCGGCGTCCTGGTGGGAGCAACACCGGCCGGTTCTGGGCGCGCACACGGAGGTCGATCGCGAGGCTGGGAACATGCTGGCGGTCAGCGCCTGGATGTTGTCGGAGCTGGATCTTGTGTCGGAATGCCTGCGGCTGATCGAGCCGCGCAGCGCGATTCTGCGGCGCGCGTCGCAGGGTGTGAACAAGTGGCTGCGCGTCCGCACGGACGCCTGGCTGCCGTTTGCGCACGGCGCGCCGGAAGCGGCGCTTGACGCGTTGTATCAAGATGCCCGCGGCATCCTGCGACCGCCCGGACCGCCCACCGACATTGCCCGCATTCAGCGTCCCGAAGTCGCTGCCGCCGTGGCGTTCTTCCTCTACCAGTTCCCCACGGACGAGCGCCTGGCGGAGCTGTTCGCGCTGGTCAATCAGCCGGGCCACCCGGCCCTGGAGGATTACGCCTACTGGATGCTCTTCGCATTGCGCGCCGAGAACAGCGCCATAGTGCACGAGCATCTCCTCGCCCTGCTGCCGTCCGCCACGGACGAGCAGGTGGGCCGGCTGGCTTTTTCCGTGGCGTTGCTGGAGTACGCCAGCCGCCGGCCGGATGAGCGCATATTTGAGCAGATGCACGCGCGGCTGACCGAGGCGGTGCGCGGTCCGGAATGGGCCCGCCCAGCGGCGATCGTCGCGGCGCTGCGGCAACTGGCCGCCGGCCGCGGCGCAGATGCGACGCGCGCCCTGGCGACCGCCGGCGGAGAGCCCGGCGCCGATGTTCTGCGCACCACCGCTGACTTTCTCACGTCCGCCCCGGCAGCCCGCCGGTTGCCGGCCCTGCAAACCCCGCTGCTGGCGGTGCCAATGGGAACAGAAGGCGGCCGATGGTTGGTGCTGACACGCGACCAGCGCCTGCTGCAATTCGACGCCGGCGCGGACCGCGTCACGCCCATCGACGGCCCGACGCCGAACTGGTTCCCGGGGCCGCTGAACTGGCCGTGGCTGGGACGCGATCCAAGCAGCGGGCGCGTGTGGGTCTACACCCTGCGGCGCGTCGTCGAAATCCCCCAGGACACGGCGTCCGGGCCGGCCCTGAATATCGCGCCCGACCAGATCGGGCCGTTCGACGTGTATGCCTCACCGGTGTTTGGCACGCTGGCGGCGGCGGTCCGGGACCAGCCCACGCCCGTCGGCGAAACGGCCGAGTTGTGGCGCGAAGACCTGCAATACGGCCAGGAGTACTTCGCGGACCCGGACCTGCCCGAAGTCGCGCTGGTTCAGACTGTGCCGGGGGACGAGCGCGTGATTCATGTAGCGCTGCGCGGCGGCCCGCAGCTTCTGCTCGATCGCACCGATGGTCGCGTGTGGACGTCGGCCGGGATGGCGCAAGAACTCGAGCTGCCGGCCCCGCCCATGTTCCTGCCGGTCGGCGTGCGCGACCAGCCCACGCCAATCGTCTTCCTTCTCAGCAATGTCGGCCTGCTGCGTCTCGACGTTGCCGCGGGGCGTCTGGGGCGCGTACCGCTGCCCGGCGATGAGCCTTATCCGCGCCTGATACCCGAGTCGTGCCCTTACGAACGGCGCGATCCGCGCTGGATGTACTGTGCGCGCCTGCCGGCCGAAGGCGGTCAGGTTTACCACGTGCGTGTGGCCGATAACGCGGTCGAGGAACTGGCGCTGGTAAACGAAGCGATCCAGCGCGATTATTACGCGCTTCAAACGCGGGATGAACTGCGCCGCCAGGTGCACGCCGCTCTGACGGAGCGCGGCTTGCCCGGCCTGCGCGAGTTCGTCGTCGACGCCGCGGAGACCGTGGCGAGTTACGCCGAGGAGAAACGCCGGTGAAACCTTTCACGCTGAAGTTGGGCGAACAGCCGCTGACGCTGGCGCTGCTGGATGAATGCCTGGGGCAGCCGCTGCACGTGGACATAAGCGGGTCAGCGCTTGATCGTGTCGAGCGCGGGCGCGGCTGGGTTGACGATCTCGTGGCCAGCGGCGCGCCGATCTACGGCATCAACACGGGCTTCGGACACCTGCGCAACAAGCGCATTCCGCCGGAGCAGCTCGATCAGCTTCAGCATAACCTGATTATCTCGCACGCGGTCGGCGTCGGTCCGGCCACGCCGCCCGAGATTGTCCGCTGGATACTCCTGTTCAAGCTGAACATGCTCCTGGCCGGGCACAGCGGCGTCCGCACCGACGTGGTGCGCGTGATGCAGCTCTTCCTGAACGCCGACATCCTGCCGGTGGTGCCGACGCGCGGGTCGCTGGGCGCCAGCGGCGACCTGGCACCCCTGGCGCACGTGGTCCTCGGCATGATCGGACGCGGCGAGATCAGCGTGCCCGGTGCAGCCGAGCACGCCGGCACGCGCACGGTCCGGCCGGCGGCCGAAGTCCTGGCGGCCCTCGGGCTGCCGCCCCTGCAGTTGACGTCCAAGGAAGGGCTGGCGCTGATCAACGGCACGCAGTTCATGGCGGCGTACGCGGCGAACATCGGCGTGCGAGCGCGCCGCCTGGCGGACCTGGCCGACTTGATCGCGTGCCTGACACTGGAGGGCTTCCGCGGCAGCATTCGGCCGATGGATCCGCGTCTGCACGAGTTGCGGCCGCACGGCGGCGCGCAAGCCGTGGCCGCTAACATCCGGCGGCACATGACCGGTAGCGAGATCCTCGCGTCGCATGCCGACTGCCCGCGCGTGCAGGATCCCTACTCGCTGCGCTGCGTGCCACAGGTGCATGGGGCCTTCCGGGACGTGCTCGCACACTACTGTGAGGTCATCACGCGCGAGATCAACAGCGTCACCGACAACCCGATCATCTTCGAAGATGCGGCCATCAGCGGCGGGAACTTCCACGGTGCGCCGCTGGCGCTGGTGCTGGACTACCTGGCCATTGCACTCACTGATCTCGCTAGCATCTCGGAACGCCGGACGTACCAACTACTGGGCGGCGAGGATGGGCTGCCCAAGCTGCTCATGCAGGATACCGGACTGAACAGCGGCTATATGCTGCCGCAGTACACGTCCGCCGCCCTGGTTAACGAGTGCAAGGTGCTGGCGACGCCGGCGTCCGTGGATTCGATTCCGACGTCGCTGGGACAGGAAGACCACGTGAGCATGGGGGCGACCGCCGCGCTGAAGTGCTACGAGATTCTGGACCGGGTGGAGACGGTGTTGGCCGTGGAGCTCATGTGCGCGGCGCAGGCCGTCGACTTCCGGGCGCCCCAGCGGCCCGGCCAGGGACCCGCCGCTGCTCACGCCATCATCCGGCGGCACATCACGCACGCCGACGCGGACCGGGAGTTCGGCGACGACATCCGCACAGCGCTGCGGCTGCTGCGCGAGAGCACCGAATTGCGGGCGATTGCGGGCGCTTAGACGGCGCCACGCAGCCGCGGTATTCGGCTGTCGAAGATCCGCTCCGGTGCTGCGCTGAGTGACCGCGAGAAACTATGAAAGCCGGGTCTCCTGGCGGTATACCGCCTTACGGGCTCGGCCGTTGGGGTCAGCCCAAAGATGAAGTCATCATCTTGAAGGAGACCCGGCCATGTTGATTTTGGCACTGGATTTGGGCGCGAGCAAGTCGGTCTTTTGCCGGTTCGATTCGATCACCGGCGAATGCAGCCTGAGCAACGTGGCCACGCACAGCGGCACGCTACGCCAGCTCTTTGCCCGCCGCCAGCCCGAACTGGTGGTCGTGGAGATCTGTCCGCAGGCCGGACTCGTATAGGACGTCGCCGCCGACCTGGGCCTGCGCGACCGCCAGCAGCCCGCCGATCCCGCCGGCTGCTTCGAGCGAGTTGACGGAGCCGTGCTGCCCGGCTAAGTCCAGTGCCCAAGTGTACTTACGCACGAGGTTGTCGCTCCCGTCGAGTTCCATCAAGAGCAGCCACCTGAATGACCTGCCCCCGGGCGGGGCACTCTCAGCGGAATCACACCTTCACGGTCGCCGGACTATCCCATCCTCCGAGTTCACGCGCCGCCAATGTATGCGAGGACTCGGGGCGACAGGACGGACTCGACCTCGCCCGGACAACCCCAGCGGAGCAACATGTCCCAGAAGCGGCGCCGCACCTCACGAAACTCGAAAAGCGCGACATCCCGCAGATGTTCCGGCCAGATCACCCGGCTCCGGAACTCGGTTGACAGAAGCAACTGGAATGTCAAGTCGGTTCGAAGCATGCCGGCCATCGTAGCGATAGCCTCCCGCACCCCCAGCGCATCGTAAGGAACCTCGTGCCAGGTGGTTTCGTTCACCACGAATACGCAGAATAAGTCCTCGATGTAGGGTCCGTTGTCCGTGCTGTACTCACCCACGACACGGATTTCGTCAATCCTGAGCGCCCAGCCACAGTAGGGCGGCAGGCCGGGCTCGTAGCGGAGAATCCCGTTCTGAAGTGTCAGGCTCCCGAGATCAGCTGATCGCTTGCCGGCGCTGCCGCCCATCCTGATACTCCTTTTCAGAAGCCCTTGATCGCGCCGTGTCGGAGAGGATCCCAGTCAGCCGGAACACGCCGTCGTCCCTCACGGATCCACTCGATTGTAGCCTCCACTGCTACCTCACCGCAGCACGCACCGAGCACAGCACCGCCTATGCCGCCAATCGCAGTTCCCCACGGCCCGGCACACGTGCCACACGCGGCGCCGACCTTCCCGCCCAGCCAAGCACCCCCCAACATCCCGCCGTATCCGCCGGCTATCGCGCCACCTGCGCGCACCGTCTGAATCAGCGGGTCATCTGACGTAACGATCACGTACACATCGGCCGCCACTCCCACAATCATGCACGCCTTTCCAACATGACACGCAGTACGCGCGTAACCGGTGACCTTGAAGTTAGCTTTGCCCGGACTCCCGCGCCGCTTTGGGTGCGCTGTTCTCCAAGCCTCGGTAAACTGCTTGCCGAATTCGGTTTGCAGCCGTCCGAACTGCTCCTGCAGTGCGTCTCGCATCGCTGATCGTTCAGCCGCCGTGAAGCCCGGACGATTCAGCTTGGTAACCAACTCATCATATCGAAGTCGCAACTGACCCGTCCGGTCAAGCTCGAACCCTACGGCGATCGAAGCACTCCCTCCCGTACAGCACGACTGTATAGTAACAGTGATTGTGCCTGCCGGGCGAGTGCTTGGCTGCGGTTCGCTTGCACGTCCACGCGGCCAGAACGGATTGTCACCTGGCAGCCAAGGTGGCACATCCGTCGGAACAAGACCCAAAGGATCGACGAGGTCAACCGCATTATTCAGCGAGTACACGAGGACATTAATCCCGCCCGTTTCGCCAATCGGATCCCGGCTGAGCCACCTTCCCAGCCGCGCCGAGTAGTAGCGGTAGCCCCAGTAGCCCAGGCCGGTTTCGGCGTCGTGGTATTTCGTGCTGAAGCGGATCGGGTTGGCCTCCGCGTAAGTGTAGCCGCTCAGGTCATTTACGACGCCGCCGTACGGGTCGTACTCGTAATGCGCCACGATCGCCGCCGCGGCCGAGCCGGCCGAGAGGTCCAGCACCTGGGCGACGTTGCCGTTGGCGTCGTAGGTGAAGACGTACTCGCCGGCGTCGACGCCGCCGGCTGCCGACCCGCCGCCGACCTGGGCCTGGGCGACCGCCACGTGCTTGTCCATATGCGGAAGATGGCAGTGCAAGTATACCATGCCCGATTAGCGAACGCGCTCGACAAGCTGCCTGAGTCTCTGGGCGTCAGGCGTAATCTCCGAGTCGATCAGCACGTCCAGGAGCAGCGCGTTCCTGTTCCGCGTTGCCAGATCATAGAATGTTCGCGCACCGCCGGGCAACAGCGGCAACGCCTCTTGCCGTCCAGTGCAGTCTGCGACGATAAGGGTGTCAGCGGTGCGGGTCACTGTAGTCTCGTAAGGAGTCCACCTGAACAGGATGGCCTCATTCTCGCCCCAGTGATGGACTGCCGACGCACTGGAAGGGTCGCGCGTAACCACTATGACGAGCAGGTTCAGAGCTGGATCGTCGAATGCAGTCGTGTTCTCTGAATCTCTCAAGATCTCCCTGTCTCGTACCCAAGCCCATCCCCAGTCGGTGGCGACCCAGTCTTGAAACAGGGGCCCAACGCTGGGTCGCCTCGCAAGCATAGTTCGAATCCATGGGCGCCCGAGATAGATAGTCGCGGGCGCACACAGAAGACAGGCTGCGATGGCCACCACGCAGATAATGAGTATCCTGTGCTTCGGCCCCGTCGCCTTGGCATATGGAAGCCGTAGCATCCTCAGTCCTCGCGAGCGGGCGTCGCCGATGACGAGTCCTTTTCCGCGTCGAACTGTCTGCTGCTGAAGCGGATCGGGTTGGCCTCCGCGTAAGTGTAGCCGCTCAAGTTGTTTACGACGCCGCCGGCCGGACTAATCATGGCGCAGAATTGGTGCGACCTCAGCCGAAGGGCTGACTCTCACCATTGCGTAATCGTTGACGTCGCTTGAACGCTGCCGCCAGCAGAGAGCAAACAGACGCTGCAGCGCAGAGTGCGGCCAACACGGTCAGCCTCGTGCGGTAAGAAGGCGCTGGATTCCGCAACGCAGTTCTTAGAATGGCCGCTTCGTCAGGAAGGGCGACCACGTCGGCTGACACCGCCGGTTCACCGCCTCCTGCAGGCAGCCACGTATAGCCGTCGTTCGTCCGCAGCAGGATGCCCTGATCGCCCGCAGCATACGCAAGGATGTTCTTCTGAACCGCCCGCATCACGCCGGAACGGTCCGGCCGGTAGAGCACCGCCTGGCCACTGCTGTCCAGCGCATTTCCCAGCAGGTAGTCGCCTGGGGCAACGCGTATCGTCCAATCACCGGCCAGTTCAGTCAGCAAGGATCCGGGGCCGGGCCGCGGCTCACGCTGTGCAAGGAGGAATACACCTGCTGCGATGAGGCAGCAGCACACTGCGATGGTGATCTGCGCCGGTATCCTCATGGCCAATGTCCCTGCCGCGCCGCGTGCAACCTGATGCCTAATGTTCCTCGTCCGCTGATCCAGTGGGCGACGCCGCCGTTCTCGTCGCTTCAAAGCCCGTCCCGCACTCCGGGCAGCGTCCACTCGGCGTGCCTCTAAGATCGTAACCGCAGCGAACGCAAAGGCCCGCGCGGGCGAAGACGCGATAGCGGTCCCACAGGCGACCGCCGGCGGCGGAGCTGAGACTGCCGAGGCACATTGCTACCGCCCACGCGAGTCCTGCGAGCACCAGGAAGCCCGTGAACATCCCGGCGCTGGACCGCAGGCCAACATCGACAAACACGCCCAGACAGATGGCATTGACCAGTGCGAGGCCCAGCAGGAAGGCCCGGCGGTCACTCTTGCGCTGCCGTCCCAAGTACCAGGCGGCCATGGCCGGTCCGGAGATAGATGCCAGCACGATGAGCGCCAGAACGAATACCATGCCCCAGGGCGCGGGCGCCAGCAGACGTAGCGACAGCGCGATCAGCACCGCGCCGGGCGCATAACAACGCAGGCAGCGCTCTGGGATCTCCGAGCTTTCAGATACTACTGTCAATATCGGCGCCCCGCTGAGTAACTGTTGGCGGCGAAGGCGGCCCGCGAGGATCTTGCCCCCAGAAGGGAGCCTTTACATTCGCCAGCAGCACCGCCCGCCGTGTCGGCATCTCCATGACGCTGACTGCTGAGATGTCGCCAGAATCCGCCAGCGACCGCCATTATAGCAGCATTGCCCCCAGCCGCGGGTCGCGTTTGCCGCCCGCGTGCACGTGTTTGCCGGTCGAGCGTCGGTGGCAACGAACGAAGCGGCGTAGTTTGTGGGGGGACGGTTAGTTGCGGGCCAGGAGGGCGGCTTCGAGTTGGTTCAGGTTCCACTGGACGATGTCGCCGTCGCGGGCGTTGGGGATGCGGCGCAGGTAGGCCCGCAGGCAACTGTACGCTCCGCGCACGTCGCCGCAACGCGCGTATGCGCAGGCGAGGTCCTGGAGGTGCTGTCCGGCTAGCGGCTCGACCGCGACCAGCCGCCGGAGCACACGTGCGAGGCGGGGCCAATCGCCGCGGGCCAGGTAGATGCGGCGCAGGTTCTTGAGCAGGCGGGCCAAGATGGTCCGCGTGTCAACCGCGTTCAACATCTTGGGCGTGAAGCGCACGGGCTCGTCGAAGTGGTCTTCCACGATGCGCTTGCAGTCGTCGGCCGACAGGGTCTGCCCTTCAGCGAACGGGTCGGCCAGCACGAAGCGCTCGCGGTCATCGAAGCGCACGAGGAAATGGCCGGGCAGGGCGATGCCGCTCACGGGCCACTTGAGCCGCCGGCCGACCTCGATCCAGATGGCGGAGAGGGTGATCGGCACGCCGAGGCGGCGGTCGAGCACGCGATTGAGGTAGGCGTTTTCGGGATTGCCGTAGTCGCCAGTGTCGCCGCGCAATTCGAACGAGCGCACCAACACGTCGCGCATGGCCCGGAAGCGCAGCGTTGCGCTCAGTCCGGGACGACGACAAGCGATCTCCTCCGCCAGCCCGTCGAGGATGCGCAGGTAGTGAGGGATGTTGATGTCGGCGTAGGCGTCGCGCGCCAGATGGAGCGCAGCACAATCCAGGCGGATGTCGTCTGTGTGCAGTTCCATCAGCGAATCGAAAGGATGTCGTCCCACCTGCGCTTGCCCCTCCAATCTCCTATGGAAACCGTCTCTGTTCGAGGGCGATGATAGCACTTAGGCCGGGTGGAAATCGAGAGGAAAATACCGCACTGCTTATCAGACGCAGGCGCGCTTGCTCCCATAAGTTTCGGAGCGCGGCGCCGGGCGGCGCGCCGATTCGCGGAGGGTATCAGGCGATCGAGCGCAACTTCAGTGTGGTGCTACAATAGGCGTCATGTGCCGCGCTTCAGTCAACGGGTTGGCCCGCCGGCGGGCCAAGTGGCCGGGCTTGCTGCTGATTGCGCTGACGGCCACGGTGTGTTGTGCGGCGCTGGTTTTGCGCACGCCGCTGCGGGCCCGGTACTGGGCGTGGCAAATAGCACGCAGCACGGATGAGTTGCGGCGGGCGGCCTACCTGTCCGCGCTGTGCCAGGCCGGCCCTGGGGGGCGCTGGGGCATCAACGCGTTGCTGCGCGACGAGCGAGCCGGTGTGCGTCAGTTTGGTGTTTTGGCGCTGCAGCACCTGGATGACTTGTGGGCGTGTGACAGGTTGGTGCAATTACTGCGCGATGAGGATATGGATGTGCGTGCCCTGGCGACAGTCGGGCTGGCCGTGCGCGCGCACGATGATGTTATTCCGGAGCTACAGACGCTCTATCGCGCGGGTGGTGCGGTGGGGGTTGCGGCCTGCCGGGTGCTGGGGCGACTGGGGACGCCGGCGGCGATTGGCGCGCTGGGCGAGCTGGCTGGTGTGTCGGCGGAGGTGGAATGCCGGGCGGCGCTGGTTGATGCGCTGGCGGACATTCGCGCGCCGGGGTGCGTGCCGGCGCTGCTTGAGCTGCTGGACGATGTGCGTCCGGCGGGCCACGTGCCGCTGTTGGCGCAGCAGCGGGCGGTGGAGGTGGCGGCCGCGCTGGGGCTTACGGGTGGTCTCGCAGACGCGGGGGTGGCGGCAGGGCCGGTGCCGGCTACGATCGCCAACCGTGCCGCGGCCGCGCTGGCGCGAATCACCGGCGTGTGCCCGGAGTATGATTCCGCGGCGTCTGAGGAGGTGCGGCGACGGGCGGTGGCTGAGTGGGCGGCGTGGTACAGCGCGCGGGCAGGCGAGCCGTGAGCGGGTGTGCGGTGCGTGGGATTGTGGTTGGACGTTGGGGGCTGACGGTGGTCGGACGCTTGGCCGAGCTGGACTGCGCCAGACGGGATTCGAACCCGTACTGGGGGGATTTTAAGTCCCCTGCCTCTGCCGATTGGGCTACTGGCGCGGGCGGCGCGTGGCGTTAGCCAGCGCGCATTCTACCCGGATAATCATTTACGTTCAGCCGCCGGTGGGGACGGTGGTCGTGGTATTCGGGGCGGACGGGGGTATGGGTGGAAGTCCGGGGCGGACGGGGTATGGCGGCCGCCCGGCGTAGCAGGCGTGGAGATTCGGAGGCGTCTTCGGTGTTCGGCGTTGGCCGGGGGGCGACGCGGTTTCTGCGGCGGGTGCTAGGCGGCATCGGTGGCTTGCTGGCAGAGGAAGAGCACGGCCATGCGGATTGCCAGGCCGTTGGTGACCTGGCGCAGGATGCTGGAATGCGGCCCATCGGCCACGTCGGCGGCCAGCTCGATGCCGCGATTGACGGGACCGGGGTGCATCACGAGCACGTCGGGCTTGCAGCGTCTCAGCCGCTCGCTGTTCATGCCGAAGAGGCGGACGTATTCGCGCAGGGAGGGGAAGACGCTGCTGGAGATGCGCTCCTTCTGGATGCGCAGCATGTTGATGACGTCCATTTCGGGCAGGATGCTGTCGAAGTCGTGGACGACGCGCGCCCCGAGCGATTCGAAGGCGCGCGGCACCAGCGTTGGCGGTCCGACGAAGGTGACGTTGGCCCCGAGCGTCTGCAGGCCGCGCATGTCCGAGCGGGCCACGCGCGAGTGGGCGATGTCGCCGACGATCGCCACGTTGAGCCCGTCCACGCGGCCCTTGCGTTCGCGGATGGTGAACAGGTCGAGCAAGGCCTGGGTGGGATGGGCGTGCTGTCCGTCGCCGGCGTTGATCACGCAGCAGTTCACCGCGCGGGAGAGGTGATAGGCGGCTCCGGCGGCGCCGTGCCGCAGGATCATGATATCGACGCCCATGGCCTCGATGTTGCGGGCCGTGTCGAGCAGTGTCTCGCCCTTCTTGGTGGAGGACATCCTGACGGAGAAGTCGATGACGTCGGCGGACAGCCGCTGGGCCGCCAACTCGAAACTCATGCGGGTGCGCGTGCTTTCCTCAAAGAACATATTGACGACGACGCGGCCGCGCAGGGCCGGGACTTTCTTCACGCTGCGGGTTGAGACCTCCTTGAAGCTTTCAGCCGTATCGAGGACGTGTACGATCTCCTCGCGGCTGAGCTCGGCGAGGTTGAGCAGGTGCTTGCGGGTCCAGACGGGCTGGTCAGATGTCTCTGCGGTCATTGAGTTCGACCTTGTCGACGCCGTCCAGCTCGGTGAACTGCACGTCGACGGTGTGATGGGGTTCGGTATCAGTCCGGAGGCCGACGAAATCGGCCTGGATGGGCAGCTCGCGCAGGCCGCGATCGACCAGTACGGCGAGGCGAATGGCCTTCGGGCGGCCCAGGTCCGTGAGGGCGTCGAGTGCGGAGCGTACCGAGCGGCCGGTGTACAGGACGTCATCCACCAGCAACAGCCAGGTGTCCGTGATATCGAAGTCGATTTCCGTTTTGCGCACCACGGCGCTGGGGCCGATCGTCGTGAGATCGTCGCGGTAGAGCGTGATGTCGAGGGCTCCGTGGTGGGCCGGCTGCAAGCCGGCGTGCTGGAGGGCCGGCAGGAGCCGGCGGGCCAGGATCTCGCCGCGGCGCCGGATGCCGACGACCGCGACGGGCACGTCCTTCGGGGCGGCGGCGGCGATCTTGCGGGCCATGCGATCCAAGGTGTGATGCAGCTCGTTGGTGTTAAGGAGCGTGGTCATGGCGAATAGCGTAACGTTGTTGGTACGGCGTGCAAGGATGCCGGATGGTGGTTGAGCGCTTTTCGGGCAAGGCGTTTCTGGCGTATACTGGGTTGGGTTGGCACGTGCCGCGGCCCGCGGTCGCGGCCTGATGCGCCCTGGAGAAATACATGAGTAGCAAGGGTCTGATTCCTCCGCATGGAGGTGAACTGGTTAATCTGGTCGGCGACGCCGGCCGGCGGCAGGAGTTGGAGTCCCAGAGCGGGAAGCTGCTGCGCATTCCGCTGGCGGAGCGTGAGCAATGCGACCTGGAACTGCTGGCGGTCGGGGCGCTGAGCCCGCTGCGCGGGTTCGTCGGGGCGGCGGATTTTCACGCGATCTGCGACGACATGCGGCTGGCCGACGGCCCGATCTGGAGCGTGCCCATCACGTGCTCGGTGGACGCGGACACCGCGGCCCGGATTGACACGGGCCAGGCGGTGGCCCTGACGGACGAGCGGGATCGGCTGCTGGCCGTTCTGACGGTCGGCGAGAAGTACGCGCACGACAAGCGCAAGGAGATCGAGCAGGTATACCGTACGAGCGACGACGCCCATCCGGGGGTGGCGGTGACGATGTCGCAGGGGGAGGTATGCCTGGCGGGGCCGCTGGAAGTCGTGTGTGTGCGCCATGAGCCGGAATTCGCGCGTTATCGGTTGACGCCGGCCCAGACCCGGGCGGCCTTCGCGGCGCACGGCTGGGCAACGATAGTGGCGTTCCAGACGCGCAATCCGATCCATCGGGCGCACGAGTACATCACGAAATGCGCGCTGGAGATTTGTGACGGTCTATTGATCCACCCGCTGGTGGGTCAGACGCAGGCGGGGGATATTCCGGCGGACGTGCGGCTGCGCTGCTACGAGGTGCTGCTGGCGAACTACTACAACCCGAAGAACACGATGATGAGCGTCTGGCCGGCGGCGATGCGTTACGCGGGTCCGCGCGAGGCCGTGCTGCACGCTCTGGTGCGGAAGAACTACGGCTGCACGCATTTCATTGTGGGTCGTGATCATGCCGGCGTGGGCAACTACTACGGCACCTACGACGCCCAGCGGATCTTTGATGACTTGGATCCGGCCGCGGTGGGCATTAGGCCGCTGAATTTTGAGCATTCGTTCTGGTGCCGGAAGTCCGGGGCGATGGCCAGCGACAAGACGACCAACAGCGGTAAGGCAGACAGGGTGTTCTTATCCGGTACGGCGGTGCGTGAGATGCTGGGGCGCGGCGAGCGTCCGCCGGTGGAGTTCACGCGGCCGGAGATAGCGGACCTGCTGATCGCGGCGATGAAGGCGGGATAGCGGGGGCGGGAGACGGCGGTTCGATGCGGTGGGCAGAGGTGGGCGACGCCGGGGGTCTGGCGTTGCGGTGGCGTCTTGTGGGTGGAGATTCTGGTCGGGCGGTTTCGTGTGTGCGCAATTAGCTGAAGCGTGTTCGGCGTGGGAACAGAACGGGCCGCGTCGCAGAGCGGCGCGGCCCGTTTCGGTCAAACTTGCTTGGCGAAGACCGGGCTAATTGACCAGCAGTTTGTTGTACGTGGGATCCTGGGGATACTGGTACTGAATCCAGCCCGACCAGATGTTCTGGTACAGCGTCGTGAGCGGGTCGTTCATCCAGGCGTCGAGGGTCTGGTTGTTCAAGGTTGCCATGGCCTCATCGACGCCGACCTGGACGGCATACTGCCCGATGTCATCGACGAAGTTGACGTAGGGCTGGTTCTGGGCGAAGGGATGGCAGGCCCAGCCAGTGAGCCCCATCGCGAACGTCATGCCACCGAGGCTGACCAGAGCAAGGACACGTTTGAACCGGTTGTTCATTCTGAGTTCCTCCGTGAAACCGATAGTGTTCGGAGTTTGAGAAATAGTGCTGTTAATCTGACACTCTATACGACTAGAAAGCCACCTGCAGTTGCATGCGGAAGATCAGGGCATTGTCATTCACGTTGGCCAGGCTGGCATAGCTGCTGGTGATCGGGACTTCATAGAGGTAGGTCAAGTCGGTCTGCAGCTTGACCTTCTCGTCGAAGTAGTAGTTGAGCCCGAGCATGTACTCCCAGGTGCCTTCCTGGTCGCCGGCCAGCGTGGAGATTCCACCGACGCGCGTTACGGCTTCGAGCTTGTCCTCGAGGCCAGGGACCGGGAGGAACCATCCGAGCTGGACGTAGGCGCCGTGCTGGGCGACGGTTGAGCTGTCGCCGGTGAGGAGCCACCAGGGGGTGAAGGGCGTACGGCCGGCGCGGCGCGGATCAACCACGCGGATGATGTACTCGCCGGTGGCGGAGAAGCCCATGAACTTGAAGCCGGCATCCAGGCCGAACTGGTTGATCTGAATGCCGCTGTCGTCGGTGAGGCCGAAGCCGCCGGGCAGCACAGATCTGCGTGGGAATGGCAGGCGGGTGTTGCCGGCGCGGTCACCGTAGTTGTCGTTGAAGGCGTAGTGGAAGCCGATGTCCAAGGCGGGGACTTCGCGGCGCGCGCGGTCACTCTGGGTGGCGAAGTCGTTCTCGGGATCCTCGCCGAGGGCATGCCAGACGAGCCGGAAGACGATGGCGGGGTTGCCGTCGTTCTCGGCGGGATCGGTGGTTACTGTGCGACCCCAGTAGGTGTTCTCGCCATCGGACAGGCCGTTATAGACGCCCAGGTTGTACACGAGGCGTTTGTCGGCGAGTTGGCCCCAGAACTGGACGCCGACCGAGGTGCCGAAGCCGAACACGGTGTGGGCGAGGGAGCGATCGATGGATTGCTGGTTAAGGCCGGACACGGTTGATTCCCGCGTGGCCACAACGTTCAGGATACCGGCGCGGAACTGGAACTCGTCGGCCATGCGGTAGTTCGCGTAGGCTTCGGAGGCGACTACATCGTAAGCATTCGGTGCATCGGCCTTGAGCTCGATGTAGTAGGTGAGGTCCTGCGAGTAGGCATGGCCGCTGAAGGCCAGGCGCAGGCGTTGCACGTCGAAGCCGGAGCGGTCATGGCGCTCCAGGCGCGGGGAGAGGTAGCGGTTTCGCTCCCGAGTGTTGTAGTACGTGTACCGGAATTGCATTCCGGCGTTGATCTTCATGAGGAACAGGTCGTCACTGCTGCGAATGAAGAAGCCGTTGTCGTAGCCGGCCTGCAACATGGACGGCATCAGGCTCTCACGGAACTCCTGCTCGCTGAGGATGCTCCGAATCTGCTGCCGCATCATTGCCTCATCCACTCGCGCGGCATCCGCATCCGCCCTGCCGGCGGCAGCCACCTGGTGCTCAAGCATCTGGATCTGCTCCTGTTGATGTTGGAGCAGGGCCTCCAGACGCGCGAGCGCCTCGTCACGGTCGTGAGCCGAACCGTCCGCTGCCACCGGGCCGGCTAAGACGGCGACCGTCAAGAGCAGTGGCACGGCAGCGCGAAACATAACTTTGGCCATAGACTTCTCCTTGTTTGTTACTACGCTTGTGGGACCGGAGCACAACAACAGCCCAATCAGCCGCGTAGCGTTTATACCCACAGCTTCAAAAACGGCGGCGCAAACCAAGACCGCGCCAATTGAAGCTGACGTATTAGCACGTTGCGCGCCAGACATGAGCAGAATGGGTAGCGAAACACAAGGCGTTTGCGGCAATGGTGTTACAGTCTTGATAGTGATGAGCCGCAAGTCGGGTGAGTTCTTTGTGTATGGCGGCAGTCCGTCATCGGAACAGTTTGTTTCGGTAAACACTTATCTATGAGCCATTTAGGATATGCGCTGCTTGGGGTCGGGTTCGCCTGATGACGAAAAACCGCCAGCACTGGTTCGCGGAATTTCCGGCCATTCTGCGTCATTTGGCGAGGAATGATCACGTGTGCCCCTGGAGCGCGGTTCGCGACAGGCTTTCGGTGCGACCGAAGTGCCGCGCTGGGGGGCGTTGGCAGGGAACGGCTTTCGGCCGCGCCGACCCTGGCGAGCGATATGGCGACACGCCATAGGCGGGCATGCCGGGGCACGGAGAACGAGCGGGCGTTGCGGGGCGTCAAGGTGCTGGGGTAGCACCGGGAAGCAGCCGGAGTGATAAGGCGGAACGGGCGGTCGCGGCGGGGGATGTTTATCGCGGATTGCCAGAGTCTGTCTGGGTTTGGGAGGATGGAGGTGTGAGCGTGTGGTGTCAGTTTGGGCTGCCGGGCGCTCGTTGGACGGATGTCGTTGACACGGGGGGGATGGTCGGGTAACAAGACCGCGTTCGCAGCGGTTTGCTCGGGTTTGGAGAGACAGTCGCAGGAGCGTGTTATGACTGAGACGTTGATGCTGGCCGAGTTCATAGGCAGCTTCTGGTATTACGTTCTGCTGGTGGGCGTGTTGGTGGCTCTGATTGTCGGCCTGAAGATTTATCGTTCGCGCGCCAGCTAGACGTTGGCGGAGGGCGGACGCGACGGCGCGTATCGGATCTTCTCCGTCGGCAGAATGGGCAGGAACCGCAATTCCTGGCCGGCAAGAACACGTCAAGCATCGCAATTGGTAAACGGTGCCGCATCCGGTGCTAGCTGGAGTGGCTGCACTGGAGCACTGCGGCGTTGTCATGCCATGAGTATCGAGGGCTTGGAGTACTCGCCCGCAGGCAACTCGTCGCACCGGCCTCGGCATTTGGGAGGCCACGATGAACGGCGAAACCAACGTCACGTCTTCCTGGCCCGCGTATGCACGGCGCGTGATTGAGCGTGCCGTGGGGGGGGCTGACACCCGTATTGTGCCGCCGCCGATTGTCGCCGCCGCGCACGGCGGTGCGTTCGTGACGTTGCGGAAGTTTCGGCAGCTACGCGGGTGCATGGGGACGCTGAGTCCGGAGGAGTCGCTGGCGGATGCGGTGCGGCAAGCCGCCGTTTCGGCCGCGTTGCACGATCCACGTTTTCCGGCGGTTGCGGCGGGTGAGTTGGCGGATCTGCGCATCGAGGTGTCGGTGCTTTCGGCGCCGTGGCCAATGGGGAATCTGGCGGAGCTCGAACTGGGCCGTCACGGCATACTGATTCGCCGGCAGAATCAGCGCGGGCTATTCTTGCCGCAGGTGGCCACGGAGCATCGTCTCGACAAGGAGACGTTTTTGTCCCGGTGCTGCAGTGAGAAGGCTGGGCTGCCGGCGGATGCCTGGCGCGATGTCGACACCGAGGTCCTGTTGTTCACGGCGGACGTCTACGCCGAGGATGAGTAGGGCTTCTGCGCCCGGGGGCAGCGTTGTTGCGGGGGGCGGGTCCAGCGGCTACAACCGCTGCATGTTCCTGCCGCACTCGATGGTGTTGGGCTGCGTGCTGCGCTGTGTGGGCGCGCTCGTTCTGGCCGTGGCGAGCTCGGCGGTCGCGGCTGAGCCGCGCCTGATGTACCGGGGTGAGCCGGGGGACTGCCTGATTTATGAGCGGCGTGGCGCGATTTCGTCACTTTCCGGCGCGGCTCGTGAGAGCGAGCTGGTCGACCAGATTCGCGTCTGGTATCTCGCGGTGGAGGGTGGGGAGTTGCTGGTCCTGCTGGATCGCGTGGCCATTGTTGACGGGCGTCCGGCAGCACTATGTGGGGGGCTGGCATACGTGGACTCATATGGGCGTGTGCGCATGCCTGAGTCGACGCAGCGTCGGGCAGTTGAGCTTGACGCGGCCCTGGAGCTTTTCCTGGTGCAACGTCGGCCGTTGCAGGAGGAGTTGAGCTGGCAGACGCCGGCGAACCTGTTCGGCCGCGTTCGGCACTGCGAGCGGATGGGACGGGACGCACAGCAAGCCGGGCACGTGCGCATTGAGTGTAGCGTCGAGTACGGCGGGCGAATTGGTGCGGAGTTCGGCCGTTCCGGTCGGGAGCGCTACTGGTTTGATCAGGCCGGCGGGCACATCAGCCGCCTGGAGATTGCGCGAGAGGACCGCGCGGGGGACGTGCGGCTGACGGCGGTGACGGTTCTCCGACAGCGGCAGGAGTATTCTGCTGACTGGGTGGCGCGTCGGATCAGTGAAGCGCAGCGCTACTTGGCGGCGCAGCGGCGTGAGGACAGCCTGTTGGATGAGATCGCGGCGCAGCCGGACGGCGTGGGGCAGGCCCTGGAGCGGTTGGAGCGTTTGTGGGCGGGGATGCTGGTTGAGTTTGCGGGCGCGGGTGAGTCCCCGTTTCACGCCTTGTGCCGCGCGCGGCAGCGGGCGTTGCGGGAGGAGCGCGCCGGGCTGCGTGCGCGGGCGCGCTATGTCGGCCGCTGGCTGGGGCGGCCGGCCACGCCGTGGAGTTTGCCGGACTGCAACGGCACGTCGTTGATGAGTGAGCAGGTTCGGCTCGGGCCGGTCGTGGAGTGCTTATGGAGTGTCGGGGCGCCGCAGGCGGATGGGACGGTGGTGGCGCTGCACGCCATGCAGCGGGAGTTGGCGGCGGATGGGATTACGGTCATCTGCTTGAACCTGGATCAGGATCCGCAGGCGGCTCGGCAGTGGCTGGCGGAGTTGCCGGAGGGCGTGGTGCGCGTGTTGGCGGGGCCGCTGGGCGCCGTGGAGCGGCCGGTGGCGTTGCCGGTTGTGCGGGTGCTGGATGGTGCGGGGGTGGTCCGTTACGTGCGAGTCGGCTGGCAGCCGTCGTATGGGGATGTGGTGGCGGAAGTGCGCCGGCTGGCGGAGTAGCGGGCCGCGGCGCTGTTGAACCGGCGGGGTACAATCAGGTGACTGAGGCCGATGTCGGCGCAGCGGAGTGGTTGGACGCGGGCGGGCCGTGTTCTGGCGGTTCGAGGGAATGGTGACCTGATGGGATTCCCCACATTGCTGACGCGTGTGGCGGCGGGTTTGGTGCTTGTTGGTGGCGCGCTGCTGTGTGGCTGTGCGGCGGATGCGCGGCGGATCGATATCGAGCCGGCGCGCGTCGTGGAGTTGCCGCCGGTCACGGCTGACGCCAAGGCGGCGGCCGTTCGGCGTGATCCAGTCGGGTATCTCCGCCAGGTGGCGGCCAAGTGCAGCGAGCTTGATTACTACACGCTGCGGTTTACGCGTTACGAGCGCCGCGGGCTGCTGCAACTCATGTACGGGCCGGAGCACATTGCCTGCTGGTTTCGCCGCGCGCCGTTCAGTGTGCGGATGCTGTGGCTGGACGAGAGCCTGAAGTACGGCGAGTCGACGTATGTTGAAGGGGCGGCGGACAACAAAGTGCGGTTCACGACGCGCTGGTGGGTCCCGCCGCTGAAGCCGCCGCCGGGCGTGAACAAGGTGGATTTGCAGACGCCGGTTATCTGGGGCGAATCCAAGCGTCCGCTGACGGACTTCGGGCTGGAGCGGCTCATGGAGCGCACGCTGGCGGCACTGGACGAGGCGGGCGAAGACGTCATTGTGACGTACCTGGGGTTGGCGCAATTGCCGGAGCGCGCGGGGACGGTACACCACCTGCAACTGGAGTATCCGGCGACGCGGCAGCGCACGCCGGTGCAGGAGCTCTATATTGACATCGTCACCGATCTGCCGGCCGGCACGCTGCTGAAGCTGTCGTCAGGCGCGCTGGATGCGGCGTACTTCTATGATGACGTTGACACGAGTGTGACACTGGGCGACGAGGACTTCCTGCTGTCGGCGGAGCGCGGCACGCCGGCGGCGACCGGCCCGAGCGGCGCGTAGCGATTTTCGACGCGGCCGGGCCGCGTGGTCCGGCCGGGAGCAGGCATGCCCACACGGAGAGCGGACGAGTCGAGGTTTATGCGCCGGGCGCTGCAGCTCGCGGCCCGCGGGCGTGGCTATGTCGAGCCCAACCCGCTGGTTGGGTGCGTAGTGGTGCGGCGGGGGCGCGTCATCGGTGAGGGCTACCACGAGCGGTTTGGCGGGCCGCACGCGGAGGTTGAGGCGCTGCGGGAGTGCGGGGGTCGGGCGCGTGGGGCCACCGTGTACGTGACGCTGGAGCCGTGCTGCTTTCATGGCAAGACACCGCCGTGTACGGATGCGCTCATGGCGGCGGGCGTGGGGCGCGTGGTGGCGGCCATGCGCGATCCGAACCCGCGCGTGGCCGGCCGGGGCTTGCGGCTGTTGCGGCGGGCCGGGATCGCGACCGAGGTCGGGCTGCTGGCGGCCGAGGCGGCGGCGCTGAATGCGCCGTTTGCGAAGCTGATGAAGGAGCGGCGGCCGTGGGTGATCCTGAAATGGGCCCAGAGCCTGGACGGCAAGATCGCCACGCACACGCGTGACTCGAAGTGGATCACGGACGAGACGATGCGGGCCCACGCCCATCGGACGCGCGGGCGCGTGGATGGCGTCATCGTTGGCAGCGGCACGGTCTTGGCGGATGATCCGCTGTTGACGTGTCGGGTGGGCCGGCCGCGGCGCGTGGCAACGCGTATCGTGCTGGATACGAAGCTGCGCACGCCGGCGGCTTGCCGGCTGGTGCGGACGGCGGGCGAGATTCCGACATGGGTTTTCTGTGGGCTGCGGGCGCCGTGGTTGCGCTCGCGCACCCTGGAGTCGGCCGGCTGCGTGGTGCGGCGCGTGCCGCTGGCTGCGGGCGGCAGCGGGCTTGATCTGCCGGCGGTTCTGGATGTGCTGGCGCAGGCGGAGATGACGAACGTACTGGTCGAGGGCGGCGGGGCGCTGCTGGGGAGCTTCTTTGATCAGCAACTGGCCGACGAGGCGCAGGTATACGTGGCCCCGCGCCTGATCGGCGGCCGGGAGGCGCCGGGCGCGCTGCAGGGACGAGGGATAGAGCGGGTTGGCGAAAGCGTGCTACTGCGAGAAGCACAGCCGCGGCGGCTGGGCGCGGGCTGGCTGTGGCAGGGGCGCTTGCTGTAGAAACGGGTGGCCAGCTGCGGGTTCGTGTGCTGCGGTCCGCGCGGTCGCTGCAGGGGCATTATGGCAGATCTGGCACAGTGACCGGATCGCGCTCGGCAATGGGTTTGGCCGGCGCGCCGACGGCGATTCTCCACGGCTCGATGTCCTTGCTCACGACCGCGTTAGCGCCGACTACGGCACCTTCGCCCACGGTCACGCCGGGGAGGATCACGGCGTTCAGGCCAATGAACACGTCCTTCTTGATCGTCACGGCTGCGCGGTTCAGATTGCGGTGCTCATCCGGCACCATCGGGCCGCAGACGCGCTTGCCTTTGCCGGGCCAGTCGCTGATCGAGAAGATGCGCGCACCGGCGGCGATGGCCACGTAGTCCTCGATCACGACGCCGCCATGACCCAACACCATGGCGTAAGGCGCGAAGTGGCAGCGCTCGCCGATGCGGATGCTGCCCGTGCCGGCGTGCAGGGAGACGTACTTGTCAACGAGCGTGTAGCGCCCGATATGAACAGACTGTGGGTTGGTAATCTCAACGCCAATGTCGATGAGCGCGCCCTTGCCCTGATACGCGAGCGAATGCTGGTATAACCATTGGCGCGACTTGAAGCCGATCGTTCCTCCCAGGAACTTGAAGAACATCCAGAACGGTTGTGTCAGGGCGTCGCGCAATCCCAGTCGCACGATGGCTGATAGGGGTAACCGTCCGGTGCGGACGTATTCATTGCGCCAACGGTTTCGCGCCTCCGACTTGGACTCCGCAGCACTCATTCCGGTCACTCCTCGGGCATGATAGCCAGTGTGCCGCCAGCAGCGGTTCGTTGTTCAGCCGGTCGCGACTGCCTCCTTGAGCACATGCTCCAGCCTATCAGCCAGTATGTCGCGCGCGAATTCGCGCTCTGCCAGGGCGCGTGCGTTCCGCCCCATCTCGGTACACAGTTCCGGGTTAGTTGACAGCGCCGTGACCGCGTCGGCAAGCGCCTCCGGATGGTCCGGATCGACGTAGCGCCCGCACTCATTCTGCTCGATTGTATCACCCAGCCAGCCCGGGACGTTTATCAGCACCGGCTGCCCTGCCGCCAGTGCGTCGAACATCTTGTTGGGCGACCAGGTCTGCTCCTCCTTGGTGTTGGCGTATATGGTCATGCAGGCATTGCAGCCGGCGACAATCTCCGCCACCGCGGCCTTGTCCGGCACCGGGTCGCTGAACACCAGGTTGGACAGGTCGTACTTGCGCGCCAACGCTTCTAGGTGCGGGCGTCGTCCGCCCTTGCCGTGCAGCACCAGCTTGACGCGCCCGTTCCCACGTTGCTTCAGGATGCGGGCCGCCTCCACGACATATTCCAGCCCGTTGGCCAGCCCCATCGCGCCGAAGTAGACCGCCGCGAAACTGTCACCCAGGCCGAGCCGTCGGCGTGCCGCGCTGCCGTCTATGTCAGGCCGGAAAAGATCAAGATCACTGGCATTCGTTATGACCGTCACGCGCGCCGCCGGAATACCGGCCCGCACTACGCCGGCCTTCATCCCCGGCGAAAGCACCACGATGTGCTGGGCGGCGTGGTAGATCTTGTGTTCCAGCCGGCGCAAGTACCAGATGGCCAGCGGGTTCTTCAGGGCGCCGCAGTTGACCAACGCGTCCGGCCACAGGTCACGCACCTCGAAGACGAACGGCACGCCGAAATGGCGGGCCAGCTTTATGCCCGGCAGACCGATCGTCAGCGGCGTATGCGTGGCAAAGACGACGTCCGGCCTGTCAAGCTGCCGCCCCACCTTGGCCGCCAGCCGGGCGAAGTGGTGAAAATGGGCCATGCGCACATAGCCGCTCATTCCGGTGCCCTTCAGCCCGTCGGCGTAGGCGGCTGCGATTGGCACGACCTGGATGCCGTCCACCTCCACCCTGATGAACCGCGCGCCCGGCGGAACCGTCAGGCGCTCCTCCGTGCAACGGCCCGAGGTCATCAGCGTGACGCGATGGCCCTTCTCGACCAGTCGGCGCGCGAACTCGTAGGAACGCGTGCCGCTGGTGCCCGTCCGCGTGTGGAAATACTGGTGCAGGTACAGAACGTGCACGATCGCCTTCCTTCGTTGCTCCCGTTACCAGGCGATGCCCTCGTAGCCCGGCACGCCACGCGGCACGCCCTGGATACTTGCCAAATCGATGATCCCCACACCGGCCGCTAGCCACTTCTGCACGCGCTGGGCATCGATCGTCGGGTGGTTGACCAGGATCAGGTCGCAGGCGTTCAGATCGTCGAGGTTAGGCACCAGCAGGGCCTCGAGGTGCCCCAGCGCAGTCTGCACCGCCTCCTTGTTGCTGCCGATCAGGCGGCGCGTGTCCACGCTCGGATCGTAAATCCGCAGCTTGACGCCCTCGCCGATGAGCCGCTTGGCCACCGCGACGTACGGGCTCTCGCGCATGTCATCCGTCTTGGGCTTGAACGCCAGGCCGACCATACCGACCACCGCCGGCCGCTTGGCCAGCACGCGGGCGACGAACTCCTCCAGCTGCACCTTGTTGCTGTCCAACACGCCGTCGAACATCGGGACCTTCACGGAGCGCACGTGCGCGAACCGCAGAATCGCCCGCAGGTCCTTCGGCAGACATGAGCCGCCGAATGCAAAGCCCGGGCGCAGGTAATACGGGTTGATGTTGAGCTTCGTGTCCGAAACAAAGATCTCGGCCACTTCGCGGGCATCCGCTCCGACCGCCCGGGCGATGGCCCCGATCTCGTTCGCGAACACAACCTTGACCGCGTGAAACAGGTTGTCCGAGTACTTGACCATCTCCGCGACTTCCAGCGAGGTGCGGAAACGCGGCGCCTGGTACTTGTCACCGTACGCCTTCATCAGCACGTCGCCACCGCCCGGGTGCGCCTCGCCGACGACGATCTTGGGCGGGTTGTCGAAGTCGTACACCGCCGAGCCTTCGCGCAGAAACTCGGGGTGAAACACCACGTGGATGCCCTTCCCGACCCTCAGCCCGCTCGCTTCCTCCAGGGCGGGAATGACGCGGCCGCGCGTCGTGCCCGGCAATGACGTGCTGCGGACAACAATCAGCGGGCGCGCCGCCATGCTCCGCAGGCACTTGCCAATCTCGCGAATGCAGCGCTCCACGTAGTCGAGGTTGATGCCGCCGTCCGGCTTGGAGGGCGTGCCGACACAGATCCAGGCCATGTCGCAATGGGCCAGTCCGTCGGCCGGATTCGTGCTCGCGGCCATGCGGCCGTCGCGCTGCCCGGCTGCCAGCATCTCCGCTACGCCGGGCTCCTGGATCGGCGTACGGCCCACCGCAACGTCCTCGGCCTTCGCCGCAATCGGATCAACGCCGAAGATCTTGTGGCCGTCCCGCAGCAGACACGCCGAGCTGACGATACCGACGTAACCCATCCCGAAGATCGATATGTTCACTACTGCACTCCTTGATCAGCCGAGTCGGCCGGCGCCTTGGCACAACCGAGCAGCACGGACTCCGCCCCGCGCTCCGGCGGTCCCAGTTCCAATATCGAGCGGTCTGCGACCAATCCCGCCCGCCAGCGCTGCTGCCCGGCCGAATCCGTCATAAGACGCGGGATGATAATCCCTTGGGGTCCGAGTGTCGTTAGAATCCGCAGTGGCAATTCAGTCCTATAACTCACCTCAAGCGTTGGAATTGGTCGACGCTCGCCGTAGTAGGGCGACACGAAACCCTGGACGCGTCCGGGCTCGTCGCGGCCGCGCACGACCTCGACACGCTCCGGCCGCCGGTCGCCCGCACTAAGCGCCACGCTGAAGCTGCCGCGGGCGGTGTGCAGTGTCAGAGTCGGACCGTTTGCGTCGAATTCGAACGGGAAGTCGGCCAGGTGCCAGCGCAGCAGGGCGCGGTGCCGGCCGGTCCCGAGGACATCATCGACTACTACCCAGACGTCGCCGGCGAGGCTCACGACCGTTCGCCGGAGCAAGACGTGGCACGGCGCGCGATCGTAGTCGTAATGCTCGGCCTCGCAGCACTGCCAGCCGGCGTCAGCCGCTTCAAAGCGGCGCACGCGCCCGCGCGGCCAGGGGAAGTACAGGAAGCGGGAGACCAGCTCGACCGGCAATGCGTCGTCGATCTCGATGGTGTTGTGGGCGGCGATGGACTTGAAGTAGTACTCCAGGTCCGGGCGGCCGGGCACGTAGTACTTGTGCGTCCCGCAATCCTGAACGACGTTCTGACCCCGGTACCACAAATCCAGATGGAGTTGGTCGTATTGGCCGGGGCGGTCGCGATACGTGTGGCAGCGCAGCATGCCCCAGCTTTCTGGCCGCCGAAGCGTGTAGTAGCCGCCGGCCGTGAGCGCGCACGATGCGGCGGGTCCGGCGGTTGAGACGCTGCTGTCCAGTGCGGCGGGGCCGAATAGCCAGAGCAGGTCCTCGTCCCAGATGCCGGGCGGGAGGCGCCGCTCGCGGTGGGCGAGGTAATGGGTCGCCTGGATGATCGGGCGGAAGTCAGTGAAGTCGCACTCGCTTAGCGGCAGGACATGGGCGCCGTCGTTGGCGCCGTATTGCGGCAGCCGGCCGGTTTCCGGGTCCATCATCTGGAACAGGAACTCGCCGCAACGACCTAGCCGGTCATACACGCCGCGTTCGAACGGCTCACCCGCCAGTTCCGCCAGGCGCAGCCCGAGCACCGAGCCGGCCAGCATGACGCGCTGGTAGTTCATCGAGTGCTGGACGTAGCTGCCGTCGGCATAGGTCTGGCGGCGGATCTCCTGAGCCAGCACGCGGCGGCCGAGGCGCCACCAGCGCTGGGCCTCGCGCAGCTCGGGGAAGAGCCGGCTGACCAGCAGCAGGCCGCAGGCCTCGGATATGGCGTGGTTGTTCTTCTGCGAGATGGCGTAGTTGATGTGGTGGGCGATGCGGTAGCCGGTTGCCCAGGCGAGCCGGGCGAACTGCTGCCAGCGCAGCGGCGTTGTGGCCGGATCGTCCGCCAGGCTCCAGAAGCCGAGTGCCAGGGCGATGAAGCGGACGGCGCTTTCCTGGCCGCATTTCCAGTGGAAGCCCTGCCAGGGCGGGCAGGCGTGCATCCACGAATCGACCCAGCGCCAGTACAGTGAGCCGGCGTCGACGGCGAGGCCGTGACTGCGGGCGCGGGCCAGATCGATTGCCCAGGCGGCGCGGGCCGGCTCCCACAACGCGCGCGGATCGCCCTGCTCCGGCAGGTAGTCGGGGATGTCGGACCATACCCGCCCCGGCTCGGAGCGGTGCCCGTCGAACGGGTTGGCGTACCAGTCGATGGCCGTTGGCGCCGGCTGGCGGAAGAAGTACACGCAGCGGTCCTGCGCGAGCAGCTTGAGCCGCTCGGGTAGGGGTGGCTGGCGCTCGGCGGTGCCGGTGGGCCACGGCTGCGGCAGCTCGGGCGGCCGGCCGAGTGGGAAGAGGAACTCGGATGGATGGTCGCGTTTGTACTGGGCGTAATCCGCGGGGTCGGCCGGCGCCTCGGGGCGCAGCAGGTCGGCGAGCTTCAGGTCCTCCCATTCTCGCGCGGCATAGACGCGGGCGGCGCGGCCGGTCCACTTGGCGGCGTACACCCCCAGGCGCAGCCAGACGACGCGAGGGCCGAGGTATTTGAGGATGTAGTACGCCTTCTTGAGCCGGGTCACCGTATCACCGTTGCCGCCGGCGGCGGCGGGTTGTCGCTAGGCTTGGTCCGCGGTCCAAAGCGACTGGTAGATTCTCAGATGGCTGGCCGTGACGTTTTGCCAGGTGAGAAGCTGCCTAGCCAATGCTTGGGCGTTGCGCCCCATCTGCGCCACATCGTCGGGATGCGTCACGAAGTACTCAATAGCGCGCCCGAGCGCAACGCGGTCGCCGTAGTCGACGCCGATGCCAGTATGGAAGTCCATTACCAGCCATTGCGCTACGCCGACGCGGCTACTGATGACGGCTTTCCCGCCTGCCATCGGCTCTACAATAGTGTGACCGAATGTCTCCGACCGAGAGGTAATGATGCCGGCGTTGCTTTGCGCAATCACCCACGGGACGTACCGTCGGTCGATGAAACCCGGGAAGTGCACCTGCTCACAGATGTTGGCGGTCCGACAATGCTCGCGCACTGCCGCGAGCGCCCGCGGATGTCCGCGGCCTGCCAGTATCAGCCGAACGTGCCGGTGGCGATGCAGTACTGGCCCCGCGCCTTCGATGAGCCAATGATGTCCCTTGCCGTCATTGGGGTGGAAGGTCGCCAGATAGAGGAAGCAGAACATGTCTGGGTCGAGCAATACAGAGCGAGTCTGCTCTTCGAGTTGTCCCGGGCCCGGAACCTCCGGCCCCTCGGGCGGCCACTCTTCGACGCCCGAGATCATGACTCCGCCTCGGCCACCCGCGAGGACCTTGTCGTGGTTGACGAACTCCTGCGCGGCCCGCGGGCACAGGAACACGGTGTAGTCCACGTAGCGCCGCATCAGGCGCGACACCACCCATGAGTATGGTATACGCCGCCAACCGGCGTTGCGGAAGGAGTGGACCGTGTAAACGATTTTGAGCCGATCCGGGCACCGGCGCTTCAGTGGGGCTACCGCCCGAAGCTGCTGGTTACCTTGTACATGAATGACCAGCCGTCCTTCACGCTCGAGCACCTGCTCGGCCGCGCGCGCCAGCGCGGCGGTTTCATTCTCGAGCACGAAGATGCGGTCCTCGGGGTAGTGCTGGCGAATCAACGCCCACAGGCCGGGCGTCTGCTCCTGGGCAGGTGCAGCCACGTATACGCGCACGCCGGCCCGCGTGGCAACCTGCTGAAGCGCCACCGTGGTCTGGGCGAGGTTGAAGAACACTCCCTGTTCCTTGGAGTAGGGCGGTATCAACACCGCGAAGCTCATCGGCACACCTCCTCGCCAGCATCATCCCGTGGCATCCGCGCTGCGCGTACTGCGCGAATCAAGGACAGGCAGCCGCCGGGCGCGAATATGGCCAGCGCATTGTAGATGATTCCAGTAACTAGGACGCCCAGCGCGGCCCCCAGGACTCCGTACAGCTTGACGGCGAACCAGCTTGCCGGAATGACCATGAGTCCGCCGATGATGCCGAAGATCAGCAGGGCGGCCATGCGTTGGTGAACCTTGAAGAACATCTGCAGCAGCATGCCCAGACATATCAGGTAACGCGCGGCCGCCACACACGCCAGCGTCGTTGCCGGCAGAACGTAATCCGCGGTAGTCAACAGCCGGAGGAGATGCTGGCCGCAGAACCAATATGCCACCACCATCAATGCCCCGACCACGATGTAGCAGCCGACACCCAGCAGCAGTATACGGTCACCGGCGTACACCTGGGACGCGTCGCTGATGTCCTTGGCACGCTGGTAGGCAACCGGCAGGACGAGCACGCTTAGGACGGCATGGAGCAGCATGAACGGTATTCCGCAAACCTGATAGGCCGCCACGTAGAGCCCGACAGCGTCCAAGTCAAGCTGAATCGTGAGCACGTACCGCTCGGAGAAGCTCTGCAGCCACTGGCAGACGAGCAGAAGTCCCAACGGAGCCCCGAAGGTCAGGAACATGCGACGCAGGTCGGCGGACTCGCCGGGCGGTCGGCGGCGCAGGTCGCGCAGGAGGCCACGTAGCCCGATGGCGCCGAATATGGTTGCGGCGGCCGCGTAGGCGAATAGCGCGGTCGTGGCACGCGGCGAGATCAAGTAGACGGCTAGCGCGGTCAAGACGGTCTGCGTCGCGAAGAACCCGACATTGTGTATGGCACAGGCGGCACGCTCCCGCCGCACGTCCAGCACTTCCACCCACAACGAGCGCCACCGATTAGGCAAGAAAATGAGGCCAGCCGCCAAGATGGTCAGCGGTTCAAACCCGAAGAGCCTGGACGCCGGCAAGGTCAGGACGGCGGCCAGCACGGTTACGCCAATGGTGACAAACGCCAACCAGCGCATGGTTTGGGCCAGCGCCGCGCGCCCCGTGCCATTGGCTTCCACCGTGTGGTAGCTGCGTTGGTACGTATGCGCTATTGGGATGGCCAACAGATCGGCTGCCAGCAGCAGGCCGGTCAGGGCGATGTTGTACTCGCCAAAGACCGCCTTGGAGACGAGGTTGGTGAGCAGCTTAAGCGCGGCGAACGTAACGAGGAACTCGACGAACTTGTGCCCGAGCACCCACGCGGCTTCCGAGCGTAGTCGCGGGTTGAGCCACACTGTGCGGATCAGTTGCATGTCACCCTCGCCCGGCATAGCGCCGCGGCCGCGCTCGCACCAGTCGGCCAGCGGGGGTTCGCGGCGTGGCGGCACCGCGCAGGCATTATGGAGTGCTCCGCCCCGGAAATGCCGGCGGGCGCGCCGCGCCGCGGACCTGGTCTACTTGACGCGCTAGCGAACCGTACGCTGCCAGCACATTGCGATTGAACTGCCGCACCCAAAGATTGGCCGGCCGGTAGGCAAACATACACACTATTCCGAGTAGCCAGACAAACGCGATCCGGCTCATGCCGACCGTCAGAATCTCATATGGCGAGCCGCGCACCGCCATCAATGCGAACCAGGCAAATGCTGGACCAACCACCAGGAACCATAACACGTTCTCACGCATTCTGCGCACGGCAAATGCGAATAGCATGCCGTTCAGTACCATGATAATGACGACCCCCGGTAGGCCCCAGAAGTTGATGTAGCCGTCACCCATGATCGTCGGCATGATCGTCGTCAGTGTTGCCGGATCATGCAGAATGACGCGCGCAAAGGTGTTATGCGTATCTGGTGGTTTGATCCAGGCGAAGTGCTTTCGCGGCAGGTAGAAGACCAACAGGCGACCATATGTGGCGCCGTTCAGAAAGTCGTGGTCGCGCGGAAAATGCTCCACGGCGGCAACCAGCATCTGGTGATAGCTGAGTGGGTCACGCGTGAGGGCGCCTTGGTACGTCTGGGCCGACAAGACCATATCCGCCATCTCACCCAGGGATGCGCGCGCCATCACCTTGCGAACCTCGTACATGGCGATAGCCAACATGAAGACGACCGCTGCGCCTGCCGCAAGCAAGCCGAACCGATACGCCGTCAGACGGTGCCGCAGCGCATAGGCCAAGACCAGCGCCCCCATCATCCCCATCGGGAAGCCTCGGCCGCCCTTGGTCTGAATCAGAATCAGGCCCGCCATAAGCAGCGTGAACACGATGCCGATCAGGCGATAACGGCGCGGCAGGAAGAACCCCAAGAAACCGGGGATAATCATCAGGTGGATGATGTGCATCATGATGGCATTGAAGTACATGTACGGACCGACGCGATGCTCGAACCGGGCGGCCTCAAACGCGGCCGCGACCGAGCCGGCCACAACGATCATGTTCACCAGCCAGGCCCCGACACTCACCGCCATCGAGACCCAGAAGAACCGGCGCAAGAGCCGTTGCCCGGTCGCGCTGTCGAGCAGTGCTTGCAGTCCCGGCGACAACCCCGCCCAGTCCGGCCTGCTGCGCTCGTAGATGCGCCAGCCGACCGAGAACATGACTATGCCCAGCAGAGCCGCCAGGGCCGCCAACGTTACGCTGGCGTCACTGGCCATGCCCCACATGAGCGCCCGAGGCGTCAGGATCGGCACCAAGCCGTGGACGATCCCGAGGCTGGCGAACATCGCAATCCTGGGTGCCTGCCCGCGCGAGTTGGCCAGCGCGCGGAAGACCTCGTACGCACAGAACACAACCACTAGCGCATGCAGGACCAGGTACATTCCGGTCTCGTTGCCCGGTCGCCCTTTGGCGGCGACGCGACTCCATCTCGCCGACCACCTTCATCAAGCGGCGCCCCACTCAGGGGCGGCTCTCCAGTCGCTTGGGGAGCACCATGATACACAGCCGTTGCGTCGGCACGATAATCGGCCGGCCCAGATAATGAAACGCCTGTCCGGAACGACCGTGCCAGTTGTCCACCACGAACAAGCTCGTCCCCTCACGATCTTCGAAGCGGCGTACGTCAATGCCATCGGGCAAGTCAGAGATGCCCGCGCGGTCCCGGTAGACGGGCCGGCGGTCCCACCAGCCGACGCGTTCCCACTCGCCTACGATGAGCTCCACTGCCTGGTTCACCGGATTGATCCAGCCGCGCTGACCCTTGAAGAGTGTGGGCGCATCCAGCTTGGCCCCCAGTAGAAACGCCTGGCGCTCGGTCCAGTAGTCGTGCCCGCGATACGGGCCCCACCACATGAAGTCGCCGTTGCTGTAGCCCAGGAACATGACCCGGTCGTCCAGGAGGTACCGGCCGAAACGGGGAAACGTCACGCGCGGCAGTTCCGGGCCCAGATCCGCCGGCGTCTGGCCGGGCTCCGTGTGCCAGCGCCTGAGCCCCCACAGGCTCCCGCCAATCAGTGCGCTGGTTGGATATATGTCCTGGACGTACTCCGTCAGCGTCAAGGCCGGGAACGTGTGCTGAAACAGCCGCGCCACCGCCAGCGGCGCTCCGAAATCGCGTACCCCCACGACGTCCAGGTACAACACGTTCGCGCCGTCGCGACGGTTCTCCTCGATCCACTGCGTCAGAAACGCCAAGTCCGGACTGTCAGGCCCATCCAGCCGCTGGTACGGCGACATGGGCCGTGCGTAGTAACCCATCAACCCGCCGCGCGCCGTGATCTCGCGCGCCAGCGCCGGCAAATCCGGCCGGTAGCGCGCGTGCATCCGCGGCTCGTCCACGCAGCAACCTGTCCGCTCATTCGGCTCCAATGGGGGCTCCGGAAAGTCCGCCCGGCCGTCCAGGGGCGAGCGCTGGTAGTTGCTCATCTGTCCCCAGCACTGGATCCACGGGAAGACTTGGCGATGCCGCTCGTAAACGGCGCGAAGCTCTGCGACATCAAAGCGCGCCAGATGGTGCAGCTGCACGTTGAGCCAGCCGTGCGCCTTGCGAAACGCCTCCGGGTACTCGATCGGATGCAGCCCCTCCGCCTCCATGTGCGGGCGCAGCCAATCCTTGTACTTGTCCAGGACCAGGTGCCAGGCGTGCACGCCGTTGGCCGGATCCCCGGTGGCGGCCGCCACCAGCGCCCGGTACTGCCCAGTCTGGCCTGCCGGCAAGCCTCCGTAGCGCAGGCCGACGCGCCCCCGAGAAATCACTGGCGATACGCGCTCAGGCGGCCAGTTGACCGCCGCCACAATCCGCGCTGCGCGCTCGTCCGCGACGACAACCAGAGGTGCAAAGCAATGACCCGGGTATGACTCACCCCACCAACTGCTTTCTTCGAGCTGATCGGCCTTCTCCGCCACGCCCACAAATCGGGGGTAGTACACGATGTCGTCCGCCAGGTCGCCGTTGACGGCCGTTGCTTCGGGCTCCCACGGGAACCACACTTCCAGGAACGCCTGCTGGCCGGCGTTGCGGAGTGACAACTCCCATTGCTCATCACCAACGGACGTCACGCTGGCCGCCAGCGTCTCGTCATCGACAGAGTAGCCCGCCCCCAACGGTGCAGCCGCAGGGAACGCCAGCAGCCGCCCTTCGGCCGTCCGCACGGCGAACAGCGGCGGCCCAGTCTGCCCATCCGCCGGCGCCGCGGACCACGATACCGCCAGTAACAGCAGCAGGCCGGTCATCCGATACGTGCCCGCGCTGCCGAGCGGTGCGGCGGACTTCTCTGTCGCGATCAACCGCGCCTGCATCGAATCCTCCGTGATCGCGGCGTGGCGGTCATGGTCGTAAGTCCTTTATGCACAGTCTTTAACTGCTCGCATCTATCGCCGGCGGCGGTGTTCTGCGGTGCTCGCTGCTCCACTGTCCTAAAACCATCGGGGCGGCCGCCGTTGCGGTGCCCTTTCACATAATCGGACGTCCCATCCGGGCTGCTCCAGATTGGAAACGGCGTCTGTGCTGCTCCGCAGCGCAAACCGCGTCCGTGCTGGTCGGGGGACCATGCTGCGGCGAGTTCATAACGACAACCTCGCCAGCGCCTCCGCGATCCGCTCGCTGGCGCGGCCGTCGCCGTAGGGATTGTGCCGGCCGGCGTGGGGCTCGCCGGCCGAATTCAGGGCGGTGGCCACGGCGTCGACGATCCGTTCCCGGGTAGTGCCGACCAGGCGGACGCAGCCGGCTTCGACGCCTTCGGGGCGTTCGGTGCACGCGCGCATCACCAGCACGGGCTTGCCCAGGCTCGGGGCTTCCTCCTGTATGCCGCCGGAGTCCGTCAGAATCAGCGTGCTGGCGCTCATCAGCCAGCAGAAGGCGGCGTAGGGCAGCGGATCGAGCAGATGAACGTTCCGCCGACCAGACAGTAGCCGACTTACGGGCTCCCGCACGTTCGGATTCAGGTGAACCGGGTACACGAAGTGTGTGTCCGGGTAGCGGTCGGCGAGGGTGTTGATCGCCGCACAGATGTGCTCCAGGCCGGGGCCGAATGACTCGCGCCGGTGGGCGGTTATCAGCACGTAAGGACTTTCTCCCAAGTTACTTGCGATCCAGTCGCGCAGCGCGCGCACTTCAGGCGGCGGGTTTTCGCGCACCCGAGCTAGCACCCAGTGCAGGGCGTCGACGACGGTGTTGCCGGTTACGACGATGCGCTCGTCGGGAGTTGCCTCGGCCAGGAGATTCTGTCGGGCGCGCTCGGTCGGGGCGAAGTGCAGGTCGGCTAGTTGGGTGCACAGTCGCCGATTGATCTCCTCTGGGAAGGGCTGGCGCTTGTCGAACGTGCGCAGCCCGGCCTCGACGTGGCCGACGCGGACGCCCTCGTAGAAAGCGGCGAGGGCGGCGGTCCAGACGGTGGTCGTGTCGCCCTGGACGAGGACCCAATCAGGGTGTTCGGACCGTAGCACGGGTTTCATGGCGGTCAGGACCCGCGCGGTGAGGCCGAACAGATCTTGGCCGGGGGACATAAGGTCGAGGTCGACGTCCGGCGTGATCTCGAACAGCTCAAGGACCTGGTCGAGCATCTGGCGGTGTTGGGCTGTGGCACAGACGCGGACCGTGAACGCTCCCGGCCGCGACTTGAGGCACCTGACGACGGGGGCCAGCTTGATGGCCTCCGGCCGGGTGCCAAGCACAACCAGGATCCGTTGCGGAAGGCCCATGGCCACCTCCGTGGCGTCGCGTGTGCTATTCCGGCGTATGCTGGGCCAGGATGGCCGCAATGCGCTCGGCCGCCTGGCCGTCCCACAGCTCCGGAGCAGGCGGCTTGGAGGCGGCCTGTGCGCGACAGCGCCGGTAGGCCGTGATGATCCGGTCCGGGTCAGTCCCGACCAGGGTGTTGGTTCCGCTGTCGATGGTAATCGGCCGCTCGGTGTTTTCCCGCACGGTCAGGCACCAGACGCCGAGGATGGTGGTTTCCTCCTGGATGCCGCCGGAGTCGGTGAGCACGACGTTGGCCTGGCTCATCAGTCGGAGGAAGTCGAGGTATCCGAGGGGTTCGATGATGCGCAGGCCGGCGAGGCGCTGGACGCGCTCGGCCAGTCCCAGGCGACCCAGGTTGTGGAGCGTGCGGGGGTGCATGGGGAAGACGGTCGGCAGGTCGGCGGTGATGACTTCCAGCGCGTCGGCGATGCGCCGGAACGTGGCGGGGTCATCGACGTTGCTGGGCCGATGCAGCGTGACTACGTTGTATTGCCCGGGCTTCAGGCCGTGCGTTTCGAGCACGGTGGACTGCTCGGCCTTCGTCAGGTTGAACCGGAGCGTATCAATCATCACGTTGCCGACGAAGTGCACTTGCTCGTCGGGGCGGCCCTCACGGCGGAGGTTCTCCAGGGCGCTGCGCTCGGTCACGAACAGCAGGTCGGAGAGCGCATCGGTCAGGAGGCGATTAACCTCCTCGGGCATTGTGCGGTCGAAGCTGCGCAGGCCGGCCTCGACGTGTGCGACGCGGACGCCGAGCTTAACGGCCACGAGGGCACAGGCGATCGTGCTGTTCACGTCACCGACTACTACGACCCATTCGGGGCGGTGTTCGAGCAGGAGCGGCTCGAATCGCATCATAATCTGGGCGGTCTGTTGGGCGTGGCTGCCGGAGCCGACCTCGAGGTTGACGTCGGGTTCGGGGATTCGGAGCTGGCGGAAGAAGAGGTCGGACATGTTCTGGTCGTAGTGCTGGCCGGTGTGGATGAGCAGCGGGGCGAGGTGTGGGTACGCCTGGTATGCGCGCATCAGGGGCGCGATTTTCATGAAGTTGGGCCGGGCCCCACACACGTTTACCACTCGTGCCATGCTCGTCCTCCGGTGCGTGTTATGTCACAAGTCCCGCAGTTTATATCCGGCCCTGTCCGGTGTGGCCAGCGTGGGCGGACTTTGGGGGGGCGCTTTCGGGAGCGGTTACGGCGGCGTCCGCGTCAGTTCGGCGCGTGAGAGAGATTGTCTTGGCGGGCCCATGTTTTCTAAGCTTGTCGTAGAAGGGCCCCTTCTGCGGGCAAGTGACCGGCGTGACAGTTTCCACCCTCCGGAGGGGAAAGAAGCCCATGACGACCGACGGCTATCCATCTCGTTTTACTGGTGACCGGCCCGGCGACCTGGCACCTGGCCAGGGCGATCCTGGGCGACGTCCCATTCTTCGGCGGGGGACGCTGCAGGGTCTTTCGCTGGTATGCCTGGCGGTGATCATCTATGGCACGGTGGGGCCGCTGGGCGTACAGGGCCGCCAGTGGATTGACCCTTCGTCGAGCTGGCAGGCTATTCCGCCCTGGCAGCATTCCGACGCGAACGATCTGTTTACGAACTTCCTGGTGTACATTCCGGTGGGGTTGGCGTTTCGGCTGCTGGTGAGGCGGCGGGGCCGGGCGGGGATGCCGGACCTGGTGGTTGCGCTGGGGTTGTCCGCTGCTCTTAGTTATGGGACCGAGTTTGCGCAGCAGTTCATGCCGGCGCGGTCCGCCAACCTGCAGGATTGCGTTGTCAACACGTTGGCTGCCCTGGTTGGCTGCCTGATAGCACCGGGGCTGCAACGCCGACTGCGGCAGATCCACGCGTACGCCTATGAGACGGTACACGTGGATTCCTGGACGCTGCTGGCCTGGGCCGCCGCGCTGGTGACGGGTGGTCTGATGTTGGTTCCGTTGCGTTTGGCGTCGCCCAGCATGGAGCTTGATCTGACGCGGCGGTTGGACCTGGACGACGTTCGGCGGTTCGGGATGTTCGTCATCCTGGGTTTCTGCGTGGCGGCCGCCGCGATTCAGCGACACGGCAATACCTGGAGGGCGGTGCGGGCGGCGGTGAAGCCGATAGCGGCGCTGGCGATTGGGCTGGAGCTGGCCCAGATCTTCATTTCCACGCACGCCTGCGGGTTGTTGGATATGGTGGTGGCGTTGATGGGCGGAGTAGCGGGTTGCGGGATGGCGGCGAAGTGCGCGGAGTTGGGGATAATCCCCGATGGTTCGCGCAACCGCCGCGCCCGCCACGGTCGACACGGGCGGACGCTTCAGGCGGTGGTCCTGGTTGTTGCCGCGCTGTTCGCCCTGGCTTCTGGGGCGCATAACATGCCGGTTTCGGCGCGCTTTGGCGCAGCGGAGCTTGTCGTGAACTGGACGCCGTTCCACTACCACTTCAGCCAGCCGTTTGACCGGGTGGTTGCGTCGCTGGCAGAAACGGTGTCACTCTACGGCTTCATTACGATGCTCTGTCTGATGGTTGCTCGTGCGCGCGGGGCGGCAGTGGCCTTCATGATGACGATCGGCCTGGCAACGCTGATAGAGTCCCTGCGCCTGCTGTTGGGGTCCGGGGTGGCGGATGTAACCGCGCCGCTGTTGGCGTTCGTGGCGTGGTTGCTGGCAACGCGGGTCTGGAACGCGCTGTTGCCGCGGCGGCGGGAGCGAGAGCGCGACAGCGAGGCTTCGGCAGCGGAGCTTCCGGCCTCTCAGGCGGTGTAACCCGCACGGTGGAGTCGCCAGTTTGGCGGTTGCGGCGCGCTGAGCGCACGCCCCATAACCACGTCTCATCGCAGTAGACCGGCCGGCGCCGGGCGTGTGGGCCCGGGAACAAGTCCTGCGCTGAACTGTCACACTCAAAGTTATGGCCCGTTGTGGCTTAAGTCGGGCCGCCACACTTACCACCCCTGCTGCGGCAACCGATAAAGACTCTGGACTGTTTACGTCGTTCCGGCTCGCAGCGCGCCGGCGATTGGGATGCATGGGTCGTATTGGTGCCGCCAGGTTGCCGCATGAATATCGGACTAGATGCCCGTACCGTGTTCTCTTCGCAGCCGCGCGGCACGGGTCGCAACTTGTTTGACGCGTACAGCCGGATACCAGCCCTGCGGCCTGACTGGCGGTTCACGTTCTGCCATCGGCGGCGCGACAACCGGTGCTCGCTGCTTGAGGCTGACGCCGGTTTGGTTGAAGCAGGCGGAGGGGGAAGCGCGCGTTGGCCGGACAATGTGCGGCTGCGCTTGATCGATCTGCCGGGCGACCGTTGGGATGCGTGGTTCCAGGTACGGCTGCCGTTGGCGGCGTGGGCCGACGGGCTGGATTTGCTGCACCTGCCGGCCAACGCGGCGCCGTGGTGGTGCCCGGTTCCGTGCGTGGTGACGATACACGACTTGGCGCCGCTGAAGGTGCAGGATGCGCCGTCGGCGCGGGCCCGGCGCCGGTTTCTGCAGGGTGTGCGGCGGGGCGTGCGGCACGCGCGGCACATCATCACGCCTTCGCGGGCTACGCGGGACGAGTTATGTGCGGAGTTCGGAGTGGCGGCGGAGCGGATCACGGTGATACCGTGGGCGCCGGATCGCGGCATAGTGGCGGAGAGCGGGCGCGCCGGTGAAGCCGGCGTGCTGGCGGCGGTGCGTGAGCGTTATGGGTTGGACAGGCCGTGGGTGCTGAACTTCTCCGGGGCGTCCCGGCGCAAGAACGCGCCGGGTGTGCTGGCGGCGCTGGGGCACCTGCCGGCGGAAGTGCGGCAGCGTTATCACTGGGTGCTGACCGGCTGTAACTCGGCGGAACACCGGGCCAAGCTGATGGCGCAGGCCGGAGCGCTGGGCGTGGCGGCGGACTGCCGCATCCTGGGTTTCGTGCCGCACGGCGACCTGCCGGTGCTGCTGGGCAACGCGGCGGCCCTGTTGATGCCCAGTTTGCACGAGGGCTTCGGGCTGCCGCTGCTGGATGCGTTTGCCTGTGGCGTGCCGGTGCTGACAGCGCGGTGCAGCAGCATGCCGGAGGTGGCCGGCGACGCGGCGGTGTACTGTGATCCGACGGACGCGCGGTCAATTGCAATGGGCATCGCGCAGGTGCTTGAGCCGGAGTGTGCGGCCGAGCTGGTTCGGCGCGGCCGTGAGCGGGTGCGCGAGTACACGTGGGAGCGCACGGCGCGGGCGATGTGCGAGGTCTATGAGCGGGCTGCGCTGGGAGTGCGGCCGGTTACTGCCGCCGTGGGCGGGGAGGTCCCATGCCGCTGACCGCGATTGCATTCTGGCTGGTGTACATCGGCGGCGTGTGTGCGGCGGTCATCTACCCGGTGGTGGGCGTGGCGCTATACGTACTGGTGTACCACGTAAACCCGCAGGCGCAGTGGTGGGGGAGCAGCTTTGTGCAATCGGGTATTCGGACTTCGCTGACCGTGGCGGTGGCCACGGTGATCGGGGTGCTGCTGCGCCGCCCGCGCCTGCCGCAGGGGGCCCGGCAGTTCCCGTTGCCGATCGTGCTGATGCTGCTGCTGTTTGGCTACGCGCTGCTGACGCTGACGTGGGTGGACACGATTGATCTGCCCATCACTATTCTGACTGACAAGATCGTCAAGCAGGCGATCTTCGTGCTCATTCTGGTGCGCTGCATTCACAAGCCGGAGCATTACACGCTACTGACGCTGACGTGGGTGATCGGCGTGGCGTACATTGGCTATCAGGCGACGGGCGGTGGCGGACACGTATCGGGCGGTCGGCTTGACGCCGGGCTGGGCGGGCCCGATTTCGCCGAATCAAGCGGGCTGGCGGTGCACCTGGTGGCGTCGCTGCCGTTGATCGGGGCGCAGTTCTTCATGTCGCGCACGTGGTGGGGTCGCGGCTTTGCGCTGCTGGCGGGCGCGCTGGTAGTGAATGCGATCATCATGACGCGCACACGCAGCGCCATCTTCGGCGTGGCGGCCATGGCGGCGTTGGGGATCTTCTGGCTTCCGAGGGGGTATCGCCTGAAGGGCTTGCTCGCGATGGTCATCGGGTTGTTGCTGTCGATGCAGTTGATCGACCGCGGCTGGTGGGAGCGGATGTCCACCATCAGAGACTACCAACAGGATTTGTCGGCTACGAGCCGCCTGGCCTACTGGCGGGCGGCCGTGGAGATGGCCTACGAGCAGCCTCAGGGAATCGGTCTCGGGCAGTTCAAGCACAAGGTGGGCGCGTACCTGCTAGACCCGACCGCCCGCCGCAGCACCCACAACACGTTTCTAAATTGTCTGGCCGAGCAGGGTCTGCCGGGTATTGTGCTGTTTCTGGGTCTGCTGGCGATTGCGCTGGCGCGGCTCAGGCGTTTGCAGCTTGAGTCCTACACGTTCCCATCAGACGTGTCGGTGGACCTGGGCACGTGGCGCACGCGGTTCCACCTGGCCTGGCACGCCATGGCATTGCGTGCGGCGCTGGTGGGCTACCTGGTCTGCGGCATGTTTACGATGCGGCTGTGGGCGGAGGGGCTCTGGCTGCTGGTTGGCATGTCGTGCTGCCTGGTCAACGTGACAGCGCAGTTGCGCGCTCAGGAGAGCGCCGTGCCGGCCGGCGTGGCGGAACCGCGCGTATCGGAAGAGACGGCGGGCGCCGTCCCGGCAGCGCCGGCGCTACTGCCCAAGGGCGTCTCATGAGGATCGCGTTGCTCATCGACACGCTCGACGGCGGCGGTGCTGAGCGCGTGGTGCAGCTTCTGGCGACCGGCCTGGCGCGTCGTGGGCACCAGACTTTCGTCTACTGTCTGAAGACGGCGGCGCGATCCGTGTCGCATCTAGCCGCCGCGGGGGTGGTGGTGCGCGAGGCGCGCAGCAGAGGGCGTGATCCGTTACTCACGGGGCGCCTGGCGTGCTGGCTATGGCATGACCGGGTTGAACTCGCGCACCTGCACAGCAGCGCTGCGGTTGTCTGCGGCTTGCCGGCCGCGCGGCTGCTGGGCATAGCGACCGTACACGTGCGGCATGGCGCCCTGCTGGGCCGGCCCAGCAAGTACCAGCGGCTCGCGGACCGGCTGGACGCCTGCGCCGACGAGGTCGTCATAGTCTCTGAGTCGCAGCGCCGGGGGCTGCCGACGCCCCGGTTGGCACGGCGCGCCGTGCACGTCCCCAACGGCCGTGACCTGGCGCCGGTGGCGCCGACCGAAGCGCGGACACTGCTTGAGCGGCACGTCGGTCGGCCGCTGGCAGGCCCGGTCGTGGTCAGTGTCGGCACTATCTGTCCGGAGAAGGACATCTGCGGGCTGTTGCGGGCCTTCGCGCTGGTTCAGCGCTGTCAGTCGACCGCGGCGCTCGTGTGTGTTGGGCAGGCGCGCGGGGATGACTATGCTCGGGCGGTGTTGGCGGAGTGCCGCCGGCTGGGCTTGGAAGAGCAGGTGTGGTTTCCCGGGCCCATGGACGAAGCCTGGCGGTTGATGGCGGGCGCGGACGTCTTCTGCCTCAGCAGCACTACCGAGGCCATGCCCATGGTCATAATCGAGGCGATGAGCCAGGGCGTGCCGATCGTGGCCACCGCGGTCGGCGATGTCGGCTGCCTTGATGGGGGTGATTCTGCTGGCCGGTACGCCCTGCTGCGCCACCACGATAATGCGCTGCTGGTGTCGCCCGGCGACCCGTCGGCGCTGGCCGAGGCGCTGCTGCACACGCTTGGCGATCGTGCCGTGGCGCGGACGCGCGCCCGGCGGGCTGCCGCTGACTACGCCCGGCACTTCACTACCGACCAGATGGTCACTCGGTACGAGCAGCTCGGCATGGCCCGTCGCGTTCGTGGATCACGGACCGGCCGAGTGGGCGATTCGCGCCGTTCGTGGCGGTCCGGCGTCATAATGATCGGCCCGGCGCCTGAGAGCATTGGCGGCATGGCCGCCGTAATCGATAACCTGCTGGCCAGTCCGCTGAGGCGGCGTTTCCGGCTCGAGCGGTTCTGGCATCCGGACGCGGGAGCGCAGCGGCGGCGCGCGGCGGGTGGGTCCGGGCAGGTGCTGCGTGTCGTGCGGGCCGCCGTCAGGCACGGCCGAGCGCTCGGGCAGCTTGCCGGCCGGATATGCCGGACGCGGGCGGACGTGGTTCATATTCACACGTGCAGCTTCTTTTCCTTCTACCGCAGCCTGCTCGATTTGCTTGTTGCCAGGCTTCTGCGGCGCCGCGTCTGCCTGCACATTCACGGCGGCCGGTTTGCCGAGTTCTGCGCCGCGGCCGGCCGTAGTGGCCAGTGGTTGATCCGGCACGGCTGCCAGGCGGCTGACGCGGTGATAGTCCTGTCGCAGCGCTGGCGGCAGACATTGCAGCCGTTTCTCGGCAGCAGCCGCATCGAGGTTGTTCCGAACGGTGTGGCGTCGGCCGTGTCTCATGCCGATCGGCGGCCGGCTCGGGCGTGCCACTTTCTCTTTTTGGGGGCGCTGCGTCGGCGGAAGGGACTGGCGGAGCTAATCGAGGCTGCCGCGACGCTGCGTGACGCCGACGTCGCATATGAACTGACCATTGCGGGTCCGGACGAGGCGTCGGAGCGGCACGACTGGCGCAGCGATGTGCAAGACCGGGGGCTGCAAGCGCACGTGAGGTTCATTGGGCCGGTGCGGGGGGCGGCCAAACAGGCGCTGCTGGCAGCGGCTGACTGTCTGGTGCTGCCAAGCCATAGCGAAGGCTTGCCATTGGTGCTGCTTGAGGCCGCCGCAGCCGACCTGGCGGTGATTGCCACGAGCGTGGGCAGCATTCCGGAGTTCGTGGCGGCGGTGCCTTCGTCAGGGTCGAGCCGCGGCGCGAATCTGGCGCCGCTGGTGGCTCCTGGTGATGCCGCGGGCCTGGCCCGCGAGATGGACCGGCTGGCGCGCGACGCGGAGCTTCGTCGCCGAATTGGCCGGGCGCTGGGGGCGCATGTCAGGGCGCGTTACGGGATGGCGCAGATCGCCCGGCAACTGGGGGACCTGTACGACGAGCTGTTGAGCCGCCGGCGGCCGTGTCGGCAGGCACAGCCGGCCGTGGCGCCGCGACGGTCATTAGCTGGTCCCGCTGTGTCTGCCGCGCAGCCGGAGTTGGTTGGTGCGGCGGGGCAGTGAGCATCCAGCGAGCATGAGCGCATCAGATTGGATCGCCAGGCACTGCACGTATCCGGCCTACGAGTGGTTGCGGCGCCGGCCGACGCTGCGTGAGCTGCGCGAGTTGGCGGCACTGACCCCGCGGTCGCCCGATGTCGTGCAGGCGGACGTGCAAGGTCGCTTGCGGCGGCTGCTCCAGTTCGCCGCGCAGCACCTGCCGTACTATGCGCACTCATTCGCGGACCATGGCGTCAATCCGGATGGAGAAGATGCGCTGGCCGAGTTGGCTAAGCTGCCGGTGCTGAGGAAGGCGGACGTGCGGGCGCACGCCGCCGGCATGGTCTGGCGGGCGGTTCCTGGCGGACTGATTCCGTGCCGTAGCGGTGGCACGAGCGGCGACACGCTCGCGTTCTTCATCGATCGCGTGCGTCAGGCGCAGCCGATGGCCGCGCGGCTGTTCATGCAGGGGCTGCTGGGCGTGCCGGTCGGGGCGCGGCGTGCTTACCTGTGGGGCGCGCCGCTCGAATCGCGCACCACGCGCCTGAAGCGCTGGCGCGATCGGCTGATTAACGAGTTGCTGCTGGACGCGTTCGAGATGTCGCCGGTCCAGATTGACGCCCATCTGGCCCGGCTGCGCAGCTTCCGGCCGCGCGTGATCTACGGCTATCCGTCGGCGGTTGCGCTGCTGGCGCGGCAGGCCGCCGAGCGCTACAGTCCGGACGATTTCGCCTGGCTGCGGCTGGTGGTGCTCACTGGGGAGGAGATCCGGCCGGACCATGTGGCGCAGATCCGCAGCGCGCTGGGTTGTCCCGTGGTTTCCGAGTATGGCAGTCGCGAGGTGGGGTTGATCGCGCACGAATGCTCGCGCGGGCACCTGCACATCATCTCGCCGCACGTGCTGGTCGAGGTTCTCAACGATGGTCGGCCGGCGGCGCCGGGCGAGTGCGGGGAGATTGTGTGCACGACGTTGAACACGCGGGCGCAGCCGCTGATCCGTTACGCGCTGGGCGACTGCGGCGCGCTAGCGCCCGGTTCGTGCGGCTGCGGGCTGCCGCTGCCGTTGCTGCACCTGGCCGGCGGCAAGGTTACGGGCTTCATCGTGCTGGCGGATGGGCGACTGTGTCATGGCGCCGTTACGTCGCACGTGCTGCGCGACCAGCCGGGGATTGTCGAGTTCAAGACGTACCAGCGACGCACGGACGCGTTTGAGGTTCTGCTGGTGGTTGACGAGCATTTTCAGGCCCGGACGCCGGCGCTGGTGCGGCAGCGCTACCGCGCACTGTTCGGTGACGAGGTGCAGGTGGACTGCCGCATCGTAGATGCCATACCGCCTGATCCGTCCGGGAAGCGGCGCTACGTGGTTTCGGACGTGGCGCCGGAGCACCATCATTTCGAGGTGGTGACGTCGGCGGCCAGCGTGAATTCCGGTAGAGCACCCTGTTGCACAACACACTGAAGCACGTTGGCGGCGGTGTCGAACGTGAAGCGTTCGAGCAGCCGTTCCAGCTTGCCGGCCGTCTTCTCCAGGTTGACGCGGTGGCGCCAGCGTGACAGGCGGCCGATTGCCGGCGTGGGCTGATCGGGGTCCAGCTCCCACGGGTGCAGGTATAGCATGGTGGGTTGGCCGCGGCGCTGGCGGTGTTGCAGGGCGCGGTGAAACAGGGCTTCGGGCAGGAGCCGCAAGTACCCGCCGCCGCCCAGCGGCAGGCGCAGGAGGCCCGCGTCGAGCGTGAGCGGCGGGAACTCCAGCAGGCGTGCGCCGCCGGGCGCGACGACGCGAAACGGCAGGAGCGGCGCATCTGGAACGCCGTAGCGATCGTGCCGTACGGGGAAGATGCTCGAGTCGTAATGGAAGCCGGCGGCAGCAATCACGTCGAGCGCCCAGGCGGTGCGGCGTGTTACGGAGAAGGTTGGCGCGCGGTAGCCGCGCGGCCGCAGTCCCAGGACGTCTTCAATGACGCTGCGGGCGCGGCGCAGGTCCTCAGCCAAGTCGCGTGGACTCAAGCGTGCCAGGTGTTCGTGGGCATAGCCGTGGCAGGCGATCTCGTGTCCGGCGGCACGCAGCTCGCGCAGCAGCGGGGCCAGGCGTTCGACCAGCCATCCGAGGACGAAGAATGTCGCGCGGCAGCGATGACGCGCCAGGAGTTCCGCGATCAGTTCCAGGGCCGGGCGGGCGCGGCGCTCGAGCCGCGTCCAGTCGGAGCGGGGGATTGCGCCGGCGAAGACTTCGCACTGGAAGTACTCCTCGACGTCCACGCTTAGGCAGTGCAGTGTGGCGGCGACGGCGCGGCGTTCGAGGCTGCGGGCGGGCGGTAGTACGACCGCCGGTGGTGCGATCACGCTGGTGGCCGTCGCGGCGAGGCTGCTCATATAGTTGTTATCGGGTGCGTAGGGGGCCTTCGGTTGTTGTTTCCGGCCGGGCCCGGGAAATTGTTGGCTGCATTTACGGTGCTGACGGTTGGGGACGATAAAGCCCATATGGTATTAGTTCGTGATGGCCCAGCTTCGCGTGAGCGACTGACCCAACCCGCCGGGCTGCAGTGGCCCCCCGTGCCCCTGGCGGCCCTCGGGACCACGCACTTCCTGCCCCAACGCGAACCGCCGGCGGCCACGGGCGGGCAGCCGATTTTCCGCTGCGGTCACTGTCTAGCCCCAGTACCGATGGAGAGTGTCGAAGCGGGTCTGCGGTGTCCGAGTTGCGGACTGCGCAACGGCCTGCCGGCGCGGGTCTGGGTCTGTTGCGATCATTGCGGCTTCGAGCAGCAGGTGCGCACGCGTCTGCTGAAGAGCGAACCGCGCTGCGTGAGTTGCGGTCAGGTCGCCATGCCGGAGGACGTCATCATGACACGGCTGGTCCGACATCGTCGACGCGTGGGTAGTTATCAGCCCCTCGGCCACGTGCACCACGCGCGTCATAGCCACGGCAGCCGCCCGCACGACCGGGCCACGGTGATGCTGCTGCTGTTCGCGGCCGGCGTGCTGCTATCACTCAAGTTCTTCAACGTGTGGTAGCCGGCTCCCGGATCGGCGTATGCGGCCGGGCGGCCGCACCCTGCCCCACGCCAATCCCCATCACGATTCGCGACAAGTCCTCGACCCGACAGCGCCAGCTTTCCCGACGCATCAGGTCCTGACGAGCAGTGCGCTCCGCGGGCCGGCAGACCTGCAATGCCGCCGATCCAGCGGCCAGGAACTCATCCAGCGTTTGGGCTGGAAACACGGCGGGCACGTAGTTCATGACCGCTGCCATGGGTGCGGATACGACCGGCAGACCGGCGGCCAGGTACTCGCGCAGCTTGATGGGGTTCACGGCCCGCACGAGGCGGTTCATGTGGAATGGGATCAGGCCCACGTCGAAGCACGAGCAGTAGGCGGGCAGGGCTTCGTACGGTCGGCCGCCCAGCACGTGCACATTGGGCAGCCGGGCCAGACCTTCAAGCGGGCAGGTCGCATCGCCAATCAGGACGAACGACCAGTCCGGTCGGCGGCGCGCCGCGGCGGCGATCAGTTCCAGATCAACATAGTCGCTGATGAGGCCGCAATAGCCGAAGATCGGCCGCGGAAGGCGGGCGATGTCGGCCGGGATGCGGTCGGCCGGCCAGTCGGCCGCGGCGGCGAAGTGCTCGAAATCGACGCCGTGGGGTACCAGGTGGGTATTTGCGTGCAGGCGGCGGCGCGTATCGAAGAGCTCCTGGGACGTGGTGATGACGACATCGCTGGCGGCGATGGTGCGGGCCTCGAGCGTTTCCGTGAGCCGGGCGTTGTAGCCGCTGAAGGCGGCGAAATCGTCGACGCAGTAGTACACGACGCGTTCGGCGTCCAGGCGCGGAATCAGGCCGGGCACGTCCGGGGCGAAGAGCCAGAGCTGGGTAGGTCGCTGCGGCAGGCGTTGCAGGGCGCGACGAATCTGACGGGCCAGGATGCCGACGTTGAGCCAGCGTGCCGCGGCCGACTCGGGCAGTGGTATTACCAGGGGTGAGAGGACGTTGATGCCGCCGTCCACGCGGCGTGGGCCGGCGCAACTGCGGCGCAAGCGCTGGCAGATGGCCAGGGCGTCATTGCGGCTGAAGGTGGGTCGGCGCGAGGCGTGGTAGTTGACCCACACGACGTGGTTGTACTGCGACAGAATGCGCATTACGTGGTGCTTGCTGGTCGGGTGCGCGTACCAACTGCTGGCGATGCAGACGATGTTCCGGTTGCGGATCATCCGAGCACCTCGGCTGCCAAGGGCGCCGGCTCTGGCCGGGGCGGCAGCTCATGCACTCTGGGGCGGTTTTCGGTGGCTGCGGGTGGCATTCCTGCGAGCCAGCGCTCGACGCAGTCGACCTGTGTTTCGGCCCGATAACTTGCGTGGGCCACTGTTCGAGCGCGGCGGCTCAAGCTTTGCCAGAGTTCGGCGTCAGTGGCGATGCGCACCACTGCCGCGGCGAACTCGTCGGGCTGATCGGCTATGAGGAGCGGCGCTGGGCCATTGTAGGTCAGGCCGGCCGCCGTGTCGGAGGTGACCACGCACGCCCGTCCGGCTGCCATCGCCACGACCACCTTGGACTGGACGCCGAGGTTGCCGACGACCGGGTTCACGAATACGCGCATTTGGGCCAGGTATGGTTGGACGTCCGGGACGTAGCCGGTGACCTCCACGCCGGGTTGATGGCGCCACCGTCGTACGCTGCGCGTGGGGCGACTGCCGACGATGAGCCAGCGTGCCCGCGGCAGGCGGGCACGTACGAGCGGCCAGACGTTGCGGCCGAACCAGTTCACGGCGCGCACGTTGGGCGGATAGAACATGGAGCCGACCATGCCGATTATCGGGCTTGGCGGGGTGGCGAGCGCGGCATCTGGCAAGGCGGAACCCGACGGTGTGACCGTGGTCGGCACGACGTCTGTCAGGGCGGCGGGCACGGCCGTGGCGAGCTTTCGCCGTTCGCGCTCGTTCACGAGCAGGCAGACGTCGTGGCTGCGGGCGACGTACGCCTCAAGTGCCGCGACGCGCCGGCCCTCGAGGACATACAGCCAGCGCAACGGCGGCAGGCTCTGTCGGGCGTAGGTCAGCCACTTGCTGCTGTCCACGTCGCACATGTCCAGCACGCGGCGTCGGGCGGCAATGGCCTCCGCCGCGGGGGCCAGCGCTGATGAGTAGGTCAGGACTGCATCAAACGGGACGGTTTCCGACCAGTGCCGCACCGTCGCGATCAGCCGTGCATCGTGGAAGTACGCCGCGCTCAGGCTGTGACCAGCCAGGAGGCTCAGCGTGCCATGGCAGAGGCTGCGTAAGCGGGAGCGCTCGAACACTGCCACCGTGCGGCAGCAATCGCGAACGCGCGCCAGGTGGTCCGGCTGGGGGCGGCCCTGCGTGAGCGTGGCGAGCCAGACTTCGTGCCGGCGGGCCAGGCCGGACAAAGCCGTCCAGGATCGCACGGTGTCGCCGCGATCGGGCGGGTAAGGCAGGCGCGGCGTCAGCATGAGTATTCGCATCAGCGTTCCGCCTACCCCGGAATGGACTTAGCAAGCCAGCCGCCGAGCAACCGGGTGGCCCACAAGGGCAGGCGCGGCCACACTCGCCGCACTAAGTTGAACCGACGGTTTGCGGGCGTCAGGTCGGGCGCCGACAGGCCGGGCGGGACGTAGCGTTGATAGCCGAGCTGCCGCGGTTCGAAGCCCTGGTTTCTCTTGAAGCCGGCCGAGCCGGAATTGGCGCGGCGGCTGCGGCCGAAATCGAAGCGTCGGAGGCCGGCCCGCACGGCGCGCTCCATGATTGCGAAGTAGAGGAGGTTGCTTCCGCCGTAACAGCGTACGCGCTCATCGAGCCCGATAACATAGGGCATGACGGTGTCGCGGTGGACCAGGCTGATAACGCCGCCGATTAGTTGCTCGGCGCGCCAAAGCGTGGTCAGCCAGGCGCGCTGGCCGAGTTGGGCGAATAGTTCGGCGAAGAGAGCGTAGGGGTAGTTGATGGATCCCAGGCGGCGCATGCTGCGGGCGTAGAGGTGCCAGACGGCGGCCAGGTGTTGGCGGTCGTGGCGGATGTCGGCGCCCTCGCGTTGGCGGGCCTGGCGGGTGGCGGCGCGGGCCCGGCGGGGCAGGTAGTTTTCCAGCTCGTCGGGATGGAGCGGTAGTTCGCGGACGTAGGTGTCGTAGTGTTCGACGCGTTCGAGTCCGGGCACCAGGGCCTCGGCCGAGCGTAGATCGAGCAGGCGGGCCCCGGAGGTTTGCGTCAGGCGGACGGCCTCGTCCGCCAGGGCCTGGCAGGTGGCGGCGTCATCCGCGAGGATGCCGCCGTAAGTTCCGTAGGGGACGCTGACCAGCAGGCGGCCGGCGAGCAGGCTGCGTACTTCGACGAGTGGCAGCACTCCCACGACGTCGGCGGCGCGCCTGGCCAGCAGGTGGTGGCCGCGGTGGCCGAAGACGTGCTCCACGGCCCGGCACCAGGTCGGCTCGTGGAAGACGGTGGCATTGGGGTGGCGCGCGACGTAGGCGTACCAGAGCGCATCGGCCCGGCTGTTCGGTGCCGGCTCGATCGTCAGTGCCGCCGTATGTTCGCGTGCGCGTCCCCGCCTAACCGTCGCGGTAATAGTAGGTGTAACGGTCATAGTAATGCGTTCGCTGGTCGTCGTGGCGCGTGACGATGCAGCCCAGGACCTTGACGTTGTTGGCCTGGAGCGTGCGAACCGCTTGCTGGGCGGTGGGCTCGGGCGTGCGGTGCATTTCGACCACGAGGATGACGCCGTCGCAGTAGGGCGCCAGCATGCTGACGTCGGAGACGGTGTTCACCGGCGGCGTGTCCAGGAAGGTGTAGTCGAACGACTGCCGCATCACTGCCAGGGCCTCGCGCGTGCTGGTTGACCCGAGCAGTTCGGATACGCCGTGATTGGCGTCCGGGCCGGCGGGCAAGAGCTTGAGATTCGAGTATGGTGTCGGCATGAGTGCCGACTCGAAGGTGGCGTGGCCTCTGAGCACATCGGCCAGACCGCATTCGGGCCGCAGTCCGAGCAAGCGTGTCAGTGTTGCGCAGCGGAAGTCCATATCGGCGATCAGTGTGCGGTACTCGCCGCCCTCGGCCATCACGAGTCCGAGGTTAGTGGCCGTCACGCTCTTGCCCTCGCGGGGCAGGCTGCTGGCGATGGCAATCACGCGGTGCGTGTTGGCGGTGTTCATGCTCAGCAGGCGGGCCCGGATGGAGCGGAACTGCTCGCACACGGAAGAGTAGCGGTCGTGAAAAGCGACGATGGCCGGGTCGACGCGCTGGGCGTCCCATTCAACGGTTTGGCTGTCCGGAACGAAGCCGCCGGTGTCCTGGTCGTCGGCCGGCGCGAAGTTGCTCGGCGCGGGCGCGGCCGGCATGGACTCCGCGGTGGCGACCGACTGGGGTTCGGACTTCAGCTCCTCTTCGAGGGGCGTGTCTTCCCGAACCTTCTTCATGATCTCGAACATCGAGCCCATCAGTGCGCCTCACCGTCCGATAGCGGTCATACCGCCGGCCCGGGCCGGCAGGATTGAACTTGGCAATACGGTTTCCAGTCGTGTCAGCGCCTGTTCGTGGAATTCGGGCCGTTGCAGGCTGGTGTAGGCCAGCGTGCCCGCCAGCAGTAGAGCGATCACCAGCACGGCCAGCGTGGGCGTCCAGACGGCGCGTGAGATCAGACGCTTGCGCCGCACCTCGGGGGTGGAGATCACGCCGACGCTTTCGAGCACGGGGATGCCCAGGGCCCGCGCCACTTGTCCGGTGGTGCGGAAGGAGCGGTCGAGCAGTTCGGCCAGGGCCACGAGCAGTGCGGCGGCCGCCAGGCCGGAGCCCGTGCACACGGCAAAGACCGAACTGAGCCGCGGGTTGATCGCGCGGGTTGGTCCCTTGGGCTCTTCGAGCAGGGCGAACTGCGTGCCGCGCTGCCCGGTATCGGCGCTCAGGATGCGGTCCAGCTCGGAGATGTGCTGGCGCCAGAGGGCCATGGTGGAGCGGTCCTGTTCGATCCTCTCGCGCAGCTTGCGGAGTTCGTCATCGCGGCCCACCAACTGCTCGTAGAGGGCCGCGAAGCGTTCGACGCGCTGGTCGGCCGCGTTGAAGCTGGTCTGCACGAGTTCCAACTGCGGACGCAGAGCTTCCAGCTCCATTTCGCAGCGCAGCCGCTGGGCGCTCTTGGGCGTGTCAGTGAGGGCCGGCGCCGCGCTGGCGACGGTGGGCGTGCCGTCGCTACGGAGCTGCTCGATCTGCTCGTAGAGGGCCAACTGCTTGCGGCGCAGGGCCTTGACCTCGGGGTGTTCTTCGGTCATGCGGCGTACGAGGCGGCGTTCGGCAAGCTCGTTTTCCAGCCCTTTGATGGCCTGGAGAATAACGGCCTCGGACTGGCTGGGGCCCAGGGCGACGCCGGTCGGCGTGGTGGTCGCGGCCTCATCGGCGTCGCGCACGGCCGTTTCGATCAGAAGCTGTTCGCGGGCGCGGATCTGGGCTTCCAGTTCGGCCCGGCGTTCGAGCAAGCGCATGCGTTCCTGGCGGAGCATCTCCAGGCGACTACCGACGGCGACGACGTCGTTGGGATCCAGGCCGGGGAACTCCTCGAACGGCTGGGTCATGGACTCAGTGGATTCCTGGAGCTCCACGCGATGGCGCTCCACTTCCGCGGCGAAGAAATCGCGGGCGCCGGTCAGGATCTCGGTGATGCGGTCGCGCGTGCTGTCCACGTAGCGATCGCGCAGGGCGACCACGAAGCGTTGGGCCAATTCGGGGTTGTTGGCCTCGCAGCTCAGGTGGATGGTGTCGAGGTCGGGGGAGCTGTGCAGCAATCGCACGGCCGGCCGCAACTCGTATTGGACCAGAGCCGCATCCAGGGCCTGCAGAGCCGGTTCGGACATGGCCGCGCCCGGACCGGTCAGGGTTGTTTCGGGCAGGATTCCGACTGCTACTGCCGCCTCGGCCAACGCCCGCGAGCCGGTCATGTCCATGGCCATGGTCGACTTCAGATTTCCGAAACTGTATGGCGAGCGCTGGTCAATCAGGTTGCGCAGAACGACGTCGTCGCGTCGTTCGAAGACCGTGCTGGCGGAGTAGCGGCGCGGCAGGTACTGGCTGTACCAGAAGGCCAGCGAGCCGATGACGCCGATTCCAATCAGCGCCAGCCGCCAGCGGTACTGCAAGATGCGCACGTACTCGCCGAGCGTGTTGCGAACGTCGTCCAGAGCTCGGTCTTGGTGGGTCATCATGCTCTACACAGTTCCTGCTGCTTAGGTCCGTTGAACGCGTCAGTTCTCGCTGCCCCAGTGATCCTCGTACGTATCGTGCGTATCCAGTATCCGGGCCGGTCCGTCGTACAGCTCCACGACCGGCGAGATCGGGAAGAGCAGCTCGCGCACGCGCAGGCCCACCCAGCCCAGCGGCGTGGGCGGCACGTATATGACGTCGCCCGGCTGGAGCAGGAAGTTCATGGTCATGTCGCCGCTCTGGACCATCTTGTCCAGGTCGATGGTGACTGTTTTGGGCTGGTTGTCCGTGGGTGACGGCCGGACCAGGCGGATCTGCGAGCGCCAGGCGATCATGTTGGGCTGGCTGGCGGCGAGCGCGTCCAGGAGGGTGTCATGTCCGGTACAGACCTGGGCTCCGGCCCGGAACACCTCGCCGAACACGTAGTAGAGCTTGCTACCGGCCGTCGAGATATCCACTACTACTTCGGGATCGACATAGAAGCGGGCCAGTGCCAGCTCGAGCTTGTCGGCGATCTGCTCGGTGGTCAGTCCGGCGATGTCGATTTCGCCGAGGAGGCGCAGGGCGACGCGGCCGTCGGGCCGCACGCGGGCGGTGGCGCCGTCGATTTCGGGTGCGACGGGGGCATGGATGCGGATGGCGTCGCGGGGCATGACCACGTACTGGCCGGTGGAGGTTGCCTGCTCGTGGGCGCGCAAGAATGCGACCATGTTGCCGTGCTTCGATGCGGCGCAGCCGGCGGCGGCCCAGAGCAGGGCGGCCACGGCGACGCCGGCGGCGGTAAGCCGCTGAGGCCGGCGCGGATGGTTCTCCGCGGTTGGCGTTGAGCGGCGCAATGGAATGGTGCCACGCATGAGCCTGAAGGTCCTATAAGCCAGCAGTCACCATCCCTGGCGGTAATCGCACACGGTCTGTCTTCCTGACGCGGGAGATATCGTCGCAATACGGACCCAAGTGAAATACCTTATGAGAAGTCTTCATTTTCTATCGGGACCGCGCCGCATACTTCAGCACCCCCCCGGGTGAACCGATGTTTCCCGAGTGCGATAATTATGGAGCGTAGCGATGAAGCCTTATCACGAATTCGGGCTCCAGCGGCCCCCCTTTGAAGCCACCCCGGATCCGCAGGTCTTCTACGCGGCCGGCTCCCATAAGGAGGCGCGGGCCACGCTCGAGTATGCTCACTACGCCAAGAAGACATGTACTGTAGTGGTGGCCGACTCCGGGCTGGGGAAGTCGCTGCTGGCCCGGGTTATTGCGGCGTCGGCCTCCCGGCAGTCCAACGTGCTCTGGCTGCACGGGCTGGGGCAGTCCAACCAGGACATCGAGTTGACCCTTTTCCAGTCGGGAGCCCTAACCGGCTCGGCGCCGTCGCAATGCCCGGAGCACATTCCGTTTGAGGACTGGCTGCGCGCCGCGCCGCGCTTCGCACACTCTCCATTACTTATTGTTGATAACGCCGACGAATTGCCCGAGCACGGCTGGCGCAGCCTGCTGGCCCTGCTCTCGCGCGACGTGCACCTGCAGGAGCCGGCCCGGCTGGCGCTGTTCGGCACTCCGCGGGTGCTCAAGCGTCTGGCCGCGGCCGACATGGTGCGGCTGCGCCGGCGGATTTTCCGCACCTGCACGCTCAAGCCATTCACGCGCCGGGAGGCGGTCGAATACGTGCATTGTCGGCTCACGGCGGCGGGCGGGACGGACATGGGTCTATTCAGTCCGGCCGCCCTGAATCAGATGTATCGGCTGAGCGAGGGCAATCCCGGGCTGATCAACCAGATTTGCGACAATGCCATGCTGGAGGCCTTCAGCGAAGGCCACCAGCGCATCAGTGCGGCCGACGTGCTGACGGCTGCCCAGGCGCTCACGGGCACGAACGGTCTGCTTAATACCGTTTGGGCAGGGCGCCGGGCCATGGACGCCGGCGGGCCGCGCGCCTTGCTGACAGCGCAATGCCGGATGCGGCCGACCCCCGCCACCGCGACCATCTCCGCCGCCGGGGAGCCGGTCGAGACGGTCAGCGAGCCGGCCGACGCCGTTACCGTCCCGCCGTTCAGCACCGGCCGACAGGCACAAATCGAACTGCGCCTCTGGCAGCTCGAAGCCCGGCTGGGGCAGGCTCTGGCGACCGTTCGGCGAGCCGGGCAGCGCGCCGACGCGCTGGAAGGCGATGTTCGGCGCAGCCGCACGGCGACCGTTGCGGTCGATCCCGACGGTGACGGGGACGGGGGGTCGGAACTCGCGCCGGTCGTCGCCGCTGACGAACCCGCCGCAGTAGCCGGTTAGCCTGGTTAACCCTGAGCGAGCCTGTGCACAGCCGCGCGGGATCGGTGTAGAACCGACCCCGCGTTGGTGGCTGTTTCGGTCACGATTCTGCTGTGTTGGTGAAGTCGCCGGGCGTCAGGCGGGCTCCAGTTCCCACGGTATCGGCACGGCGACGTGGCCCTGGCGGGGCTTGTGGAACAGGCACGAGGCGAAGCTGCTGACGTCGTCAATGCGGAAAACCGGTCCGCGCACCGAGTCGTATACGGCGTGGCGCGGCGCTAGTAATTGAACGAGCACGTGGTATTCGCCGCAGTTCAGTAGAGGGGCGGGAATAGTCGCCCGGGCGACGTAGTTGCCGCGACTGCGCGGCGCAGCGCCGGGCCGCTCGTCGGCCCAATGGTTGTCCTCATCGACATGCGTGGAGACGAACACGACATCGTCGGTCGGCGTGCAGACCTGGAGGACTGCGACCAGGTCGTCAAGCTCTTCGCGCACGGTGAACGCCGCCTCGACCGTGATGGGGTCGAGGAGGTCGTAGTCGCAGGTGGCGCGCGCCGCGGCGTTGTAGAGCCTTATGCGCTGCACCTGGGCCGGCTTCTCGGCTGCTTCGGGGAAGACCTTTTCCGGCCCGCCGCCGACGTTGGCGTCCAAGCCGGCCATGTACTTCCGGATCATCGCCTCGGGCGTGCCGTCGGCGACTATGGTCCCGCCCTCCATCAAGACGGCGCGTGTGCACAGTCCGGCCACGGCGCGCATGTTGTGGCTGACGAACAGGACGGTGCGACCGCCCTGGGCCACGTCACCCATCTTGCCCAGGCACTTGCGCTGAAAGGCGACGTCGCCGACGGCCAGGACCTCGTCCACTATCAGGATTTCCGGGTCCAGATGGGCTGCCACGGCGAACGCCAGGCGCACGTACATCCCGCTGGAATAGCGCTTGACCGGCGTGTCCAAGAAGCGTTCGACCTCGGAGAACGCGACGATCTCGTCGAACTTGCGGCGGATCTCCGCCTGGCGCATGCCGAGGATTGCCCCGTTGAGGTAGATGTTCTCGCGGCCGGTCAGCTCGGGATGGAACCCGACGCCGACCTCGAGCAGGCTGCCGACGCGGCCGCGAATCTCGGCGCGGCCCACCGTGGGGCTGACGACGCGCGAGAGGATCTTGAGCAGCGTGCTCTTGCCGGCGCCGTTGCGGCCGATCAGACCCACCACTTCCCCTGGCAGAACGTCGAGAGAGATGTCGCGCAGGGCCCAGAACAGCTCGCCGCCGTAGCTTGATTCGCCCAACGTGCGCAGCCGTCGCAGGGGTGCCCCAAGAATGCTCATGAGCACTTCGCTGAAGCTGTACTGGTTTGCGACGCGCAGGCCGAGCTTGACCTGCTTGCCGAGCCGTTCGACATGGATGGCGGGTGTGCTCATTTGTTCAGGCCACGTCTGCGAAGCGCCGTTCGAGGCGCTGGAAGCTGCTCACGCCGAAGATCAGGACCGCAAACGTTATCACGGTGGAGGCGGCCAGGGCCGTCCAGTCCAGGGGCTGGTTCAGCAGTACGCTACGGAAGCCGCCGATGATGCCCGTCATAGGATTCAGCAGCATGATCCAGCGGTACTGCTCGGGCACCAGCGAGAGGGGAAACACGACCGGGCTGATGTGCATCCACGCCTGCAGGAGGAAGGGCACGACCGTGCGGAAGTCGCGGTAGACCACGGTCAGACCCGACAGGAACATGCCGACGCCCAGCGCCAGCAGCGTGGTCAGGAGCACGAGCACGGGCACCAGCAACACGGACGGTCCGGGCAGGTGCGCGTACCACAACATAATGCCGACGTACACGCCTAGCCGGACGGCGAAATCGACCAGTCCGAGGCCGGCGCTGGCGGTTGGTAGGAGTAGTCGGGGGAAATACACCTTCTTCAGAAGGTTCGCTTGCGCCACGAGCCCCAGGCTGGCCTGGCTGACGGCCTCGGCAAAGAAGGTCCAGGGCAGTATGGCGGCGAACACAAAGACGGGGTAAGGCACGCCGTCGGAGGGTATTTTCGCAAACGAGCCGAAGATGATGGAGAAGACGACCATCGTGCAGACGGGCTGTATGATGGCCCAGCCGGCGCCGACGACGGTTTGTTTGTATCGGACCTTGACGTCGCGCCAGACGAGGAAATACAGCAACTCGCGGTAGCGCCACAGCTCGGCCAGATCGACGCCATACCACCCGTGCCGCGGTTCGATGACCGTCAGGGCAACTTCGGGAGGCTGTTCGACGGGCTTGTGGACCGTGCCGACTTCGGCCCGGCCCAGGTCGATCTTGGCGCCAACCGCGATTCCGGAGCTGTGTTCCATTTTTCCTGATTAGTCGGTTCGCCGGCCGGCGCGGCGAAGCCGTGCGCGCTGCGCGGCTTGCATTGCCGGCCGGGCGCAGTATGCGACCGGACGCCTGGACCGCCCGCCGGGTTTTCACAACGCTTATCGGTGCCCATTGGCAGCCCCTTGATCGTGAGCGCGCCGGTAGGGGCGGGCTGGCGTCTGACAGACCGGCGAGACGTAAGGCCACGGTGGCGGTGGAAACGGTTGTGCAGGGTCGGGCGCATGAGGCGTGTGGCTCCCAGGGTAGGCGTGCAGGTCCCGGTGCTGCAATCAGCTTGTAGCGACCTTCTTCGGTGCACAACGTCCGGAAAAACGAGAAAACACGGGGCGCGATTGGAGTTGAACGCCTATAATTCACTTGCCCGGCTCGGCTGCGGAGGCGGGCGCGGCGGTCATTGGGGAAATGTGGGCTGGGTGTCCAGGCCCGATTTCGCCATCATTGTCGCACGCTCGGGCTCCTAAGAGGATCTACAATGAAGAGAATCCAGTTCGGAGCGGTGGCCGTTGTGTTGGCCCCGGCGGCGTTGTGTTTATGGGGGTGTGCTTCGTCGACGGGCGAGCCGACGGTGGTGCCGCGGGTCGTGGACGCGCGCGCCGACGAACAGCTTACGCGCATGACGTCCTGCCTGGCGGGGCTCGGCAGCTTCAGCTTCGAGGCCGACGTGCGTTACGACGACTACCTGGTGGACTCGCAGAAGGTGCAGTTCGGCAGGCGCGTCGTGGTTGACGTGCAGCGGCCCAACCGGGTCCATGCCATGATGGACGGGGATATCAAGCGCATGCGGTACTGGTATGACGGCAGCCGCACCGTGGTTCTCGATATTGACGGCAAGCAGTATTCGGAGGCTCCCGCGCCGCCGACCATCGACGACACCTTGACGGAGATGGCTGAGAAGTACGGGTTCGTGCTGCCGCTGGCGGAGCTGATTGCGACGGACTCGTACCGGTGGCTGATGAACGAGGTGGAATCGGCGGCGTACGTCGGGGAGCGCATGATCGACGGGCGGAGGTGCCACCATCTGGCGTACGAGCAGCCGACACTGGACTGGCAAATCTGGATCGATGTCGAGGCGCCGGCGGTCCCGCGCCGATTGGTGATTTCGTACAAGGAGCTGCCCAACTGCCCGCAGTACGAGGTTGCCTTCAAGCGCTGGTTGCCGGGTGCGAAGTTCAGCGAGACTGACTTCGCGGTGGAGTTGCCTGAGGGGGCAACCAAGGTCGATTATCGGATGCCCGATCGGACCGTAGGCACCAAGACGACGGGCGGGAAGTAGTCTGAGGCTACGCATTTCGCGCACGAGGCGCGACAGGAGGCGATTATGAACCGGCGTCTGAATTCGCTGCTGGCGGGCGCGGTGGTTGCGCTACTTGTGCTGGTTCCGGATCCGGCACAGAGCCAGGAGCGTGGTCGCGAGTCCAGGCGCGATGCACGGGGATCGCGGCGGCACACTTCCGGTTCGGTTGGGCGGCCGACGCAGCGACAGGCGGCGCCCGCAGCCGAGCGGGGCCGCGGGAGCACGCAAGCTACGCCGGCGCGCCGACCGCAGCCGGTGGTGCTGCCGGAGCGGCGGGCGGCACCCGCCGCAACGCCGGCACCGCGGCGCGTCACGGTGGTTCCGCGTCGGGAGCGAGCGGTAAGACCGGTGTATCACCGGGCCGTCGTCATTGACCGGCCGATCAGCCGGCCAACGTATCGCCCGATTCGCTGGGGCACGACAGTGACGCGGCTGCCGCGGCAGCACAGAGTCGTGCAGTTTGACGCTGGTACGTATTTCGTCGCGGATGGCGTTTACTATGGTCGGGGCCCGCGCGCGAGCGAATACGTTGTCGTGCGGCCGCCGATCGGGGCGCGCGTGGCGTACCTGCCGTCGGATGCGGTCATGGTGGGGGTCGGCCGGCACACCTACTACTTCTATGATGACGTCTGGTATGACGACACGCTGACGGTCGTGCCCTGTCCGTATGGTGGCTGGGTGTACACGCTTCCGTATGACTACGAGGTAATCCATTACGGTCCCGAGCGTTATTATCGCGTGGGCGGTGCGGTCTATGAGCCGGGGTGGCGTGACGGCCGGAGCGTGTATTTCCGGGTTGAGATCGACTTCTAGGCGGGCGTAGCGCCAGTATTGTGCATACAGGGCCGGCGCGTTCGCGGGCCGGCGCGAGTTTTGGGAGAGTTGCATGTCCAGAGTACGGTACCTGCTACTGTCGTGGACGGCCTTGGCCGTCCTTCTGATCGGCGGCTGCCCGGACTTCACGTTCATTGTCGATCCCCCGATCACCGTCCGGGTAATCAACAACACGGATTTCGAGGTCGATCCGGGGATCGAGTACGGGCAAACGGCCGCTACCCTGCGTTGGCTTGATATCGGGCTCCTGGCGCCGGGTGAGGTGGTAGACGTGGATTTCGACTGTGAGCTGCTGGGCGTGCTGACGACTACAGACTCGACGCAGCTCGGCTACTCGGTGGACTACGTGCTCGATCCGCTACCGCTTTTCCTGCTTGATGTGGATTACTTCTGCGGCGAGCTGATTGTGATTGAGTTCGTCGGCAACGGGTTGGACTTCGACGTCTACGTGGATGCCGGCGGCGAGAGTATCTACTGACGACGGGCCTGCGGGCCCGGCGCGCGGGAGTGTCAAAGACCCGGTTCTCGCAACGGCGGCCGGCGGGCCTGCCGGTTGGCGGGCGACCGTGGTACGATGCGGGCCATGAAGACGATTGGCCTGATCGGCGGGTTGAGTTGGGAATCCTCCGTCACGTACTACCGCGTTATCAACGAGCATGTTGGGCGGCGGTTGGGGGGGTTGCACTCGGCGCGGTGTCTGCTCTGGTCGTTTGACTTTGACGCCATTCAGAGCCTCCAGCGGGATGGCCGGTGGGACGAAGCCACGCGCTTGATGATCGGCGCAGCGGGGGCGCTGCAGCGCGGCGGGGCGGATTTCCTGGTCATCTGCGCGAATACGATGCACCGAATGGCGGACGAGGTGCAGGCGGCCGCCGGGTTGCCGTTGCTGCATATAGCGGATGCCACTGCCGGGCGCATCAAGGCGGCGGGCCTCCAGCACGTCGGGTTGCTCGGCACGCGCTTCACGATGGAGCAGGATTTCTATCGCGGCCGGTTGATCGCGCGGCATGGCCTGGACGTCAGTGTGCCCGCGGAAGCTGACCGCCGGTTCGTGCATGATGTTATCTACGGCGAGTTGTGTCGCGGGGTGGTGTCCGCCGCCGCACGCGCGCGGTTTCGGGTGATTCTCGGGGACCTCGCGGCGGCTGGTTGCGGCGGTACGATTCTCGGCTGCACTGAGCTGGGCTTGCTCATAACGCCGGACGACAGCCCGGTGCCGCTGTTCGACACGGCGGTCATTCACGCGGAAGCGGCGGCGGAGTTGTCGCTGGAGCCGTAGGGGCGTTTGGGAGCGGTGCGGATCGTCTGCGGTTGCGGGTGCGCGTAGAATCTCTTGGTGGCGGGCGCGGCCGGAAATGGGACAGGCGTGCCGGCCGGTGATGGTCCGTGGGTGGTGGCGCGGTCCGACTTCAGGGAAGACTATGAAAGAGTTCGCCGAAGCGCACACATATCAGGTCATCCTCGATTCCATCGCCGACGGTGTGTTCACCGTTGATCTGGACTGGCGGATCACGTCGTTCAACGCGGCGGCTGAGCGGATCACGGGCGTGCAGCGTGCGGAGGCCCTGGGTCGGCATTGCTGCGACGTCTTTCGGGCGAGCATCTGCGAGACTGAATGCGCCCTGAAAGGGACGCATCGCACGGGTCGGCCGGTGGTGAACAAGGCCGTGTACATTCTGCGGGCGGATGGCGAGCGCATTCCGATCAGCATTTCGACCGCCGTACTGAAGGACGAGCACGGGCAGGTAATCGGCGGGGTGGAGACGTTTCGCGACCTGAGCCAGGTGGAGGAGCTGCGCAAGGAGCTTGAGGGGCGCTACACGTTTGCGGACATTGTCGGCCGCAGCGCGGCCATGCAGCGGGTGTTCGAGTTGCTGGCGCAGGTGGCGGACAGTGCCAGCACGGTGTTGATCGAGGGCGCGAGCGGCACGGGCAAGGAACTCGTGGCGCGGGCGATTCACAATCTATCGCCGCGCGGCAAGCGGCGCTTCGTGGCGCTGAACTGCGGCGCCTTGCCCGACACGCTGCTGGAGTCCGAGCTGTTCGGCTACAAGGCGGGGGCGTTCACGGATGCCAAGCGGGACAAGCCTGGGCGGCTCGCGGTAGCTGATCGCGGCACGCTTTTTCTGGATGAGATCGGCGATGTTTCGCCGGCGATGCAGACGCGGCTGCTGCGCGTGCTGCAAGAGCGTGTCTTCGAGCCGCTCGGGTCGGTCGAGCCGGTGCCGGTGGACGTGCGGATCGTGGCCGCCACGCATCGCGAGCTGGATGAATTGGTGCGTGCGGGTAAGTTTCGGGAGGATCTATACTATCGCATCAACGTTGTGCGCCTGCGACTGCCGCCGTTGCGCGAGCGGCGCGAGGATATCCCGCTGCTGATCGAGCGCTTTGTCACGCGCTTCAATCGCGTGCAGAACAAGGACGTGGTCGGCGTTTCCGATGCGGCGCTGGCGCTGCTGATGGCGCACGACTATCCGGGCAACGTGCGGGAGCTGGAGAACATCATTGAGCACGCGTTCGTGCTGTGTCGCGGCGGGCTCATCGAGCCGCAGCATTTGCCGCCGGCGCTGCACGGCGCGGTGGGTAAGGTGCCGCGCCGTCTGAAGACGGCCCTGACGCTGGCGGAGCTCGAGGCCATTCACATCGGCGATGCGCTGCGGCGGCATGGCGGCAACCGGGCGGCCGCGGCGCGGGAACTGGGCATCAACGCGAGCACGCTGTTTCGCAAGCTGCGCAAGCTCGGCATTGACGAGACGGCCGAGGCGCGGCCGCGGTCGCGTTCCACGCGCGGCGGCTGACGACTGCTCCAGACCATGCACTTTGGGGCCGGCGCCGTTCCGTTCAATGAGTGGGCGGCTGTCTCCGCCCGCGCGCCCGCGCCGACTGCTCGTCCACCGCCTCCAGCCAGCCGGTCCGCACGTCGGTGCGGCAGTCGAAGCGCGGCACGTAGGGCTTGATATCAAGCAGCGGTGTGCCGTCGAGGACATCCACGTCCTCCAGGTGCAGGACGCAGCCTTCGCGGCCCACCAGGCGCACGAGGCTCAGGCCGAGCGGATTGGGCCGTGTGGGGGCGCGCGTGGCAAAGACACCGTGCTCGGCGTCCTGGAGGAACGGCTGCACGATCAGCCGGGCCGGGCCGGCCTGGTGCAGCCAGTAGAGCAGCCAGATGTGCGAGAAGCCCTCCAGATCCCGCAGGCCGTCGGCGAACTCCGGCAGGATTTCGGCCCGACCCTGAACGCCTTCGGCGAATACGGGGTGGATCGGCGTTTCATCGGCGCGCATGTGGGGGGTACAGAGCACGCCGATCGGGTGGATGGCGTGCGATTCGCCGGCGGGGCCATGCCCGGACATTGCGGTTCTCCTGCGGTGCGTGCGGCACATTGTAGACGGAGCCGGCGGCAGCCGTCGAATCATTGCATTATGCAACTACAAGCGGTTCGGGTAGTTGCGTTATGCAATACGGGCGTCATGCGGCCGCGGCTGGCTTTCTGAATGTAAAGAGATGTACCTCAATATCTTATGCGCCTGTGCGAAATCGGTTTACGCTGCGGCATGCCTCATGCACGGATAGCTTGCCATGAACGTGGCGATTCCGATGCTTGAGGACCGCGTGTCGCCGGTGTTTGACGTGGCGCGGATGATCGTGCTCGTCGAGCTTGATGGTGGTCGCGAGGCGCGTCGGCAGATGGTTCCGCTGCGTTCGCAGGACGTTTTGAGACGTGTGGGTGAGCTGTCGCAGCACGGCGTGCAGGTGCTGATCTGCGGTGCTGTCTCACGGCCGCTGGAAGCGGCGCTAAGCGCCGCGGGAATCCGCGTGATCCCGCAGACCTGCGGCCCGGTGGAGGAGGTTCTGGGGGCATTTGTGGCCGGTCGGCTTGACGATCCGGTCTTCCTGATGCCGGGTTGCTGCGGGCGCAGGCGGCATGGCTGGGGTGGTGGCGGACGCGGACAGCGCGGTTCGGGCGGCGGGCGGCGCGGCGGCGATCAGCGCCGGCCCATGCGTGGCTGATGGCAGCGGCGCGGGCCGGTTGTAGATCGGAAGTTATTTAAAAGAAAGGAGATATGACATGCCTGGTGGAGATCACACGGGACCGCTTGGGCAAGGTCCTCAGACTGGGCGCGCGGCGGGTTACTGCGCGGGTTACGACATGCCTGGTTACATGAACCCTGTTCCTGGTTACGGCCGAGGCCGCGGCGGCGCGTGGGGTGGCGGCGGGTGGGGTGGTGGCGGTCGTGGCTGGCGGCACCGCTTCTATGCCACGGGTCTTTTCGGTTGGCAGCGCGGCGGCCGCGGAGGCTGGTGGCGCGGGAACGCGCCGTACCCGGCGTATGACGTGCCGGCGCCCACGCGCGAGCAGCAGGCGAGCATGTTGGAGGCGGACTTGCAGAATCTGGAGCAGCACGCCGAGGAGCTTCGTCGCCGAATCAGGGAGCTCGAGGCACAACAGTCCCAGCAGTCCGGCGCTTAGCGGCGGGCGGCCGGGGCCGCATCTGGAAAAGAGGTAGAAGATGAAGATAGCAGTAACGGCTGCGGAGCCGCAGCTTGAGGCGGCGGTGGACCCGCGTTTCGGGCGCTGCCCGTTCTTCCTTATCGTCGAGACGGACGACCTGAGCTTTGAAGCGGTGAACAATGATAACCAGGCCCTGGGGCAAGGTGCGGGCATTCAGTCCGCACGTTTGCTGGCCGACCGGGGTGTGCGGTTCGTCCTGACGGGCAACTGTGGACCCAATGCGCACCAGACGCTGAGCGCGGCCGGGATTGGCGTGGTGGTGGGCTGCGCCGGCACGGTGCGCCAGGCGGTGGCGCAGTTCCAGGCGGGGCAGTTGCAGCCGGCGCCGGCCGCGAATGTTCCTGGGCACAGCGGGCTTGGGCAACCGGGCGGCAACCCGCCGGGTGTGGCGGGTTCCCCGCCGACCCCGCCCGTTGGGCCCGGCATGGGCCGTGGCATGGGTCGCGGGCGTGGCATGGGTGGTGGCGGCGGCATGGGGGGTGGCCGCGGACAAGGCGGTCGCGGACAGGGCGGGGGCGGTGGTCGTGGTCGCGGCGGGGCCTGATTCCGTCCAGATCGACTGTTGAACTAATGGTCGTTGGGTGCAGGTGGACACGGTATAGAGAGCAGGACTGGTGAAGATTGCAATTGCGAGCGGCAAAGGCGGGACAGGCAAGACCACGCTGGCTACGAACCTGGCGGTCGTGGCCGCGGAGCTCGGGCGCAAGGTGGCGTACGTTGACTGTGACGTCGAGGAGCCCAACGGTCACCTGTTTCTGAAGCCCACGATTGAGCACCGCGAGGCAGTTACGCTGCCGGTTCCGCAGGTGTTAGTCGATGCGTGCGACCGGTGCGGGCGCTGCGCCGAGGTGTGCGAGTTCAGTGCCCTGGTCTGGGTGGGGGACAAACCGCTGGTGTTTCCCGAGCTGTGCCACGGCTGTGGCGGATGTGCGTTGGCGTGTCCGAAGAAGGCCATCATCGAGGTGCCGCGCGAGACCGGGATGGTCGAGACTGGGCAGGCGGGAGCCGTGCGGTTTGTTCATGGTTTGCTCAAAGTAGGCGAGGCGAAGAGTCCGCCGGTCATTCGCGCAGTGCGGGCGGCGGCGCCCGGCGACTGTTGGCAGATTATCGATGCGCCGCCGGGGACCTCGTGCCCGGTGGTCGCGTCGTTGCGTGATTGCGACTTCGTGTTGCTGGTGACGGAGCCGACGCCCTTCGGCCTGCATGATCTGACGCTGGCCGTGGCGGCCGTGCGTCAGATTGGGATACCGCTGGGGGTGGTCATAAATCGCGCGGATATCGGAGACGACCGCGTGGTTAACTACTGCAATGCCGAGGGGCTACCGGTGTTGCTGACCATACCGGATGACCGCGGGATTGCTGAGGCGTACTCGCGCGGGAAGCTGCTGGTTGCGGTGCGGCCGGATCTGCGTGCCGTGCTGGCGGGTTTGTGGGAACAGGTGGAGGGGCTGGCCGCGGGTGGTGAGGAAGTGAGCCGCAGCGCATGAAGGAACTAGTCATCATCAGCGGCAAGGGCGGCACGGGGAAGACGAGCATAACGGCGTCGTTTGCCGTGCTGGCGGGCAATGCGGTCGTGGCGGATTGTGACGTGGATGCGGCGGATCTGGCGTTGGTTCTGGAGCCGCAGACGAGGCGGCGCGAGGAGTTTGTCAGCGGTCACGAGGCGGTGATTCGCCAGCAGGACTGCGTGCGCTGCGGAGCGTGCGCCGCGTACTGCCGGTTTGAGGCGATAAGACAGTACAGCGGTGAGCATGATGCGCCGGCGCCGGGTGGCGACCATCTGGCCTGCAAGGGCTGCGACTTCTGCAAGCGTTCCTGCTCGTTGCGGACCTGTGAGATCATGCGGGAGATGTGGGAGGCCTGTGGGGGTGTGGGGCAGGCGGTCTTCGCGATTGATCCGCTGGCGTGCGAGGGGTGCGGCGTTTGTGTGAGCGTCTGTTCCGTCCGGGCCATCGACTTCGTGGAGCGCAACTGCGGGGAGTGGTTCGTGTCGGATGCGCGCTGCGGACCGTTGGTCCACGCCCGGCTCGCCCCGGCGGCGGAGAACTCGGGCAAGCTGGTGAGCGTGGTGCGCAGCGCGGCGCGGGCCGTCGCGCAGGACGCGGGGCGGGAATTGGTTATCATCGACGGCGCGCCCGGCATCGGCTGCCCGGTGATTGCCTCGCTCACCGGTGCGACTGCCGCGCTGGTCGTCACGGAGCCGACGGTCAGCGGTCTGCACGACCTGCAGCGGGTGGCGGACGTGGCGGGGCACTTTGGGGTGCCCACGTGGATCTGCGTGAACAAATGGGATCTCAATGCGGAGATGGCGGAGCGGATTGAGGCGGCGGCGCGCCGGCAGTGCCTGCGGATTGCCGGACGGGTACGGTATGACAGAAGCGTCACCGCGGCCCAGGTGGCGGCACGCACGATTGTTGAGTTCGCTCCTGACGGCGCGGCGTCGGACGTGCGGGCCTTGTGGCAGGAGCTGAGTGCCGGCCTGCAGGGGCTGGCCGGGCGGCCGGCGTTCGCAGACGATGCGGCGTGCGGGCCGGCAGTTGAGTTGAGGAGTACTCCATGACTGATTGTTGTCCGAGTTCACCCCCGCAGCCGGTTGATCCGGAGCAGGAGCTTGAGAACGAGATTCTGCGCGGGCGCATGCAGCACATTGGAGAGAAGCTGCTCGTGCTGTCCGGCAAGGGCGGTGTGGGCAAGAGCACCGTGGCGGCCAATCTCGCGGTGGCCCTGGCCGCGGCCGGCTCCCGGGTTGGGCTGCTGGACGTTGACATTCACGGGCCGAGCATCCCCAAGCTGCTGGGGCTGGAAGGCCGCCAGCCCGAGATTGTCCGGGGCGTGCTGGGACCGGTGCGGTTCAACGAGCGCCTGGCCGTCATCTCGATTGGATTCTTCCTGCCGGACGCGCAGGCGGCGGTTATCTGGCGCGGGCCGCGCAAGTTCGGCGCGATCAAGCAGTTTCTCAAGGACGTGCGTTGGGGTGAGTTGGACTACCTGGTTGTGGATTCGCCGCCGGGCACGGGTGACGAGCCGCTCGCGGTGGCGGAGTTGGTCGGACAGCCGGCCCGGGCGGTGATCGTAACGACGCCGCAGGAGTTGGCCGTGGCCGACGTGCGTCGTTGTGTCTCATTCTGTCGGACGTTGAACCTGGGGGTGGCCGGCATCGTGGAGAACATGAGCGGGTTTGCCTGTCCGAACTGCGGGCAGGTCTTTGACCTGTTCAAGCGCGGCGGTGGACAGCGGTTGGCGGAGGAGATGGGCGTGCCCTTCCTGGGGTCAATCCCCATCGATCCGCACGTCGTCACGGGGGGTGACGCCGGCGCGCCGGTGACAGATGGAGCGAGTGACGGCCCCGCGGCGCGGGCATTCGCAACGCTCGTGCAAACACTGCAGAACCTGCCGGCTGCGGCCCGGACGACAGACGAAACTCCTGAGGATACAGCGGAGACTCGACAGATGAGAATCGCGATTCCAGTTGAAGACGGGCGGCTCTGCACGCACTTTGGCCACTGCTCGGAGTTTGCGTTGTATGACGTCGATCCGGCGGCCAAGGCGGTCACAACCAAGGCGTCGCATTGCCCCCCGGCTCACGAGCCCGGCGTCCTGCCGCGCTGGCTGCACGAGCAAGGCGCCAATGTGATCATCACCGGCGGGATGGGCCAGCGCGCCCAGCAGCTCTTTGCACAGAACGGCATCCAGGTGGTGCTGGGCGCGCCGCCGGATCAGGCTGACGAGGTCGTGTCCGCCTACCTGGCCGGCACGCTGCAAACCGGAGCGAATCCCTGTGACCACTGATGGAGTTCATGCACTGATCAGCCGCGAACAACAAGCGATGATATTCTGGAGTAGTATACATGAAAGACACCGATGTGGTGATCGTTGGCGGTAGTGCGGCGGGATTGACAGCGGCGCTTACTGCACGGCGTCATTATCCGGACCGGCGCATTCTCGTGATCCGTAGGGAGCAGCAGGTTCCAGTGCCCTGCGGTATCCCGTACATCTTCGGCACACTGAAGGACCCGCTCAAGAATGTTATGCCGGATACCCCCTACGGTGCCAACCGGATCGACCTGATGATCGCGGAGGTGCGCGGTCTTGAGCCTGCCAAGAGAGTGCTGCGCACCACGGTTGATGACGTACAGTATGAGCGCCTCATCCTGGCAACCGGGTCGTTGCCGGCCATGCCACCGATTCCCGGCTTCGACAAGGAGGGGGTGTTCGCGATTCAGAAGGAAATGGATTACCTGCAGCGGCTGCTTGAGCATTTGCAGGGTGCTCAGGATGTGGTGGTGGTCGGCGGCGGCTTCATCGGTATCGAGTTCGCCGACGAGATTCACAAGCTGGGCCACGCCCGCATCACGATCGTAGAGGTGGCGCCGCACTGTCTCAGTCTGGCGTACGACGACGAGTTCTGTGTTGAAATGGAGCAACTCCTGAAAGAACGCGGCATCGTACTCAAGACGTCTGCTCGTGTGGAGTCAATTGAGGGACGCGAGCGTGTGGCCGCCGTGCGATTATCCGACGGAACTCGGATTGATGCTGACACGGTTATCATTGGGATTGGCGCTGTTCCGAACGTTGATCTTGCGAAGAAGGCCGGGCTGCGCGTCGGTGTCACCGGTGGCATCGCCGTCGACCAGACCATGCTGACTTCGGATCCGGCGATCTTCGCCTGTGGTGACTGTGCCGAGAAGGTTTCCTTCTTCGGTGGCCGCCCGACCAATCTGAAGCTGGCCTCCATTGCCCAGACCGAGGCGCGCATTGCCGGCGCCAATCTCTTTGGGATCACGCGCCAGAATAACGGTACCGTCGGCGTATGGTCCACGTGCGTCGGTGAGTTGGCGCTGGGTACGGCGGGGTTGACGGAAGCAATGGCCAGACAGCGCGGCTACGACGTCGTCACGGCAACGATTGAGGGTCCCAACCGTCATCCGGGGGGAATGCCCGGTGCGCGGTCAACGAAGTTGAAGGGGGTATTCGAGGCGAACTCGGGTGTCATTCTGGGTGCCCAGGTGCGTGGCGACACGGCGACGGGCGAGTTGATCAACGCGGCCTCGGCCTGCGTCCAAATGCGGATGACCGTGGAGGACATCGCGACCTTCCAGATTGGCACGCACCCGGCGCTCACCGCGTCACCCGTCGCCTACCCCCTGGTCAACGCGGCTGAGGTGGCGATTAGCAAGATGCGTCAACGTTGAACAGGTATCATAGGGAGCGACGTCATGCCGAAGATTCTCGTTATCGATGACGACCAAGATTTCCTGGACGCGACCCGCATGGTGCTTGAGAGGGCCCGGTATGACGTGGCGGTCGCTGTTACCCCCGACGAGGGGCTCAAGCTGATCAAGTCGCTCGACCCCGATCTGGTGATACTGGACGTCATGATGCCCAGTGATTACGAGGGTTTTGCCGTTGCGCGCGCGATACGCGAGGACCTCAATCTGCGCGACCTGCCGATTATCATCCTGTCGGCGGTTCACGAGCGCAAGCAAGTGCCATATCGGTTCGGGGCAGATCCAGACTATCTCCCGGTTGACACATTCCTGGACAAGCCGCTCGACGTGGCTCGGTTGGTGGATAGTGTCAGAAGACTGTTGGGCGAGGAGCGCGTCGAGCCGGAGCATCCGTTATGAGCACCGGTTCGTACGCCGCGACGGGGCCGCGCGGAAGCCAGCAGCCCCCACCACGGGACGCCGAATGTTCGCAGCAACGGCTCGCCGAGACACGCGCCCGTGCTCATGCCCGGTGTGTTGTTTGTGGAGCACGTGACGACGGACCGGCACGCCTGTGTTTCACCGTCACAGACAACGGCGGCGTTGAGGCGCACATCTGCATCAACGACGATTTCGAGGGCTATGACGGCATTCTGCACGGTGGCATAATCGCCACGCTTTTGGATGCCGCGATGACCAACTGCCTGTTTGCGCAGGGTCGGCGCGGCCTGACCGCCGAACTCCTGGTTCGTTTTCGGCATCCGGTCGTAACGGGAACGCCCTTGCGGTTGTGGGCGGGCGTGGAGCGGTCGTCGCCGCCGTTGTTCGTGCTGCGTGCCGAGATTCGGCAGACCGGGCAGGTGCGGGCGACGGCCGTCGGCAAGTTCATGGCCCCAAGTTCCGGGCGGGACTGATGGGCGGCGCGGCAGTGACGGGCGTGTTGGTGTGCGGTTGAATCGCCGAACGGTGTGGTTACGATGCGCGTATGAATGGGTCCTGTAACAATCGCATGGTTTGGCGGTGGCTGCGGGGTTGGGCGGCGCTGGTGCTGCTCGTGCTGGTTTCGTGCGAGCGGCGGCCGCAGCCGGCCGAATCGCAACCTCCTGAAGCGGCCCAGACACCGGCCGAGTCGGCGGTGGACGCAGACCGGCAGGAACGCCCGGAGACGCCCTGGTATGAGGATCTGACCTTCAGCGCGGCGTGCGAGCGTGCTGAGGCCGAGCAGCGGATCGTGGTCGCGCTCGCGTACACTGATGACTGCCCGGTCTGTATCGGGTTGCAGAGGCAGACGCTGAACGACGCCTCCGTCCGCGAGTTCCTCGGGCGGCACACCGTGCCCATCAGATTCGACGTGCGCAGCGAGGCGGCGCTGGCCCAGCGTTACGAGATCGCGGGTGTGCCGACGGTGCTGTTCCTCAGGGCGGATGGATCTGAGATCGAGCGCATCACGGGCCTTGCGCCAGCGGACACGTTCCTGTCTTTGTCGCATTCATTCCTGGCGGGCAGGGACCTGGTCGATCTGGCCCTTGGGAATGTCGTCGATGCGCACGTCCAGTTGGCGGATACGCTGGTTGAGAAGGGGCGCTACGCGGAGGCATTGGCGGAGTACGAATGGGCGCTGGCGCGCTGTCTGTCGTCGCCGAAGCTTTTCGAGGATAGCGGTCGTGACGTCTTGCAGGGCTTGCACGATCTGGCCCAATCATACGGTCCGGCGCAGGAGACAGTGCGGCAGGCCTATGCGGCGGCGCGTGATCGCCTGCGTGCGGGTACGGCCGGGGTCAGTGACATGCTGCTGGTGAGCACGCTCAACTACCTGCGTGACGAGCCGCAGAGAACGCTGGCGCTGTTTGACGAAGCCCGCGGGCAGTGCTCCGATCCGGCCGTGCTGGCGGCCTGGACGCAGGAGGTTTTCCACCTGCTTTGCCAGGAACGCCGGTATGCGGACATTGCCGCCGGCATGGATGTCGCGCAGGCCGTTGATGAGATCCTGCGCTGGGACGAGCGGACGGCCCCCGCGCGTGAAAATTACGCGACGGATCGCGACTACGCGGCCGCGCGGCGGGCACACCTCGATCGCCTGGAACCACGGGTTTGTAGCTGGTACCAGGTGCTGATCGGCCTGGATCGGCTGGAACTGGCGGACCGGCTGGCGGATCACCTGCTCCAGCAGCGGCGCCGTGCGCAAACGCTCAATAACCTGGCGTGGGCCGGGTACCTGGCCGGGCGTCCGACCGAGCAGAACGTCGCGCAGGCGCGCGCGGCCTACGAGATGTCCCATGGGAACAACGCCGCGATCATCGACACGTTGGCGCGGGTTCATGCGGCGCGCGGTGAGCGCGACGAGGCCCTGCGTGTGTTGGACGAGAGCATCGAGCGCATGAACAACCCGGACGACCGCGCCGGGTTGGAGCAGTGCCGCGCGGACATACTTGACGGTCGGCCGTGACGGGGCCGTCGGCGGGTTCAAGACGACGACGGGCTCCTGGTGGCGTCGCCGGCGGCTTGAGGGGGCACGGCGACAATGATGGGGCAGACTACCCGCCGCAAAGGAGGCAAGTGTGAGACGAGCACGAATGGGCGCACTGGTTGTGGTCGTGGCGCTGGCGCTGCCCAGTCTAGTTGGCTGCGCGGATTGGCTGCTGGCCGGGTTCTGGCCGGCGGCCGGCGATACGGCGAAGCCGCTGGGTCTGATGCAGTTGATTGAGTTTCACGACATCCAGGGACTGCGCAACTGGGCGCATGAGCTGGAGCAGCGCGGCCTGAAATCGCTGGTCTTCGTGCAGAAGAACATGCTGGAAGCGCACCCCACGGAGCTTCGGTGGCTGGCGGACCGCGGCCACGAGATCGCGGGCGGGCATGCGGATGAGCCGTTCTGGGATGTCGCTTACGAGACGCAGCACCAACTGATGAGTGAGACGAAGACGCTGGTCGAAGCGGTAACGGGCCGGCCGATGCGGGCCTTCGGCAGCCGCTACTTCGCCTACGACGAGAACACGCTCAGGGCCGCGGACGCCTTGGGGATCGAGTACATCCTGGCACGCGGCACCAGCGACGTAGAGGCGTTGATCTACGAGCCGGACGAGTATGACTGCAAGATCATCTCGGTCAGCAATGTCACGTTTGAAGACATGGGCCGCGGCAGCCTGTGCGATTACTCGCTGTGGGCGCGGGGCTCGACGGCGGCCGAGTTTGCGCAGGTGCTCCAGGAAGCGCTGACCAAGCAGCCGAAGCGGATCATGGTGGCGTCGCACGCGTACCTCGGCGGCATGAAACAGAGTTGGTGGGCGGCCTACGAGGACTTGCTGGACAGCAGCGATATTCGGTGGGCGGCGGATTTCGACGCGTGGGCGGCCCCGGAAAGCGGCGTGAACATCCAAGTGCCGTTGAGCCAGATTCCGGTCAACCGGGAAGTCAAGTACGACACACCCACGCCCTCCGAGCCACTGGACGAGCTGGAGGACGTGGACGAGATGTACAACCCATGTGCAGTGCCATGAGAAGCGGGACAATCATTGCCCTGGCGGTGTGGACGTCGGTTGGCGGCTGCCCGGCGGCCCCGTCCGTTGTCGCGCCGCCGGACGAGGACACGCTGGCCGTCTTTCACAACAACAGCGGGCCGATGTGCCTGGACGCGCTGGAGTGGCTGGCGGACGTGCAGGCTGCCCATCCAACCTTGGCCGTCGAAGTGCGCCTGACATATGAGCCGGGTGCGACCGACCGGCTGTTGCAGTTCACCGCGCTGTATGGGGTCAGCCAGGGCGTGTCCACAAGTTTTGAGTACCTGCCAATTATCTTCTTTCAAGGGCAGGCTTTCTCTGGCTTCGATGATGAGATCGCCGCCGCGTTGGAGGCGCTGCTGACCGCGGCGGCGACTACTCCGTAGCGCGGGTCGCACACAAGCACGCTGCCGCAGACGAGCCGAACAAACGATGAGCACCGTGCGGATTACGATCCTGATTGACAACTACGTGCGGCGGCGCGGCCTGCTGGCCGAGCATGGTTGGGCATGCTGGGTCGAAACGCCCGCCGAACGCCTGCTGTTCGATACGGGTCAGGGACAGGCGCTGCGGCACAACGCCGGGGAGCTTGGTGTGCCGCTGGCGACGGCTTCGGCCATCGCGCTGAGTCACGGCCACTACGACCACACGGGCGGCCTGGCGACGGCTTTAGAGCTGGCTCCGACCGCGCGCGTCTTCGCGCATCCGGCGGCTCTGGAGGCGAAGTACAAGCGCGGGCCGGACGGTCGCATTCGGGCGATCGGCCTGCCCGACCAGCTCGCTGAGCGGCGCGCTCGACTGGCGGCGAGCCTGGTTGCGACCCGCACGCCGACGCAGGTCGGACCCGGCCTGTGGCTGACGGGAGAAGTGCCGCGCGTGACGGATTTCGAACGGGACGACAACGCCTTTCGGCTTGACGCGGCCGGCGAACAGCGCGACGCATTGCCGGACGATCAAGCGCTGGTGGTGCGGTATGCGGCGGGCCTTGTCGTCGTGCTGGGGTGCGCGCACGCCGGCGTTATCAACACGCTGCGATTCGTGCGGACGCTGCATCCCGGGGTTCCGCTGGCCGCCGTTGTGGGCGGCATGCACCTGTATGACGCATCCGAGCAGCGCGTCGCTCGAACTATCAGGGAGCTTGCGGCCTTGGACGTTGGTCGGGTGATTCCATCACACTGCACGGGACGCCGCGCCTTGGCGGCCTTCGCGGCGGGGCTGCCGGACCGGTGCACACCTGGTGAGGTGGGTACGGTGCTGGAATTCGAGTTGGGGGGCGTCTGACGGTCCGCTGCAGGTCACCTGGCGGCGGACTTGGCAATCAATGGAGATGGCCTGACGCGGCGCTTCGTCGGCTCGTGGACATGAAGAATCTGCTCACCGACCTGGACCGGACGCGGCGGTCTGTGTAAAAGGCCAGTTGGTTCTTTCTGCGCTAACCCAACACCTGCGGGATTCAATAGCCATGTCGCAACCAGCCATTCAGGACGCGTACCCCGATGATCTCGCCCATTGCTACGGCTGTGGGCGGCGCAACGAACACGGCCTGCACATCCGCAGCCACTGGGACGGGGAAGAGACCGTCGCGGTGCTTACGCCGCGTCCCTATCACACGGCTGTTCCGGGTTTCGTCTACGGCGGCCTGATCGCGTCGCTGGTCGATTGCCATGGCACTGGGTCGGCGGCGCTGGCGGCGTACCGGGCTGCCGGACGTGAGCCGGGCACCGAACCGCCGCTGCGGTTCGTCACGGCGTCGCTGAAGGTTGACTATCTGCGGCCGACGCCGCTGGGCGTTCCACTCGAGGCGCGCGGCTGCATCCTGGAGGTGAAGCCGCGCAAGGTGGTGGTGGAGGTCACGGTCCTGGCCGGCGACGCGGTTTGTGCGCGCGGCCAGGTGGTGGCGGTGCTGATGCCGGAGAGCATGCTGCCGACCGGCGCGACTCCCGCGCGGCAGTGAGTGTTGCTGGGGGCCGACCGTGGCCGCGCGCTGCAAGAAGCTGCCGCCAGCCACGTTATGCCGAATGCGGTGACAGTACGCCGCCGCCGCACTCGACGGGCCACGAATGCGCTGGAGGCTTGGCTCCATCATGAGGCAACAAGTGCTGAACTTCGTGATCGACCTGGTCACGCTGGTGGTCATGCTGGGCGTGAGCGCGACGGGCTTGCTGCTGAGGTGGATCCTGGTGCCCGGCAGTCGCGGCGGCCGTGGCCTGGAATTCCTGGGTCTGGGACGCCGCGACTGGGGCGACATCCACTTCTGGCTGTCGGTCGCCTTGTTGGTGCTCGTGCTCGTTCATGTAGCCCTGCATTGGACGTGGGTATGCGCGCTCGTCGCGCGCTGGACGCGCCGGTCGTCGTCGCAGCGTCCGGTCGTGACACCCGCAAAGCAGTGGCTCTACGGCGTCGGCTTCCTGGTCGTATGCTGCCTGCTGGTGGGCGGGTTTCTGTGGATGGCAAGCGCGCTGACGACGCGTGAGGGCGGCGAGGCGGCGGGCGCTAGGGCGGGCGCGTGGACTGAGCACACTGCGGTCGCCCATGGTCACGATATCATTCAACCAGATCTCAGGAAGCAGTATCTGTCTGACAAGGGTTGGAGAGCGTCGCCGCCAACGGCCCCGGCGACGATGTGCGCGACGCGGCTTTGGTATCGCCAGGGCCGCCGATGGCTATGCCGGACGGCTGCTCGGGCGGAGCGCGGCGAGTTCCGGGGCCTGGCCTACTCCTGGTCCGCTGGTACGGGCGCCGCGTCCCAGACCTGGAGCCAGTCATCAAGCGTCTGGTCGTCGCCGGCGGCGGCACGCTCCCAGGTGCCCGCGGCGGTCAGTTCATACAGTGAAGGCCCGTCGTACCAGTCCGGTAACGAGCACGTGTACGTTAGCCAGCGGCCCGCATCGGCCCTGCTGCGCGGCATCTCGAAAACAGCCAGTTCGCCGTCGGTCTGCTCGACCCAGTAGAACCCGGCCCCCAGTTCCTGAAGCTCAAACGTCACAGAGTCCACGAAGTCCGCCGGCAAGACACAGCCGCCGGCCAACAGCAGGCCGGCCAGCATCAGGAGCATCGAGTATTGCGTCAGCAAAGGCTTCATGTCGCCCTCCTCCAGGCGCTCGGCGAGTGGCTGAGTGCTGGATTCTAGGCCGGCGAAGCTGGGTCGGGCAGAGGGATTGCGGCATTCCCTGACGACGATCGGGCGGGCCCCGGGGCGGCGGGCCCGGGCGACGAATTATGCGGCACGGGACACAGCCAACCGCCAGGCAACGACTGATAAACCAGTCATTTGCTTGGCGTTGCCGATAATGGCAGCCGGGCCGTGGGGCGTCAGCGAAAACGCATCCTGACCGACCCGTTGGAGGTATGGGCCGAGACGCGGCCGCCGGCAGCGTCGTTCAGGTCGGCACGCAGGTGTTGTCGGCCGCCGCTGGCGTTCGACACTGTGGCGCTGCCGAAGTCGGCGCTGACCGTGCCGTTGCTGGTGCGCAGCTCGACCGCGGCGGACAGGCTGGCGCACAAGGTAGCGTCGATGGACCCGTTGGACGCGCGGAGGGTGACGGCGGCGGTGGTCGGCGGGCTGGCGCTGGCGTGGATGGAGCCGTTGGTCGTGCGGATGTCCAGGCTGCCGCTGGCGTCTACGACCTTGATACCGCCGTTGGAGGTGCGCACGACGCAGTCGCCGGCGACGCGCTGCACGTCAACGCGGCCGTTGCTGGTCTCGACGCTCAGCGTTCCAAGTACATCGGCCACCCGGACGGCACCGTTATTGCTCTCCAAGGCCGCGTCGCCCGCGAGGTTCTCGGCGTGGATTGCCCCATTGCTGGTCTTGACGTCCGCCGTGCAATCCTGGGGGAGCGTGATACTGATTGTCGCGCCCGGTGAGCGGTTGGCGAGGTGGCCGGGAACCACCAGCTCGACCAGGAGCGTGCGCGGATGGCCGGGGGCGGGTTTGGCGCGGAGTTCGAGTGCTTCGAGGGCCGTTCTCGCTTCAGCAGCGGTTGGACCTTGGACGTACAACTCGGCGTCTATCAGCACGTCGGCGACGTCACTGCCACGCAGGGCCACCCGGCCATTGTCTGTTCGAACTGCGATGCGGTCGTAGTCCTGCCATGGCACGGCCAGTTCCAGCTTCCGTGAGGCCCGGGCATGCAGGCCGGGGGACGTGCAGGCGGCCAAGCAGAGGGCAACCATGGCCAGCAGGCAAAGCAAGACGGCGCGTGACATGGCAAGTGCTCCAGGAGTCTGGTCGTCGCAGGTTGACTGCGGGTCGGGGCCACGCGGCCTCACCCGGGATGGTATTCTCGCACCCACGGGAAGTATTTCGAGGTGGCCGGCAGCAGATACCGGAACAGAGAAAAGAGCGAGCCCGGCTGATTCGGCCGGGCTCGGCAGAGTGCTTATCGAATGGCCAAGTGTTGGCGGCGGCCTACTCGATGGCTACGGTCGCGCCGGCCTCTTCGAGCTGCTTGGCCCACTTATCGGCTTCTTCCTTGGAGACCTCTTCGAGGAGGGTCTTCGGGGCGGTGTCAACGAGGGCCTTGGCCTCCTTGAGGCCGAGGTCGCTGCGGGCGGCCCGGACGACCTTGATGACCTGGAGCTTCTTGTCACCGGCGGCCTTGATGACGAGGTTGAACTCGGTCTTCTCCTCGGCCGCGGCGCCGGCACCGGCCGAACCGGCGGCGGGCGCCATCATGACAGCGCCGCCGGCGGCGGGCTCGATGCCGTAGGCTTCCTTGAGGTAATCAGTAAGGTCCTTGGCCTGGATCAGGGTAAGCTGGGCGATCTTGTCGCCGAGGTCCTTGATGGCCACGTCAAACTGCTTGGCGGGAGCAGCGGTTTCTTCCGACATTGTCCGAATCTCCACAGAAAGGCGTTTCGCTCGCCCCGATAGCTGAGGCCCCAGCGGCCTCATTTAATCCCGACCGGGAGCAGTCGGCGGCGCAGCGGTTCTTAGCAGAAACACTTGCCGACGGGCTAGGCCGCGTCGGCGTTGTCAGCGTCCTTTTCGAGCTTCTCGATCAGGGCCTTGAGGCAGCCGGCCACGTTCGCTCCGGGGGCGCGAATGGCACTGGCAAGCTTGCCACCCGGAGAGAGAATGATCATCGCGACCTTGGCCAGGAGATCGGCCTTGCTCTCCATCTTGGCCAGGTTGACGACGGCTTGCTCGTCCAGGAACTCGCCCTCGAGCAACGCACCGCGGAGGCGCAGGCCACTGATTTTGGGCAGCCAGTCCTCGATGGCCTTGGCGGCATCGATGGCGGATTCCCCGCCGGTGATCAGTGCGGCCGGCCCGGTCAGCGCTTTGGCCAGCGGGGCGAGGGGTCCGTCGCCAACGGCGCGGCGGAGGAGTTCATTGCGGACGATCTCAATACGGAGGCTCTTCGAGTGCAAGTCGCGGCGGAAATCGTTGGTGGTGATTCCATCGACGCCAATAAGCTCGACCCAGAGGGCGTTCTCGACCTGGCTGTAGCGAGCCTGCAACTCCTTGGTGATGAGGTCTTTGACGAGCTTGCTCATGCGAGGCTACTCCAGGAGGCCGCCACTGATCGAAGTGTCGACCAGCACCGCCGGGGTCATGGTTCCGCTGAGGCAGACTTTCTTGATGTACTGGCCCTTGGCCGCCGCCGGCCGGGTGCGACGAATGTGCTCGACGAAGGCGAGGATGTTGGCCTTGAGATCCTCCGGCGAGAAACTCACTTTGCCGACGACGGCATGGACGTTGCCGCCCTTGTCGTTGCGGTACTCGAGCTTCCCGGCCGCATACTCGGTGACGGCGGTGGCTATGTCGGGAGTAACGGTACCGCTCTTGGGCGAAGGCATCTTGCCCTGCGGGCCGAGCACGCGGCCGAGCTTGCCGACCTTGCCCATCATGGATGGGTGGGCGATGGCGACATCGAAGTCCATCCAGCCCTTCTGGATCTTGTCGACCAGTTCATCGCCGCCGGCCTCGGTTGCACCGGCGGCCTTGGCGCCGGCCACTTCGCCTTCGGGGCAGAAGGCGATGACGCGCTTGGTGGCGCCGATGCCCTTGGGCAGACTGAGTGAGCCGCGCACCATCTGGTCGGCCTGGCGGGCGTCAATGCCCAAATGACAGACGATGTCCACGGTCTGGTCGAATCGGGTGGCAGCGAAGGACTTGACGGTTTTGATGGCCTCGTCCAAATGGACGGGCGTCTGCGGGACTTTCTTGATGTCCTGTCGATAGCGCTTGCTGCGTTGTTGCATGCGAAGCTCCCACTATACGCGGCCCGTGGTCAGGCCAGGGTTGTCAACCGGCCGAGTGGCCGGGGTCAGTCTACGATATCGATTCCCATGGAACGCGCGGTGCCGGCGATGATCCGCTCGGCGGCTTCAGGCTCGAACGCGTTCAGGTCTTTCATCTTGGTTTCGGCGATCTTGCGGACGTCGTCGCGCGTGACGCGGCCGACCCTGGTCCGGTTGGGCTCACCGGAGCCCTTCTCGACGATCGCAAGGCCTTCGCCGGTGGGCTTGGCGGCCCGGCGCAGCAAAACGGCGGCCGGCGGGCTCTTGACGATGAACTCGAAGGACTTGTCCTTGAAGACGGTGATCTCGACCGGGCAAGTGATGCCGTCCATGTTCTTCGTCTTCTCGTTGAACTGAGAGACGAATTGCCCGATGTTGACGCCGTGCTGGCCGAGGGCGGGGCCGACCGGCGGTGCCGGGGTAGCCTTGCCACCGGGGGCCTGCAACTTGATTTTGGCGATGATGGCCTTGGCCATGAGTCGATCCTGCTGTGTTCGAGCGAGTTACCCAGTCGCCGCGAGGCGACAAGACCGAGAAGTATAGCACGAACCGGCCGACTTTTTCAAGCACCCCGGCCGGCGGAAATGCGGGCGATCGACGGCTGCACCCGGCATGCTCAGTTCCGGGACGGACAGGGGGCGGGTGGCGAGCTTAGCGGGCATTCTCAACCGGGGGGTGACACGGACCGCGAGGCCGGCGGTTAGACCATCTCGACCTGCCAGTACTCGATCTCAATGGGCGTGGCGCGGCCAAAGATGGTCACAATGACGCGGACGGTGCCCTTCTGCGAGTTAATCTCGTCCACGACGCCCTCGAAGTTCTCGAAGGGGCCCTCGGTGACCTTGACGCGGTCGCCCTTGCTGAAGCCGAGATTGGCGAGCGTAGGTGTCTCCTCCGGACGAATGGCGGCGGCCAACATGCGTTCGACGTCGTGCAGGGGCATGGGGGAGGGCTTGCCGCCGGAGCCGATGAAGTCTCCGACGCCGGTGGTTTCCTTGATGACGAACCAGACGTTTTCCGGGATGCGACCATCCGCGTCGGTAGCCATTTCGACGAAGACGTAGCCGGGGTAGAGCTTGCGGTGATAGACGCGGGCGGCGCCGCCGCGAATGCGTTTTTCGCGTTGGGTTGGCACTAGCACGCGGCCGACGAAGTTCTCGAGCTGCTCGATCTTCATCTTGCGTTCGAGGGCTTCCCGGACGCGGTCTTCCTTGTTGGCCGCGACGCGGAGGACGTACCAGTCCATGCCCTCGCGGACGAGTTGCTGGTCTGCGTCAGAATCGCCGCGGGCAGTGCGCGAACGGCCTTTGGCGCCGGGAGCGTCTGCTGAAGCGGACGGCTGCGCGGCTTGGTCGGGCGAGTCCGCCGGGGCGGAATCAAGAGCCGCGTCAGGGGGGCCGCCAGGCGCACCGTCGGTCGGTGCAAGGTCAGCCTGTTTGGGCTCCTCATGCATAACTAGTCACCCATGCCGAAGAGTCGCTGCCAAACGGGGAGTTTGAGGACGCCAATCCAACTGAAGAACAGGATGAACAGGAGGTCGACAACGGAAAGCAGGAATCCGAGGGCCAGGACGGTGAAAATGACCACCTTGGTGGCGCCCAGGACCTCCTTGCGTGTGGACCAATTGACCTTCTTCATCTCGCCCTCGGTGGCGATCATGAAGTCCACCGAGGAGGGTCGCTTGCCGACGAGCCAGTATACCAGGTAGGCGCCAAGGAGGATCAGGGCGACGGGGATCAGATAGCGGGCCCAGAGATTTTCGCCGAACGGCAGCCGCAACCAGGTGTAAACGAAGTGTCCTCCGGAGAGGATGATGATTCCGGCGCCAGCGGCAGTAAGCCAGCGGACGTGCAGGCCTTGGCCGGGTTTGAAGACACGGAAGGGTGCAGCCGCGGGTGGTCGGGCGGCGGGTCGCGGCTCGCCCGAGCGCTGCTGCTCAGAAGTAAGAGCTTCGTCTGCCATATAGGAGCTCCTCCGGCGACGGTGACCAGCGTGCGAGAGTCGGGGTCTGCCGCGCGGGGCCCGTTACAACCATGGTGCCAGAACCAGCGACCGTTTGGCGGTCGGCGAACAAACAGGAGCGGAGGGACTCGAACCCCCAACCGCCGGTTTTGGAAACCGGTGCTCTGCCAAATTGAGCTACGCTCCTATGCGGGAGTTACTTTCGCTTGATCTTGTGTACCGTGTGCTTGCGGAGGCGTGGGCAGTATTTCTTCAACTGCAGCTTTGGCACGCCGCCTTGGACGTTCACGGTGGTCCGATAATTAAGATCTCCGGTTTCGGTGCACTGGAGCCAAACATATTCGCGTTTTTGGGCCTTCGCCATGCGTTGCACTCCGACAGTAAGGCATCGGCGGCGGGTGGTGCCGGCGTATGTTAGCGCCGGCACGTGCAATCGCCGCGATTATATCGACGCAGATGCGGTGGGTCGTGGACTACTCGAGGATCTTGGTCACCACGCCGGAGCCGACCGTGCGGCCGCCTTCGCGGATAGCGAATCGGAGGCCGTCTTCCATGGCGATCGGGTTAATGATTTCGACGCGCATCTGGATGTTATCGCCGGGCATGCACATTTCGGCGCTGCCGCCGTCACGTGCGACGAGCTCGACGATGGAACCGGTAACGTCAGTGGTACGGAAGTAGAACTGCGGCCGGTATCCGGGGAAGAAGGGTGTGTGGCGGCCGCCTTCCTCCTTGGTCAGGACGTAGACTTCGCCCATGAACTTGGTGTGCGGGGTGATGCTCTTGGGCTTGGCCAGGACCTGGCCGCGTTCGAGTTCCTGCTTTTCGACACCGCGGAGTAGCAGGCCGACGTTGTCGCCGGCGATGCCGGATTCAAGCGTTTTGTTGAACATTTCCACGCCGGTGACGACGGTCTTGCGGCCGGGCTCGGCGTGCAGGCCGATGATCTCGACTTCCTCGCCGACGCGGATGGCGCCGCGTTCGATACGGCCGGTACCGACGGTGCCGCGGCCCTTGATGCTGAAGACGTCCTCGACGGGCATCAGGAAGGGCTTGTCCTGCTCGCGGACAGGCTCGGGGATAGCGCTGTCCAGGGCGGCCATGAGGTCGACGATGGCGGTGTAGCCGGACTCGTCCTTCTCGGCGGCGGCCTTGAGGCAATCGGTGGCGGAGCCCTTGATGAAGGGGATGTTGTCGCCGTCGAACTCGTACTTATTGAGCAGGTCGCGGACCTCCATCTCGACCAGCTCGAGAAGCTCGGGGTCGTCGACGAGGTCGACCTTGTTCATGAAGACGACCAGGGCCGGGACGTTGACCTGGCGGGCCAGCAGGATGTGCTCGCGGGTCTGGGGCATGGGGCCGTCCGCGGCACTGACGACCACGATCGCACCGTCCATCTGGGCCGCGCCGGTGATCATGTTCTTGACGTAGTCGGCGTGGCCGGGGCAGTCGATGTGGGCATAGTGACGATTGTCACTCTCATACTCGACGTGGGCGGTGGCAATAGTAAGGATCTTGGTCGCATCACGGCGCCCATCCTTCTCCGAGGCCTTCGCGATGTCATCGTAAGGCTTGTACTCGGCCAGGCCGCGGGCGGCCTGGACAGCCGTGATAGCCGCCGTCAGCGTGGTCTTGCCGTGATCGACGTGTCCGATCGTCCCAACGTTCACGTGCGGTTTGGTCCGCTGGAATACGCCTTTCGCCATGTATGCTCTCCACTCAACGCCCGGGAAGGGTCGCGCCCGGTGCGGCCGCTTGGCGGCCGCCAGTCCTTTTCGTCAACTCCCAAAGGTCCAACTGTCCGGCCCCGACGCGGGTCCGCAGCAGAGCTATAGCTGCTGATGGGGGTTGAACCCATGACCTCCTCCTTACCAAGGAGGCGCTCTACCACTGAGCTACAGCAGCAGCCTGCGGTGTTTACGCACCGGCCGGTTGCCGCAGCGCGCCTGCATAAGCCAGGCGGCACGGACCAGAATGCCGCATTGTAGACCCCGTGGCGAGGTTGTCAAAAGGAAAAATGGTGGGATCCCGGCACGATGTGGGGTATCCTCTGGACCGGCCGGCCGGCCGGCCGCAGGGGCGGTGCGGCCTGGGAAAGGTGGCGCATGACCGGGCAACGACTGCCGTCGCTGAGTGATCTGCCGCATCGCATCCGGGACGGCCTGGCAACCTGGCCGGACCGGCTGCGGGACTGGTGGCACGAGGTTGAGCGTGAACCAGCGATACTGTGGCGAACGACCGGCGTGCGGGTGTTGCTCTGGATTCTCCTGGGGGCGGTGTTGATCCTGGGGGCGCGCTGGCTGACGGCGGCCCTGACGCCAGGGGCCGCCGGCCTGCGGGACGGGCAGGCGACGCCGTACGCCATACTCTATGTCGCGTGCACGGCCGAGGAGTGTCGCACGCACTTCACGACGCGCGAGGCGATGGATTTTGACGCCTGGCCGCTGAAATGCCCAAGCTGCGGGGCGGATACGGTTTATCGGGCGACTTTTTGCGATCGTTGTCGGAAGTGGTACGCGACCGCCCCGGGCCAGCCGAGCCGATGTCCATTCTGCGCTAAAAAGGAATTACAGGCCCCCGTTGTGCCGCAACCGACTGAACGCGCGAATGACCATCCGGATGACCGGGAGGATCCGTGGCCGTAGAGGTCGCGTCTTTCATGGAGGGCAGGTGACACGCGTTACATGCCCGTCCTCGACGGGTCGGTGATAGGGTCAGAATGCGGCGCGGCAGGGTGATGGGTGCAAACGCCGGGTAGCCCAGAGGCCTGCATATGTTTGACGGAGGGCCAGCGCGAAGCGCGGGGCGTCAACTCATGTCGTGAGTAGCACGTCGGCCAGACGAGGGGAACTTGCGATCGGGGGCCGCGCTGCGGTTGTGCGTGAGCAGGTCGGCAGCTTCGAACCTGGCGAGATGTCGCGGGCGCGGGGCGGGTGCCTCCGTGCGGAGGCTGGCAGTCTGGCCGCGGCAGGCTATCGTGACGGCGCGGGATGCGGGCCGGCGGATTTCGACATCGGTTTCGTCGCCGCAGTTGCGCTGATGTTGGGGCGTTTGAGACTGCGGAGGTTGCCGGGGAGTTCGCTGGGGTGGTCGCGTGGCACCGCAGGTGGGGACTCGGAGCGCGCTACTGGAGGTGCGAATGGTGGACGTTGGGGAAGGGTCCGCGGGGGGTTTATTTTTGACTGATCATAATGGGACGACTATTCTATAGAGTAAGCGGGAGGCGTGCAGCGTGGGCGCGCTGCGGCGGACACGTGCGCGATCCGAGGCTCAACCCGACGCCCCAAGTCGAAGCAAAAGGAGCGGCGTGGCCGGGTGTAGCGGATGGAAGTGGAATGTCGCAGATACTGTCGCAACTCCCCCGCCAACTTCTGCAGCAGCAGCAGCGTCTAACGCCGCAGTTAATCCAGGCTATGGACATTCTCCAGTTGCCGCTGATGGCGCTGGAGGCGCGCATTGCACAGGAGATTGACAGCAATCCGGCGCTGGAACTGGTGTCACCGGAGGAGGAGGCGGCTGAGGCGCCGGTAGTTGCGACGGAGGATGCGGGGGACGAGCGGGCTTCGGGGGAACAGGCCCTGGTGGTTGGGGAGGGGGACGCCCAGGATTTTGAGCGACTGGACAACCTGGTCCGCGAATACGACTGGATCGACGAGGATAGCGAGCACCGGGGGACTAAGTCGCGCGCCCGGAGTCTGGAAGAGAGTGACATCAAGATGGAGGCGATGGCGAACACGGCGGCGCGGCCGGTCAGCCTCCAGGAATACCTGCTGCAACAGTGGAACCTGGTTGAGATGGACGCGGTGCAGCACGAGTTGGGGGCGCGCATCATCGATTTCCTGGACGACACGGGCCGGCTGAGCACGCCCTTGGAGGAGATTGCCCGCGAGTTGCCCGAGCCGCCGGCGCCGGGGGCGCTGGAGAGCGCGCTGCGGGCGGTGCAGCAGCTTGATCCGCCGGGCATCGGGGCGCGTGATCTGCAGGAATGCCTGCTCCTGCAACTCAAGGCCTTGCCGGGGGACACGGAGTTGGAGCGGCGCATCATCGCGGAGCATTTCGGGGACTTGCAGAAGAACCGGTTGCCGGCGATTGCGAAAGCGCTGGGTGTGGGTCTGGCGGATGTGCGCGCGGCGCTGGACGTGATTGTGCGCCTTTCGCTGCGGCCGGGGCTGGAAGTGAGCGAGCAGCAGGTTCCGCCGATCGTTCCGGACATTATCGTTGAGTACAACGAGGAAGAAGACCGCTACGATGTGCGGCTGACGCGGGGGAACGCGCGTGAGTTGCGGATTTCGCCGGAGTTTCGCGAAGCGCTCGAGCGGGCGGGCAAGGACAAGAAGTCGCGGGAGTTCATCACGCAGAAGATCCAGGCGGCTAACGCGATTATCGACGCGGTGAAGTACCGGCGGGATCGGCTGCTGGACGTGGCGAAGGCGGTGGTCGAGGCGCAGCGCGAGTTTCTGGATCATGGCGAGCAGCATCTGAAAGTGCTGCGGATGAGCGACCTGGCGGCGCGGTTCGGCTGTGATCCCTCGACGATCAGCCGCACGGTCGATGAGAAGTACATGCAGACGCCGCGGGGCGTGTACCCGCTGCGGCGATTTTTCACGGGGGGGACGGAGTCGGGCAATGGAGAGGTGCTGGGGTGGGACAGCATCAAGGCCAAGGTGCAGGAGATCGTGGACCGGGAAGACAAGCGGAACCCACTCAGCGACGACGAGATCGTGGTGCGGCTGAAAGAGCTGGGCATCGTGATTAAGCGCCGGACGGTCGCGAAGTACCGCGCGCAGCTCGACATTCCAACGGCCCGGCAGCGGCGACAGTACTAGCACGGTCGTGCTGCTGAGCTTGTGCAGGCCACGTGGGGAACCATACGATTAGAGCATGACCACGGGTCGTGAGCAGGAGCCGCACTGTCCGCGCTGCGGGTACATGCTGCGCGGCTTGCCGGGCCTGCGCTGTCCGGAATGCGGTTTGACGTTCACGGCGGAGGAACTGGCCAGCGGGTTGCTGCGTGAGAACAGGGCGACATGGCTGGACGGGGTTGATTCGTGGCGGCCGGTGCAGGTACTGATCCGCAGCGCCTATGAGTTTATGCGCGGCATCGCACGACCGCGCCGGCTGCTGCTGACGGTGGACGTGAACGGGCCGATAGCGCCGGCGGTGCTGATGTTGGTGTGTGGTATCGGCTGGTTGTGGCTGCTGACGGGTGCGTTGGCGGCGTTGGGCGTGTGGTTGCATACGGATACGAGTCCGGCGGCGGCGCTGCGGGCCGGGCTGCTGCTGTGGGGGCCGCTGGCAACTGGGACGGCGCTGTTCGCGATGGCGGGGCCGCTGCTGCTGATTCTGCGGGGAGACGTGATGCGCGTGGCGCGGCCGACGCGGCGGCAGCGCTGGCGGCTGGGCTGTTACGCGGCGCCGATGCTGGCGGCGTACGCGTGCCTGCCGGCGGCATGCAGTATGTGCCTGCTGGCCGAGATGAATGTGCTCGTGTTGGTTATGGGCGCGTGGTTATCGCTGATGGTGGCGGCGATGTGCGTACTGCCGCGATGGCGGTGGGAGATTGGTGCGGCGGTGTTGGCGGTGTGCGTGTGTTGGGTGGCGTTGGCGGCGGTGGTGTGTGCGAAGCTGATGTGGGGGACGCTTGTGCCGCCCTGGTGGGTATACGGGTTGTGAGGGGGCGGTGAATCGACGCTTCGACGTTGTCATAAGGTGCCAGCCGGAAGCTACGGGCGCCAGCCGGCGCCAATTCGTCTCTCATTTCTAGCTTTTCTATTCGGCGCGGCTATGCTTGAGGGTGTTGCACCGGCGGGCGGCCCGCGGGTGCGGCGGGTCCCAGGAGAGGTGCCGTGCTCAAGACGACGCGCGAACGAATTGCCGGCCTGTTTCGCTCGGCCGGCTCGCTGTTGCCGGGGCGAACCGGTCCGGCGCGCGGAACGGGGGCAGTCGTACGACCGTGGCGGCAGGACAGCCAGCGCGCCTACCCCACGGTCGGACTGACGCCGGCCCGATTACTGACGTACTTGCAGGCGGCCGACGGGGGCTGGCCGCAGATGCAGTACGAGTTGTACGGTGACATGCTGGCGCGTTGGCCGCGGCTGGTGGCGGTGGAGGCCACGCGGCGGCTGGCGCTGACCGGGCTGGACTGGGAGCTTATGCCGGGGAGAACTGCCGGGGCCGCAGCGGCGGACGCGCGGTCTGACGCGGCAGTCGAATTCTGTCGAGAGATTCTACTCTCCCTCGACCGTCTCCGCGAGGTGCTGGGCCATCTGGCCACGGCCGTTGGCTTCGGCCTCGCGGTGGCGGAAGTTGTGTGGGAGCGGGGGCGGCTGGTGGACATCGTGCCGGTGCCGCACGGGCGGCTGTGCGGCGATCCGCAGGAACCATGGCGGCTGAGGATTCTCACTGAGGAGGAGCCCAGTCGCGGGGTGGCATTGGATGAGTACCCCAACAAGTGGGTGGTGCATCGGCCGCGGTCGCTGGTGGGACGTCCGTTCGAGGGGGGCCTGCTGCGTGCGTCGGCGCTGCTGTACCTGGCGCAGAACCTGAGCTTCAAGGACTGGCTGACATACTCGCAGATTGCGGGGATGCCGGTGCGGGTGGCGCAGTTCGAGCCGGGCACGCCCGAGGTGGACAAGCGCGAGCTGCTGCGGATGCTGGAGGCGTTGGGGACGGACGCGGTGGCGGCGTTTGGGAAGAACGTTGAGTTGAAGTTCATGGAGCCGCGCCGGGGGGACGCGGGGCCGTACAAGCCGCTGCAGGAGTACTGCAACACCGAGGTCACGATTCTATGGCTCGGGCAGCATCTGACGACGGACATCAAGCTGTCGGGTTCGCGGGCAGCGGCCGAGGTGCATGACCGGGTGCGGGAGGACTTGCTGGTTGAGGACATCTGTGCCGAGGCACAGACGCTGCGGCGCGACGTGCTGACGCCGTTGGTGCGGGCGCGCTTCGGGGCGGACGTGCCGGTGCCGGTGTTCCGGCGGTCGTTGATCCAGTCGGTGGATACGAAGGTGCTGGCCGAGACGCTGGCGGTGGCAGTGAAGGAGTTGGGGCTGGCGGTGCCGGCGCGGTGGGTACACCAGGCGTTGGGGATACCGGAGCCCGTGGCGGACGAGACGGTGTTGCAGGCGGGGGGCAGGTCATGAACGAAGTGCGCGACAAGAGCAAGCGGAAGGCGGCGCGGCGGCCGGCGCGGCTGACGGTGCGGCGGGCGCGGCCCGGCGACCTGGTGCCGCTGGGCTTCTTCTTCGACGCCCTGCTGCGGCGGGACTACTTCATGCGGCGCGGGCAATTGCAGGCGATGCTGGCGAGCGAGCACCACGAGGTGTACGTGGCCGAGCTGGACACGATCCTGGTGGGGGCGGCGATCACGACGCGCGGGACGCAACTGGTTAACACGCTGGTGCATCCGGCGTATCGGCGGCTGGGGATCGGGCGGGCACTGGTGGAACAGAGCGGCGCCGAGTCCGTGCGGGCGAAGCTGGATATGAGCGACGGCGATCCGCGGCGGTTCTATGAGGCGCTGGGGTTTGAGGCGACCGGGCGCCGCAACGCCAAGGGGAACATCGAGCTGCTGGAGCTGCGTGCGGGGCGGGCGAAGTCGTCATCGGCGATTGGCGGCGCCGCGGGCAAGACGCAGTCGGAGCGTGCGGGTACTGACCGGGCCAGGGGCGCGTGAGTCACAGAACGGAGGCTAGAGCATTGGAAACGGCAGACAGGGAACATGGAGCAGGACGGGCGGCGGCGTTGACCGACGTGGCGCGAGCGCAGATTTGCGCGCGGTTGGAGGCCGCCCGGGAACTGGCCGGCGGCGACCTGGGGAGCCAGGTGGCCGAGTTGCGCGAGTTGCTGAACGATGTCATTGATCGCGCGGACGCGTTGGAAACGGTTCGCTGGGCGACGGTGGGCGGCACGTCATGCCACAGCGCGCTGTTGTGCCGGGAGATCCTGGCGACGGACGAACACAGTCCGCGGACGGAGTTTCTGTTGATTCCATTCGGGGAAGTGCAGGTTGAGCGGCCGCAGGCCGGCGGGGACTTCGTGTTCACGCCGGAACATGCCGAGGCGGCCGTGCGCTGGTTCGAGCGCATGGGGCGGAAGCTGGCGATCGACTACGAACACCAGAGTTTCGAGCAGTTCAATCGGCGTCCGGACGGGCTGCGGCCGGCGGCGGGGTGGATCGGCGGGTTGGAGATTCGCGCGGACGGGCTGTGGGCCGTGGATGTCACGTGGACGGGCCGGGCCCGGGAGCTGCTGTCGTCGGGTGAGTATCGCTACTTCTCGCCGGTGATTTTCTGGGCGGATGAAGACTATACGACACTGGCGGCCCTCGGCCCGGTGGCGTTGACGAACGATCCGGCGATGCGCGGTGTGCGGCCGCTGGCGGCGGCGCGGCGGCTGGATGAGGGTGACCGTGCGGACGAGCAGGCTGACGATGAGCGCTTGCTCGACGCGGCGGCGGAGCAGGTGGTCGAGCAGATGCTGCGGACGGAACTGGAGGCGGCGCGGGCCGAGGTGGCCGTGCTGCGAGGGCGGTTGCAGGCGCAGGCGGCGGACGCGTTTGTCGAGCGCGGGATGCGGCTGGGGAAGATCGTGGACGCCACGAGCATGGATTGGCGGGCGGACTACCTGCGTGACGCGGAGGGAGCGGAGGAGAAGCTGGCGCGGGCGGCGGTGGTGCTGCCGCCGGGGCGCCTGGTGGCGCTGAATCAGCAGGGCGCGGTGGCGGCGTTGGGGGAGAGTGAAGGTCGATTTGCGCGGGACACCGAGGCGTATCGGCGGTGGGGCATTGGGCCGGAGGACTTGCGGGCTTACGAGCGGGCCGTCGCCGACGGGCGTGTCAAGCGGGTCGGCGCTACGGGTTGAGCGATGGGCGTGGTCGAGCGGGGCGAGATTAAACGGACAAGACAGGAGAAACGAGCATGGCATTGACGAACGATCGGGACGTTGTGTTGTACACGTCGCAGGAGCTGATCGACCTTCCCGTTGACGACGGGGTGACGATCTACAAAGGCGCCTTCGTGGGGCGCAACCGCGCGAGCGGGTATGCGCGCGGGCTGGTGGCCGGCGACGAACTCCTGGGGGTGGCGTACAGGCAGGCGAACAATGCCGGGGCCGGACACGTGGCGGGCGGCATCAACGTGCGGCTGCACCAGGCGGTTGACGTGGTGCACACGTTGACGGGCGTGACGGCGGCGGACGTCGGGCGGGAGGTGTACGCCAGTGATGACGAGACGCTGACGCTGACGCCGACGGGCAACAGCCCGGTCGGGCGGGTCGCGGCAGTGGAAGGCGTGAACACGGCACGGGTGCGTTGTCAGCCGGTGGGCGGGCTGAGCGGGCTGCTGGGCAATCTGCCGGTGGTTGCGCTGGCGGACGCCAGTGCGACACTGACGCTGGATCACATGAACCGCGTGCTGCTGATGGGGAACACGGCGGCGCGGACGCTGACGCTGCCGCCGGTGAGCACGGTGCGGGCGGGCGGGTGGTTCTGGATCGTGAAGACGTCGGTGGCCGCGGCGGCCATCACGCTGGACGGACACGGATTGGAGAAGATCGACAACGCGACGACTTACGCGGCGATTGATGCGGCGTACGACACGGCCCTGCTGGTGTGCACGGGCACGGAGTGGATCATCCTCAGTCGCGATATTGCGTAGGCAGGCAGGATACTGAGGCGCGCGCCCCGGCTGGCGTGAGGCGGCCGGAGGCGCGGCGCCTGGTAACAGGAGAGACACATGGCAGTTGTAGACACGGGTTTGACTTCGCGGGCGATCATCGGGCGTTTCTATCGCCGGCTGGAGGAATACGCCCAGGGGGCCTGGTGGACCAAGCTGGCGCTGCAGTTTCCAAGCACGCAGGAGAGCGAGACATACCGGTGGCTAGGGATGGTGCCGCAGGTGCGCGAGTGGGTCGGCGGGCGGCAGGTGCGGCCGCTGCGCGCCAACGGGGTGACGATCGTCAACAAGGTGTGGGAATCCACGATTCGCGTGGATGCCGACGAGCAGCGGCGCGACAAGACCGGCCAGATCATGGTGCGGGTGAACGAGATGGCGCGGCGGGTGGCGACGCACCCGAACAAGCTGTTGACGGCGTTGCTGCTGGGCGGGGCCGGTACGGCCTGCTACGACGGGCAGTACTACTTCGATGATGATCACAGCGAGGGTGATTCGGGCGTGCAAAGCAACTCGATCGAGTCGGACGCCAGCACGCCGACCGCGCCGACGGACACGGAGATGTTCCACGCGATCGTGGACGGCGTCGGGCAGATTCTGAGCTTCAAGGACGATCACGGGGAGCCGATGAACGAAGGCGCGCGGCGCTTCCTGGTGATGGTGCCGATGACGTTCTGGTCGGCGACGATGATCGCGCTTTCGGACTACAACCGGGACTCGGTGAATCCGCTGCGCATCCAGGAAGGCTTTGACGTGGAGTGGGTGGCGAACCCGCGCCTGACGTGGACGACGCAGTTCGCGGTGTTCCGGACGGACGGCGAGACGCGGCCGTTCATCTTCCAAGAGGAATTGCCCGTGCAGGTGCAGGCGCTGGCCGAAGGTAGCGAGCTGGAAGTGAATGAGAATCAGCACCAGTACGGCGTGAAGGCGGTGCACGCGGCGGGCTATGGCTTCTGGCAGGATGCCTGCCTGGTGACGTTCGTCTAGGCGGCGAGCGGAACGCGAAGGGGAGTCATCGCGGAGGCGGGGCCTGGGGGAGACGTTTCCCGGGCCCCGCGTGATTCCCCGCCGCGTCATACGGCCGACAAGGAGGCACGAGCGCATGGCATATGCGAGCAGGACAGAGCTGAGTGAGCGGCTGGGGGCGACGCTGTACGCGCGGCTGACCGATCGCGTGAGCGGCACGACGGCGGATGATGCCGTGGCGGACCGCATCGTGGCGGAAGCGGAGGCCGAGGCGGACAGTTACCTGGCCGTGCGCTACGCCACGCCGATTGACCTGATGCTGCATCCGGAGCTCGGCGAGGTGCTTAGGCAGCGGGTACTGGACCTGGCGGAATACATAGCGTGGCGTAGTTCGCCGTTTGTGGCGGATCTGCCAGGGCGGGTCGAGGCGCTGTACGCGGAAGCGCGGGCGTGGTTCTCGGCGGTTGGCACGGGTCGGCTCAGTCTGCCGGCGGTGACGCCGCCGGCCGGACGGGTGGCGGCGGATGATTCTCCGCGGTACCGGGCGAGTCCGCGGCGATTCACGGCGGAGGAGTTGGAAGGGTTGTGAGCGGGCGGCGTGTGCGGGTCGCGCGGTTAACCGGGACGTGGGAGTTGGCGAGATGATGGTTTGCGGGCGAAGTTTCGCGGGGATGCAGGATCAGCACATTCTTGTGCCGGGTGTGGGGGGCCGGCTGATCCGAGTGTTGCGGGTGTGCATTTCGACGAGCCGGGCGGGCACATTCGAGCTGTGGTCGGACCCGGGTGGCTCAACGGCGGTGGAGCTGATGCCGCCGGTGCACGTGGCGGCAAACGCGACGCTCGACCTGCGGTTGGGGGCGCGCTACGGGCTGACGGCGGCGCGTGGGCGGGCGCTGGGTTTCTCCAGTGTGCTGGATGAGCCGGCGGCGCGGCACAGCGTACTGCTGTGGTACGAGCTGGTGAACTGATGCTCGAGGACGTGGTGCAACACTTGCCGTCGCTGGGCATCGGGGGCCTGTTGTTTGTGATGTGGTGGTTTGAGCGGCATGAACGGTTGCGAGGTGTAAGCGTGGTCCGCGAGGCAGCGGTGCATGTCAGCCGGAGCGTTGAGATCAACGATCACCTGCTGGATGTGATTCGCAGCAACACGGAAGCGCTGATCGCGTTGCGGGAGGAGCTGCGCTCGCACCGGATGAACGAGACGGAATGGTTGAGCCGGCTGTCGCGGCAGATTGAGCAGTTGGAGTTGGCGTAAGCGGGCCCGGGCGCCGGGCCGACGAGGCGGATTGAGATGAACCTGAGTGCGATTATTCAACACCTGGATGCCGAGCAGGCGCGCGCGTTTGTGCGGGCGGCGCGGCATGTGATTGACGCGTTGTTGATCGAGGCGGAGCGGGTGCGGGCGGTGCAGACACCGGAGCGGCGTGACTACAGCAGCGCGGCGTTGACGGCGGCGACGCCGGCAGGCGGCTGGCTGTCGCACGAGGAGCTGCGGGTGACGGCGCAGCGGCTGGCGGAGGCGATCGCGGCGGAGAAGTGGGTGGATGGGGCGGTGTGGGCGTTGCAGTTGCTGCGGGGTGTGGGAGGTGTGCTGTGAGGGCAAGGGTTGGCGCAGGACGATTGGCGGCGGTGGGCGCGGTTTGCTGGGCGGCGGTGCTGCTGGGCGGCTGCACGCGCGAGTCGGTGCGGACGGCGATCACGGCGCAGCGGCGGGCCGACCAGGTGCAGCACGCTGTGTTTGCGCAGCAGCACGAGGCGCTGCGGATCCTGTTGTATCGCGACATGCTGCAACGGCTGGAGCGGGCTGGAGGCACTGAGCTTTCGGAGCCGGCGCGGGCCGTGCTGAACGAGTGCTGGAATGACCGTGATCTGCTGGAGTTTTGGGCGCTGCAGGAGGAGCGGGCACGGGCGCTGCGGCTGGTTGGCGTGGATGCGCAGTTGGCCAGTGCCCAGGCGGTCATTGACCTGCTCATCAAGTCGGTCGAAGCGCGGGTCGAGCGTGTGAAGACGAAGGTGGCGGAGGAAGCGGCGGCGGCGCTCTATCCGGCGGCGCCGGCGGAATGACGGCGGCATGGAGGCGGACAATCCTGGCAGGGAGTTTGGGCATGAGGGACACGGATACTGGCTGGAAGCGTTGGGTTTGGCCGTTGCACAGCCGGAAGGTGCAGGTGGCCGTGGCGACGGTGCTGGTGGCGTATGCCGCCCAGGCGGGCTGGGCGTTGAGCGAGGACACGGTGATAGCCGTGTTGAGCGTGGGTGTGGCGCTGATTCTGGGGATTGCGCATGAGGACGCCGGGCGACAACGCGGCGAGTCCGCGGTGAAGTGACCAACTCGGCGGGGAGTGGCGACGCGGCTAGCTGATTTCGCGGCCGAGCGTGAAGCCGGTGAGGGCGCCGAGTTGGAGCACGGCGGCGAAGGCCAGCTTCATCAGCACGCCTTCACGGGGTTCCTCGAAGACCCAGTCGGAGAGGGCCCACAGCACCATGCCGATGACGAGGGCTTGCAGGACTGAGGCGATCAGGCGGGCGGGTGAAAACTCGCGGTGGCGCTGCTCGCGGGCGGTGCTTTGGAGCGTGCGGCGGATCTCTTCGAGCGTGTGTTCGATGCGGTGCAGGGTAGCGACGGCATCTTCGTCGTCGTAATCGTCGGGCGCTTGCGCTTCGGGCGCGGGCGCGGGCGGCGGCGCGGGCATAGGTGGGCGGCCAGGCTGGTCGCAGGGTTGGGCTGAGATCGTTGTGCCGACCGGGCGTACGGGGACGATGCGTTCCTCAGGTTCGTCGGTGAAGAGCTTAGCGGGGTTGTCGCGACTCATTAGTCGGCTCCTGCCTGCAATTGCTCGACAATGGCCTGCCGCAGCAGCGGCACGAGGATTTCGTGTTGCCCTATTAGCGCGTGGCCGAAGCCGCGCTCGACCGGGCGGGTGAGGACGTTTTGAACGGGGCGGTAGTGCGAAAGCATGTCCAGGTTGGCGGTGTGCATGCCGGCGAGGGGGTGGCCGAGGTTGCGGGCGACGGAGACGGCTTTGAGGAAGACCTCCGGCATGACAACGGCCGAGCCGACGTTAAGCCAGACGCCGCCCGGCTGGCCGGCGGTGGCGGCGCCGAGGTCGGCCACGACGGCGCAAAGCAGGCGGAAGTCAGCGAGCGTAGCGGCACCGAGGGCGGCGCCGTCGAGCTGCGGATCAACGTGCACCGTGTCGGTCCCGACCGCAACGTGGACTGTTGCGGGAATGTCGAGGCGGGCGGCGGTGGCGAAGAGGCTCAGATCGCGATAGGGGACGTCCGGCGTGTTCAACAACTCGCCCAGGGCGCGGCCCAGGCCGATGCCGGTCGCGCCGCGGGCGGCGGCGGCGGTCATGCGGGCGCAGGTTTCGCGAACCATGCCGAAGCTGCCGTCGCGGATGGTGTCGGCGACCTCCTCGCTGGTGGCGCCAGTCTCCGCCAATTCGAGGTCGTGGATGGCGCCGGAGCCGTTGGTGGCCAGGGCGGTAATGATGCCGCGCTGCATGAGGTCGATTACAAGCGGGGCGCAGCCGGTCTTGATGAGATGGCCGCCGAAGGCGAAGACGACGGGTCGGCCGGCCCGGCGGGCGGTAATGATGGCGGCGACGACCTGGCGGAGTTGGGCGGCGCCGAGGAAGTCTGGCATGGCGGCCAGCCACTGGCTGAAGGAGCAGCCGGGTTCGGTGGGCCGGCCCAGGGCGGCGATGGCCACCTTGTGTTCGCGCTGGGTGCGGGATTTCAGGCGCAGGTTGGCCAAGTCGAGCGGGGCGGGCCTGGCACAGGCATGCTGCGGATCGCTCACGGGTGCTCCTCGAACAGCCGGCGCAGGCGCTGGTCGAACTCGCCGCGCGGGTCGGCCAGGACGGTGCGGGCTTCCAGGCGATACAGCTTGACCGCGGGTGCGGGCCCGTCCGCAGGCGGCCAGCACGGGCTCAGTTTGACCCAATCCTTGCGGGTTGTCACGACGCACTCGACCTGGCGTTGCCGGGCGACGGCGGCGATGCGTTCGGCGTCGCGCCGGCGGTAGTGGTGGTGGTCGGGGAAGATCAGGGGTTCGCCGATGATGCGGGCCAGTTCGCCGACGAGGCGGTTGAAGCTGGCGGGGTTGCCGATGCCGCAGACGGGCAGGACGCGGCGTTGTGCTAGTGCGGCGGCCGGCTCGACGCGACCGTTTCCGGAGATGAATCCGGACGGCGCGACGGCGGCCTTGGAGACGGGCACGCCGGGGGCATGGGTGTGCAATTCGGCGACGATTTCCTGGACGAGGGTGGGGTCAACCTGGTTGGTGCGTGTGATGATGAGCCAATCGGCGCGGCGCAGGTTGGCGAGGGGCTCGCGCAGGCGGCCGGCGGGCAGTAGGCGGCGGCCACCCCAGGGATCGAGCGCATCGATCAGCACGATGTCGAGGTCGCGGCGTAGTCGGCGGTGCTGAAAGCCGTCGTCGAGGACCAGGCAGTCGGCGTGATAAACGCGACGAGCGTGGGCCGCTCCAGCCAGGCGATTGGGGTTGACGACAACCGGCACGTCCGGCACGGCCAGGCGGAACTCGCGGACCTCGTCGGCCTCATGGCCGGGCGGGGCCGCGTAGCCGCGGGTGAGGATGGCGGGTTGCCGGCCGGCGGCTTGCAGACGGGTGACGATCTCGACCACCAGGGGCGTTTTGCCGGTGCCGCCGGCGGTCAGGTTACCGACGCTGATGACCGCTACGTCGACGGCGTGGGAGGCGCCCGGGACGCGCTCGTAGCGCCAATTGCGGGCGCGGACCAGGCCGCCATAGAGAGCTGCCAGCGGGTTAAGCAGGTTGCTCCGGCGGCTGGCTGGTAGGTTTTGGCCGGTCATGCCGATTTGTATCCCGTTGCGCGGGCGCTGATACTTTACAGTAGGCCGTGCGCGCGTTGCCACTTGATGGCGCGGGGCACGCCGGCGGTCAACGAGGTCTGGGGCTGATATCCCAGGAAGGCGCGGGCCTTGCTGATGTCGGCGACGTAGCGCGTGACCTCGCCGGTCCGCGAGGGCTCCCAGCGCACGCGGGGTTCCTGCTGCAAGGCGAGACCGATTAGGTTCACGAGGTCTTCGAGAGTCGCGCCCTGTCCGCAGGCGAGGTTGATTGTCTCGCGCGTGACCTGGCCGGCGGCCAGGATGTCGATGGCGCGCAGCACGCCGGCGACGCAGTCGTCTATGTAGGTGAAATCGAGCACCTTGTCGCGGCCGTAGACGACGATCGGCTCCTGTTGTTGGATGCGCCGGATGAAGAGCGGGATGACGCGTTCCAGGCGTTCGATGTCGCAGTCGTAGCGGCCGTAAACGTTGCTGAAGCGAAAGACGAGATAGGGCAGGTCGTAGCACTCGGCGAAGGAGTAGATGAAGGCCTCGGCGGCGATCTTGGAGGCGCTGTAGGGGCTCTCGGCGACGACGAAGTCGGCCTGGGATTCGTCGGTCACGTGGCGCAGGATGTCGCCGTAGACCTCGCGTGAGCTGCCGAAGATGAGCGGGGTGCGGGTGCGGCGGCAGTAATCGAGCACGTGGAAAGCCATGGTGACGTTTTCCATGGCGCGGGCGGGATGCTCGACGAGCTCGAAGACCTTGGCGTGGGCGGCCAGGTGCAAAACGACGTCGAAGTGCCCGGCGGCCTGTAGCTCGCCGTTCGGGCAGTGGCACAGGTCCTGGATCGTATGGGGAATCCGGTCGGTCCAGGTATTGGGGCGGATGTCGATGCCGTGGACCTCGTCGCCGCGGTCCAGTAGTGCCAGGCCGACGTTAGTACCGATCTGTCCGCTCGAACCAGTGATCAGAACGCGCATTACCGCACCTACCCTCTCGCTTGCAGGGTGCTTTGTACCGTGGGCATTGCGGGCCCGTCAACGCGAGGGGGCGGTCGGGCGGCATGGCGGCGGCCGGTCAGCATGATGCGGCTCAAGGTGATCGGGGCGAACTAGCGATATATCTGGGCAGATTGCGTGCTGCGCCGGCGGGCGTGGCGGCCGCCAATTCGGGTCGGCCTGGAATGCTGCCGGCCGCGCCGCCGGGCAACGCATAAGGACACCGGATTTGTCGGAGCCGGAATCGTCAGAGCGGGTCTTGCGGCACCGTCACGAGGCGGTCGAAGCCATCCTGAACGAACTCGACAGCGCGCAGCGGACGCCGGAGCGGTTCGATGCGCGGCGCTTCGAACGTCAAGCCTGCCGCGACGTCGTGCCCGTGATGATCGATCAGCCGAACGGGGAGCGGATTCGCTACGCGGTCTACACGCGCAATATCAGCCCGAGTGGCATGAGTTTCCTGGTCGGGCACTATGTTTACACCGGCCAGCGCTGCCAGGCGAACCTGCGTGACGCGCGCGGCGAGTGGTTGACGGTGGAGGGCGTTATCAGGCGCTGTCGCTACCTGTCGGGGACCAGGTCGCTGCATGAAGTCGGGGTGGAGTTCTACGATGTGTTCGACGTGGCCGTGTTGGAGGAGCGCCAACGGCCGCGGACGTGCAGTAACGTGCTGGTGGCGGAGAGTGATCCGGCGGCGCACGGCGCGATCGCGCGGTTGTTTGACGACGTGCAGGTCGAGGCGCGGTGCGTTGCCAGTGCCGCGGAGCTCCTGACGGTCACGCAGGAGGCGTACTACGATCTGATCATCATCGACGTTGACCTGCCGGACGCGGACGGGCTGGGCATCGTGGAGCGGCTGCGGGAGGAAGGGCAATCGCAACCCATCTACGCGTTGGTCAGCCGCGACACGCCGCTCATGCGGGAGACCTGCGAGGCGGCGGGGTGCACGGACATGGCCGTCCGCCCGCTGACGGCCGCGACTGTCGAGCACATCATAAACGACGTAACGGCGCAACCGGTCAGCAGCGCGCTGGCCAAGCGGCCCGAACTCGCTGACCTGGTTCGGCAGTTCCTGGATAGCCTGCCCGAGAAGGTGACGCGCCTGGAGCACGCGTGCAGCCACCGGAATTACGCGATAGCCGACGTGCTGGCGGGTATCCTGCGCAACGAAGGGACGGCGTACGGCTTCGACGTAATCGCACGGCGGGCCGGCGCGCTGCAGCAGTGCCTGCACGCCGCCCCCGACGTTGGCACTATCCGCGCGGCCTTGGACAATCTGATCGCGTGGTGCGCCGCGGCGATGCCGCCGACCGGCGAAGATGAAGACCGCGCGGCTTCGAATGCGGATGATGAGGACCCAGAGTCATAATGCTCAGGCGGTCGGGGGGCGGGGGCCTAAGGTGTCCTGCGGTTGGGCGGCGTTCTGCAGCCACTCAACGCCGTGTTGGGCCACCTGCTGAATCACTTCCGGGTACAGCTCGCGCTCCTGCACGCCGACGCGGCCGGCCAGGGTTTCCGGCGTGTCGCCGGGCAGTACGGGCACGCGGCGTTGGGCGATGATCGGGCCGTGGTCGTACTGGTTGTCCACAAGATGAACGGTGCAGCCGCTCTCGCGGTGACCGGCGGCCAGGACGGCGGCATGAACGCGCAACCCGTACATACCCCTACCACCGTGGCGTGGCAGGAGGGCCGGGTGGATGTTGAGGACGCGGCCGGCGTACTGGGGCGGCACGTGCCAGAAACGGAGGAATCCGCCCATGACGATCAGATCAACCGCGGCGCGCGCGAGCGCGGCCGTCAGCGCGTCAGAGTAGGCCAGATCATCGGGGTAATCCCGCCGACGGATGATTTCGAGCGGCAGCCCGGCCTGCCGGGCAATCTCGACGCCGCGCACGTCGCGCCGCGAGCTAATGACGAGGCTGACCTCGACGCCGGTGAGGCGGCCGTCGGCGATGCGATCCAGCAGGTTCGCGAGCGTGCTGCCGCCGCCGGAGATCAACACGGCCAGGCGAAGCGGCCGATAAACTGGTGACGATGCGGACATGCGCGGGATGATAATGCCTCCGGGGCCGGTCTGGGAGCGGCCCGGTGGCGGGGACGGTGTGCGGCGGTATAATGCGGCCGCGTCGCCTGAACGCCACGGGGAGGCCGTGGCGGGGCGTGGCCGGAGCAAATGGTGGTACCGCCGGCCGGCGCTGAGTTGACGCGAGCCGAAGCAGGTCCGCGGACGAGGGCTGCAAAGTGGCCAAGAAGAACACTTACGAACTGCAGGCGAAACTCAGTGTGATTCTGGCAGTGGTGGGCGCGTTCCTGCTGGTGCTGGTGGCGGCCGCGATACTGAGCGCGGTTGACTGGGACAATCGCTGGATCCCGTATAGTGGCCGCGGCAAGCGTGTGCTGGCGGTTGTCGTGGGTCTGGGTCTGAGCCTGGCGGCGAGCGGTATAGGGTTCCTGGCGGGTATAAACAGCGCCGGTCAGCGGCTCAATGCTCTAAGCAGGCTGTCCTGGACGGGTTTTTTCCTCAACGCCGCCGTGATTGCACTGAGCCTGTGCTGCGCCGTGTTCTTCTTCGTATGGCGGCTGGAGATCAACCCGGTGACGACCGGCTGATGGGGGTTAAGGCTGCGCCGGGCGGCAAGGGGAGGCGCCGGCTGTTCACTTCGCAGCGTGTTGTCCAGGGGCGGCGGCGGATGCGGGAGTGGAGTCCGGTTTGCGCGTTTCGGCGTTCACTGCGTCCGGCTCTTCCGGGGCGTTGCCCAGTGTTTCCATCGGGAACTCAACCTGGTCGTAGCCGTTCGCCCGGGCCTGATCCACGATGGCGGCACGCAGAAGTTCCGGGGCATCGGTGTGGGGCATGATCATCGCGTAAGTGCGGTTGCTGCCGGTCTGGGCGGCGACGCTGGCCAGGGCCACCAGGCGCGGCCCGCGGAAGGCGGCCTTGAGGTGGCAGGCTCCGGCTTCGAGCTGGCTTATCAGGGTGAGGGAAGTCTGTTCCGCCGAGACGGCGGTTTCGTCAGGCGATACGCGCGGATCCGGGCCGGGCCGGTTGTATAGCAGGACCGCCATGGTTGGCCAGTTGGCGCGCGATACGTCGTGCACGGTGAGCGGCCCGCTGCCGTCAAGCAGTGGATCCTCCGGGGCGTCCGTCGCCGTCCGGAGGATAACGGCCGCGTCGCTGGGTGAGCGCGGGGCGCGCCTGATGATGCGGAAGCCGAAGTGGCCGAAGAAGTCCGCGAACAGGTCAGCGGTGGTCGTGGCGTAGAGCCAGCGGCCGCCGGTCATGTCGAACCAGGACAGCAGGGCGATGGTTATCTGGCGGGCGAGTCCGGCGCGGCGATGTTCGGGATGTGTGAAGACGCGGTTCAGCACGCCGACGTCGTGGCGCTTGCAGATGCAGCCGGTGGCCAGGGCTTTCCCGCCGTCGGCAATTACGGCGAATGCGTCCTGGGTGCGTGGCAGGCCGATGGCGAGGCGCTTTTGGAGATCATCCTGCCAGAGTGGGTCGTCATGAAGGGGTAGTTGCTGGATGAGCGGCCAACGTGCCGGTGCGGGCGGAATAATCAGGAGAGGCTTCACGACAGGCTCACCGTGGCATTGCAGGAAACGGGGCTGAACTAACGCGGCCGGGTTAATGCTACCCCAGGGGTGGCGGCAGGCCAAGCAGGCGTCGCGGCGTTTGGCGGGACGCCGAGCGGGGATTTGGTGTGCCTGTAGGTCCTATAAGTACCGCAGAAGGCTGTGCAGGTGGCCCTGAACTTCCAATTGTGTCTGCAAGGGCGTTCTCAGCGGACAAGTGTGCTTGAAACGATGCTGCGGGAGCCGCATAATGACGCTGTGAGACCGGCTGGGACTTGCAGGGCTGCGTCCGCGTGGAAAGAACCGCTTCAAGCCCGAGCACTACAACCCCGACCTTATTCCCAGCGACCCACTAACTTTAGGTCTGAAACGCTGACGAGGTTTCGTATGGAAGGCCGGCCGGGGATCCGCCCGGGTCGGCAAGAACAGGGCGCAGGCGAACTGCGACCGCCGAGGCGTGAGCCGCTTAGGCAGGCTCCCGCTGCAGTGCACCCCTGGAGGATTACTTCAATGTACGCAGGCCGTAAGTGTCACAAAGTGTTTGTAGCTCTGGCGTTACTTGCCTTGGTGTTTGCGCCTGCGGTCTTCGCTGACGCTTGGCTTACGGTTACGCCGGCCGGGGCGCCCGGGCTGAAAGAGGTGGTTCCGGCTTCGTGGCCGGAATTGCGCGTTGCTGACGCGGGTTCGGATGGCTTCCAGGTGGCGGTTAAGCTGGATGGCCTGGTCGTCAAGCAGCGGAAATCCGAACTTGGGGATTTTCTGGCGTTGACGTTGCCGGACGGGGCGGTGGCGGGCGAAGTTGGCACGCCGGGGATTCCCGTGCTTCGGCGGCTGTTCGTTGCGCTGCCAGGGGCGGAAGTGAGCGCGCGGGTGCGGACGGGACCGGTGTACGTGGCGGATGATGGTGTGCTGGGGATGCCGGTGCGGCTGGCGCCGGTGCAGCCGCCGGTCGAGAAGACGCCGGGTGCGGGGAAGAGCATGCCGTTCGAGTATGACGCGGAAGCTTATCGGGCTAACCGGGATTGCGCCCCGCAGCGTGTGACGCTGAGGGAGGTGGGGAAGGTTCGCGAGCAGCGGCTGTTTCTGCTGGAGATCTGGCCGGTATCGTACAACCCGGCGATTGGCCGGCTGACTTTTTGGACTGACCTGGTTGTGGACGTGGAGATGACCGGGGGGACGGGCGGGCGGAGTGATGTGGCGCCGGCGCAGGGCCTGGAGCGGGTGGTGCTGAACCCGAGCCTGGTGCCGGAGCGCACGGGGCGCGGCGGCAACAACTACCTGATAGTCGTGGCGGAAGCCTACACCGTGGGGATAACCGACTTCGTCAACTTCAAGCAGAGCCAGGGCTTCAACGTCACGACTTACGTGGTTCCGCCGGGGACCACGAACACGACGATCAAGAACTACATTCAGAGTTTGTGGGGCGGGTTGGGCGCGCCGGAGTACATTCTGATCGTGGGCGACACGGACAAGGTGCCGTGCTGGACGGGCAGTGGCACTGGCAGCCCGTCCACGGATCTGAACTACGCTTGCGTGTCGGGCAGCGATTATCTCCCGGACATTGCCATCGGGCGTTTCAGCGTACGCAGTCTGGAGGAGTTGCAGAACATCGTGCAGAAGACGATCGACCTCGAAACCGGTGCCTGGGGTGATCCGGAGTATGCCGAGCGGGCCTGCTTCATGGCGTCGGTGGACAATTACCTGATCAGCGAGGGCACACACAATTACGTGATAGACACTCATCTGGAACCGGCCGGCATTGCCTGCGACAAGTTGTACCAGGTCAGCTACGGGGCCACGACGCAGGATGTGCGCAACTCGTTCAACGGCGGGGTGGTGTACGGAATCTTCTCGGGGCACGGCAGCAGCACGAGTTGGGCGGATGGTCCGTCCTTCTCGCAGACGGACGTGCGCAACCTGTACAACTTGCAGATGTACCCGCTGGTGCTCAGCTTCGCCTGCTCGACCGGGGACTACAAGAACTACGACGAGTGCTTCACGGAGACCTGGCTGCGCGAGGGCGGCAAGGGCGCCGCGGCGATATACGGCGCGTCGGTGAGCAGCTACTGGACCGAGGACGACATCCTTGAGAAGCGCTTCTTCGACGTGGTCTACGACGACGGCAACCCGATCCGCGAAGTCAGCCCGGCCTGGCAGGCCGGCTTCCTGCTCTACTACGCGCACTTCGGTGACAGCGGCACGACGCGCCGCTACATGGAGATGTACAACCTGATGGGCGACCCGAGTCTGCGGATTCCGGAGCCGGGCGGCGGCGCGGACATGCCCGTTCAGCCGGGCGGCAATCTGCAGACGGAGGGCATGGCCGGCGGTCCATTTGTGCCGGACAGCCAGCTCTACACGCTCGGCAACAACACGGCCGCGCCGCTGGACTACAGCGTGTCAACGCCGGCGACCTGGGTCGAAATCATTAACGACACGGGGACGATACCGGTGGGTGACAGTGTTCAGGTGACCGTTGCGCTGGGAGCCGAGGCGTACACGCTTGGGCAAGGCCGCTACGAAGCCGTGGTGGATTTCGTCAATGAGAGCACGCACGACGGCGACACGACGCGTATGGTAATCCTTGACGTCGGCCGGACGATCATTGACGTGGCGCCCACGCACGGCCTGCAGACCGGCGGCCCGACCGGCGGGCCGTTCACGGGGTCCGTGACTTATAGCGTCACCAGTCTGCGGCCCACGCCGGTCACTGTGGAGGTTGTGGCTGATGCCCCCTGGATCGCTATTGACGGGGTTGCGGCGCCGGCGAGCTTCGTGCTGAGCGGCACGGGCGCGACGCAGGAGGTGGCCGTAAGCATCGACCCGTCCGCTGAGTTGCTGGACGTCGGCCTGTACACGGGCAACGTTACGTTCACGAACCTGACGAGCGGCGAGGGCGACACGGCCCGCAGCGTGCTGCTCGAGGTTGGCCGAGTGCTGTACGTGCCGCTTGACGTGCCGCAGCCGATCAGCGACTACACCTCGACGATCAGCCACATTCAGATCGCTGACGCGTACTGCGTCGGCGACGTGGACGTCGAGGTGGACATCACGCACACGTTCATCGGCGACCTGACGGTCGATCTGGCTTCGCCGGCCGGCGTGACGGTGCGACTGCACGACCGTTCGGGCGGCAGCACGAACAACCTGGTTACGACCTATGACGAGCCGGACGGCACGCTACCGGATGGTCCCGGTTCGCTGGCCGACTTCAGCTACGCCGGCGTGACCGGCACGTGGACGCTGACGGTTCATGACCACGCCGGTTCGGACCAGGGCACGCTGAATAGCTGGGCTTTGCGGATAGTGCCGCTGGGCGAGACGTGTCCGCCGATCGCGGACGACATTGCGGTGACCGTTCCCGAGATGCAGCCGGCCGATATTGCGCTGTCCGGGACCTCGCTGCACGGCCTGACGCTGACGTACATCATCACCAGCCTGCCGGAGCATGGCACGCTGCGCGATCCGGCCGCGGGAATCATCCAGACGGTGCCGTACGCGCTGGCGCTGGAAGAGTATGTGGTCCGCTATGATCCGGCGGGTCTGTATAGCGGCCCGGACGGCTTCACTTACAAGGTGAACGACGGCCAGGATTCGGCGATTGCGACGGTGGCGATAACCGTCGGCGGCCCGCAGCCCGTGTACGTCTTCAACTTGGACGCGAGTCCCGGCTGGACCACGCAGGGGCTCTGGCAGTTTGGCGTGCCGACGGGGCAGTCCGGCTCATCCGGCGGACCCGATCCGACCAGCGGCTACACCGGCAGCAACGTCTACGGCTACAACCTCAACGGCGGCTACAGCAACAACATGCCGGAGACGTACCTGATTACGACGCCGCTTGACTGCGTCGGCGTTGCGGACGTTGAGTTGCGTTTCTGGAAGTGGCTCGGTATCGAGTCATCGACGTGGGACCATGCCCACGTGGCCGTCTCCAACGACGGGACCAACTGGGTGACGGTCTGGGAACACACCGGCGGCTCGTTCACCGACACCGTGTGGTCGCAGATGATTCTCGATATCTCCGAGGTGGCGGATGACCAGCCGACGGTGTACGTCCGCTGGTGCATGGGCCCGACCGACGGTTGGGTTACCTACTGCGGTTGGAACATTGACGACATCGAGATCTGGGGCCTCGTGCCGTTCCAGGGTCTGATCGGCGACCTGAACTGTGACAGCCTGCTGAACGCCTTCGACATCGACCCGTTCGTGCTGGCGCTCACTGATCCGGCGGCGTATGCGGCGGCGTATCCGAACTGCGATCATATGTTGGCCGACATCAACGGCGATGGCCTGGTGAACGCGTTTGACATTGACCCGTTCGTGCAGTTGCTGACCGGCGGCGGTTAAGGCACGCCCGGTTGGACGCGGTATTGCGAGGTTTGTCATGGCGCTTCGAACGAGACTCGTGTGTGCTGTCGCGCTGGCTCTCGCGGCGGCCGGGTGGTGCTGGGCTGACGACGTGCGCGTGTTCCTGGTCGCCGGCCAGTCCAACGCCGTGGGCTACGGGGCGAATCCCGCCGGTCTGCCGCCGGAACTGTACGCGCCGCAGCCGGACATCCTGTTCTGGTTCGAGGAAGGGCCCTGGGACGCGGTGCACAACCCGGGGCGGCGCATCCGCTCCGGCGGCTGGGTGCCGCTCCAGTTTCAGAGCGACCGGCACTACAGCACGTTCGGCTGGCTTACGGACGGTTTCGGGCCCGAGATCAAGCTGGGCCGCGTGCTGGCGGACAGTCTGGCCGACGACGTTGCTGTCTTCAAGTTCGCCATCAACGCCACCAGCCTGGCGACCGACTGGGATCCCGATACGCCTGACTCTCTCTACCTGCAAATGCTGGATATCTGGGATGAGGCACAGGCCGTACTGGCTGACCTTGGGCATACGGGCACGCCGGCGGGCTGTTTCTGGATGCAGGGCGAGTGGGACGCGCTGAGCGGGTCGCCGGCTGCGGCCTACGAGGAGAATCTGACGGCGTTCATCGCGGAAATGCGGGCCGCCTGCGGCGATCCTGCGCTGCCCTTCATCCTGGGCCGGCTGAACGCGTCGATCTATCAGTGCCCCTACTTCAGCTTCCCGTATCTCAGCACCGTGCGCGCCGCGCAGGAGGCCGTGGCCGCGTCGGTCCCACGTACCGCCCTGGTCAACACCGACGACCTGCCGCTGAACAGCGACTACCTGCATTTCACGGCCGCCGGGCAGCTCGGCTTGGGCGAGCGGTTCGCGGAGGCGTACCTGGCGCTGGTGTTCCAGGTTGGCGACGTCAACTGCGACGGGGCCGTAAATGCATTCGATATTGACCCGTTCGTGCTAGCGCTGGCTGATCCGGCGACGTATGCCGCGGCGTACCCGCACTGCGATTACATGCTGGCCGACATCAACGGCGACGGGTTGGTGAACGCGTTTGACATCGATCCGTTCGTGCAGTTGCTGACCGGCGGGGGCGGATAGCGTTCGCCCGTGGGGGTTTATGGCAAAGGCGGCTACTCCCGGGCCTGCGCCGCGCGAGCGTCAAACGCGTCGGTGACGTACTTGAACACCAGCAGCGCCAGGAACGCCACGATGCCCACGAGCGTGAAAGCGTACCACAGGTAGTGTGCCCGGTCGTACACGGCCGGAACGGGCGGCATCTCGGCCCGCGGCCGTTGCCTCGATGAGATGACCACGTACTCGACGAGCTTGGCGCGCTGCCGGCCCTCGGCGGGTTCGATCAACACCTTAGGGTGGTCCTCCGCCTCGAGCTGCGCCACCAGGTCGCGCGGCAGATCGTTGACGTTGTAGCTGACGCGTTTGATCTGGTACTTGGTTTCGCCGTCGAGCTTGATCGCCCAGGTGTCGGTCGTCTTCACCGCCCAGCGGCCCTCCGGGTGATCCTCCTCAAGCTGAACCTCCGGCGGCAATTCCAGGTCGTGCCCGGCGAAGGCTGCCTGCAGCGCGGCGCTCACGGGCGCACCGGCAGCCACCTCGCCGAAGAGCTGATTGTCCAGGGCGAAGCGGTAGCCCGGATCGGTCGCCAAACGCCAGTCGTGCCGGACTTCGGGCCGCAGGGTCTTGGGATCGGGGCAGTAGCCGGCCAGGAGGTAGCCGGCCAGCACGAAGCCGAACAGCCAGGCGAAGAAGGTGGTCAGGTGCGAGTAGCCCAGGTAGAGACCGACTTCGCCCGGGGGGGCCTGCTTCGATGCGAACTCTAGCCACTTGGGCGAGAGGAAACACTCGGCCACGCCCTGGAACGCGATGCCCACGATGAACACGAGCACCAGCGGGTGCAGTGTTACGATCCAGAGGTTGATCGACTCACCCGTGAGCTTTGTGACTACCGGGCCCAGGGCGACGACGAGGGCAGTGAACGGGATGATCGCCAGCCCGATGCCGATGGCGTTGGCCGGCTTGAAGTTGCGCACTAGGTGCGTGATCGGTACCACGAGCAGCACGACCACAAGTGGATTGATGTTGGCCAGCCACTCCGGCTTGTAGCCCACGCCCAGCAGTCGCTCGATGTACGACGGCATGGACGCGTAGAGCTGCCCCTGGATGGCCCAGAATCCACCTATGATCAGAATCATGACGCCGAAGCGCACGTTGCCCAGCACCTTCACCAGTCCGAGCAGGGCTTGGCGCACGGTCTTGCCGGTGCCGGCCGCATCCGGATTGCGGTAGAAGAACACAATCAGGATTAGCGCACAGAAGGCCATGGCGGCCGCGTAGAAGTTGATCTTGTCCAGGCCGAAGAACTCGTTCAGCGGGGCGGCGACGCTCTTGCCCAGGAAGGAGCCGATGTTCACGACCATGTAGAAGATCGACATGGCCCGGGCGCGGTTGATCGAGTCGCTGCACTTGGCCACCGTGCCCGAAATCACCGGCTTGACAATCGCCCCGCCGACAACGATCACGCCCAGGGCAATCACCGCGGTGGACTTGGCTTGGTACGCCCCGAGCAGACCGTACCCGACGGTGAGCAGGGCGAAGGCCAGCGTCAGGGCCTGCTTGAAGCCGATCTTGTCCGCCATGATGCCCATGAAGGTCGGCAGGAAGTACAGGCTGGCGGCGAATGTGCCGGTGATCCAGCCCGCTTCCACGTCGGAAAACCCCACTGAGATCGTCAGATAGCGGAAGATCGTGATGAACATGCCGTAGAAGGCGGCTCGTTCAAACAGCTCGGCTCCGTTCGCGAACCAGAACGTGGGCGGGTATTGCCAGCTCAGCTTCTCCGGGCCGGCTGGCGGTATTGCTGCATCTGCCATTCTGCGGGGTCTCCTGCCTGCGCGCGGCTTCCATGAAGTCCGGGGATACTATCCGGGCGTGCCGCCTGCGCCCATCCCTCAGCGGCCGGAAGCCGGGCAGCACATCTGTCAGCGCTTGCGCGCCGCTGCTTGCCGCGCTGCCTTGGGTGGCAGTGGTAGCGCGCCGGGCGGGAGGTTATTATCTGCTTGGGAGCGCCCGTAGCTCAGCAGGATAGAGCGACGGTTTCCTAAACCGTAGGTCGCAGGTTCGAATCCTGCCGGGCGCGTTCTGTCCTCCAGCGACATGCGTGCACTACTCGCGTCAACGTCGCGACTTACGGCAATCCCGCCCGAGAGACGATCAACAGCCGTTTTATCAGTCGTTGTCCACCCTGCACGCGGCTTGCCGGCAGTTGCTGCAACTGTCGATGCGTCGGATTCCGCTCGTGACGGCAGGCTACGCCTGGAACTTCTTGACGGTGGCGCCGCCTGGACAACAGAACGCACGCCCGTTGCGGGCCCATCAATCGTTCCGGACGATCCAGGTGCCGCTTTCGCTGCGCAGGGCTGCGGGCATGTGTTCGCAGTCGCAGATGATGACGACGGGGTCATCGGACTTGGCGTTTTCAAGGAAATCGATGGCGGCTTCGATCTTCGGGCCCATCGAGCCGGGGGGAAACTGGCCGTCGGCCAGGTGGCGTCGCGCGTCGGCGAGCGACAGGCGTTCGAGCAACCGCTCGTTCGGCTTGTGGTAATTGATGGCGACGCGCTCGATGTTGGTGCCGATGACGAGGGTGCCGGCCTCGATCTCGCGGGCGAGGAGGGCGGAGGTGCGGTCCTTGTCGATGACGGCCTCGACGCCGTGGTAATCGCCGGACGGTTGTCGGACGACGGGGATGCCGCCGCCGCCGGCCACGACCAGCAGCTCGCCCCGGGCGGCCAGGCGCCGAATTATGTCGATTTCGATGATTTGTCTGGGAAGCGGCGAGGGCACGACGCGGCGCAGGCCGCGCTGCGGGATCTCGGTCATCTGCCAGCCGCAGTCGCGGATGAGCTCGGCGGCGCGCTCGGGGGTGAAGAAGGAGCCGATGGGCTTGGTCGGGTTGGCGAAGGCCGGGTCGGCCGGGTCGACCTCGACGCTGGTCATGAGGGCGGTGACGTTGCGTTCGTGGCCGCGCTGGCGCAGCTCGTTCTGGAGGCACTGGGCGACCATGTATTCCATGCCGCCCTGGGTAAGCGAGACGCAGCAATCCAAGGGCAGACGGTAGAGCTCGCCGGCGGAGAGGTCGACGCGGCGAAGCAGGTTGCCGACCTGCGGGCCGTTGCCGTGGGTGATGACCAGGTGGCAGCCGGCCTCGATGAGGTCGGCCAAGTGGACGGACGTGGCGCGCGTGTTGGCGAATTGCTGGGCGTAGTTGCCCTCTTCATCGGGGCGGGAGATGGCGTTGCCGCCCAGCGCTACCACGATCGGACTCTCCGTACGCATAAGCATGTAATTATATGGATCGGAGGGGGCGGTTCCCAGCTTGACCGCCGCGGCGCGCGTGCGGCTTCAAAGAAGGCCGCGACCGGCAGGGCACTGGCCGCGCCGGTCGCCTATGCATGTGGGCCGTTTGAAACGCCGGTTGAAACGGCGATCAGGTGCCCTCGCCGGAGCTGGCGAGGTAGACCGCCTGCTCCTTGGTGAGCCGATCAATGCTGACGTTCATGGCCTGCAGTTTGAGCTTGGCCACGGTGTCCTCGATTGATTTGGGGACCTCGTGGACGGCGACGGCCAGCTTGCGCCCCCGCCGGTGCGCCCACTCGGCAGCCAGGCCCTGGGTGGCGAAGCTCATGTCCATGACGCTGGCGGGGTGGCCGGTGGCGGCGCTGAGGTTGACCAGTCGGCCGTCGGCCAGCAGGTGGATGCTCTTGTTGCGACTGATCACGTATTCATCCACGTGTTGGCGGACGCCGCGCACGACCTGGCGGGCCAGCTTGCGCAGGGCGGGAATGTCGATCTCGACGTCGAAGTGGCCGCTATTGCAGACGACCGCGCCGGTGCGCATCTTGCGGAAGTGCTCGGCGCGGAGGACGTGCTTGTTGCCGGTGACGGTTATGAAGACCTCGCCGAACGCGGCGGCTTCGCTCATTGGCCGGACGTCGAAGCCGTCCATGACGGCCTCGAGGGCCTTTAGCGGATTGACCTCGGTGATAGTGACGATCGCGCCGGCGCCGCGGGCGCGCATGGCGACGCCGCGGCCGCACCAGCCGTAGCCGGCGACGACGACGTGCTTGCCGGCCAGCAGCATGTCAGTGGCGCGAACAACACCGTCCAGCGTGCTTTGGCCGGTGCCGTAGCGGTTGTCGAACAGGTGCTTGGTGTCGGCGTCGTTGACGGCGATGACGGGGAACTTAAGGAGGCCGCTGGCGGCCATGGCCCGCAGGCGGATGACGCCGGTGGTGGTCTCCTCCATGCTGGCGATGATGTTGGCGGCGTCCTTCAGCCGCTTGGTGTGCAGCGTGTTCACCAGGTCGGCGCCGTCGTCCATGGTAATCTGGGGCTTGGTATCGATGACGGCGTTGACGTGGTCGTAGAAGACCTTGACGCTCTCGCCGCGGCGGGCATAGACGGAGATGCCGAAGTCCTTGACCATGCTGGCGGCGGTATCGTCCTGGGTGCTGAGGGGGTTGGAGGCACACAGGGCGACCTGGGCGCCGCCGGCCTTGAGCGTGCGCATCAGGTTGGCGGTTTCGCTGGTCACGTGCATGCAGCAGCCCATGCGCAAGCCGCGCAACGGCTTGGTCTTGGCGAAACGTTCGCGGACGAGGGCCAGCACGGGCATGTCGCGGTCGGCCCAGAGGATGCGCTTCTTGCCGGCGGGGGCCAGGCGCAGGTCAGTTACGTCGTAAGACTTCTTCGGCATTGCCGCAGCTCCTGTGAGGAATCGCTCAGAGGCTCGCGCCGCGCGCCGCGGCGCGCCGCACGGCCGTGTCACTCGCGGCCGCGCGGGGCCAGTAGCCTATTCGCTCGGGGGCGATGATACAACTCGCGCGGGGTCGTGACGCACCGCTGCGGACGCCTGACAACCCGTTGTCCTAAGTCGCGTGCCGGCTGCGCGGCGGGCGCACCACGAGCATCAGCACGGCGGCCACCAGGCACATGACGCCGGAGACGACGAATGCCAGCCAGTAGTTGCCGACGTCGAAGTTCTTGGTCACGCCGGCGTCGTCCCCGACGATGTACGGAACGTTGCGGGTGATACGCATCAGCCACGCGGCCAGGTATGGCCCGAGCAGGCCGCCCACGCCGTAGGCGCTGAACATCCAGCCGTAGTTGATGCCGTAGTGCTTAGTGCCGTAGAAGTCGGCGGTGAAAGCAGGGTACAGCGCCAGGTAGCCGCCGAAGCACAGGCCGACGACGCAGATGCCGACCAGGTACAAGGAGTAGGCCTGGAACGAGTTGAGTGCCAGCATGGCGGCGCCGCACAAGAGGAACATGACAACGAGCGTCGCTTTGCGTCCGAGGTTGTCTGAGACCTTGCCCCACACTATGCGGCCGAGGGAGTTGAAGATCGCCAGGACGGCGACCGCCATGGCCCCGGCGTCGCCGATGGCCTTGAAGGTGTTCGCCGGGACGGGCGGATCGAGCGGCGTGATGGCGAACGACTGCCAGATCGGCGAAGCCTTCATGATGACCTGGAGGCCGGCGGTGCAGCCGGCCAGGTACGTGATCCACAGCACCCAGAACTGCCAGGTGCTGAGCATTTCGCCGGGGGTGAAGTCAACGCGGTGGGCGGGGCCGGCGACCGGCTGCGGCGGATTCCAGCCGGCGGGCTTGTAGCCGGCCGGCGGGTTGCGCAGAAACTGCGCCCCGACGACAACGGCGACCAGGAAGATAAGGCCGAGGGCCAGGAAGGTGTTGAACACGCCCAGGCTCGGGAGAGCAAACAGGTCGGCACCCAGCAGCCGGTAGTGCCCGCCCGCGATCAGGGCTTTGGCCAGCGGGGCGAAGAAGAACGCGCCGGCGCCGAAGCCGGCCACGGCCAGGCCGGTGATGAGCCCGCGCTTGTCGGGAAACCACTTGACGCAGGTGGCGATGGGGCAGACGTAGGCCATGCCGATGCCGATGCCGCCCAGGACGGCGAAGGTGAAGATCAGCCACACGAGTGCGGCCGTTGGCTCGAACGCGCCGGAGAAGCGCGCCAGCGCCAGCCCGCCGCCGAGCACCAGGCCGCCGATCGTGGCGACCAGGCGCGGCCCCCAGCGGTCCTGGAGCTTTCCGCCGAAGATGACCGCGGCGGCGAAGGCGGCCAGGACGATCTGGGCCGGCAAGGTGACCATGGTCTCGGTCCAGGTTGGGAAGAAGCCTTTTAGGGGGGTTTGAAAGACGCTCCAGATGTACACGGCGCCGAGACTCACCTGGATGATGAGGGCGCCGATGACCACGAGCCACCGATTCATGACCGGAGAGGCTGCCGGCGTGGCCGCCGCATCGTCACTTGCCACTTGTTCGTCTCCCGTTGAGAGGTTGCGGATGATTCCGCGCGGTCGGGAATCTCAAGATGGTGGGCCGGTCCGGGCTCTCCGCGCCAGGTGAGCACCGGCCGGCATGAGACCGCGGCGCGGATGAACCCGCGCCGCGGTCGTTGCCGTGTCGCCTAAGCAGGCTTGTTGTCGATCAGGTTCTGCACGACGCTCGGGTCGGCGAGCGTGGAGGTGTCGCCGATGGCCTCCACCTGGTTTTCAGCAATCTTGCGGAGGATACGCCGCATGATCTTGCCGGAGCGCGTCTTGGGCAGGCCCGGGGCCCAGTGAATCACATCGGGCGTCGCGATCGGGCCGATCTCCTTGCGCACGTGATTGACCAGTTCCTTCTTGAGGGCGTCGGTGTACTCCTGGCCGGCGATCAGGGTGACGTAGGCGTAGATGCCCTGGCCCTTGATGTCGTGCGGATAGCCGACTACGGCCGCCTCGGCCACGGCCGGGTGCGAAACCAGGGCGCTCTCCACTTCGGCGGTGCCCATGCGATGGCCGGAGACGTTGATGACGTCGTCGACGCGGCCGGTAATCCAGTAGTAGCCGTCCTCATCGCGGCGGCAGCCGTCGCCGGTGAAGTACAGACCGGGATAGGTCGAGAAGTAGGTTTCCTTGAAGCGCTCGTGCTGGCCGTAGACGGTGCGCATGATGCCCGGCCAGGGCTCCTCGATGCACAGCACGCCCGCACCGGGACCGTCGATGGGCTGGCCTTCGGCAGTCAGCAGCTTGGGCTTGACGCCGAAGAACGGCAGCGTGGCCGAACCGGGCTTGAGGCCCCAGGCGCCGGGCAGGGGTGTGATCAGGATGCCGCCGGTCTCGGTCTGCCACCAGGTGTCGACGATCGGGCAGCGTTCCTTGCCGACGTGCCTGTGGTACCACAGCCAGGCCTCGGGGTTGATGGGCTCGCCGACCGAACCGAGCAGCCGCAGGCTGGAGAGGTCGCGCTTCAGGACGTGGGACTCGCCCTCGCGCATCAGGGCGCGGATAGCGGTGGGAGCCGTGTAGAACTGGGTGACGCGGTACTTGTCGCAGACATCCCAGAAGCGGCCGGCGTCGGGGTAGGTCGGGACGCCTTCGAACATGATGGATTTGGCGCCGCAGGCCAGCGGACCGTAGACGATGTACGAGTGCCCGGTGACCCAGCCGATGTCGGCGGTGCACCAGAACATGTCGCCGTCGTGGTAGTCGAAGATGTACTTGAAGGTGGTGGCGGTGAAGACCATGTAGCCGCCGATAGTGTGCAGCACGCCCTTGGGCTTGCCGGTCGAGCCGGAGGTGTACAGGATGAAGAGCGGATCCTCGGCGTCCATCCACTCGCAATCGCACTGTGGGGCGGCCTTGGCCATCACGTCGTGCCACCAGTGATCGCGGCCGGGCTTCATGTCAATCTTGATCTTGTCGCCGACGCGCTGGTAGACGATGCAGGTCTTGACCGTCACGTTCCGCTTGGCGCACAGGTCCATGGCGGCATCGGCGTTGGCCTTGAGCGTCACGGCCTTGGCGCCGCGCATCACGCCGTCGGTGGTGACGAGGAAGGTGCAGGTCGAGTCGACGATGCGGTCGGCCAGCGAGTCGGGGCTGAAGCCGCCGAAGACGATCGAGTGAATGGCGCCGATGCGGGCACAGGCCAGCATGGCAATGGCTAGTTCCTTGACCATGGGCATGTAGATGGAAACGCGGTCGCCCTTCTTGACGCCGTACTGCTTGAGCACATTGGCGAACTTGCAGACCTCGGCGTGCAGTTGGCGATAGGTGAGCCGGGCTTCCTCGCCGGGCTCGTTGCCTTCCCAGATGATGGCGTCCTGGTCGCCGCGGGTTTCGAGGTGCCGGTCCAGGCAGTTGTAGGTGATGTTGGTCTTGGCGCCCTGGAACCACTTGATGGAGATACCGCCCTTGAAGTCGTACTCGCGGACCTTGGTCCACTTCGTTTTCCAGTAGAAGTTCTTCTCGGCGATCTCGGCCCAGAAGCCTTCCGGGTCCTTGATCGAGCGATCGTACATCTCCTTGTACTGCTCGAACGAGTTGATGTGTGCTTTCTTGACGAAGTCGGCCGGGGGATGGAAGAGCCCTTCCTGCGCCATGCTGTTCTCCTATCGGGTAAACTCTACGCCTGTCGTTCCTGACCCATCAGCTCCAGGTCGCCGGTGGGCGTCCCCGGTCGCTTCCGAACTGCTTGGGCGCTGTCGGCAAGTAAGCGGCGGTGCCCGAGAATCCTGCGCGTTGCCGCCAGGATCGCCTTAACTCCGTGTACCAAGACCGCGACACAGTCGTCGCGATCACCCGTGTCTTGCACCCCCCCGTTGTCGGCTGCCGGGACCCCGGGCGGCCTCCACCTGCATTGGACAGCGCGTCTGCAGACAATCCGCGTGTTGTAGCAGATTTCCGGCGCCGGTCAACCAGTGGGGGCCGCCCAACGTCGATCGTGGGATCCATGACCGAAGGCCACTCGGGCTGCAGGTACGGGCGGCCGGCGGTTCGCGCCCGGCGGCTAATGGCCAACCCTCGCATTAAGTCTTTGTTAACAAGAGAATAACGGCGGCGGGCAGCCTCGATACCGCGTGCCGAGTGCCGCTGCGGCCAGCGCCGGGCCGGCCGCGTGAGCGACTGTTGCCGGCAACACTCTGGCGTTTGAGGCCGGTTGCGGTAGGCTACCGTTCCGCGGCGCGCGCGAAGCGACGGAAGCGCCTGCCCGGTCTGCAAACGGCCGACAGGGGGCGCGATGAGTTGTTGGCAGTGTGGCCGGACGTTGGCGGAGGTTGGCGGCAGATGATGACGGTAAACGGTCTGGACGTCGAGCCGATCATCGGGCTGGAAATCCACGTGCAACTGGCGACGCGGACCAAGATGTTCTGCGGCTGTCCGGTGGAGTTTGGCGCCGAGCCCAACACGCACGTCTGTCCGGTCTGCCTGGGCTTGCCGGGCGCCTTGCCGGTGATCAACCGGCGGGCCGTCGAGTTGGCCGTGCGCGCGGCCCTGGCACTCAACTGCACGGTGGCGGAGTTCACCAAGTGGGATCGGAAGAACTACTACTACCCCGACCTGCCGAAGAACTACCAAATCTCACAGTATGACCTGCCGATCAGCCGGGGGGGCTGCTTCGAGTTCACGGTGGACGGCTGCCCGCGGCGCGTCCGGCTCATCCGGGCGCATCTGGAGGAGGATGCGGGCAAGAACGTCCACGATTTCCCCGGCTTCAGCGGCGTGGACCTCAACCGGGCCGGCACGCCGCTGCTGGAGATTGTCACCGAGCCGGACCTGCGTTCGGCCGAAGAGGTGCGCGAGTTCGCCGTGCAGCTTCAGCGGCTGGTCAGCTACCTGGGCGTGAGCCACGCGAACATGCAGCAGGGGCAGATGCGTTTTGAGCCGAACATCAACTTGCGCATCAGCGCGAACGGACAGGAGTGCCGCACGCCCATTGTGGAGGTGAAGAACCTGAACTCATTCCGGTCGCTGTACGGGGCCGTGCGGTACGAGATTGAGCGCCAGGTCGCCGAGTGGCGCGAGACGGGCGAGATGGCGGCAGTGGGCAACAAGCGCAACCGTGGGTGGGACGACGTCAAGGAGATCACGCTGCCGCAGCGCGAGAAGGAGGAGGCCAACGATTACCGCTATCTGCCCGACCCGGACCTCGTGCCACTGACGATCGACCAGACCTGGGTTCGGCAGCTCAAGGCTGAGATGCCCGAGTTGCCGTTGTGCCGGACTGAGCGGTTCATCTGCCAGTACAAGATCCCGGCCAAGGACGCGCCGGCCCTGGTGGACGACCGCGCCACGGCTGACTTACTGGACGACGCCGCCGACGCCGGCGGTGACAAGGTGACGTTGGCCAAGCATTTCCTGAGCTTCTGGTCGCGGCACGCCAACGAGCGCGGGACGACGATTGCGGGGCTGGGGCTTTCACCCGGCCGGCTGGCCGAACTGGCCAACCTGGTTGAGAGCGGGCAGATTAACGCGACGGCGGCGGCCCAGGTGGCCGAGCAGATGCTGACCACCTACGAGGCGCCGGCCTCGATCGCCAAGCGGCTGGGCGTTATCCAGAGCCGGGATGAGGATCAGATTGCGGCGTGGGTGGCGCAGGCCCTGGCCGAGAATGACCAGGCCGTGCGGGACGCGGTCTCGAACCCCAAGAAGATGAAGGCGGCGCGCGGTTTCCTGACGGGGCAGGTGATGAAGATCTCCGGCGGCCGGGCCGACCCGAAGATCGTTGGCCAGCTCATTGGCCAGCGGCTCGACGAGTTGGCGCAGGGGGACGGGGCGTAGGGCGGCGGGCGGAAGCGGGCCGGGTCGGAACCCAGCCCGCCGCCGGTTGCCGCTCTGTCTCTAGCTGCTGAGTTGCTCGCGGATCAGGGCCTCAAAGCCGCCCTTGACGACGAGTTCCTGCGCCACGCGGCCCAGCGGTGCGAACGCGTAACTGCGGGTGGCGCCGCCGTCGGTCACGCTGATGGTCGAGGCGCGGAAGTCCACGGTGGCCTGTCGGCCGGTCCGGATGGTCGCCAGTTCAGTGCCTCGGTGAGCGCTGCGCAGGTCGTCCACCAACTCGGGGCATTCGATGCACACGAAGCCGTTGTTGAACGCGTTGCGCTTGTAGGTCTGGCTGAACGAGCCGGCGATGATGAGCTGGATGCCGCGGTACTTCAGCGCGGTGGCGGCCTGCTCGCGGCTCGAGCCGGTGCCGAAGTTGTAGCCGCCGACCAGCAAGTCGCTATCCCGGGCGATGGACTGGAACGTGGGGTCGTAGTTGGCCATGGCGACCTTGGCCATCTCGTCGGGCGGCAACTCGCGGTAGGTGTAGTCCTTGCCGTAGATGCCGTCGGTATTGAGGTTGTCGGCGGGGACGAGGAGCAATTCGCCGGCGAGGCTGGTTGGGAAGCCGGGCAGTATTTCCACCTGTTGCGTACTGACGGCCGGGGGCGCATTTCGGCGGCAGGTGGCGAAGTCGGCCGGGCGGCGTGGCGGCAAGTCCGCCGCGCCGGTCAGACGCGCCGGGGAGCCGATGTGCCCGAGTACGGCGCTGGCCGCCACGACGGCCGGACTGGCGAGGTGCACCGAGGCGTCGCGTGAGCCCATGCGGCCCTTGAAGTTGCGGTTGGTGGCCGAGATGCCGACCTGGCCGGCTTCGAGCAGGCCCTGTCCCAGGCCGATGCAGGCGCCACAGCCGGGCGGTAGCTCGATCGCGCCGGCGTCCACGAGGGCCTGCCAGTAGCCTTGCTCGCGGGCCTGCCGCTCGATTCCGTCGGAGGCGGCGGCGATGTACAGCTCCACACCGGGCGCGACCCGTCGGCCCTTGATGACCGCGGCGGCGGCGGCGAAGTCCGGGAGCCGACCGTTCACGCAACTCATTAGGTACGCCTTGTCGATCTTGACGTGCCGCGCCTCGATCTCCGGCAGTGCGGCCATGAGCTTGACTGTGTCCGGCCCGGAAACGTGCGGCGTGACGCCGGCCAGATCCAGCTCGATTGTCTTGGCGTAGTAGGCGTCCGCGTCGGCGCGCGGGGCATCTTGCTCGATCTTCGCGACCAGCCCGGCGGTCAGGCGGGGCGCCTGGTCGCCGCGCTGCTTGACGACCTCGGCCCGCGCCAGGAGGTAATCGCGCGTGGCCTGGTCGTAGGGGAACACGCCCGCCAGCGCGCCCCACTCGGTGGTCATGTTGGCGATTGCCAGGCGTTCTTCGATGCTGAGGGTGGCCACGCCGGGCCCGGTGAATTCGATGCAGCAGTTGAGCACTTCGTCGCTGTTGAAGAGGCCGCACAGGACGATGATGACATCCTTGCCGGTGGCGCCGGGGCTGAGCCGACCGGTGAAATTGACCTTGACGATATCGGGCACCTGCCACCAGGTGCGGCCGGTGGCCCAGATAGCGGCCGCGTCGGTGCGAACGACGGGGGTGCCCAGCGCGGCCAGGCCACCGTAGATGTTCGAGTGTGAATCGGAGGCGACCACGAAGGAGCCGGGCAGGACGAAGCCTTCCTCGATCATGATCTGGTGGCCGATTCCGCGGCCGGCCGGATGGAAGGCGATGCCGTGGTCGCGTGCGAACTGCTCGATCTTGGCGTACTTGGCGAGGTTGTCGTCGGCCTGGTTCTGGATGTCGTGGTCGAGGGCGAAGACGGGTTGGCGTGGGTCGCGGACCTTCTTCGCCCCGATGGATGCGAACTTCGGAATGACGGCCGACGTGTTGTCATGCGTCATGACGTGGGCCGGCTGAATGGATAGAAAGTCCCCGGCATGCACCTCGTGGCCGGCGGGCAGACCGACGGCGTATTTCTGAGCGATCTTCTCAATCAGCGTTTGAGCCATGTAATAAGTCTCCGAATCTGACCGCCGGCCGCCCGCGGGCCAGGGCCGCATGATGCCCGGGCGACGCTACAGCTTGGCTATGATGGCGTCGGTCATCTGCGTAGTCGTGGCGGCGCCCTGCTTGATCACGTCCGGGCCGCCCTTGAGCTTGAGCATGTCGTACACGCGCACGCGGCCTTCGGCGATGACGGCGGCGATGGCGCTTCGAATCCGCGTGGCCTTGTCCGCCTCGCCGATGTGGTCGAGCATCATGCAGGCGCTCAATACCATCGCGATCGGGTTGACAATCGGCGGATCCAGCCGCTCGTACTTGGGGGCGGAGCCGTGTGTTGGCTCGAAGACGGCGATCTCGTCGCCGATGTTGGCGCTGCAGGCGAAGCCCAAGCCGCCCACCAGGCCGGCGAAACCGTCTGACACGATATCGCCGAACATGTTGCCGGCCACGATGACACCATAGTCCTCGGGGTTCTTGGTCAGCCACATCATCTGGGCGTCGATGTTGGTCTCCCAGACCTCGATGCCGGGGTAGTCGCGGCCCACGGCGCGAGTCTCGAAGGTCAGCATGCCGGAGGTTTCGCGAATGACGTTGGGCTTCTCGCAGATGGTGACCGACTTATAGCCAAACTTCTTGGCGTACTCGAAGGCCGCGCGGGCGATGCGGCGGCAGGCGTTGCGAGTGAAAATGCGGGTCGAGACGGCCAGGTCCGCGCGCGGGCAATCCTTGAAGGCGGCGAACTTGGGGTGCGTGGCCAGGGCCGCGTAGACCTGGTCGGGCGGGTTGGTCCATTCGACACCGCCGTAGAGACCCTCGGTGTTCTGCCGGAAGATGACGGCGTTGACCGGCGGCTCCTCAATGGTGTCCCCCGGGCCGCGCCGCACGAAGTTGAGCGGGTTGCCGGGAAAAGAACGACACGGCCGGATGCAAACGTCCAGGTTGAAATGCTGACGCAGGCCGACGATCGGGCTGTAGTAGACGTAGCCCTTGTCGCGCAGCTCAGGTGCCAACTCGGCGGCGGCCTTGTCCTTGGGCTTGGAAGTAATGGCCCCAAACAGGCCGATCTTGTGCTGTTCGAGCGCCTTGATGGTCCGCTCGGGCAGGGCATTGCCCTCTTTGATCCAGAACTCCCAGCCGATGTCGGCGTGCACGTAATCGGCCTGGAATCCCGCTGCTTCGAGGACGCGGATTGCCTCGGGCAGCACAACTTTGCCGATGCCATCGCCCGGCAGACTGACGATCGTTCGCTTGGGCACGATAGTGGCCTCCGTAGTAGAAGGTCGCTAATCCGCTCCCGGCGGATCGACACGGCGAGCCCGTCAGGGGCGAGAGCGGATCCGCATGATCCAGAACCCAAGACTCTACCACGGCAGTCAAGGGGGCCGGAAGCCGGCCGTGGGCCGAGGCTTGCGGAATACCGCCGCGGCGGTGTAGGTTTGGAGAAGTAGGACGCGGCCCCACAGGGTGCGCAGTGCCCCGGTAGTCCCAGAACCTAGGAGCGTTCATGTACAAGTTACGACACGCCGTGGTAACGCTGGTTGTGCTGACTCTGACCGGTGCCGCCGCGGTGGCCCTGGAGCTGGGTAGCCCCGCCCCGCCGCTCCAGATCAAGGAGTGGCTGAAGGGCCAGCCGGTCAACGTGCGTGACGGGCTGGACAAGCACGTATACGTCGTGAAGTTCTGGGCCACGTGGTGCGGGCCGTGCCGGCAGAGCATTCCGCACTTGAGCGCCATCCAGAAGAAGTATGCGGACCGCGGCGTCGTCGTGATTGCCGTGACGAGCGGGGAGGAGCCGGAGGCCGTTCAGAAGTTCATGAAGGAACGCGGCAACAGCATGGAGTACACGGTCGCCTTCGACGACGGCAAGGCTACGCACGCCGCCTACATGACCGCCTTCGGCCGCCAGGGCATTCCGCAGATCTTCGTGGTCGACAAGAAAGGCCGCATCGTTTGGGAAGGCCACCCGATGCTGGGGCTCGACGAGGTCGTGGAGCAGGTCGTCTCCGGCCAGTACGACGTTAAGTCGCTGCAAGCCGTCACCTCGCGGATAATGGAGCGCATGGCTCGGCAGGAGGCGCTGTTGGGTGAGTACTTGATGCTCGTATCGGTATCAGACGACGCCCGGCGCGCCGCTGAGCTCGGCGAGAAGGTCCTCAAGGAGCTGGACGGCGAGGCCAACCTGCTCAATATGCTCTCCTGGACCATTCTCACGGCCGAGGGCGTCAAGACGCGCGACCTGCAGCTCGCCCTGCGGGCCGCCCGCAGCGCCAACGAAGCCACCGGCGGCGAAGACTTCAGCATCCTCGACACTTACGCCCGCGCCTTGTGGGACAACGGCCAGAAGGCCGAGGCCATTGAGCTGCAGAAGAAGGCGGTTGCGCGCGCCCCCAATGACGCCATCAAGGCCGAGCTGCAGCGCATTCTGGAAAACTACGAGAAGCAGATGTGACGCCCGTCGTGGTTGCTGGTCCGCTTTCGGCCTAGGCGCTTCCAATACCGCCGCTTTGCCCGCCCGCACCCAAAGGGACTTCCCGCCGGCCGGTGATGCCTTCACGCCCACTACCTCCGCCGGTAGGCTGCGCGACATGCTCAGCGACTTGATTCCAGAGTGGGCACACATTCGGCGACCGGTCATCGGCATGCTCCATGCGCCCCCGCTGCCGGGTGCACCGCGCTGCTCAAGCGAGATGCGAGGAATCACGCAGTTCGTGCTCCGCGACGCCGAAACGCTGATTCGTGGCGGCGTGAACGGGCTGCTGCTGGAGAACTTCGGCGACGCCCCATTTGCGCGGCGCCGCGTGTCGGCTGGCACGGTGGCCGCCCTGACCACGCTCGCGACGGCCGTCCGCAGCCGCTTCGACGTGCCCTTCGGAATCAACGTGCTGCGCAACGACGCGCTCAGCGCGTTGGCGATTGCCGTGGCGGTGGACGCCGCCTTCATTCGCGTCAATGTTCTGACGGGGGCCCGGCTGACCGACCAGGGCATCATCCAGGGCAACGCGCACACTCTCTTGCGGGAGCGCTCCCGGCTGCGGGCCGACCGAATTCGGATCTTCGCCGACGTGAATGTCAAACACTCAGTCGCACTGGGCGTCGAGCGGCCGATCGAGGAGGAGGCCGCTGAGACCGTCCAGCGCGGCGGCGCTGACGGCCTGATCGTCTCCGGCGTCGGGACAGGCCGGCCGGCCGATGTCGCGGAGCTGCGCCGGGTCAAGCAGGCCGGCGGCGCTACGCCGGTTGTGGTGGGCAGCGGCCTTGACCCTGAGTCGGCGGCAGCCTACGCCGCAGACGCCGACGGTTTCATCGTGGGCACGGGTCTGAAGCGCGACGGCGTGGTGACGAATCCGGTTGATGAAGGGCGCGTGGCTGCCTTGCTGGCGCTCCTGGCGTAGCGGGCGGGCGTGGGCACGGTGTTTGGCGGGTGGCGCCGAGGCATCATAAGATATTGTCGTGACATGCTTTATATGTGCCATCGCCACCGGCGGCGTGCTTGGTTGGGCACTGTTCCCTGCGGCTCTGTTGGCGTGAATGCTGCCGTCCGGCGCGGTCGCATCGCAATGGCCAGAACATAAGTGTGCCGCTCGGCGCCCGGCGGCGGTTTCACATCCGGCGGCTGCTTGTTATGCTGTACTTCTTCGGTTTCGCCCGTGACAGCCGGTGTTCGAGTAATGGGCACGTCGGCGTCGGGCTCCTTTTTGGAGATAAGGGGAACGCCCATGAAGCGTCTGCTCTCATTACTGCTTGTGCTGACTGTTGTTCCTGTGCTCGCGGCCCAGAACGCGCCGGGGTCGCAGCCCCCCGCCGCAACGGGTGATCCGGAAGCACGCCCGACTCAGAACGTGCCCAATGCGCAGGCACCGGCAGCGCAGCCGGCGCCGACCAGCCTGGCCGGGACGGACCGGCCGGCCAAACCGGCGGAACCAGCCACACCAGCCGAGCCGGCTGCGCAGGCCACCCCGACCGAGTCCGCCCCGGCGGACCAGCCCAAGGAGCGGTCGGTCGACCTGACCGATCCGGCGGGACTGATGGTGCGGGTGAAGCTCGAAACGACACTGGGAGACATCGTTCTTGAGCTGGACGGCCAGAAGGCGCCCGTCACGACGCACAACTTCGTGCGCTACACCGAGGAGGGCTTCTACACCGGGACGGTCTTCCACCGCGTCGTCAAGGACTTCATGATCCAGGGCGGTCAGCACCTGCCCGACATGAGCCAGAAGAAGGAGGGCCTGCATCCGCCCATCCTGAACGAGTGGAAGAACGGACTCACGAATGAGCGCGGCACGATCGCGATGGCCCGCCGCGGTGGGCAGGCCGACTCGGCTACCGCCCAGTTCTTCATCAATGTCGTGAACAACAGGAATCTGGATCAGCCGCGCGACGGAGCCGGCTACGCCGTGTTCGGCAAGGTCGTCGAGGGCATGGACGTAGTCGACAAGATCCGCAACGTCGAAGTCCACTCGCATCCGCGCTACGTGTCCGCCACGGCCGTGGTGCCAAAGGAGCCGGTCGTAATCAACAAGGCTGCGGTTGCTGGGGAATATGATTCGGCGAAGCTGGCGGCGGCCGTGGCCGCGGCTCAACGGGCGGCGGTCGAAGAGAAGCAACGCGCCGCTGAGGAGGAGAGGCTCGCCGACATCGAGCGGCAGAAGGCCGTCGAGGAAGCGATCAGCAAGATCGAGGAGGGAACCGGGCAGAAGATGGAGAAGACTCCCTCCGGTCTGATGTACGTGATGCTGGCCGCGGGTGACGGCCCGTCGCCCAAGCCCACCGACAGGGTGAAGGTGCACTACGTCGGCTGGCTGCTGGACAGCACCGTGTTCGACAGCTCGGTGAGCCGCGGCGCGCCGGTCGACTTCGCGTTGGACAAGGTTATCCGCGGCTGGACGGAAGGGGTTGGCCTGATGAAGGTTGGTGGCAAGGCCAAGTTCCTGATCCCGTACGAACTGGCCTATGGTGAGCGCGGCATGCCGCCGCGCATCCCACCCAAGTCGCCGCTGATCTTCGAGATCGAGTTGCTGGAGATCGTGGGCGACACACCGGCGCGCCCGGCCACGGCCGAGCCCGACCCGGCGCTCGCGGCGGCTTTGAAGAGGATCAAGGAAGAGACCGGCAAGCCCATGCAGATCACCTCGTCGGGCCTGATGTACGTGATGCTGACTGAGGGAACCGGCCCTTCCCCCGCGCCCACTGATAAGGTGAAGGTACACTACACGGGTTGGCTGTTGGACGGCACGAAGTTCGACAGCTCGGTGGACCGCGGCGCGCCGATCGATTTCCCGCTGAACCAAGTCATTAGAGGCTGGACCGAGGGCGTGGGCCTGATGAAGGTCGGCGGCAAGGCCAAGTTCCTGATCCCGTACGAGCTGGCTTATGGCGAGCGCGGCCGCCCGCCGACAATCCCGCCGAAGGCGCCGTTGATCTTCGAGGTCGAGTTGCTGGATATCGTCGGGCGCTAGCGCGCGGTGCCGCGGGCTTAAGGTGGGGCATCGCCGACGGCAAGGAGCCGCCGGCGGAATGGCCGAGGTGAGCATACAACCGGCCGGCCGATCGGGCGCGATCGGCCGGCCGTGTCATTTCATCATCAGAGCGCTCAGGCCGCCGCGCCATTGGGCGTACTGGCGGCAAACTTCCTGCGCGTGGCGAAGTAGAAGATGATCATGCCGAGCGTGCCGCCCAGCCCGAAAACGCCCAGGTAGACCCAGACCATATAGGGGCGGTAGGAGTCCCAGAGCACGTTACGGGCCGCCTTATCGTCGCTGGCAGCCAGGGCGCGGGCCGCATGCGCGTTCATGGCCATGAGCTGGGCCGCCTGCTGAGGCGACCTGGTCCAGTCCTTGGCGCTCAGCGCCTTCTGGATGAGGTCCTGTTTCGTGGCGAGTCGGGAGTAGTCGATGCCTTCGTCGGTGACAACGCCGACCTCGTCCCTATCGCCGACCAGCGCGCGAATCGCCGTGACCGCGCGTTCCAGCAAACCGATCCTGTCGATGCTCGCGAGCACGATCTCGCGGGCCTGCTCGTCGTCGCGGATGAGCGTCCGCAGGAGTTCCTTGTTGTGCCGCCAATCCATATCACGGACGGCTTTGTAGCGGTGTGTTCCCTGCATGGCGAGATGTACAAGGACGCGCTCCTCGTCGCTGGCCTCGGGTACATCCAGCCGGGCCAGGGCGGCGTCCACCGCAGTTGCGTCGTGGCCGAGAGCTACGCTGAGCGCGTCAAACGCCTTGGACTTGTTAACGCCGATCCAGCGTTCGATCTCCTGCATGCGCTCCTTGATCTTGTTCGCGGGGTACTTGAACTCCCGGCCACGCAGTGCCGCGCTGACGCGCTCGGTTGCCTGGGCACAGTATTCGAGGGCTAGGTTGTTCAGAACATCCGGGTCGCCGCCGTGTCGGTCCCAAAGCAGCGCAATGACCTCCTGGTCGTCGGCGCGGTCGGCCGGTTCGCGGTCCTGGTTCTCGATATCGCGCACGGCGCCGAGCGCTTCGTCGCGCTGTTTGCCGACGATGGTCGGGAGGTGATGCACGATGCTCGCCAGCCCGGCCTGCGCGATCGTGATTTCGCCGCGCGCGAGTTGCTGTACAGCTAGCGTATGCCTCTTGATCTCGTCCACGTCCTCGATGAGGTCGCCGGCTGCGGGAAGCTCGGCGGCGACTTGGGTGACAGCGCCGGGCTCGGTAGCCGGCTCCGCCGCCACGGACTCGACCGGCGCGTCGGCCTGGTTTGCGGTCTTGCCCTCGGCGCCCACCGCTTCCTTCACCTCACCCACGAACCGCTTCGAATCATCCTGAAGGCGTTCGGCCAGCTTCCGCACGACGCCCGCGTATCCTGCAATCACCTTGTCGCGCATGTCCGGCTGAAGCGCCAGGTGCAGCAGGGCCAGGTTCTCCACCTGCCCGCGATCGTAGCGGAAGGTTTCGCGCAGCCGCTCGGCCGTCGCGGCGGCGTCCAGTCGCAGCTCCTGCTGCGCCAGGGCGAAGGCAGCGCCGCGGCTGATGTCCAGCAGGCCGGGCAGCCGCTCCAGAGAGTCGCTCCAATCGACGGCGCGGGCGGCCTGGGCGACGAGCTGGGTGTCGGAGGCCAGGTGTTTCATGGCCAGTTCGGCGCGGGCGCCGCGGTGTTCATAGAAGTACCCGCCGACCAGGTTTCCGAGTGCCCAGCCGATGGCGAAGGGTATGTTCGAGTAGCCCATGTAGAGGGCTTTCTTGTCCTTGGGGGCGATCAGGCCGATGTAGGCGCTGAACGTCGGGCTGCACATCATTTCGCCGATCGCGAAGATGAAGATGGCCAGGCAGCAGAGCCAGCCCAGCATCGTGTAGCCGGCGCCGACGAAGCCCACCAGCGAGATGAGCATGCCGACGATCATGGCGACGACCTTGTTCATCTTGCGGATCAGCCAGGAGACGACCAATACAAGGGCGATGATGGCGATGGAATCGATGTTGATCAGCATCTCGGGCTTGACCTGGCCATTCGCCTGCACCCAGCCTTCGGAAAACCAACCGAAGAACGGGGCCACGTCGGAGGTGTCCACCCACTCGTCGATGAAGTTGGGCAGCAGGTCCCAGAGCTGCATGAACATGAGCCAGAAGCACGAGAAGATGAGCAGGAAGACCACCAGCCGAGGGTCTTTGAAGATTGTCATGATGGAGTGGAGAAACACCCCGACCGGACCGCGCTGCTCGTCTTCGGCTTTCTGCCCGTCCTTTGCGGGCTCGCGGTAGAGGATGAACAGCGGCAGGAAATTGAGCGCGGTGACGATGGCGGCCGCGTAGAAGACGTAGTGCCAGTCGATCTCACCGCGCAACTGGGCCGCGGCCATGGGGGCCAGCGCGCCGCCGATGTTCACGACCCAGTAGAACACGCCCCAGCCCATCGAGGACGTTTTCTCGTCGGTGGTCTTGGCGATCGTGCCGTGACAGGGTGGCTTGAAGACGGCGGTGCCGAACGCGACGCAGCAGGCGGAGAACAGAAAGACCCAGAAGCCGGAGCCGGTGTAGCCGTGCGCGCCGAGGAAATTGGTCACTGGTAGCGAGTTCGCCATGCACAGGTAGCCGACGATGTTCACGAGGAAGGCAACGGCGAGGCTCTTGCGGTAACCGTAGCGCTCGGTGTAGCCACCGGAGACCATTGGCACGAGGCACTGAATAAGCGCCCAAATGGAGTAGATCCAGCCCTTCTGGGTGTAGGTCAGGCCCAGGCCGTTGTCACCGGCGCTGGCCACGAGATAGAGTGGGGCGATGGCGCGCACGCCGAAGAAAGCCAGGCGCTCCAGGATTTCCATCAGGTTGGCGTACCAGAAATTGGCGGGGAAGCTGAGAACTAGCGCGAGGGTGGAGGTCTTCTTCGCTGGCTGATCCATGCCACGCTCCTGTTGCAGTGGTACGTTCCGGATGACGTGGCAGCACTTATAACCGGGATGGGCGGATGCTTCACGTGGTCCGCGCCGGGCGGACCAGCGGCGGCCCTTCCGCACCCGCTGGTTGCCAGGAGAGGTTTGCCGTATCCTGCCGCGGTATCTGGCGCCGCGACCGTAGGTTGCGCGCGTGTTTGTCTGAGCGGCTGGAGCGCGGTCTTCGTGGACCCGACGACCCGTGCGCTTCAGCCCGGGAGATCGTCGTGTCCAGCCAATCCGCCACGCTTGAGTTGCCGGGCCGGCGCCCGGGCGAGCTCTTCGGCCACCCGACCTGTCTGTTCACGCTCTTCTTCACCGAGTTCTGGGAGCGCTTCAGCTTCTACGGCATGAAGGCGCTGCTGATCCTCTACCTGGTCAACTACCTGTTCTGGCGCCAGGCCGACGCCTCGTATGTATTCGCCTGGTATGCCGGCCTGGTCTATGCCACCCCCATTCTGGGCGGAATCATCGCCGACCGCTGGCTGGGGGCACGCTGGTCAGTGGTTGTGGGGGGCGTGATCATAGCGATCGGCCACTTCCTGCTGGCCTTCGAGCCGATGCCGTTCTTCTACTCCGGTCTGGGCTGCCTCATTGTCGGCACGGGCTTCCTGAAGCCAAACATCTCGACGCAGGTGGGTGCGCTGTACCGCTCCGGTGACGGGCGGCGCGACAGTGCTTTCACGATCTTCTACATGGGCATCAACCTTGGCGCTTTCTTCGGCCCATTGGTTTGTGGCTGGTTGCGAATCAACAAGGGCTATCACTACGGCTTCGCCGCCGCGGGCGTCGGCATGGTGATCGGACTTATCCTCTACATAATTGGCATGAAACGTGTTGTGGCCCGCGAGCGGCTCATCGCGGCCGAGGAGGCCGGGGCAACGCCGGCCGGTCCGGATGCCGCGGCCGCCGCCGTTTCGCCCGCCAACCCCGGCCCGACCGGCAGCACGCCGGCCAAGCATGTCTATCGCGACCGGTGCATTGTCCTGATCGTGATCTGCGTATTCGCGATCCTCTTCTGGGTCGGATTCGAGCAGGCGGCCAACGTGATGAACCTCTGGGCCGATCAACACACGAACATGCACATCTTCAGGGCAGCAGCGCCCCCGGCAGCAGTCAACTTGCCGGAGTTTACCGACGCCGTTGCGGCGGACGCGCGCGGCGGAATCCGCGATTGGCGGATCAGTGCGGAGATGACCCAGTCGATCAACCCGTTCTTCATCGTGACGCTGGCGGTGGTCTTCGCCTGGCTGTGGCAGTTCCTCGAGCGCCGCCAACGCCAGCCGTCAACGCCGCTGAAGATGGCGTTCGGCGTGTTCTTCCTGTCCCTGGCCTACGGCATCATGCTTCTAGCCGCTCAGGCGGAGAGCCGCCCCACTTCGGCGGCGCTGACGCAGGTGCCCGCCGGCGTGAACCTGCAGGAGTACGGGGCTACGCGGCTGCACTGGGATGAAGGCACGCTCCACATGCGCGGCGTCTTGACGGACAACGACTGGATGCGGGCTCTGGGGGCTTCAAGCTCCCCGGAGTATCAGCAGGCCGTCACAGCGCTTCAGAAGGCGGCTGCGGAACGCCACGAGGAAGTTCGGCGAGCCAAGTCCGCCGGGCTGCTGGCGCGGGACGCCACCTGGGAAGTGCAGGTGCCGGTGCCGTCGGAGGTGGGCGAGCTTGTGCCGGTGGCAGACTGGCCGCTGGAGGGCGAGCAGCCCAAGGTGCGCTGGCTGCCGGAGGAACGCACACTCTGCGCCTCCGGCACGCTGTCTGACAGAGACCGGGCCCAGGTACTGGCCGCGGGGGCGGGTCCGGAATTCCGCGCCGCGCTCACCTCGATCTACGTCGAGTCCTCCGTCTTGAAGGTGTCGATCGTATGGCTGCTGGCGTTTTACCTGGTCATCACCATTGGCGAGCTGTGCCTCTCCCCCGTTGGCCTGTCGCTGGTGACCAAGGCGGCCCCGGCCAGGTATGTCGGCCTGTTCATGGGACTGTGGTTCTTCACAACCGGTTTCATCGCGAACTTCGCCGCCCATACGATCGGCGGCTACTGGGGCACCATGACGCCCGCCGACTACTTCATGATCTTCGGTGTTATCGGAGTAGTGGCCACCGTCATCATGCTGCTGCTGCTGCGCGTGCTGCGCCCCATGCTGCACGGAATCCACTGATCGGGACGGCTCCGCCGCACGGGCCGGCAGCGCAGGTTTTGCGCTGTGCCGGTTTGACGACCGGATTGCTTCAGAATTCCTTTGCCTGGACGCCCAGGGTAGGCTAAAATGATGGTGTCGGGTGGGGTCGGCGCTCGACGGCCCTCAAAAAAATGGGCGAGGGCCGCAAGTCGAAGCACACCCGGCCGAGCGATGCTCACCGCGTCGCGCGATGTGCCCGTCGGCGACGGCCGGCGGGAGGGCTTAGTCCGGCGTCTGAGGACAGCCGGGGCGGCGCCCTTTTGAAAGGAGGTGATCCTTGCCAAGTGATAAACGAAGGTGGCTGCATTAACGCAGCGAACGTGGCTGCCAGAATGCGGCTGCCAACAGATTGTGCCCGCCGCGGCGCCTTTGATCGCGGCGGGCTCTTTAATGCGCTAATGGGCCGTGGGGTTCAGAAAAGGGAGGGACTTGCGGGGATGTCCGGCCCGAGGGCGTACGCCGATCGAGCGCCGGGTGGCACTGCCAGTTACTGCCCCTCGCGGGCCAGATTGCGATTCCAGGACGGTACCTCCACCACCAGGTCCTCCCGTCCGTTCGGGATGCACTGGCAGGCCAGACGGGAGTTGGCCGTTAGCCCGTAGGCCTCGTCAAGCTGGTCCTCTTCCTCATCCGTCGGCTCGCTGCACGCGTCGTAGCCGGAGCGCACGATAACGTGACAGGTGCTGCACGCGCACACGCCGCCGCAGGCGTGGTCGATCGGGACGCCGTGGCCAAGCGCGATTTCGAGCAGGCTCCCCGGCAGCCCGTGCTCATCATAGGGAATCCGCTGCGGGTCCACCTCGACGACCTGCTCGCGGCCCTGCCCGTCGATGTACGTGATCTTGAACGGGCGCGTCGGCCGCTGGACCGGCTGCTCTCTGATGTACGGATTCTGGCCGCCCAAAGCTGTACTCCTCACTCCGGCTGTTCTTTCGCACCCTGAACCAATGCGGCGCGAATGCCGAGTTCCGCCAGCCGGAGCGTGCTGTGCCCGAAGGCGGTCAGGGCCTGGTACAGTTCGTCGAGGTCCTCGGTTCGACCGGCCAGCGCGTACAGCGCGGTCATCTCCTGCTCAATTCGGGCGCGTTCCGTTGGTTCGAGCTGGGCCCCGAAGCGCTCCAGCATCTGCCTGGTCTTGTTCAGGTCAAACTCGACCTGGTTGAGCAGGTCGATGCGGCGATGGGCGTCGATATCGGACCGGGCGAACTGAATGCTCTCCTTGGCCATGCGTTCGACTTCGGCCCGCGTAAGTCCGTGGTTGGGCACGATCTGGATGCTGGCTTGCCGGCCGCTGCGTTGCTCGCGGGCCGAAACGTTCAGAATGCCGTTCGCGTCTATGAGGAACTCGACCTCGATCTTCGGTATGCCCGCCGGCATGGGCGGGATGTCACGCAAGTAGAACTCGCCCAGGCTGCGGCAGTCCGCCGCCAATTCGCGCTCACCCTGCAGCACGTTGAGCTTGATGGCCGTCTGCCCGTCCATGAAGGTCGTGAACATCTCCGTCTCACGACACGGGATCGTCGTGTTGCGCATGATGAGCTTGCCCATGGCGCCGCCCATCGTCTCGATGCCCAGCGAGAGCGGCGTCACGTCCAGCAGCAGCATGTCCGGGTGGGCCCCGCCGAGAATGGCCGCCTGAATGGCGGCACCCAGCGCGACGACCTCGTCCGGGTTGATCGCCGTGTACGGCTCGATCCCGAAATGCTCCCCGACGCGCCGCCGCACGCACGGCATCCGCGTCGAGCCCCCCACGAGGATCATGCGTTCGAGCTGGTCGGGCGCCAGGCCGGCATCGCGCAGCGCCTGGTCGCACAAGGTCAACGTGCGGTCAACCAGGTTGGCGGAGAGCTCTTCGAATTCGTCCCGCGTGATCGTGCGGCGGTAGGTCCGGCCGTGGCCCAGGTCAAGCTCTAGCTGGGCCTCGCGCGCGGCGCTCAGACGCGTCTTGATCGACTCGGCCAGCGAGCGCAGCGCCTGACGCGTGGTCGGTGAATCGATGGACAGCCCGAACTGCTCGTGCACCTCGCGCTGTACGAGGGTGATGATCGTGCGGTCGAAGTCGTCGCCGCCGAGATGCGTATCGCCGGCCGTGCTGAGCACCTGAAACACGCCGTGCTCGATACGCAGCACGGAGACATCGAACGTGCCGCCGCCCAGGTCAAAGACCGCCACGGTGTGCCCGGCACTGGTCGCATCGGCCTCGATACTGACGTTTGCGGGGCACTGCTGCATCGGCAGCGCGAAATGGCCCGGCGTGACCTGCGGCAGCGCTGTCGGCCGGTCCGGCGACCCGAGGCTGATCTGCTCGCGCACGCCCAGGCCGTAAGCGAGCGCGGCGGCGGTCGGCTCGTTCACAATCCGCAGGACTTCCAGGCCGGCGGCGGCCCCGGCGTCGCGGGTGGCCTGCCGCTGGGCGTCATCGAAATACGCCGGTACGGTGATAACCGCCTTGTGCACCGGCCGGCCGAGATGGCGCTCCGCTCGCTCGCGCAGCCCGCGCAGGATCACCGAGGAGATCTCTTCCGGCGAGTAGTGGCGCCCGGCAATCTCCACCTGCACGGTGTCACGCGGCCCCGGGACAACGGCGTAAGCCAGGAACGGCAAGTCCTTGCGAATATCCTCCGGACCGCGCCCGATCAGACGTTTAACCGAGTACACCGTCGTGCGCGGGTTCTCCACCGCGTGGTTGCGCGCCTCCCACCCCAGTGTGACGCGTGGCGGTCGGCCGGGGGCCTCCGGCGTGACGCCGATCACCGAGGGCACGCGGCCGTCGCCCTGTTCATCACGGATGATGTGTGCCCCGCGCTCGTCGGCGTAGGCGACCAGGGAGAAGGTCGTGCCGAGGTCGATGCCGATGATGATCTCTTGCTGGTCCATGGCGCGCAGTCTAGAGCTGTTCGAGCAGCTTGCGGTAGTACTTCACGGCGTTGAGCTGCTCGCGCAGCCGCTGCCGGGTGTCGTCGTTGCCGGGCAGCTCGCGCGCCAGTCCGGCAACGACCTGCAAGGCCTGTTCGCACAGGGTCTGCACCTGCTTCCGCAGGGCGGCCAGGCCGGCACTGTCGTCCGCCGCGCGGGCTTCTTCTGTCTCCTCTCTTAACAGCATGGTCTGTGCGAGCACGTCCGGCGGGGCGCTCTTGTCCTCGGCCGACGAGCGGCCGCCGGCCAGCGCGAGCAGGTGCTCCGCCCTCAGCACGGGATCCCGCAGGACGCGGTAGGACTCGTTGAGCTGCGCCGCAGTGTGCAGGCTCAGGTTGGCGTCCGCCCCGCCGGCGCTGTGATGGTCCGGGTGGATGCAGCGCGAGCAGTACAGGTACTTGCGCCGCAACTCGTCCAGGTCGATGTCGAAGGACGGTGTCAACCCCAGGATGGCGAAGTGCGTAAGTCCCGCAGCAGGATGCAGCGTATGGCAGTTGCCGCAAAAGAGCGGACTATCCAGGGGCCGGTTACACGAGCGGCACTTGGCAGGCAGTACGGCGGTTTGGTCGAAAGCCGATGTCAATATTGGCACCATTATGTCCGGAGTGGGCCGGCCCGGGACGATCCGGCGGCCGGCCGAGGGCGAGTATCAGGCCGTGTAGCTGGATCCGCAACCGCACTTGTGCTTCGCGTTGGGGTTGTTGAACGTGAAACCGGCCCCCATGAGGCCGTCCTGGTAGTCGATCAGCGTGCCGGTGAGATTGCCGACGATGTAGCTTTTCAGGTCGCACACGATCAGGAAGCCGTGCGATTCGAACACCTCGTCGGTGTCGTTGATCGGGGCGTGGCTCTCGTCCCGCAGATCCAGCACGTATTGCAGCCCGCTGCAGCCGCCGCCCTTGACGCCCACGTACAGGTACATGCTGTCCGGGTATTGCTCCTTCGCGATGATACCGCTGAGCTGCGCGGCGGCCTTGTCGCTCAACCGCACGCCCTCACCCTCGCTGGGCGTCGCGGCGCGCCGCCGCGCGCTCAGGCCGGCGCCCGCGGGGGCCGGGCTGTCCGTGGCTTGCTGCTGATTGACTGCCGATTTGTCATTCATGCCTGCTGCGCTCGTCATTGAATGGCTCCGCGTGTCCGGGGCTTCATTTCGATTCGACCGTCTCGGTCCGCGCCTGATGGCCGGCCCGCTTCTTCCGCAGGTCGTCAACCGCGGCGCGAATCGCATCTTCGGCCAATACGCTGCAATGTATCTTAACCGGCGGCAGGGCCAATTCCTTGACAATGTCCGTGTTCTTGATTTCCAGCGCGTCAGCGAGCTTGCGGCCCTTGAGCCACTCGGTCGCCAGCGAACTCGACGCAATCGCCGAACCGCACCCGAACGTCTTGAACCTGGCGTCGACGATGTTGTCGTCGTCGTCGACCTGGATCTGCAGCTTCATGACGTCGCCGCACTCCGGTGCGCCGACGATGCCGGTGCCGACGTTCTCGGCCTGGCGATCGAGCGACCCGACGTTGCGCGGGTGCTCGAAGTGATCGATTATCTTGCCACCATATGCCATCTGCATACTCCTGGCCGCGTCCGGTCGGATGAACGCGTCAATGCCCGCCCCATTCCACCGTGCGCAGGTCAATGCCTTCCTGCGCCATTTCGTACAACGGGCTCATCTCCCGCAGCTTGCGAACCGTGCTGACCACCTTCTCGACCACCAGGTCGATCTCCGCGATCGTGTTGAAGCGCCCCACTGAGAAGCGGATGCTGCTGTGGGCCAGCTCATCGCCGACGCCCAGGGCCTTCAACACGTAGCTGGGCTCCAGCGACGCGCTGGTGCAAGCCGAGCCACTCGATACCGCCACGTCGTTCATACCCATCATCATGCTCTCGCCCTCGACGTAGGCGAACGACAGGTTCAGATTGGTCGGCGTACGCAACGACGGGTGCCCGTTCAGGTGCACCTCGTCAAGCTGGGAGGTAATGCCGTGCTGCAGCCGGTCGCGCAGCGCGGCCACGCGGGCCGGCTCGCGGCCAAGCTCGGACTGGCAGATCTCGGCCGCCCGGCCCAGCCCGACAATCGCCGGGACGTTGAGCGTGCCGCTGCGCATGCCGCGCTCGTGCCCGCCGCCGTGGATAACCGGGGCGCACCGCACGCGCGGCCCCTTGCGCCGCACGTACAACGCCCCCACGCCCTTGGGCCCGTAGATCTTGTGCGCGCTGCACGTCAGCAGGTCGATACCCATCTGCTCAACGTCGATCGGCACCTTGCCGTACGTCTGGCAGCAGTCCGTGTGGAAGAGCACGCCGCGCTCTTTGCACATGCGCCCGATTTCGCCGATCGGCTGCAAAGTCCCGATCTCGTTGTTGCCGTGCATGATCGACACGAGAATCGTATCGTCCGCCAGCGCGGCGCGCAACTGGTCAAGATCGACCAGACCGTCGCGATCGACCGGCAGAAACGTGACCCGATAGCCCTGCTGTTCCAGCCACTGGCACGGATCAATGACGGCCTTGTGCTCCGTAACCTGCGTGATGATGTGGCGGCCGCGTTCAGCGTACAGCGTTGCCACACCCTTGATGGCTATGTTGTTGCCCTCGGTCGCCCCGCTCGTGAAGATGATCTCGCGCGGGTCGGCGCCGATCACCTCCGCCACCTGCCGCCGGGCGGTGTCAACCGCCTCCTCCGCCTCCCAGCCGTAGGCGTGACTGCGCGACGCCGCGTTGCCGAACTTCTCGCAGAAGTACGGCAGCATCGCCTCCAGCACGCGTGGATCAACCGGCGTGGTCGCGTTGTTGTCCAGATAGACACGGCTCATGGCACGGCTACCCTTCCCTGCTTGGGCGCACCGCTCGCCTCGCGGTACTCATCGTCGAAAGCGATGTCCGCCACCGTCACCGAACCCAGGAACTTCAGCAGCTCGTGATGGACCTTGTGAATCGGATGCCGGATCGAGCAGAATGCCAGGCGTTCACAGCCGCGCTGGCGACCACCCGCCCCGGGGGCGCAATTAACGAGCCGCACCGGCCCCTCCACCGCATGTATCACCTGTGCGAGCGTCAACTCATTCGGCGCCACCGCCAACGCGTACCCACCCCGCGCGCCGCGTACCGACCGCACCTGACCGGCCTGGTTAAGCTGCTTGAGCACATTCATGAGCAGCGGCAGCGGCACCTCGTGCAGTTCCGCGATCTCACGCGCGCTGACCACCCGCTGCTCGACGCGCGCCAGGTGACAAATGGCCACCAGGGCGTACTCACATTTCTTCGTCAACGAGAGCATTATCTCAGTTACTCCATCGGTAATATAGCATTCGTGAGGTGCGATTTCAAGTGCGCCTCCCGCTCCGACGCTCCGCCGGCACGCGCCGACCCGGCCAATCGCGGACAACACCGCGCAGCCCGGTTATAGGACCAAGCCTGGGTCACCCCGGCCGGACCTGTGCCCGCGCCTTGCGGGCGCGCGAGTACTCCCACCACGGCTTGCTAGGTTTGCCGTCCGCATAGTCCACAGCCGCCGCGAAAACGTCCCGAACGCACATGTCCACGTGCCGACCCTCAAGGCGACACAGCTCCTGGTACAGCTCGTCGGGATTAGCGCCCGCCAGGTCCTCTACACGCCTGATGCCCAGGCGCAGGAGGTCCTGCGCAATTGCCGGCCCCACGTTCGGAACCCCGCACAACACCTTCATCTCGAATTGCCGTTCTGTCACCGCTACTGCTCCGTGCGGCGTGGTCGCGGTGCCGCCGGCCGCCGCGTGCCGATGATCTGAGCCAACTTCTCGGCTACCGCCGCAGCGCTCATGCCCCGCACGGCCACGCGTTTCACCGGCCGGCTGTGTCCGCTCACCACCGCGACGTCCGCCCGCCTCACACCAAGTATATGCGCCAGGAGCTCCACTACCGCGCCGTTGGCTTTGCCGCCCTCGGGCGGAGCCGCCACCGCCACCTTGAGCGCCTGCCCCCAGACGCCCACAACGGCGGTACGGGATGCACCCGGCACCACCTTGAGGCTGAATTCCACCCCGTGTGCCGCCGCCGTCAGTTCGATCTGGTCCGCTTCATCAGCCATCGCCCGTGCCGAATTCGTCTCCGCGGAAGGTATTGCCGAGGTAGGTCTCGCGCACCATCGGGTCGTTGATGAGCTTCTTGGGCGACCCGGCGCTGATGACCTTGCCCTCGTGTATGACATAGCTGCGATCGGTGACTTTGAGCGTCTCGTGGACGTTGTGATCCGTCAACAGAATCGCAATGCCACGCTCCCGCAACTTGAGAATCTCACGACGGAGCTCCTCGACGGCCTTGGGATCAACCCCGCTGAATGGTTCATCCAGCAGGATAAGGCGCGGCTCGGTTATCAGCGCCCGCGCGATCTCAAGCTTGCGCCGCTCGCCGCCGGAGATGTTCTTGGCGTAGTTCTTGCGGACCACCGCCAGCCCGAACTGCCCCAATAGCTCGTTTACCTTCTTATGACGCGCGGCACGCGTGAACCGCATCGTCTCGCAAATCGCCATCAGGTTCTGCTCGACGGTCAGGCGCTGAAAGACGCTCGGCTCCTGCGACAGGTAGCCGATCCCTCGGCGGGCGCGCTTGTACATCGGCAGGCCGGTCACGTCCACGGAGTCGAAGATCACGCGCCCGCTGTTCGGGGCAATCATGCCCACCGTCATACGGAAACTGGTCGTCTTTCCCGCGCCGTTGGCCCCCAGGAGGCCCACTATTTCCCGTTCATCCACCTGGTAGCTGACGTGGTCGACGACGGTGCGACCGCCATAAGTCTTGACCAGGTCATGGGCCTGCAGAAGCATCAATCAGCTCCCCAAAAGGGGTCGGATGGGATTGTGGATAACGTGTTGAGAGTGGCGCAAGTTCGGCCGCAGTCGTGGGATGTAGACAGTTATCGGCGCTGGCCCGCAGGCCGCCCTGATGGTCGTCTCAACCGGGTGCTCAGAATCACGCACATTCTTGGTACGCATAGGCTTACGTGCGACACCCTCCAGCCAGTATCGGCCGCTGAAACCGGTTTCGGAACGCCCGCCGACCGAGTCCGACCAAGCTACTCCAGAAATCTGCTTCGCCCGCCCAAGTGTTGAAAACCCAGTTTCTGCACAAGTCTGTCCGGTTTGCACGTGGCGACCATTTCAGCGCACGAAACGCACGCGGCCAAGGTCCGGTAACCTCCAATTGCCCGCCGCGTCCAGCGGCTGCAAGCCGGGAAGATACACGAACGCCACCCGTCCGACAATCTGGCTTGCCGGAACCGTCCCGGCCTGCCAATGGCCGGCCGGCAGGTGGTAGGCCTGCTGCTGCCACTCCCGGCTGTCGTGGCTGTCCGGGCTGTTATCGCCCAGCACGAAGTACTCGTCGTGGCCGAGCACGAACGGGCCCGACGCATCCGCCCGCACGGTGCGGCCTGGTCGATAGGTGTAGTGCACGTCCCGATCGATGCGCAGCCGACGCAGTTCCAGATCCACTGAATGGGCCGCAAGCCGCAGCCCGACCGGAGTGCGCCGCTCGAAGGCCCGCAGTGCCGCGACGTCTGGGTTGTACTGCTCATCGCTGGTTGCCAGAACGGTCTGGCCGTTGAGCTTAACGTATACGCGGTAATCAACGTGGGCGAACTCGACCGCGTAAGGACGCCCCGCTCGGAACCGCTCGTGCCGGGCTTGGCCGATGCGGGTCGCTGCCTGCGCGCCGTCCGCCGGTGCCATGTCCAGCGTCAGCGTGCCGTCCCGGCAGAGTGTCAGCATGAAGCGCTGATCATCGCGCGTCAATTCCCACCGGCAAGTCCCTTCGCCGTCCTGGAATGCCACCTCCGCCAGCAGACGCATATCGCCCACGCGGGGAGCCGGCCAGGGCGACGGCCCGCGGTTGTAGCCGCAAACGTCCTGGAAATACCGGTCGTCGTCGGGTTCGAAGCGCATTGCGCGTTCACGGTCGTCCGGGGCATTGAAACGCAGCACACGCGCGCTCAGTCCCTCCCAGCCGGATGCCTCCGAATTCGGCGTCGGCTCCACTATCCAGCGTGGCCACCCGGCAGTCGCCGCGGTTGGCACGGGGATGTGCGCCTGGTCATACACGACAAACCACAGGGCGCGCTGCGCCGCCGGCGTCTTGCGGGCGATGCGGCCGTTGATGTACACATCGCCGTCGAGAATCTGGACCGACTCTCCCGGTAGGCCGACGGCGCGCTTGACGTAGTTCTCGCGGGGATCGGATGGGTTGCGGAAAACGATGACGTCCCAGCGCTGCGGGCCAAATGGGCCGCCCAGCACGTACGGCCACTTGTGAACGAGAATGCGATCGCCGTCCTTCAATGGTACGTTCTCGGCCGCCAGCGGCAAACGCAGGTGGCAGTTCGGGCAGAAGCAGTCGTGCGTGGGGGCGAAATCGTACTCCCAGCCACACGCCGGACAGATCATGGTGGCGTGGGCCCCCAGCAGAGACTCGGCCATCGAGCCGGTCGGGATGATGAAGGCCTCCACCAGGTACGCCCGAAACACGAAAGCCAGCATGAGCGCCGTCAGGACGGTCTGGATCGTTTCCAGCGCGTGCAAAGCCCGGCCACCGGCGCGGACCGGCAGCTCCGTGGCGGTGTCGGGCACAGGTGACAATGGCGACTGGCAGTCGTTCACCGCTCGTGATTCCGCGTGCAGGCCGCCCGCCGGCCGGGTCGGGCCCGCACCTGGCCGCTAATGGATCCAGCGGATCCCGCCCGGCGTGGGCAATTGGTTCAGCAACCGCAAAGGGCGCGGCAACATGTGATCCGGCACCAGTTCGGCGGTACCGGGCCAGTAAACCAGGAAAGCCGGTCCGATGAGTTGATCCGCAGGAACCGTGCCCAGGCGGTACTCGCCCCGCCGGAAGGCCGGCCGCAGATGGGCGCCGACCGCCTCGTCTTCGCGGTTGGCAAACGAGAAGCGGGAATCCAGGCTAGACGGACTGTTGTCGCCCAGCACGTAGTACTCGTCGGGTCCCAGCGTAATCGGGTTGCCCATACCCCCGTAGCCGACCGCGCCGCCGCGCCGGTGGCCCGGGTCAAGGTAATGGACGTCCCGCTCGATCAGCAGATGGGCAAAGGTGGCCTTCACGTTCTCGGCTGCCACGCGCAACCGCGGCGCGACTTTGCGGCTCAGCCGCTCGCGCGCCTGGGCGGCCGTGATCCCGTACTGTTCGCTCGTGCTCGCCAACACCGGCTCCCCGTCAACTTCGATGCTGACAACGTAGTCCACGTTGCTAAGCGCGAGCCGTACGGGCTCGGCGAGCGACGGAAGCGCGACGCTGCCCCATAGCTCTCGGGCCCCGCCGCTCCATGGTGCCCGTTCCAGCGTCAGGCGGCCGTCCCCGTACAGCCGCGCGTAGAACTCGCTGCCGTACTTGCTGGCCGCGAGTTCGACGTAGCCGTCCTCGCCGACCTCCTGGAACGTCACCACCGTGCTGAGCCGCACGTCGGTTACCGTCGCGTGCTGTACCGGCACGACCCTGTCTACCTTCTGACCCAGGTACTGCTCAGCGTACACGCGGTCGTAGCCGTAGATGTCCGCAATCTCGCCGGGCTGCCTGGCCGCGCCCAGACTCGTGACGAACTGAATCTCGCCGCGCTGCCCGCCGAGCCCGTCGAAGACCGGCCGGCGCGCGTCCAGCGCGCTCCACCCCACGTCGTTCGGCCGCGGCACCCAGCGCGGGTGATAAGCGGCACTCGGCGCCGGCCGGCGCGGCAAGTAATCATGATCGTAATACCGAAACCACAAAGTTTCCTGCACGTGGCGCGGCTTGCGCGCAATGGCGGTCTCCCCCGTCTCCGGATCGGTGAAGAAGATGTCGCCGTCGATGATCTCGATCGTCTCGCCCGGCTTGCCGATCAGCCGCTTTATGTAGTTGGTGTGGCCGTCGCTGGGCACCTTGAACACGGCTACGTCCCAACGCTGCGGCTCAAGCCGGCCACCCCACTCGTAAGTCCAGCCATGCACCATGATGCGGTCGCCGGCCCGCTCGTGCAGCGGCCCGGTAATGCCGTCCACCCGGGCCCCGAGCTCTTGCAGGCGTGGTAGCCAGGAGCGCGGCACGGCGGCTGACTCGCAGAACTCGCGCCAGCGGCAGTTGGGACATTGGATCACCGGAACCGAGGCGAGGGGCATCCCGACGGGGTACTCGACGCCACAGTTCGGGCACACGTGCTTGGCGTGGGCGCCGTAGAGCGTCTCCGCCATCGAGCCGGTGGGAATGATGAACAGCGGCAGCAAGTAGCTCTTGAGCACGAGCAAGTAGATGAAGAAGGCCACAAACGACGAAATCTGCTCGATCGCCGTTTCCCGGTGTTCCACTTCCTTCTGCTCGGGCTTCGAAGTGCTCAGCAGGCCGGATGCGTAGAAGGGTTGCTTGCGGACCATCGGGGCTTTGGTATCTCGCACGTTCGGGGAGCGCGGCGCTCGGCCCACCGGCGCCGACGCCGGTTCATCAGCCGGGTCGTAGCCTACCGATGGCCGCGGAGGCGGTCAACTGCCGTTCAGATCGGCCGGCCGGGGGGAACGCGGTTGACTTCCCGGCTTCGCCCAATGCTAATCAGCGTCATGTCACGGCACGGCAGAGTAATCGTCGCCATGTCGGGCGGCGTGGATTCCTCCGTCGCGGCGGCCCTGCTCAAGCAGGCCGGCTACGAATGCGTCGGCGTGTTCATGCGCGTTGGGACGGCCGGCGGGGCTGCGGCGGTGGAGGACGCGGCGACGCCGGGGCGGCGCCTCCGGCACGGCTGCTGTTCGGCTGCCGACGCGGCCGATGCGCGCGCCATGGCCGGTCATCTGGGCATCCCCTTCTACGCTCTGGACTTCGAACGGGATTTCGAGAGCATCATCGCGGAGTTCGTGGACGAGTACGCCGCCGGCCGGACCCCGAATCCCTGCGTGGTGTGCAATATCCGCCTGAAGTTCGGCAAGCTGCTGCGCTACGCCGACATGCTGGACGCTGAGTTCGTGGCTACGGGCCACTATGCCCGCGTGCTGACCGACACCGGGCATGCATGCCTGGCACGCGCCCTAAACCATGAGAAAGACCAATCTTACGTGCTTTTTGGGATCCAGCGCCACGACCTGCCACGCTGCCGCTTTCCGCTGGGTGAGATGGCGGACAAGGCCCAGGTTCGGCAAATCGCGGCTGACCTCCGGCTGCACGTCCGCGACAAGCCCGACAGCCAGGAGATCTGCTTCGTCCCGAATAACGACTACCGGACGCTAGTGCGCCACCGCCGACCCGACACGCTGCGGCCTGGCGAGGTCCACAACCGCGCTGGAGAGGTTATCGGAACGCACGAGGGCATTGCCGGTTACACGATTGGCCAACGACGCGGCCTCGGCATTGCTGCCGGAATCCCAATGTACGTGACCGGGCTGGACGCGGTGGCCAACACCGTCACGCTCGGGCCGCGCGAGGAGCTGTTCAGTCCAGGCCTGCTGGCGAACGGGGTCAACTGGCTCGTTGACCCGCCGCCGTCCGATCAGGCGCGGCCGGCTGCAATCAAGATTCGCTATCAACACACGCCAGCGGCCGGGCGGATTTGGCTGCGGCCCGACGGCAGTGTTGCCGCCCGCTTCGCTGCGCCGCAACTCGCCGTGACGCCGGGCCAGGCGGCCGTCTTCTATGATGATGACATTGTGCTGGCCGGCGGCTGGATCAGCGCGGCCGGCGATCCGGAGATTCCAGAGACAGGCTGAGGCCGGCCGGCCGTCTCCGCAACCGCCGGCCGAACGCGGAGGAACAACATGCGACGGGGAATGCAACCACTGTTCATTGGCACGAACCGCTGGGTGGCCGCGGTCAACCCACGCAACGGCGAGGAACTGTGGCGCACCAAGCTGCCGCGCGGCACCGGCGCGCCCGTAACCCTGCTGGTCAAGGAGCCGTACGTCTTCGCCGGTTGTTACGGACACGTGTACTGCCTCGATGCGCGCACGGGCGACTTGGTGTGGGAGAACGGGCTGCCGCGCATGGGCTACTACACCGTGCTGATGGCGATGGCCGGCGCCGACGCTGTTTCATCGCCTGCCGCCGCCACTGAGGCTGAGCGACAGCGGCGACAGCGCCAGGCGACCGGTGCAACCCCGGCGGCCGGCGCGACGTAGCCCTGCCGCGAGTAAGCGCTTACCCAGGGACGGCGGTTCATGCTGTGCCTGAAGCCGTTGTTGTCCGGCCTTGGCGAGTGCCTGGTATGCGTCCTGACTGGCTGATTCTGCATGGCGGCGCCCTGGGCGACTTGGCCCTGACGGTTCAACTCGCGCTGCGCCTGCCGCCGGCGGACGGCCGCAGGCGCTTGCACGTCATCTCGCGCAGCAACCCCGGCAATCTGTCCGCCTGCCGCCCCGGCATCACGCGTCAATCCGCGGATGCGCTGGGGCTGCATTGGCTGCATGGACAAGAGGCCGGACCAGCGCCTGATGACGTCGCCGGCATAATTCGGGGCGCGCGCGTGCTGAACGCGCTGGCCGGCGCCGATTCGGCCGTGCATCAGCGGCTGGAGCAATTGCGGCCGGGTCTGCTCGTGAGCTTCGACCCGCGGCCGCGCCCGGGGCTGCGCCGGCACATCACGGCCCAATGGCTGTTGGACCTGGAATCTCAGGGGTTGCTGGTGCCGAAGTGTACACACCAGCACCCGCAGCACCGCAGTCTGGGCGTCGCTGCCGAATTGCGCGAGAATGGCGGCGCGGTGCTGCGGCGCGCCGGGGCCGCGCCGGATACGGTACTCATACATCCCGGCAGCGGTGGGCGCGATAAGTGCTGGCCGTTTAAGAACTTCCGCGCAGTGGCCGAGCTGCTGGCCCGGCACGGGCAGGGCGTGTGCTTCCTGATCGGCCCCGTGGAGTTGGAATGGTGGCCCGATGACGCCTTGGCCGAGCTTACGCGCGGCTACCCGGTGCTGCGGCTCCCGTCGCCGGATGAGCTTGCCGCCGCGCTGGCGGCCGCGCATGCGGTCGTGGCGAATGACTCGGGACCGGCGCACCTGGCGGCGCTGCTGGGTACGCGCACAGTGACGATCTTCGGCCCGACGTCGCCAAATGTCTGGCGGCCGCTCGGGCCGGGCGGTCAGGTCGTCCAGGGCAACCCGGAGCGCTGTCCGAGCGACTGGGGCATCAGGCCGGCCCAGGTAGCCGAATTGTTGGCTGCCGTGCCTCGCTGATCGCCGCATTAGCCGAAGCGGTTACGTAGGTGGACCTCAACAGCGCTCCGCCGCGCGGCGCATCGGCCGCGCGCTAGCCGGCGCCCCGATGAGCACAACGGCGGCCAGAATCAGGCCGCCACCCAGTAACATCAGCACGGGGCGCGTTTCCGGCCACACGAACATGCCGGTCAGCGGGTAGCCGCCGAGCAGTTCGCCCACGACTGCGGACAACTGCGGGACCAGTTCGTCCTCCGGCGGCCAGACCGGCGGGAGCGCCGCGGCCGCGAGTTCGCTCTCGGCCAGCTCGCCGGTCTCCAGGGGAATCCGCACAATGCCCGGCGTCTCGATGTTGAGCTGCTCATGCGCCAGCCGCAACACGTAGGCATCGTCAATGCCCAGATGCTCGCGCTGCTTGCGCAGCTTGATGAGTTCGGCTTCCAGCCTCAGGACGCGTTGCTCATGCAGCGCGCGCAATTGCAGCGAGGCCCGGTATTCGAGCCAGGCCGGCAGCACCAGGCATGGCACCAGCAGGGCTCCCCCGGCCAGCACCATTAACCAGAACAGTATGTCGCCCAGCCGGCTGACTGTGCCCATGAAACCTTGCTCAGCCGCAGCGCCAGCAGCACGCCCCAAACACGGCGCCGTCGCCCAGCTCCTCCTCGATCTGCAGCAGCCGGTTGTACTTGGCCACGCGGTCGCTGCGCGAGGTGCTGCCGGTCTTGATCTGACCGGCGTTGGTCGCGACCGCGAAGTCGGCAATCGTCGCGTCCTCGGTCTCGCCGCTGCGATGGCTGATCACCGCCGCGAACCCATTGCGCATGGCCAGGTCAACGGCGGCGAACGTCTCGGTCAGCGAGCCGATCTGGTTGATCTTGACCAGGATGGCGTTGGCGCTGCGCTCGCGAATGCCGCGTTCGAGATACTTGACGTTCGTGACGAAAATGTCGTCGCCGACGAGCTGCACCTTCTCGCCCAGGGCCCGCGTCAGCTTGGCCCAGCCGGCCCAGTCGTTCTCGGCCAGCCCGTCCTCCAGGCTGCGGATCGGGTACTTCTCGCACCAGCCGCGCCACAGGTCGATCATCTCGTCGCTGGTTGCCACGCGCTGCGGATCGGACTTGAAGAAGCGGTAGCCCCCGCGCTCGGCATCCCACATCTCGCTGGTGGCCGGATCGAGCGCGATGAAGATATCCTCGCCCAAGCGATACCCGGCGCGCTCGACCGCAACGGCAATGACCTCGAGGGCCTCATCGTTGCTCTTGAGACTGGGAGCGAAGCCGCCCTCATCGCCGACCGCGGTGTTGTAGCCGCGCTCCTTCAGAACGGCCTTGAGGTTGTGGAAGCACTCGGCGCCCATGCGCAGGGCCTCGCGGAAGTTCGGCGCGCCCCAGGGCTGAATCATGAACTCCTGGAAATCGACGTTGTTGTCGGCGTGCTTGCCGCCGTTCAGGATGTTCATCATTGGCACCGGCAGCATGTGCGCCCCGGCTCCGCCCAAATAGCGATACAACGGCTGCCCGGTGGCCTGGGCGGCGGCCTTGGCCACCGCGACCGACACCGCCAGGATGGCGTTCGCACCCAGCTTGGCCTTGTTGGGTGTGCCGTCCAGGTCCAGCATGGTTTGGTCGATCAGCTCCTGCATCGTCGGGTCCAGCCCGATCAGGGCCGGCGCGATGAGACCGTTGACGTTGGCCACCGCCTTGAGCACGCCTTTGCCCAGGTAGCGGCGCGGATCCTCGTCGCGCAGCTCGACCGCCTCGTTCTCGCCAGTCGAGGCCCCGCTCGGCACGGCCGCCGTGGCCAGGGTGCCGTCGGACAACACGACGTCCGCCTCGACCGTCGGGTTGCCGCGCGAATCCAGTATCTCCCGCGCGTGAACTTCCTCAATCGACATGTTGGCGCACATGGTCACTCCTTATGGATTAGCAGACACTGGTCGCGTGGTGGGCGGCGTGAGCGCCGGCTCGACCGGATCGGGCTGGCTGCGCATGATGTTGACCATGCTGACGACGAAGCGGTCATCCCGACCGCGGTATCCGACGAGCTCGATCACATCGCCGACGTGGATCCCTTCGAGACCGCTGAAGCGGTCGTTGATGTAGATTTCCGATTCCTTGGTGGTCACGCACGGGACGTTGCGGCCGGCGCGCCAGGGCGGCGGCGGATCAAACTGCGGCCGCACGAACAGCTCGCCCGTCTCAACGTCGAGGGCCTTGACGACCCCATTGAACACTTGGTACGGCCGCTGCTCGTCGGGCCCCTCGCACCCGACCAGTGGAGCCAGGAATATGGCCGCCGCTAGGATCCTGATTGACGCCGACCAGACTGCTCGCACGTCGTACGCCCCATCTCCGGGCCGGGCCGTCGCCCTATCCGCTAATCACGCGCGCGGATTGTAACGTCTGGAGCCGGGCGGCGAAGCGCCGCGGCCGATAAGAAACCCTGGCGGCCGACCCGGCCGCGCGGGCCAAACGCACCCCCGTCAGGGCGGCCGACGAGGTCCGTCGCCGACCGAACCACGCGCAGTGCGCGGTTGCGGCCGCCAAAATGGCAGCCGGCTGAATCGGATTGGCCGACCTGGCATCGCGACACGGCCCGGCATTCTGCGAATAATATCTTGTGGATAAGGCCCTTACGGCGGCGTGCCGGCCGGCGCGACGCCTCCGGCGCACGGTTTGCCTTGGCAGGAAGTGCGCTCCCCGGCTAATCTGCCGGGGTGTGCCTGGAGAACTGGACAGGGAGGTGCGTACGATGCGTGCACTGAACAACTTCAAGACCGCCATGCTGCTGAGCTTCATGATGGCCCTCTTCATGGCGATCGGGTACTTCATCCTCGGGCCGCGCGGCGTGATGTTCGGCTTCCTGTTTGGCGGGCTGAGCAACATTCTGGCGTTCTTCTACTCGGACAAGCTGGCCCTGACCGCGATGGGTGCCCGGGAAGTGCAGCGGGACGACTTGCCCTGGCTGCACGACATGGTCGAGCGCCTGGCCGCCCGGGCGGGCCTGCCCAAGCCGCGTGTCTATGTTTGTCCGCAACCCGCGCCGAACGCCTTCGCCACCGGCCGCAACCCGCAGCACTCCGCCGTCGCCGTCACGCAAGGCATGCTGCAGAATTTCCCCGCTCACGAGATCGAGGGCGTCCTCGCGCATGAACTGGCGCACATCAAGCATCGCGATGTCCTGATCAGCACCGTTGCCGCCACGCTGGCCGGCATCATCAGCTACGCAGCCTGGATGATGATGTGGTTCGGCGGGCGCGGCCGGGACAATCCACTCGGCGCGATCGGGGCGCTCGCCATGGTCATTCTGGCGCCTCTGGCCGCCATGCTCATCCAGGCGGCGATCTCGCGGCAGCGCGAGTTCGCGGCCGACTCGTACGGCGGGGAGCTGTGCGGCGACCCGCGCAAGCTGGCGGCGGCGCTGGAGCGCCTGCACGTCGGCAACCAGCGCATACGTACCGATACGAACCCGGCCTTCCACAACATGTACATCATGGAGCCGCTGTCCGGCGGCGGGCTGGCCGGCCTGTTCAGCACGCACCCGCCGACGGAGAAACGCATTGCCGCCCTGCGCAGCCAGGCGCTCGGCGGCTGATTGTTGCGTCGGGCGTGCGGGTCGCGGCTTGTCCAAAATGTCAAAGGGATGCCGTCAGCCGGCGCAACCAGTCCACCACGAACAGCGCGACGACGTTCAGGGCGATTGAGTAGGCGATCGCCGCCCGCCACCAGGCCGCCGGCACCCGGCGCATGCCCAAGGCAACCAGGACGATCAGCACGGGCAGGAAGTCCAGGGTGAAGCGCTGGGCGTTGGTCTGGGCAAAGCCGTTGTTGTAGTAGAACAGCATGTGCACGGTCGGCAGCAGGATTGCCAGCCAGCCCGACCACAGCATCGGCCGCCCCCACCGGGCCAGCACGGCAAAGAGCAGGAACGGGCTGGCGAACGTAACCGAAGTTCCTAGCAGATCAACGCCCGCAACGACCAGTTGCGCCGGCCCCGTAAACTGGATGTGAAAGCCCTGCAGGAACATGTAAACGAGATTCGCCGGTACGTAGGCCGGGTGAAATAGCCCGTACTTCTCGACGCGGGCCGCGAGGAAGCCCTCCAGCGGGATGTGTGCGTAGCCCGTGTCGAATGGGGAGCCGAACCGCACCGCATTCAGCCACAGGTATACCCCCACGCAGGCGGCCAGCGGCAGACCGAACGCGGCGAGCCGCAGAGCACGCCGGCCCGGCCGGTCTTGCGGCCCATGTTGCCACAGCGCCGCCGCCAGGAACACAGCCGAGTAGAGGCACAGGTGGCGCGACAGGAACGCCAGCCCGCAGAACAGGCCCACGAGCAGGCCGCGGCGGGCGCCGAGCGCCTCGCGTACCGCCAGCAGCAGGCACGCGACCGCGACAACGTGCGCGAAATGCCAAGTCTCATAGGTCTGGAATAGCGACGTAGTGTACGCGGTTCCCAGGAAGAACGCGGCCAGCAGCCAGCGTTCCGCGCTGCGTTCTACTTCCAGCCGGCGTAGCGTACTGCGCAACACGCAGAAGCTCAGGGCGGTCAGCACCAGGCAGACCACGGTGGTGCGCGTCTGCATGCCGAACACGGCCACGAGCGGGGTTATCAGGACGGCCGGCAGGGGTGGGAAGACGACGTAGTGCTTGCTCTGGAACGTGGCGACGTCGCCAAAGGATTCATCAATATCGAGCCGCCCCTGTAGGAAGGCTTGGGCCTGGTGGAGGTAGTGCTTGTGAACCCCGGGCGCGGCCCACAGGCGCGGCCACACGCCAATGCCCAGCGCGAGAGCCAATAGCACCAGGATGACCGTCCGTCCGAAACGCTGCACGCCCGCACCTCCGCCGACGGCCTGAAAACCGCCGTTGTCAAACGGCCCGGATTGTACCGGAACCGCCGGGCCGGCGAACCGCGCGGCAGTCGCGATGCCGGACCGGGTGACAGGGGCCGTTATGAGAATCGCCCCATATTCAAATAGGCGGCCTGCGGCAGGCGCTGTATTCTTCTGCATGGATGAACGTGCCGCCGGGGGCCCCGTGCGGCGCCGACACCCCGTCAGTCCAGGAGGTATGTCATGTGCGGAATCGAGTTGCTCGGCGCAGTGCCATTCTTCGACGCGCTGGTCGCCGCGTACTGGATCGGCCTCATCGTCGGCGGCGGATTGCTGCTCGTTTCGGCCTTGGGCGGCGGGGCCGAGGATGCCGAGGTTGATTTCGACACCGCTGTCGACGGCGACCTCGACATGGATGCCGGCGGCGACTTCGACGTGCACGGGGGTACGAACGTTGAGGCCGACTTTCACGCCGCGGATGCCGCGCACGCCGGCGCGTTGGGGCTCTCAAGCTGGTTCTCGGTGCGCTTCGTAGTTTCGACACTGGCGGTGTTCGGCGCGCTGGGCGTGGTGCTCACGCACCTCACCGAGGCGGGCCCCGGCACGACGCTGGCCGTCGCGGCGGTCGGCGGGCTGGTGGCCGGCCAGGGCGTTCACCAGTTGTTCCGGCTGCTGCGGCGGACGTCGGCCAACAGTGCCCCGCGTCCGGCGGACTACGTCAACCGGCTGGCCCGGGTGACCGTCCCCATCAGGCACCCGGACAAGGGCGAGGTGGCCGCCACCGTGCGTACGGCGCGGCGTTGCCTGCCGGCCGTCGCCAGCGGCCAGACCAGGGACTTTGCGGTTGGGGATGAGGTCGTTATCGTCGGCTACCGCGCCGGCGTGGCCCACGTCGTGGCCCGGGCGGAATTCGAGAGCCAATCCGGCTCTGAGGGAGGAGTGCTGTCATGAACTGCTTGTTGATTGCCTCTACGGTCGAGGCCGGCATCGTGCTGGGTCTGGGCGGCCTCGTGCTGATCCTGGTGATTGTGGCAATAATCGCCAAGCTCGTCGTCGTCGGGAACCCCAGCGAGATGCTGATCATCAGCGGGCGCCGCCAGCGCGACGGACTCGGCTACCGCACGCTCATCGGCGGGCGCACGCTGGTCATACCCGTGATCGAGAAGGTCGCGCGGCTCAGCCTGCGCAACATGCAGGTGGCCCTCGAGGTGACGGCCCAGTCCGGCGGCGGGACCATGATGCCGGTGGTCGTCAACGGCGTCGCCAACGTCAAGGTCTCGTCGGACCCCAGCGAGCGGGCCAACGCCATCGAGCGTTTTCTTTCGCAGCCCATGCAGGAGCTGCAGCGCGTGGCGCGTGAAACGCTCGAAGGCGGCTTGCGCGCCGTGATCGGCAAGATGACGCCGGAGGAGATCGTCGAAGACCGCGACAAATTCGTCGCCACGGTGATGAAGGAGGTCTCGGACGATTTCCGCAAGCTCGGGCTGCTGATCGACAGCGTCAATATTCAGAACGTGCACGACAACGAGGAGTACCTGGTATCCATCGCCCGCAAGGCGCGCGCGGAAGTGCTCTCCGCCGCGCGGAAGGCCGAGGCCGAGCGGGCCGCCGAAGCGCTCATCAAGGAGGCCGAAGCCAACGCCGACGCCCGCAAGGCCAAGGCCGACCGGGATTCGGAAGCCAAGCTGACGGAGGCCACCGCCAATCAGCGTGCCGAACAGGCCCGGCTGGCGGCCGAGAAGGCCATTGCCGAGGCGGAGAACGAGCTGCGCATTCGCAAGGCAGAGCTGGCCCGGGAGGCCGCCCTGATCGAAGCCCAGCAGCAGGAAGCCGAGGCCAAGGCCGAGCAGGCCCGCCTGGCCGCCACGGAAGTCGCCAAGGCCGCCGCGGACCGCGACGTCGCCAAGGCCAAGGCGGAGGGCGACGCGGCCCGGACGCTCGAAGAGGGCAAGGCCCGGGCGACCGCGATCGAGCAGATCGGCCAGGCGATTCAGCGCCATCCCGAGGCGCTCCAGGTCATGCTGGTCGAGATGATGCCGACCATCGTGCAGGAGCTGGCGGCGACGGTGCAGAACGTCGATCTCGGCAGCGTTACGGTTATCGACGGCGGCAACGGGCAGGCCATGGCCGGCGCCGCTCTGGGCCGGGCCAGGATACTGTCCGAATCACTCGCGACGCTGGAGTCGGTGTTGGGCGTGGATCTGCGACAGGTCTCGCAGAGCATCGCGCGAAACATGGCCGGCCGCGGACCGGACAACCCGCCGAAGTAAGCGCCGCGCCAGGTTCAGGCTGCCTGGATTACGGTCCGCGGTGCCGCCGGAATGCGGGCGCGCACAGGGGCCGCCGGACGCATCAGTGCCGCTTGCCGCAGCACTGCTTGTACTTCTTGCCCGAGCCGCACGGGCACGGGTCGTTGCGGCCGACCTTGGGCGTTTCCCGGCGAATCGTCTGCGGCTGACCGGCCTCGCCCTGCTTGCGCATGGCCGCCTCCTGGTCCTCCGCCGAGAAGCCCGCCCCGGTCGCGTCGGCGTGCTGGGTCTGAACGTTCGAGTACGCCATGCCTCGGCCGACCAACTCCGGCTCGATCGCCACCTGGACCTTGAAAATCACGTCGGTCACGCGTTCGCGCATGTTGGCGAGCATCTCGTTAAACATCCGCGTGCCTTCGCGCTTGTACTCGATCTTCGGATCACGCTCGGCGTACCCGCGCAGCCCGATGCCGGACCGCAGCAGGTCCATGGCGTACATGTGGTCTTTCCAGGCCGCGTCCAGCGTGCTGAGCAGCACGTGCCGCTCCAGTTGCGTCAGCTCGTACCGCAGCATCTGGTAGGCACAGGTTTGGAGCTGTGCCCGCACGTCGCCCGCCAAGTCCAGCGGATGGCCGTCCATCACCGCCCCGAAACGCTCGCGCGCCCACACCGCCAGCGCCTCGCCCTGATGCTGGGCAACGGCCGCGTCAATCTCTCCGTCCAGCCGCCCGTTGGTCAGGTAATCCTCGTTGAGGGCGCGCAGCTCCTTGAAGGTCTCCGCGGGATTCTTGCCGGCGAAATGTTCGTACGTCCAGTTCAAGCCATACTTGCGATTGCTCCACGCCGCCAGCCGGGCGTAGAACTCGTTGACGTTCGTGCCGGCGGCCCGCAAGGAATAGTCAACTGCCGCGCTGACCGGGAACTCGATCTCACGCTCGCGATACGCGGCGCGCATCTTCTCGCCGAACAGCGCGATGGCGTCCTCGCGGTTGGCCGTCACGATGTCCTCGAGCGGCACTTCCAGCCCGAACTTGTCCCGGGCCCAGCGCACCAGCCGCCCCTTCGCGTACCGCGGATCAACATACTGCGCCAGCGCTTCGAGATCGGCCTCCTCGATCCGCCGCTGCGCGGCATCGCTGAGCTGTTCGAGCAGCTCGGCCGGATTGCTGCGGCGTATCTGGTTCTGCGTCAGGTTCAGGCCGTACTGAGCCGCCCAACTGGCCAGCCCGCGCGCGTCCCACTCGTCCGACGGCACGTCGTCGGAGACATCGTATTCACCAAAAGTCCTCTGGATCGTGCCGCGCACCTCGTAGGACGCCAGGTCGCGGACCTGCCCGGTGAGCGTCTCGAGGTCCGACGTGTCCAGCTTGTTCGGCTCGATCGGGGCGCCCAACTGCTGGGCGACCCATTCGGCCGCGCACTGGGCCGGGTACTTCGGGTCGTAGTAGCGCTCGACGGCGTCCCGCACCGTCTCGTCGATCATCTCCCAGATCAGCTCGCTGAGCCCGCGCCCCTCCAGCACCTGCTGACGCAGGGCATAGAAGGTCTTGCGCTGGTGATCCATGACCTCGTCGTACTCGAGCAGGTTCTTGCGGATGCCGAAGTTCCGCTCCTCGACCTTCTTCTGGGCGCGCTCGATGCCTTTGGAGATCCGGCGATCCTCGATCGCCATGCCCTCCTCAAAGCCGAGCATGTTCAGCATCTTCAGCATCCAATCGCCCATGAAGAGCTTGAGCAGGTCGTCTTCCAGCGACAGGAAGAACCGTGAGCTGCCCGGGTCGCCCTGGCGACCGCAACGACCGCGCAACTGGTTGTCAATCCGGCGCGCCTCGTGCCGCTCCGTGCCCACCACGTGCAGACCGCCGATCGCCGCGACGCCCGGCCCGAGCACGATGTCCGTGCCGCGCCCCGCCATGTTCGTGGCGATGGTGACGTTACCGACCATCTGCTTCTGCTTGCCGCGTGCGCTCTCGTGCTGGAAGCCGGCTTTGGCGACGATCTCCGCCTCGCGGGCGTGCTGCCGGGCGTTGAGCACCTCATGTTCGATGCCGTAGCGGCGCGTCAGCAGCGTGCTCAGCTCCTCCGACGCCTCGACGCTGGTCGTGCCCACCAGCACGGGCCGGCCCGAAACGTTCACGCCCATGAGATCCAGGTAGCCGCGCTCCAGGGCCGTCTCGTTACCGTCGCCGTTGTCGAACGCGGCGATGGCCTGGTCGATGGTGCGGATCTGTTCGCCCAGCGAGTTGCCCCGGTCCGGTCCACTGGTGGCCAGGATCGTTTGCCGGGCCAGCTTCAGCGTGTCCAGCAGTGACCAGGGGTCCGCCGGGTAGCCTTTCTGGCTGCAACTGCGAATCTCCTCGACCAGCGCGTCGCGCTTGCTCACGCGGGTCTTGTAGATCTTGTCGTTGCCGTCCAGGCGGCGGATGGGTTGGTTGGTGGGGATGGCGATGACTTCAAGCCGGTAGATCTTCATGAACTCTTCGGCTTCGGTCATCGCGGTGCCGGTCATGCCGGCGAGCTGGCGGTACATCTTGAACAGGTTCTGCAGCGTGATGGTCGCCAGCGTCTGAGATTCCTGCTTGATCGTGACGCGTTCCTTGGCCTCGACCGCCTGGTGCAGGCCGTCGGACCACTGCCGGCCGTGCATCATGCGGCCGGTGAACTCGTCCACGATGATGATCTGGCCGTCCTGAACGACGTATTCCTTGTCCTTCTGGTAGCACTGGTGCGCCTTGAGGGCGTTGTCGATGTAGTGCGGCCAGTTCATGTTTTGGCTGTCGTAGAAGGTGCCGATGCCCAGTTCGGCCTGGGCGGCCTTGGCGCCGTGCTCGGTCATATGGGCCGACTTGTGGTCGAGCTCGACCACGAAGTACTGCACGTGTCTGATCGCCTCGGCCTCGTCCGAGTTCAGCCAAAACGGATCCTGTCGAAATTTCTTGATGCCGTCGTAGAAATACGCCTTGCGCTTCGGGTCGCCGCTGATCTCCGGAGGTGGGTTCTGCTCCACCTCGTCGATGTGGGCGGCCGTGGCGCGGTTGGCCTGCTGCTGCTTGGCGATGAGCATGCGGGCGACGTTGTCGGCCACGCGATAGTTGTTGACATCGTCGTGGGCCGGACCGGAGATGATCAGCGGGGTGCGGGCTTCGTCTATCAGAATCGAGTCCACCTCGTCCACCACGACGTAGTCCTGCGGCCCCTGGACCTGGTCGCTGGCGCGGTGCTTCATGTTGTCGCGGAGATAGTCGAAGCCGAACTCGCTGTTGGTCCCGTAGGTGATATCGCAGCCGTAGGCCAGGCGGCGCTCCTCAGCACCCGGCCCGTAGGTCTCCATTTCCGAGGTGATGTAGCCCACGCTCACCCCCAGCAGCTCGAAGATCGGCCGGCAGAACTCCGCGTCGCGCTTCACGAGGTAGTCGTTGACGGTGACCATGTGGACCTTCAGGCCCTGGAGCACCTTCATGTAGTTCGCCATGTAGCAGACGATCGTCTTGCCCTCGCCGGTGCGCATCTCGGCAACGTTGCAGTCCTCGAGCACCTTGCCGCCGATGAGCTGACATTCGAACTGGCGATGGGCCCGCGCCCGGCGCGAAGCCTCGCGCACGCAGGCGTAGGCTTCCGCACGCACGGCCTCCAGCGGCGTCCCGGCCGCCAGCCGCGCGCGCAGGTCCGCCGTCCGGCCGCGCAACTCGTCATCACTCAGGTGCCGCACCTGCTCCTCGTGCGGATCGACCGCGTTGCGCACCCATTGCCGCAGCGCAATGATGATGCGGTCGTTGCGCGAGGGCATGAACTTGAGCAGGATCCAAGTGACGTACGCCAGCCAGACCACGACTACCAGCGAAACAACGAGCGCCACCCATTCCCGCCGCAGGAATGCCAGGCCGGTCCCCGCGGGCCCCAGCACCAGCAGCACAATCGACAACAGCAACAGCAGGGTGAGCCCGGCGGCTCCCAGTACCCGCCAGCGCCCGCCGCGCAAGCGATGCCAGAAAACCGCCATCGGGTTAACGGCGTCGCGCAGAATATCCGTATCGCCAATGTTCAGAAGCCAGTTCATCGGCGCTCGTGCTCCTGGCGCGCCCCGCGCGCCGGGGGTGTGGCTTACCCTTTGGCCCGCTCGAGATACTCGCCCGTGCGAGTGTCCACGCGCAGGAGCTCGCCGGTCTCAATGAACGGCGGCACCCTGATGCGCAGCCCGGTCTCCAGCGTGGCTTCCTTGCTCTGGTTGGTGGCCGTGGCGCCCTTCACCATCGGCGGCGTGTCAATGACCTTCAGCTCGACCGTGTTGGGCAGTTCGGCCGTCACGACGTGCCCGTCCACCAGGCCGCACAGCACAACCTCATTGCCCTTCAGGTACCGGTCGGCATCGCCCATCACATCCGCGGAAACGTGGATCTGGTCGTACGTGGCCTGGTCCATGAGCACGAAATCGTCACCATCCCGATAGAGATACTCGAACGGCTTCGTATCCAGGAAGGGCGTCTCGATCCGGTCATCAACCGAGAAGCGCACGTCAATGAGCGCGCCGGACTTCACCGACTTGAGCTTCGTCTGGATGTAGCTGCGCTTGTTGCCTTTGGCGACGTGCTGGGCGGTGTGTACGGTCCAGAGTTCACCGTTGTGGGAAATGAGCTTCCCTTTGCGAAGATCGTTGGCTTTGATCATCGACGCCGACTCCTGTGCGCTGCGTTGCCCGCGCCGCCGATCCTGCCGTTGGCTATCGATCGGCCGCGGAACCTGGTGGCTGCAACCTGCGAACCCTTGGAAACAGGGACTGCGCCGCCAGCCCGGGCGCCGAGCCGGTCGGCTCGGCACCGGCCCCCGACAGGTTGCGACGCCGGCTCCGCAGAACCGACGCGGGCGTCCGGGGACGGGCGGCTAACCCCTTTACAAACCGTGCAATATAGCGGGGTTGTCCGCCGATGGCTAATAGGTCATCCCGACCGGGCGCCGGAATCAGGGCACTTGCCCACCGGTACGGCAAGCCGACCGCAATTGCGTCGCGACGGCGTCACCGAGCGTCCGGTAACTGCCACCAATTCTGCCCCAGGGCCGCCAATTCGCCCATTCACCACCTTAAGACCATGCCGCAACAGGACTTATAAAATCAGGCAGTTCTTAGACCTGACAGTGGAAATCCCGCCGGAAGCCGGCCTAGCATTTGGTGTTCTCGAGACGCTCTGTCCTGGTCTCGCGAGGGATGACGAAGCACACCTTCCCAAAAGCATGGGAGCCTGTCGGGAAGGTAGTCAGCGGTTGACGCCTTTTCTCCCAAAAGGGAGCCGGGAGCCGAGGCACTGAGCACAAGGTAAGCGTCCGGTCATTCACGGGAGCCGAATCGCCGGAGAGTTCGCTACCAGCCCTCGCCTACGCGAGCACCGCCGACAGAGTTGGGAACGCTCAGGAGGCAGGATCGGCCGATCGGCGGTCCTTCCGTCCTTTTTGCAGTGTGCATCGCTAGGCTCCCCTTCGAACGATGAGTGATGCACCTTATTCGGCCGGTGGCTGGGCCGGTGTCCGCGGACATGGCCCTCCACCGGCTTCTTTTCTGCGCCCCCAAATGCGTCCATTTCGGCCAGACGACAAAGATTTGGGCACCCCGCCGCCACGCCCTTCGCGACGAGATGCCCGGATTTTCCGTCACCGTCTCAAACCCGGTCGGCGGCCACGAAGGCCACCCGGCCCGGACGAGTCAACCCCGCCCGCTCAGGGTCGGAAGGCGGGTCCCGGTCGCCGCACGCGTTGCTGCTTGGCCGGTTCCTTCGACACAGTCTCAGAGCGCTTCGACTCCGTCGCCAAGACGTTGGCGAAGTTGGAGTGCTCTTTGAGCCGCGCAAAATCGGCGCATTCCAGGGCGGCCTGCCGGGCATATTCCAGTCGACTGGGTGGGGTCTGTTCAAAGGACCTTGTCAGGGACTTCAGCGCCGCCTGATTCTGGCCCACGCCGGCCTGAAGCCGCGCCAGATCGTAGTAGAACTGGAACCCACCCTGCGACGACACCTTGAGGTTCTTCAACAGCGCTTCCGCCTGAGCGGTGTGGCCTTCACGCGCCAAGGCGATGCCCATCAGCAACCGCAGCTGCGTATCGACCTTCTGCTGGGTAACCGTGCGCAGTCCTTCGGCGGCGTCGGAATTCAACCCGAATTGCAGCCGCGTGCGCGCCAACAGGGCCGCTGACTCCGCCGAACCCTCGCGGCTGTGAATCTCAAGCGCCAGCGTCAGCGCCTGCATGCGGGGATCCTGCGGACAGTGCCGGCAGTAGTACTCGTGCAGCTCGTTGGCGTAATTCAGCCACTGGGCTGACGACTGTGCTGTCTTGAGCTGCTTGCGCAAGTACACCATCTGCCGGGCGTGGCTGGACTGCTCCCGGTACTGCACATTGTCGGGATCGAAACGCACCGCCGTGTAGAGGGTGTCGTAGGCACCGTCAATATCGCCAGTACGGAGCAACTCGCAGCCGCGCGCATAAAGCACGGCCGGATCTACTCTTGATGCGGTCCCGGCTGTCGCAGAACAGACGGCAACACACGTTACGGCCAGGCCCGCCAGCACTTGTCGAAGCGCCATTGCTATCTCCTCAGAATGAAGCTGGTACACACGTGTAACCACCCGTCGGGCAGACCCGACATGCTCCCCATCGGATGCTGGTGCTGTGGGACCTTAGTCGGCCGCCCCCACGCCCCTAGGACGAGCGCGAACCACTGGTCCCGTCAGGCCCGCCACCACCCTGGCGAACGCCACGGGAATCGGCGGTTGCTTAGCCGGCGTAATGCGCGAGGAGAACGGTGATGTCCTCGGGTTGAACTCCCCCTTCAGTGAAGGCTTTGAGGTCCGATAACATCTCCTTCAGCATCGTGCTCGCCAATTGGCCGAAGCCGTCGCAAAGAATCTCCACGAACCGCTCTTCTCCGAAACTGTCGCCAGAACGGTTCCGCGCCGTTACGACGCCCGGCGTGTACACGGCCACCGTTTCGCCCGGCTCAAGTTGTTCCGGCAACACCGCATAGACCGACGACTGCGACAGCCCGAGCTGCGGCGCCGGCTCGTCCGGACCGAGTCGGCGGGCTTCCCCACGGTTATTGATGATGAAGGCACCGGTCTGGCCGGCCAGGCAGTACTGCATCTGGCCGCTCCCGGGGTCTATCTGTGCCACGAAGCAATCGAGCGGATGGTCCTTCTCGCCGTCGTACAGCAGCCAATTCAGCGAGCGCAGGAACACGTTGGGCCCGTGTTGGTGCATGCCGGCGACGCGAAACGCGGCCTGCGCCTGGGCCATCAGCATGCTCGGCATCGCGCCGGTCGCCGTCGTATGCGCGACCATGAATGCCGCGATCCCATTCCGGAGCTTCACGACGTCATAGACGTCCCCCGTCTTCTCAAGCCCCGTCTCCCGGAACGCACCAAACTGCAGTTCCGGCCACTGGGGCAGCTTGCGCGGCGTGACCCGGGCCTGGATCTCGTGCGAGACGGCCACCTGCCCCTCCACAAGGGCCACACGGCCGGCCGCCGAATGCTTGAGAATCGCCGCCAGTTGGGCCGCAACGACGTTCGAGAAGAGGATGAAGAAATCCATGTCCTCAGCGTTGAACCGCCGACCCGTCTCGCCCGTGTCGATATACACCATGCCGATTGCGCTATCCGCCGACCGCAGCGGACCGGCCAGGGCGGAGACGCGCTCCGTACGGCTGAAGACCGGCACCAGCAGATACTGGATCCGATCCAGCACCCGCGGCTTTAGCACCTGCGCAAAGTCGGGCAAATCCGTGGTCTGCCCCGACAGCAGGCGGCCCTCGACGTAGTCCAGCGGCCCGTACGTATAGCGCCGCACACCAATCCAGGCACGCGGGGCGGCAAACGTCTGGAGCAGCGCCTGGAGGGCTACATCCATCAGTTCCGGGATGAGCGTGCATTGCCCGAGCAGAACGTTGAGTTCGCCCAGACGCATGACCTGGTCGGGCTGCACCGTGAGCGGCTCGTTGATCTTCTTGATGATCGTACCGGTTGGCAGACGCGAGGCGGCGAAGCGCTCGAGCTGCGCCTTGGAGGTGCCCAGGCCGGCCTGTGCGGCCACTTGCTCGACTTGCTCGGGATAGACTCGGATCGTGTAGTCGCACAGGCGTATCTCGTCCCCCGTCGAGAGCCTGGCCTTGTCGCGCAACGTGGCCGTGTTGATGTGGACTTCGCACTGGGCGGCCAACTGCTCAATTGCCCAGCCGTCGCGCTCGGGATACAGCACGAGCTGCCGCTCCGCGATGCGCGGATCCGCCAACTGCACGCGGTTGTCGGCGTGCGTGCCGACGTAGACGGCCTCCGTACCAAAGACGAAGTCCGCGACCTTGGCTTCGTGCTGCAGAACGACCAGGCGCATGCTTGTTACCGGACGAGGCCGGCTCCCGGGGCGGCCGGCGCAGCGCGGGTGTGCGAAGCCGCTCGGACCGCGGCGGGCGCCATAACATCGAGGACCGTCAACGGACCAGTCCGCAACCGGGCGGCATCCTATACGCCAAAGTCCAGGCCGACCAGTAAGCGGGCGGTTGACGCGGCGGCCGGTCGTTCGCCGGCCAGACCGGCCGGATGCCGGGTGAATCGCGCTAGCCGGGGGCTCCGGCCCCGATCGCGTTCTTGACCTTGGCCGCCAACTGGTCCGGCGAGAAGGGCTTGATGAGGTAATCGTTGGCGCCGGTCTTAATGGCCTCGATCACGCGGGATTTTTCCGCCTCGGTGGTGACCATGATGACGGGGGTCGTGTTGCCGGCCTGGCGCAGCGCACGCAGCGTGTCGATGCCGCTCATTTTGGGCATGTTCCAGTCCAGCAGGATCAGCCCGAAATCTCCGCCGCGGTTAACCGCTTCCAGGGCCTCGACACCGTCCCCGGCCTCGGTCGTCTCGTTGATACCCACCATTCCGAGCGCTTTGATGACGATTCGCCGAATAGTCATCGAGTCGTCGACCACCAGTGCTTTCATTAGCTGCACCTCAATGCGTCAATTCGGGCAGTAGGTGACTTCCATGCTGAAATCCCCGGCGTCCGAGCTGAAGGGTACTTCCAGCCAGACGGACTTGCTCGGGTATTTCACGCGATAGCCCGAACCCTCCACGACAGTGGGCAAACCGAGCTCCAACGGCGGGTCGGCGTTGAACTTGGCCTTGGCCGATCCGGCTACCATGTTGACGAGTTCCGAGATGGCGTCGATGACCTCGTCGTTGACCTGCGTGATCTCGCTGCCCAGCATCCGACCCGACAACCGCAAGGCCGTCTCGGGCGGGAAGCAGAGCGCCACGCAGCCGCTCATCCGGCCGCTGATGCCAATCAGCGACGTCAGACGCTCGCCGCGCTTCTCCTGACTGTTGATCTTCACCGCGTTCCGCTTGGGGTGCACGTCAAGCATGGTTTGGAAGACGGCATCAACCGCTTCGACAAAGGGGTTCACGTAGGAAACATCCACGGTTCAGCCTCCGCGACCCTGCCCCTCTCAGGTCGCCAAGATCACTCATGCGCAGACCCGCGCCGACTACCATGCAATCCGCTGACACGCACGCTTGGCCGCCACGGAATGCAATCCGGCCTCTTCATCGACCGGACCTCCGGCCGCGTTGACTAGCGCGACTGCCAGGTCGTTTAACGGCTGCCCGGTACACCACATCCCATGCCAGCGGCGTTTTTCCCGCCCGCTGGGCCGCACGCCTTTCGGGGCTCCGGATCGCCGGTCCCATAACACAACCTACCGACACCACGCACAATCACGTTCTCGCCTCGGCACAGGCCCCCTTGCCGATCACCCGCGCTATGGCATGTGGTATCCGCGCCAGCGGCACCACGTGGTCCACGTGCCCGGTCTGCACCGCGGCCTTCGGCATGCCGTAGACCAGCGAGGTATCTTCGTCCTGCGCGATCGTAGGGCAGCCGGCCGTCTTGAGCCGCACGATGCCGTCGGCCCCGTCGTGTCCCATGCCGGTCATGATCACACCCACGCAGCGCGGCGCGCACGCCCGCGCCGCCGAGGAGAACATGAAGTCCGCCGACGGCCGATGCCCGGAGACCAGCGGTCCGCTATCGAGCGCCACCCGCCAGTTCAGGCCGGTACGCCGCAGCCCCAAGTGGCGATCGCCCGGCGCGACCAGGATGAGCCCCGGTTCCGCCACATCACCATCGGCTGCCTCCTTGACACGCATGGCGCATTCCTTGTCAAGGCGACTGGCAAACGTGGCCGTGAACTGCGCCGGCATATGCTGGGTCACGACAATCGGCACGAAGTCGCTCGGGAAGGCCGGCAGCATCTCCATCAGCGTCTGCGGACCGCCGCAACTGATCCCGATCGCTACAATCCAGCCCCGGGCGCAGTTCGGCGGCAGCGTGGGCGCCGCGGTGCGCGTCCGTCCGCTCACGACCGGCCTGCTGCGACCCTTGGCCGCCGCCGCCGCCAGCACCTTCTCCTGGACGGCCTGACGGAAGTCCGGCAGCCCGGCAATGCCGGAACGTTCCGGCTTCGGCACGTAGTCAAAAGCCCCCAGGCGCAGAGCATCGAACGTGACCCGAGCGCCGGCCTGCGTCAGCGTGGAGATCATGACGAAACTGACGGGTACCTTCCCGCTGACGCGCTGCAGCACACCCAGGCCGTTGAGGCGCGGCATCTCGACGTCCAGCGTGACGACATCCGGACGGAGACTGGCGATCTTGGCCAGAGCGTCCAGGCCGTCCGTCGCCAGTCCCACGACCTCGATCCCCGGATGCTGTGAGAGCGCGCTGCGCAGAATCGCGCGCACCATCGCGCTGTCATCAACGATGAGGACCCGAACCTTTCGTGCTTGCCCGGTGCCTGACCTGCCTAACATGACGTTCCGGACTCCTTTCGCCCCTTGTCGCCGGTGCCCCGGCGTTCCAGAGCCGGGGCGCAACGTTAGCCTGCACCGGCCCGCCAGCCAACGTTATCTGTTGTATCGGCGCTGCGGCCGACCCGCTTTCGGGCCGGGCAAGCCGAGGGCGGGGCGCAACCCAGTGACAGATAATGAACCGGGCCCACGTTCGGCCGCCACCGTCCGCTTGCAGCTCGAAATAGCGGCGTTTGACATAACCTGCGGGACCTGTAAAATACCCAGACTCAGGACTCACGCTGACCAGCGTGAGCGAACGATTGGGGCCGTAGCTCAATTGGTCTAGAGCGCCGGCCTGTCACGCCGGAGGTTGCGGGTTCGAGTCCCGTCGGCCTCGTTGCCCCAAGTCGTGCCGAACGCAGGGTTTAGCGTACCTGCCTGAGTAGGGCAGTGCGGCCCGGGAAGCTGGAAAACCCGGTAGTACTACCGGGTAGCCCATCCGGAGGTCGCCCATGCCCCGCACTACGCCCCGCAGAAGCTCAAGAAACGCCCCTCGCAAGCCCGCAGCAGCCGCAGGCCGTGTCCCCGCCTACCGGCTCCACAAAGCCAGCGGGCAGGCCGTCACAACGCTGGACGGCCGGGACCACTACCTAGGACGCCACGGCAGCCCGGAGAGCCGGGAGAAGTACAGCCGGCTCATTGCCGAGTGGGTAGCCCACGGCCGCACGCTGCCGAGCCCGGGGGAGGACCAGCCGAGCATATCCGTGAACGAACTGCTACTGGCCTATCTGCGATTCGCGGAGAGCTACTACCGCGACCGGGACGGGCAGCCGAGCGAAAAAGAGCTTGGCCACCTGCGGGCCGCGCTGCGACCGCTGCGGGAGTTGTACGGGCTCACGCCGGCGGCCGACTTCGGACCCCTGAAGCTCAAGACCGTCCGGGAGCGGTTCGTAGCGGCCGGGCGCACCCGCACGCACGTCAACAAGACCGTCCAACGTATCCGCCGGGTGTTCGCCTGGGCCGTCGAAAACGAGCTATGCCCGGCCAGTGTGTGCCACGCGCTGCAGGCCGTGAAGCACCTGGAGCGCGGCCGGTCTGACGCCCGCGAAGGCGAGCCAGTGCGGCCCGTGCCGGATCACTTTGTGGACGCGACGCTACCGCACGTCGCGCCGGAAGTGGCTGCGATGGTTGAGCTTCAGCGGCTGACCGGCATGCGCTCCGGCGAAGTGACCATCATGCGGACCGGCGACATCGACGCGACCGGGAAGGTTTGGTGCTACACCCCGAGCGTTCACAAAACCGAGCATCATGGCCACGAGCGTCAGATTCGGCTTGGCCCGAAAGCCCAAGAGGTCTTGCGGCCCTGGCTGCGGATGGACCTGACCGAATACCTGTTTTCGCCAGCCCGCGCCCGCGAGCGGCGCTTCGTTGAGCTACGCAGCCGGCGGAAGACACGTGTCCAGCCGTCCCAGCGCAACCGGCGTAAGGCCCGGCCCCGGAAGCTCCCCGGGGAGCGGTGGACGACGAACTCCTACTACGCGGCCGTCCAGCGCGGCATCGCCACGGCGAACCGGCTCCGGCGCGAGCGCGGGGAAGATGAGATTCCGGACTGGCACCCCCACCAGCTGAGGCACTCAGCCGCAACGGCGATGCGGAAGGAATACGGCCTGGAAGTCGCCAAGGCCGTGCTCGGCCACCGGAGCCTAGCCGTTACGCAGGTCTACGCCGAGATGGACGCGACCCGCGCCCGCGACGCGGCGGGGAAGATCGGTTGACGTAGGGCCCCGCAGGCTGGCCGGGTAGCTCCTGGCCGGCTTGGCCCCGTGCGGCGCGTCTGCGAAACCTGGCGCGCCGCGCAGGGTTTTTCGGGGGAAATCCGGGGTTCGCCAAAAAAATCTTCAGCCCGTCGGCCGACACGGCCCGCGCCCGGCGCCGCGCCCAAGGCCCGACTGGATAACGACTTACCGGGACCCTCGATATACCCATATCCGTAGTATACCACCCGTGTACCACTAGGAATCCTGGCGGGGCAAGAAATTCGAGTGGTTGAATTTGGTAAGCAGGTCTAAGGTGGATTCGGCAACCGGGTAGTTTTTAGGAGCCTGCGCCATGATCGACCTTTCGAGTGAAGTTTTGGTCCCGTTGAACAAAGTCCGGGTTCCCGGACGCCCGAGTCTCGCCACGCGCTGGCGCTGGACGGCGGTTGGCGTGCGCGGCGTGCGGCTGGAAAGCATCATGGTCGGCGGTCAGCGGTTCACGACCGAGCAGGCCGTAAACCGCTTCATCGCGGCCTTGAACGCGCCCGGTGCCCTGCCGGAGACGCGCGACCACAAGGCCGAGAAGGCGGGGAAGGCTTTGCAGGCTGCGGGGTGCTGAAGGGATTCCCACGATGGCTGGTGACTGGCTCAAAATGCGCCACGACCTGCCCGACGATCCCGCAGTACTGACCCTCGCCAGTGCTTGCGGGATTGCCCGCCAACACGTCGTCGGCTCCTTGCACGCGGTCTGGTCTTGGTTCGACAAACACTCGCGGGACGGCCGCGCGCCGAACCTGACGCCCGACTTCATCGACGAGTTGGCCGGCGTCGAAAACTTCGCAGAAAACCTTCAGAAGGTCGGCTGGCTCCGCGTTACAAGTAACGCTATCAGCATCCCGCGATTCGAACGGCACATGTCGCAAGGTGCGAAGCAGCGGGTACTTACGGCTAACCGGGTAGCCAAGCATCGGAAACGCAGGTGTAACGCTGGCGGCGTTACAAAATCGTTACCAGAGAAGAGAAGAGAAGAGAAGAATACTTCCCCCCCCAAACCCCCCACGCAATCGCCAGCCCCCCAGCCCCCGGGCGCGCGGCCGGGTGAAGGTGGGGGGGGAGATTTCGGATTGAGAGAGGCGGAGAAGATCGGAGCGGGAGCGGCCCACGGCGAGGCGCCCGGCGAGGCAGCCAACGTGGCCGAAGCTCGGCGGCTCCTGGAGCAACACCCCTTCCCCAGCAACGACCGGCTGGGCGCGGCGGCAGTCCGGCAGATTTCGCAGCACGGCTCGGCGCTGGTGCGGCACGTGTTGGCCGTCGCGGAGCGGTCCCGCTGGGGTCCGGGCATGGTAGCCCGCGAGTTTCAGGACCCGGAACGGCTCGCAATGTATCGGCAAGAGGTCGCGGACCTGGAGCACGAACGGCGGACTGCCGACGAGCGGCGAGCGGCGGCGGCTCGTGAGCGTGAGTATCGGCAGGAGCTTGAGGATTGGAGAAATTCGAGGCGGGCTTGGGCCGCGCGGACGTTTGATGCGCTCCCAGAAGCCGACCGGGCTGCGATGCTCGTTGAAGGGCAGCAGCGGCTCCGGCCCGAAGAACAGCACCTTCTCCGAAAAGGCCATGTTGGCTGGTGCAACCGAACAACGCCCTTGTTCGTCGCGTTGCTGGCGGAGCACGGCCTGCAATTCGGCGAGCCGGAGCCCTTGCCCCTGGAACCCGAGCCCGACCAGCGAATCCATCGACCCAAGAGCCAAGAGCGGGAGCCCGCGACGCCGGAGGTTGCGGGTGCGATGGAGTGCGTAACGTGAGCAGGTGGCGGTACTTACGAGAAGCGGCCCACGGCGAGGCCGACGGAATGGCCGGTACTCTACCGGGTGCCGCCTGTACGGCCGATAAAACCGGCTCTGAATGCTGAGAAAGGAAGGACCAATGCCGACTCTGAGTTTCGATCCGGTGGCGGTGACAGGTGACACAACGGTCCGCGTGCCGTGCGGCCCGCACGCGCCCGCGAACGTGCGCGGCGTGCTTGGTAGCCGGCCCGGTGGGCAGCCGCAGGCCCTTACCAAGAGCTTGGTTGTGGCCGGCGCCCCCGACCCCGAAGAATCGATCGCGCTCTCCAAGTTTGGCGGCGCGGAGTGGCTGACGATCCCCGAGAGTTGCGAGCACGGCGTCCCGTTCGAAATCGAGTTGGACGGCAGCGGCTTGAAGCCGGGCGTGTACTCGGAAGTTGTCACGGCGGCGTGCGACGGCTACACGCCGGCACAGTGCGTTGTTGAGCTTCGAATCGACCCGATGGGTTGACGCTAGGCTGATGGGCTGGGCTGAGGCAGAGTCTTGGCAAGCACGGCGTACAAGCTGACGTTCCGACCGATCGGGCAAGCCCGCGACTACGGCGGCGCGGATGGCGCGATGCGAGTCCGGGCGCTGCTGAAGGTCGCTCTCCGGAGATTCGGCTTGCGATGCGTAAGCGTGGAAGCGGTTACCGAAGCGGTTATGGAAACCGCTGGCGAGGCTCGTAAGCCACGGTCTGGGCGGCGGTTACAACCGCAACCCCTGCGGGCTGGCGCGGCTGCTGGCGCGGAAGTGAGAAGCTGAGGCGGTTTCGTGGCGAGCAAGCAGAACAAGTCGGGCAAGAAAGCCTTGAAGGTGCATCCGTCAGCGCCGTCACCAAACGGCAGTGACGGCGGCTCCGGGCGCGACTCGCGCGGGCGGTTCGCGCGCGGCAACAGCGGCGGGCCCGGCAACCCGCTGGGCGCTCAAGTGGCCCGGCTTCGGTCGGCGCTGATTGCGGCGGTCAGCGAGCAAGACATACGGTCGATCATCGGGCGGCTCGTGAAGGCGGCGCGGAGCGGCGATGCTCAGGCGGCAAAGCTGTTGTTGAGCTACGCGATTGGGCAGCCCATCGCGGCGGATTTGCTTGAGCGTTTGGAGAGCGTTGAGGCGGCGATGGCTGCGGAGCAGGAGCGCGGCACGGCTGGCGGAGCGGTTGGAATATGACCCTGCGGGCGACGGTAGCGCGGTTGGAGGGCCGGCTTCGGTCGGCGGAGCGACAGCGGCGGCGCGTCGCGGACGTGCGGAGCGATGCGGCGCGGCTGGTCGGCTTGATGGTCGCGCGGACGGTCGGCCTTGACGTGTCGAGCGCTGAGGCGGCTCGGGCATTCGAGGGCTTCCCCAGCATCGGCGAGGGCATCGGCAGACTCGAGGCGGCGATTGCGGCCCGAGAGGACAAGACCCCCCAGCGGCGGCGCGCAGCAAGCGCGGCCGGCCGCAAGAAAGGATGTGCAACGTGACGACTATGACGGCCCCGGCAATGATGACGGCAACCCCGACGGCAACCCCCATCGGCCCGCTGGAAAGCGCGCCCGCTGACAACGGCCAAAGCATCCCGCAACGGCGGTTCAAAAAGGAAGTCGTGCGCGTCGGGCGCTACGCGAAAATGAGCGCCGGCGAGGACTTTCAGATCACGCGGGCGCACCTGGACAATTGGATAACGCAATTCGGGCGGATGAAGGCGAACGGCGTCCGCGTGCCGATTCCCGACCAGCACGCGAACCACGGAAGCGCGACCCGCAACATGGGCTGGGTCGATAGCCTTTGGATCGAAGGCGACACGCTTTGGATGGCGTGCACGATCATCGGTGAAGACGCGGTGAACGCTGTGGCCCGCTCGGACGTGTCGCTACAGAGTCCGCCCCGGCTCGTGGACGGCAAGGGCAACGTGTACATGCAGCCCATCGAACACGTGGCGTTGTGTACGAATCCGGTAGTGCCCGGTCTGGGCGACTTCATCCCGCTTTCGCTGTCGCGCGCCGCGCGGACAACCGCGATTGTGAAGGACGCGCTCCGGCGGCGGTGGGCGGCGGCTGCGGCGGCGCAGCGGGCTGGGCAGAAGTAGGCGGCGCCGGCACCGAAGGCAACGGACGGCAACGGAACAGAAAGGACGCAACATGCGAGGCAGACCCCCAAAAACAACGACCCCTTCCGACAAGGGCGGCAAGCCCGACCCGGACCCCTACGCCGCGCGACTGGCGGCGCTTGAGGGCCGCTTGCAGTTGGCTGAGGAACAGCTTGCCTTGATCCGGAAATCACGGCTTGGCTTGGAACTTCGCGCGCTGTCGGCGCACGCTGAGGCACGGCGTATCGATGCGGAGCAAGACCGCGAGCGCGAGCAGCGCCGCGCCGACGCGGCCCCGGAGCGTGCGGCCAAGCTTGCAGACTTCGGACGCGAGCGGTTCGCGGAACACAACGGGCTGGCCGTGAGCGTTTCGGCGTTGCTGGCAGCATTCGATGAGTGGGCCCGCGAGCGCGGCACCCCGGCTTTGTTGCGGTGCGCCGACGATGGCGAGCTTGTCGAGGCGATGCGCGTGGCCTTCCCCGAACACCCGCTGACCGACATCGAATCGCCGGGCTACATGGGCAACCCGATTCCGCTTGTGGACGGCTACGTTGGCATCGCAGTGGCTCCGGTCGGGCAGGACCCGGCGCGACTGGTCGCGGACCTTGAGCGCGACGAAGAGTACGACGCTGAGGAATCCCGGCTCCGGCGAGAAGACCGCGAGCTTCACGCGGGGATTCGGGACGGAATCGTTGAACGCCAGCGTGTTCGCGATGAGGCGGCGGCGATCATGGTGCGGCAGGCTGGGCAGAAGTGACCGAAGGTGACGGACGTGATTGGGGCTCCCTTTGGGACGGTTCGTCGGCGGGCGCGCGCGTAGCGCCCCGTCGGCGGGCTTTTGACGTTTCGCACCAGCCCTGGCACCAGCCGGGCCCGGTGCTGCTTGTAAGTGTGGACGTGACAACGACTTGTGAGAACGGACAGCGGTTTGTGGAACCGCAGACAGGAGCAACACGATGGCGAATGACGCGACCCCGACCCCGGCGGGCAACCTTCCGACCCCGGAGCAAGTGGTTACGCTCGCGGGCAAGACTTTCAGCGTGGCCCCGCTGAGCTTCGAGGGCTGGCACGACTTCGCGCGCTGGGCTGCGGAGCGCTATTCGAAGGCCGTTTGGCAGCACCTTGGCGAGTTGGAGAAGCATCTACCCGCGAAGGCAATCGAGGGCATCGTTGACAGGACGTTGGCCCGCGCGGTGACGATGAGCCCGACCGATCCGGTTGTTCAGGCGGCGACGCGACAGCTTGAGGGCGCGGCCTATCTGTTGTGGCTGGCCACGCGACAGACGCAGCCGGAACTCTCGGCCGAAGAAATCGGCGACCTTCTGGCGAAGGATGGCGAGTTGCGGCCAGCTGATGCGGCTTCGGACGCGGCGGCGGCGCCGGCTGTCAGCATGACCGCGACCAAAGGCAAGTAGCCGAAGGAAGTCTATATGTCTGCACAAGCGATTCTCGATATCATCGCGCGAACAGATGACTTCGAACGCCGCATGAAGGGCGTTGAACAGACTTCGCGGCGTGTCCGCGATGCCATGCGCGGCGTGGCTACCAGCGTCAACAGCATGAACAAGCAGCTTGGCAGCGACTCCGCGTTCGGCAAGTTTGTTCAAATCGGCATGGCCGGCGGCGCGCTGGCCGGCTTGTCGATGGCGGGGCGGCTGCTGGGCGATATGGCTACGCAGGCCGGCGAATTGGCCGCCAAGTTGCGCGCTGGCGAGCTCGCGGCTGAGGACCTGGCCGGCGAGATTCTGAAGATCATACCCATCGTCCGAGACTGGTATCGCGCGGTTGAAGCGATCTACCGAATCTTCGACCCTTTGCCCGCGAACTTAAACAAACAGGTTGAAGCGCAGGGCAAGTTACTTCGCGGGCTGGGGCAGCAGTTGAAGCTTGTCAGCGCGGCGAACGACCTTGAGCGCGCGAAGCTTGAGGCGGAAACGGAATACCAAGCCCGTTTGGTCGAAATTGCGAAGTTGCAGATGGAAGCCCAAGGGCCGCTCCACGAACGCGCGCGCGCGGCGCGGGCAACCGCCGAAGCGACCGAACGCTACGCGCGCGGCTTGCGGGACGCGAAGCTTGCGGCGGCCGAGCTTGTGGCCGAAGAAGCGCGGCGGCGACCAATTGAAGACTTCATTGCGGGCCTGGAGCGCGAGCTTGAGGCGCTGACGCTGAATGAACAGGCGATCATCCATCGCGCGCTTGCGGCCCAAGGCGCGACCGAAGCCGACATTGCCCGCGCGTTGGCAATTCATCAGGCTATCACGGCAATCCACGACGAAACCGAAGCGACGGAGAAGGCCGCGCAGGCTGAAGATCAGTGGCAACAAAGCATCGACTCGGTTATCAACAGCCTACGCGAGCAAGTCGAGACCTTCGGCATGTCTACTGGGCAACTCGCGGCGTGGACGCTGCTGCAACACGATGCGAGCGACGCGACCCTTGAGCTTGCCGAAGCCTTGTCCGAAGAGCTTGACACGATGAACGAACTCGCCAGCGCGCAGCGGCGGGCCGCGTCGATTGCCCAAGCCGTGCGGACGCCCGCTGAGGTTTTCCGCGACACCCTCGCGGAACTGAGCGACCTTCTGTCGCGCGACTTGATCGACCCCGAGACTTTCGCCCGTGCGGGCGAGCAAGCGAAGGCCGCGCTTGAATCCGCGTTGACGGTGGCCCCGGTTCAAGTCCGCGTTCAAGCCTTCGAAACCATCGCGGGCGCGTTCAACCGGATTGCAGCCAGCGCGGCGACCCCCCGACCTGCCGAAGACCAAACGGCTCGCAACACTGGCCGGATGGTTGCCCTGGCCGAGAAGGAAATCAGCGAAATCACCCGTCTGCATCAGGTCACCAAAAACGGGCTTTCCGCTGTCGAGCTCGCGATTGACCATCAAGACCGAACCGCGAGGTTCGCGAATTAGGTCCGTTGTCGTTGCCCTCCACATGGCCCGTCGGTGCCTACACGCTGGCGGGCCGCTTTTCGCCCTGGCGCTTTTCCGGGTGCCAGAGTACCACCCCAACCCGGCGCGCTCAGCAGCGGCCGATTCTCGCGGTCTGGCGGGCTTCTGTGCGCGGGCCCGACCCTTGGCGCCCTTCACCACAAGTCAGCAGGACCCAAGTACCCAAGTCCACAACCGAGCGGGCGCGTGCCACCCCGCGCCACCCCGTGCCACCCGCGACTACCGTTTCGACTACCGTGCGACTACCGTTTACTACCGGATGCGCTCCGCCTACCGCGTGTATTTGCCTAAAAATGCGGGTATCTGATAAGACTTGCAATGCTTGCGTAAATGATGTAAACTACCGGTAGTCAAGAGTTTCCCGGGCTTTTGGCTGTAGGCTTGGAGCCGCTGTCACGCCGGAGGTTGCGGGTTCGAGTCCCGTCGGCCTCGCTTACCCCAATCGATGATCCCCACCTCGGATGGCCGCTACTGCGGCTGCGCGAATACCGCATCCGCCTTGTCCGGGCCCGGCCTACCAGTCCTGCGGCACGCCGCCGGCCGTCGTTCGGCGACGGGCCGGCTCCTGCGCAAGCGACACCCGGCTGGCCAGCACTCGCCGCCGGAACAGTAGTCCGATCAGGACGCAGACAGTGTAGAGCGACAAATGCGTGACCGATCGGACCAGCATCGTCCACGCCCCGCCGCTTACCAGATTCTCAGCGCCTGGAATTAGCACAAAAGCCGCCGCAGTCGTGCAAATCAGCACCAGCACCTGTGCGGGTACCTGGAGCCAGAACAGACGCATCTGGGTGACGAGTACACCAAAGATGCTCGTCACCTGTGACAGCGCCGCTGCCACGGCAATAAGTGTGAATTCGTGGTCGAACTGGGCGTAGTCAGCCCGATACAGGAGTTCCAGCAACCACCGGCCCCAACCCGCCGCGACCGCGAGCGTAGCGGCGCCCACCAGCAGCGCCAAGCCAAACAGCTTCGCCCCTAGTAGGAGAAAGGCGCGCAAGTCGACTTGGTAGGAGCAGGCCAGCCGGTTGGCGGCGGCGGTGGCGGCCTGCAGCACGAGCAGGTTGCCCACCAGCGTGAGCGTGGCCAGGGCACCGAAGTATCCCAGGGCCGCCTTGCCATTAGCCTGCTGTCCGAGAACCAGTTCGGGGATGCTGTTGCACAAGTGCACCACCAGCAGGACGATCCCCAGCGGGAAGGTCTGCCGGGCCAGGCGGCGGACTGCCGACCATGTCCACGTCGGGTCAAGGTCCTTGCCGGCCGCCACCAGCCTGTGGTCGAGCAGCAGAAGGACCGCCACCGAGGCAACCACGTACGCGCTGATTGCCATGGCCGCGCCGTCGGCGATGCGCTGCGGCGGAATCAGGCCCCGCGCGCTCATGTAGGCATACAGCGGCACGCACAGGCCGAAGGCCGCGATCATGGCGATGCCCCGCAGCGTCACCGAGGTGGCCATCCAGTCCAAGCGCTCGCGCTTCTGAAACAACCCCCACCCGATTTCGGCCAGCGACAGCACGACGCGGCTGGCGCACATCCCCGCCAGGATTAGGGTGTAGGCGAGATTGCGCTCCGCGACCGCCTGCCACAACGCCACCGCCGCCAGCAGCACGCCCGCCACCAGCATCGAGAACGAGCGTAGCTTGCGGTAAGTGCCGAAGGTGAATTCGCCGGCGGCGTCGGCCACCAGCGCCCCGCGGAGTTCCAGCGAGAAGAAGGTGATGATCGGCGTGGCAATCGCCAGGCTCAGCCGAACCTGGCCAAGCACATCCGACGGGGCGTACTTCGCCAGCAGCACGATGACGCCGAACTGGGCCGCGTGAAAGACCCCCATGCCGCTGACCGCGAAGAAGATGTTGCTGCGCAGCGAGCGCGCCCCAAGCGACGTCGGCGCGGGCGAACGAGTGCCATTCGGCGGTGCAACAGTGGTCACGGGTGGCCCTAACGGCGACCGCAGGCAACAAGGCGGCCACGCGGCAGTCCGACCTGCCACGTCGCCGCCTCGCAAGGTCTCGGGTTTACGCCGCCGCCTCGGTGGGCGGCCGACACGGACCGTAGCGTATTAGGGCAGCCGGACGGCGTCGAGATTGATTTTCACTTCGGTTTCCTCGACATGCGGGAACACCTCCAGCACTAGCTGCGTGTTCTCGTCCAGCGCGCTGCCCTGGGCCAGGTAGGCGGCTACCGGATCACCACTCATCGTGTTCATCGGCCGCTCGCGGTACCGCACGGGCTTCATCCAACCGTCGAGCAGCTTGATGCCGGCGATCTGCTGGTCGCCCCGCAGGTACTGCAGCGCAATCATCTGATCCGCGGGCGGCGGGCTGCCCGGCAACTCGGCGACCGGCACGACCTTGACCTCGATGCCAAGCTCTTTCAGCCGCGGGTTCTCAATGGTCTGGCCGACGTATTGCAGCGGGTTATCAATGGTGACCTCCTCGCGGTCCGCCGCCTTGACGACACGCACGGAGCCGACCAGCTTGACCGTCTTGGCGCCCCGTGCCGGTGAGCCGAACCGCGTCCCGGTCATCAGGCCCTGCTCGCGGAGACGTTCCGGCGCGGCGTTCACCGGCCGCGTCTGGGTCTTCTGTTCTTCCGTGTAACTCTGCGGGTCGACCAGGCTCTTGCCCGTATCGTCAACCACCTCGGTGAAGATCACTTCTCCGGCCCGCACGATCTTCTTGATGTCCTCGCCCGATATCCGTATCTGCATGCGCATCTCGGATTCACGCGTTCCCGTCCGGGTGTGCTCGAACCAGTAACGGGCGTCAAAGATCGCCACGACGGCCACTGCCAGCGGCCCTTCATCGTATACGGGCGCGTCTTCCGCGGGCTGTTGCGCCTCGGTCGGCACCATGGTCAAATGGGGCGCCGGCTGCAGCAATAAGACGAGAGAACATAGCGACCATATCATGCTCAGTACCTTTCCTGCTTGAACAAGTACTCGTTACCCCGGTACGCCCGGCGGGCCGCACCTGACCGGCGGCCATCCACTAACGCGCCAAAACGCGCTCCATCAGCAACTGCATATACTCGCGTCCTTGCCGCATCGCGTCAACTTCCGGCCGGCCGCTGTCCCGACGGATCGCCAGCGTGCGGTCATGCTCATGCCCGGCCAGAACAGCAAGCAACCGCCGAAAGTCGATCTCCCCCCGGCCGAACGGCGCTTCCTCGGTCTGCTGCCCCACGCGCCGCGCATCACGCAACACGACTCCACCCGCGATGTCGGCACTGGCTTCCAGCGACGCCGGCCCGTCCACCAGTTGCAGCGTGTCAAACCCCAAACGCACGTCCCGACAGCCCAGCGCGCGAATCGCCGCCGCCGTCGCCGCCATCGGCTCCTCCCCTCCATATATCGTGACCTCGGCGCCGAACCGGTCAGCCTGGTTCGCCACTACGGACAGAAGCTCGCCCGCCAGACCCCGCGTACGTTCCTCAGCGAAGCCCCCGAGTGTCACCCCGACGCGGCGCACCTCTAAATCCGCCGCGAACTCCAGACTGCTAGTGCAGCGCTCCAGCCGCGCGTCCACATGTTCGGCCTCCGCCAGGCCGCAGCCGGACCAGGCCAGCACCACTTCACGCAGCACCAGGCCCAGGTCGCGCAGATAGCGCGCCAAGTGGCGGCGCGCGCTGCCGGAGAACCCGCGCGGATCCCAGTCCGGACCCGCCGCGTTCGCGCTCACGGCGCGGAATCCGTCGCGCCGCGCTAGCCGCAACGTGGCCTGCAACCCGGCCCGGTACGAGTCGAGCCAAGCCGCCAGGCGCGCTCCAGCCATACTCAGTCGCTCAGCAGCTTCTCAGTGATTTCCAGTAACCGCTCCATGCGGAACGGCTTGTTCAGGTAGCCGTCGACCCCCAGCGCCTCAGCATACTGCCGGTGGCGACGTCCCTCGTTGCCGGTGATCATGACCACGTATGGCCGGCTGCCGCGCGGCCGGCCCTTGCGCAGCTTCTCCAGAACCAGGAACCCGCTCTTCTGGGGCAACATGATGTCCAGAATCACCAGGTCGGGATCCCGCTCCTCAACCATTCTGCCCGCCGTGATGCCGTCGGATGCCGACTCGACGGTGGCCCCCGTGTCGTCCAGCCCGGCCGTGATCAGCGCCACGATGTCGGGATCATCATCAACGATCAGGATTGTCTTTCCGTCCAGGCTCTTGGCCACGACCGCCTCCTAAGTTAAGCAAGACGAGTAAATAGTGTAGTATGATCACGGCGCGCGGGCAACGGAGCCCCTGCCGCCGGCCCGGCATTCGGCTGCCGCTTTTCTCGCACCTGGGCGACCGGCCCCACGGGAGTGCCAAAACATGCACGAAATGCGCCAGAATCTGCTCGTCGGCTTGTTTGTCCTGGTTGGACTCGGTGTGCTTGGCGTTCTGGTCGTTTTGTTCGGCCGCGGCCCGACCGAACTGCTGGGGGGGGCGGGCTACCCGCTTCACATCGTGTTTGACACTGCCGGCGGAGTCCGCGAAGGCAACCCGGTCACATTGGCCGGAATCCGCGTGGGCCGGATCGACAGTATCAGCTTCGTCAGCACCGAACGCTTTGACCAGGGCGTGCGCGTCACCGCGATAATACGCGACGAATACCGTGGCAGAATCCCGCAAGGCAGCACCGCGGTGACGACCGAGCCCGGCCTGGGTCTGGGCCGTCCGCCCGTTCAGATCGTTCCCGGCGATCCGCGCTTGGGCCACTTGCCGCCCGATGCGGAGATCCGCGGCACCATGCGCCGAGCCGTAGACGCCATTGTGCCGGAGGACATTCGCCTCACCTTCGACCGCACTGCCGCCCAGGTCGGCGAGGCCGCCGCCGCCCTCAAGCCGGTGTTGGAGGACCTCCACGAAATCCTGGTCAAACGTACCCCTGCCGAGGTCGACCGGCCCGGCGGACTCCCGGGGAACCTCGCCAGTGCCGCCGTACGCATCGACAGCGCCCTGGGCCACTTCAACGAAGTGCTCGGCGATCCGCAGGTTAAGAGCCACCTCAGGGAGGCGGTCGCCAATTTCCACGCCGTCAGTGAAGACGCCCGCCAGATGACCGCCGATCTGCAAACCGGCGTCCAGGAGGCCAAGGAGGTTGTCAGCAGTGCTCGACAGTTGATGGAGTCCACCCAGACCGCCGTCGAGCGCATCGACGCCGAAGTCGTGAGCGTGTCCCGCAGCGCGCGCACCGTTCTCGAGCAGGCCAGCGACGGGCTCGGCCTGCTGAACGAGACCCTGGGCCGGATCGCACGGGGCGAGGGCTCGCTGGGTCGGCTGTCACACGATCCGAAGCTCTACGAGGCACTCCTCCTGACGGTAGAACGTCTCGCGGTCACGGTAGAGGAGGTCCGCCTGCTGGTGAAGGAGTGGCAGAAAGGCCGGATCCGCGTGGCGTTGTGACCCGCCGCGTGCCCTGGTCCGCCGCCGGCCCGCGCGTGTGTTTGCGCAACCGGGGGCCAAAAATCCGCAGCGGGCTCCACCTGCAAGCCCACAGAACCGTACGACCCGGCTGCTGCCAGTCTGCTGAACGCCGCCTAAGTCATATGGATACCGATATTATAGGAACAAGAACGCCGGAACGCGGATTGCCCCGCAGCCTGCGGTCATCCGAGGTGCGCTTCGACCGTCTTCGACCCGGGCGGCCGCTACGTTACTCTGGTCGCCGGGCTGATCTGCAGCGCGGCCGGGACGGTATCCTGGCTCGGGTCGCGCATGAGCCGGAAGTGGGTGCGGAATGATCGAACTGACGATCTACGGACGCGGTGGTCGGGGTGGCGTCACGCTCGCGAAGCTGATCGCCACAACCTACTTCCTGCGCGGCAAACATGTGCAGGCCTTCGGCGTCTACGGCGCGGAGCGCTCCGGCGCCCCAATCCAGGCCTACATGCGCGCCGACGACGAGGAGATCACCAATCACAACCAGATCCAGGAGCCGGATCACGTGATTGTGGTCGAGCAGACCCTGCTCGGCCCGCACGTCCTTTCTGGTCTAAAGCCCGACGGCTGGATCATCATCAACACGCACGAGGCCCCGGAGAGTTTCGCCGAGTCTTTGCCCGGCCGCCGCGTCGCGACCGTTGACGCCAATGCCATCGCCGTGGCCCACGGCCTGGGAACCAAGACCGTCCCGATCGTGAACACCGCCCTGCTGGGGGCCGCCGGTAAGCTGCTTGAGCTCGAGTTCGCGGACGTAGAGGCGGCCTTGGCGGAGATGAAATTCGGCGGGGCCAATGTCACGGTGGCCCGCGAGGCCTACGACGCCGTTGTCGGCCAGCGACTGGCCGGCAAGGCGCAGCCCTCGAAGCAGCGCGCCGCCAACGGACCGGTGGTCGGGATCCTCGACGAGGAAGTCGGCGGCATGCCCGTCATTCGCACTGGCACGTGGGCCTCGCGGCGACCAAGCCGACACGAGTTGATGCCTGCCTGTAACGATGGCTGCCCGGCCGGCAACGACGTTCGCGGCTTCGTCCAGGCCGTCGCGCAGCGGAAAGACTACGACGCCGCCCTCGCCATTATTCTCAAGACATCCCCATTCCCCGGCATCTGCGGCCGCGTGTGTCCCGCGCCCTGCATGGAAGCCTGCAATCGGCGCGCGCACGACGAGCCGGTCAATGTTCGCGACATTGAGCGCTACATCTCCGATCACGCCGTCTGGCCGCAGCCCACCCGCCCCACGCGCAACGAGCGCGTCGCGGTCGTCGGCTCCGGCCCGGCCGGCCTGAGCGCCACCTACCACCTGGCCCGCCTGGGTTACCACGTCACGTTGCTCGAGGCCGGCGACGAGATCGGCGGCGTGATGCGCACCGGCATCCCTTCATACCGCCTGCCGCGCCACGTGCTCGACCACGAGATCAGCTTCATCCTGCGGCACGGCGTCGAAGCCAAGACCAGGCAACACGTCGACCGGGCCGCGCTACTGAAGCTCACTAACGAGTATGCCGCCGTCTTCGTGGCAACCGGCCTGCAGGAGCTGCGCTCACTGAACCTGGGCAACCTCGCGGCCGACATGGTCATGCAGGGCATCGACTTCCTCGACCAGGCCCGCCGCGGCCACGTGCACCTGACCGGCCAACGCGTCGTCGTTCTGGGCGGCGGCAACACGGCCATGGACGCGGCCCGCACCGCCCTGCGCGTTGGGGCCCGCAACGTGCGCGTCGTCTATCGCCGCACCCGCGCCGAGATGCCCGCCATCGCCGAGGAGATCGACGAGGCCCTCGAAGAACGCATCCAGTTGGACGAGCTGGTCGCCCCGTTGCGGCTGCACAATAACGCCACGGGCACGGTGCTGACTTGCCAACGGATGAAGCTCGGCGAGCCGGACGAGTCCGGCCGGCGCCGCCCCGTCCCGCTTGAGAGCGAAGACGCCATCTTCGAGATCGAGTGTGACAAGGTCCTCCTCGCCCTCGGCCAGAGCGGCGACCTGTCGATCCTGCCCGAAGGTTCCGACGTCCGCCACGGCGAGCAACTGCTCGGTCTGACGGCCGCACCCGTCTTCGCCGGCGGCGACTTCGCCACCAACGCCGGCACCGTAACCGCCGCCATCGGCAGCGGCCGGCGGGCTGCCTTGCACATCCACAAGACGCTCACGGACGAAGACCTCTTCCCGCCCCCGCCGGCACCGGTCGCCGGCCCGGAAGCCATCCGCATGCACGTCTTCTCCCACCAGCCACGCGAGAAGCCCGCCATCATCCCGGCGGAAGTGCGCCGCGGCAGCTTCACCGAGGTGCGACTGGGCCTGATCGACGAGCCCGGCCACGAAGCGGCCTACGAGGAGGCCCTGCGTTGCTTCAGTTGCGGCGTCTGCAACGAGTGTGACCGCTGCCTGACCTACTGCCCCGAAGGCGTCATGCTCCACGACGGCGACTGCCGGTACAGCTTCAACTTCGACTACTGCAAGGGCTGCGGGATTTGTGCCTCGCAGTGTCCGCGCGGCGTGGTTTTCATGCAGGAACTCTAGAGAGGAGGCCCAGGTGGCACGCACCCTGGTAACCGGGAACCACGCGGCCGGAGCCGCGCTGGCCTTGGCGGGCGAGGCTAATCGCGACGCCCGCGGCTGCTGCGCCGGGGCGTACCCGATCACGCCGCAAACCGAGATCATCGAGTACCTCCGCGCCTTCAATTTCACCAAGGGCCACATCGTCCCGGTCGAATCCGAGCACAGCGCCATGGGCGTCTGCATCGGTGCCGCCCTGGCCGGGGCCCGCTCGTTCACGGCCAGCTCTTCTAACGGCCTGGCCTACATGAACGAGAACGTCTTCGCCGCCGGCTACTACCGCTTGCCCATCGTCATGATCGCGGTCAACCGCACCCTCGGCCCGCCCTGGAACATCTGGGTCGATCAGGGCGACAGCCTGTCGCTGCGCGACGCCGCCTGGACCCAGTTCTACTGCGAATCGCACCAGGACCTGGTTGACACCATCCTGGTCGCGTTTCGCATGTCCGAGGACCACCGCGTACTGCTGCCCGCCCTCGTAGCCGAAGACGGGTTCATCCTCTCGCACACCCAGATGGCCGTGGACATCCCCGCGCAGGACCTCGTCGAGAAATATCTGCCAAAGCTGAACTTGCCGCACCAGCTCGATTTCGAGCACGCCGCCACCGTCGGTGGCCTCACCTGGCCGCGCGAGACCGAGAAGCACCGCCGCGAAATCCAGTCCGCCATGGAGAACGTCCCGGCCGTCCTGAACGAGGCCCTCGACGAGTTCGCGGCCGTGTTTGGACGCCGCCCCGACGGCGCCTTCACCGCCGAATACACCGAAGACGCCGAAACCGTCCTCGTCGCCTGCAACACCATGGCCCGCACGCTGCGCCGCGTCGTCAAGGACCGCCGCGAGCGCGGCGAGAAGGTCGGCATGGTCAAGGTCAAGCTCTTCCGCCCCTTCCTGCGCGACGCCTTCATCCACGCCATCGGCTCGGCCAAACGCGTCGGCGTCCTTGATCGAAATCACTCCCCCGGCTCCGGCGGCATCTTCTGGGGCGAGATCGCCACTACCCTGCGCCAGCGGCCCGACGTCCTGCTGCAGGATTACCTCGTCGGCCTCGGCGGCGGCGACGTCACGCCCCAGATCATCGAAGAGATCCTCGACGACCTCAAGCAGCGCAAGCAGGCCGAAGAGCCCGTCTGGAAAGAGGTGGCGGCATGAGCACGGCAACCAGCGATACCCCCACGAACACCTTCGTCCGCTGCGACGGCATCCTGCGCCCCGGCAACACCAACTGCGCCGGCTGCGGCATGTCCCTCGGCCTCCAATTCCTCGAACAGGGCCTCGACGGCGAAAAACCCACCCTCTGCATCCCCGCTTGCTGCGGCATCGTCACCGCCGGCCAGTTCCCGACCAGCGCCTACGGCGTACCCACCGTCGCCACAACCTTCGCCAGCTCGCCCGCCGTCGCCACCGGCGTCAGCGTCGTCCGCCGCCTCAATCAGGAACCCAACCCCACCGTCTGCTGGACCGGCGACGGCGGCACCTACGACATCGGCATGGCTACCCTCTCCGCCGCCGCCGAACGCAACGAAGACATCATCTACGTCTGCTACGACAACGAAATCTACGGCAACACCGGCGGCCAGCGTAGCAGCGCCACCCCGCTGGGCGTCCGCACCACGACCACCGCGGCCGGCAAGACCGAACGCAAGAAGGACATCATGGGCATCATGGCGGCCCACCGCGTGCCTTATGCCGCCACTCTCTCCGTCGCCCACCGCGACGACTTCCTCCGCAAGATCCGCACCGCCCGCCGCACCCGCGGCTTCCGCTTCCTGCTGCTGCTCTCGCCCTGCCCGACCGGCTGGAAATCCGAACCGACCGAGAGCGTCGACCTGATCCGCGCCGCCGTCGGCTGCGGCCTCTTCCCCATCTACGAGGTCTTCGACGGCGTCCGCTACCGCATCAACATACGCCCGGACGGTACGCCGCTGGCGGAGTACCTAGACGGTCAGCGCCGCTACCATTCCAAAACGATCGATCGCGACGAAATCCGCGCCGAGATCCGCGCCCAGTGGGCCTTCCTTGAAGGCATGGAGAAGGCCTTCCCGGCTGGCAAGGACGAGGGCAACCCGGCCTGACAACATTGCCCGCTTCTCAGACCGGCACTGTCGCATAACCCCGCCGACCAGGTTGAATGTCCACCTCCGGACCGGCCCGGTTGAGTATGCCCACCACCGGTTCCATCTGAATACGGCCCCCGGCCGGGCCGTCCGAACGGTAGGCGCCCGCGCCGGCGGGCCGCCGACTCCACTGGCGTCCCACTGCCGCCGGGCCCACAATGCGCCCTGGAAGGCCTTGGTTGCCGCCGTACTGGGAGTAGGACCATGCCGAATCTCCACGCCGCGCTCTTGCTGATCGTGTCCGGGCTGCTGGTACCCCTGGCGTCCCAGGCTCAAGACAGACAGCCCTTCCAGGTCGAGGTCTGGGCCGTGCGCGCGACGACCAAGAACAAGGACGTCGCCCCCGAGCTGCGCGAGCTGGCCAAGTCGCTCCAGAAGCAGTTCAAGTACACCGGCTTCAAGCTCGAACGCCGCACTTCCCAGCGCGCTGAGCAAGGCAAGCCTTTCACAACCACGCTCATCGAGGGCTACGAGGTCAAGATCACCCCCCAGGCCCGCGCGGACGGCGACAAGCAGGTCAAGCTCGATATCGAAGTCACCAAACGCGAGGGCCAGAAGCAGACCAGCGTACTCAAGTGCACGGTCACCAACCGCGCCGGCACCCTCGTCCCCTACGGCTGCGGCTCACTCGCCAACGACGACTACCTCATAATGGCCATCCGCGCCCGCTGACGCCGGCCCAACGGTCCCGCGGCGACGATGTGGCTTCTGATATCTCCGCCCCTCGATGCCAACGCCGCCGACCCGGCCGGCGGCAGAAGCTTGTGATCGGCTTCTGTTGAGCCGCGCTCGTTTTCCTGCTAAGCTCTTCTAGTGCCTGCACGGTCGGTGTGGGCGGGTGGCTCGTGTCCTTTGGCCCCGTAACACCGCCACTGCGGCACGTTGCAGGAGGTGGTGGCGGGCCGTGGGTGGGATGAACGCGCGGTTGAACGCGCCTTGGCGGAACCGTGGCGGAGTCGTTCGCTGACGGGACATGCATGGAGTGGTCCGTGCCGCCAGGGCTTCTTCTGGTTGGCGCGATGTTGCTGGGCGGTGCCAGCGTTCCTGGTTGTCCGAGTTTGGAGAAGCAAGCGGTGATCATCCGCAGGGGTGTACCGCTTCACGGCAAGTGTCACAGTTGGCCGGGTTGCATTGAGGTTGGCGCTCGGCCAATTGCCTGTTGAAGATCGGGGCTGCAATTTGCGTCCATCCCGCCGGACCATGACCATCGCCGGGCTCGCTGTCGCGGTCATAGCTGCGGCCACAGGAGCAGTGTTCTACGCGAGGTTCCTGGAGCGCGGGTGGTGGGATGTCTTTATCGCTTCGGAGATCAGGAGCCTGGGCTTGGCCGGGATCAAGTATGAGGTGTGCTGTGGCGAATCACCGGCTTCACTTGAAGATCTTGTCGGCGTTGGACTGATCGAGCCCTGGGAACTCATAGAGCCTATCATCATGTCGGCGGCTAAGATCGATAACTGGCCGCAGATTGAGCTGGATTCCATCGATGCGAGCAAGCGAACCGCTCGAATCGAGGCCGAACTCGCCCAAGTGGTCGCAATGCGAAACGCGATCATCGCAGGCCGCTCGACCGGGGACGGCTACGTCGATAGGCACGTTCGCGGGTGCCCTTGCGAGGTGGAGGGTGATGATGCCCGCCCGTAGACCAGGGCCGCGCCGCGGGGTCGCGCAGGGCCTGCCGTTAACCGGCAGGGTGCGGCAACTGCTTCCGTTGGTTGCCTTGGTCGCCATGAGTGCGGGGTGTGATCCCTACCCACTGCATAGGCTGGCTGCCAGCGGCGACGTCACGGGCGTGCAACGTGAGCTGGATCGCGGTACGCCCGTTGACTCGACAGATGGCTACGGGGAAACCGCCCTGCACAGGGCCATGCATGGCGGCGGTCTAAAAGTCGTGACTCTGCTGCTCGAACACGGCGCGAGCGCAAATGCACCACGACGTGACGGTCTGAAGCCGCTGCACTGTGCGGCGGCGTACGGGCGGCCGAATCTGGTCAGGGTTCTGTTGCGGCATGGCGCCCAACTGGAGGGTGTTGACGATCGCGGGCGGACGCCGTTGCACGTGGTGGCATTCTTCGATCGGGAAGAAATGATACCGATCCTCCTGGAAGCCGGCGCACAACTGGAGGCCCGCGACGGTGGAGGCCGTACACCGCTGCACACTGCGGCATGGGCCGGTAACCTGAACGCCGTTCGCGAACTTGTGTCATCTGGGGCGGACATCCGCGCCACTGATGCACTTGGCCGCTTGCCGATGCACTATCTGCGCGGCCGCCTGACAAAGTACAGCCGGCCGCGGCTTCCCATCCTCGCGTTGTTCCTCTCCGCCGGCGTGGAGGTGGACGTCCGCGACGGCCGGGGCCGCACGCCGCTGTGGGAGGCCGCCCGGCTGGGTGACTGCGTGTTCGTTGCCGCGTACATCAAGGCCGGGGCCGACGTGAACGCGCTCGATCCGAGCGGCAGGACGCCGCTGCATGCAGTCTTGCGGGCATCGGTCATGCTGCCCGCCCGCCGGACGGCGGTTGTCCGGCTATTGCTCGACGCCGGGACCGATGTCAACGCAGCCACGCCGGACGGAGTAGCGCCGCTGCACCTGGCCGCGGAGAACGGCTACACGGAGTCGCTGCGGCTGCTGCTCGAGCACGGCGCGGACCGGAACCTGCAAACGCAGGATGGGCACACGCCCCTGGACCTGGCCCGCCGCGCCGGGCAGGAAGACGTGGTGCACACGCTGACCGCCGACGACCATTGACGCGGCCGCCCGTAGAACAGCAGAGCACCGAAGGGGGAAAGGCGGTGACCTTGTGATTGGCGATGGTGTTATGCGTTGAAATGCCGTTGCAGCTCGTGTGTCTCCTCTGAGCCGGAGAATGCTCTTCGTGCTTGTGCTGTTGGGAGTTGTGTTGAGTGGCGTGCATGTCCAGCGAGACACGCGCCAGTGCCAGCGCTCGTTGAGTATCTTGGTAGCGGGCGTTACGATCATGCCGGTACTTGGGGGCTACGAAAAGCGTCGGCCGCGTTCCGAACGCGGCCCGATCGAGGCTTCATGTGAGTCCTGACATGGACAATGGTGCCCGCCGAGTTCTGTGGGTCGTCGTCGTTATTCTTGGTGTTGTTTCTGTGTTGCACATATTCCCGCCGCGCCTGCGCGGGCATCGACTTGATAAGCGTGTGCTTGCCCGATTACACCTGCGCGTCGCCTACGCAGGGCTGGTCGAGTACACCGACAAATACGGCAGTATGCCGACGTCTCTGGGGCGGCTGCGCGAGGAGGGTCTGCTTCTACCAGGCGACTTGATGGACCCAGAGCGTGCGGAGCAAGAAGGTGGCTATTCATACGTTACGAATGTCAGGTTCGATGACCCAATGAACTGGCTGCTGGTTTTTGATGATCGTCCTGACCGGCGCGACGGCTGTCGACATGTTCTGTTCGTCGATGGCCGAGTAGAGCGTCATCCTGAGAAGATGTTTCAGGAGCTCCTGGATCGCATGGCGGCCGAGATGCAGGCGGCCGGGCGACCACCACCGCTGATTGCCGGGGATTAGCGCTTGACGCGGTCGCACCGCTTGCGCACTGCCTGCCAACCAGATTGACGAGTTCGAACAGTGCCACCTACTGCCCGCCACTTGGTTGCCGATGCCCCATCACGCCGAAGCGCCGACATCGAACTCCGCCAATCCCCCGCCAAAATCCGCCAGCCACCAACCAGCTCCACCGGGGCGAAAGCCTATAGCCCGGCGGCGCCAGCCCCGGGAAAGCGCCACGCACCACCCATAAGCCCCACCGGGGCGACACTTTCTTGCGACTGGCAAAACCCGCCATCCCACGCCAGAACCCGCCAGCCACCAGCAACCCCGCCCCAAGAGTTTGACCCCACCCCATTCACGCGCCATATATCAAGTGCTCACGCAGTGCCCGGAA